>JAEYMI010000048.1 GCA_023461275.1 Actinomycetes bacterium | reverse complement strand
GGGTGTGGGCATGCGGGGGAGTGTTCCGGAAGGCGGGTGCGGACGCCAGTGGATTGCCCCGCGGTGGGCCGGGCGCCGATCGGCGGCCGATCGACCAAAGATCGTTTCCGCAGGTCACGTTAGGTATACCTAAGTGACGCAGGGCACCGTCCGGTGATCGCGGCGCGGCTTGCCCGGTCCCGAGGAATTACGCAACAATGGCGTTGTGAAAAACGTTGGCGAGGCTCCGCAGGAGGAACTCGCGACCGGTGAGCGGTCGACCCGCAACCGCGTCGCGCGCTCCATCCTGGACCACGGGCCGTCGACCGTCGCCGAGCTCGCCGGACGCCTGGGCCTGACCCAGGCCGCCGTCCGGCGCCACCTCGACGCTTTGGTCGCCGACGACGTGGTCGAGGCCCGCGAGCAGCGGGTCTACGGCGCGCGCACGCGCGGGCGGCCCGCCAAGGTCTTCGCGCTCACCGACTGCGGCCGGGACGCCTTCGACCAGTCGTACGACAAGCTGGCCGCCGACGCCCTGCGCTGGATCGCCGAGCAGGAGGGCGGGGAGCAGGCGATCGCCGCCTTCGCCCGCGCCAGGATCGCCGCCCAGTCGGGAGCGTACCGCAAGGCCGTGGAGTCCGTCCCCGCCGAGAAGCGCGCGGAAGCGCTGGCCAAGGCCCTGAGCAAGGACGGGTACGCTGCTGCCGCGCGGAGCGCGCCCCACCCCCAGCAGGGCGAGCAGCTGTGCCAGCACCACTGCCCGGTCGCCCACGTCGCGGAGCAGTTTCCGCAGCTGTGCGAGGCGGAGACGGAATTTTTCGCCGAGCTGCTCGGTACGCACGTACAGCGGCTCGCGACCATCGCGCACGGCGACGGCGTCTGCACCACGTTCATTCCGAAGACTTCGCACGCGCCGCCCGCGGCGCGCGCGTCCAAGACCGACAACGCATCTGCAAGCACGGCCGGGAGGAACCCCGCATGACTCTCCCCACGGAGACTGCTCACCCCGAGCTCGAGGGCCTGGGCAAGTACGAATACGGCTGGGCCGACTCCGACACGGCCGGCGCCTCTGCCAAGCGCGGCATCAACGAGGACGTCGTCCGCGACATCTCCGCGAAGAAGAACGAGCCGGAGTGGATGACCAAGCTCCGCCTCAAGGGCCTGCGCCTCTTCGAGAAGAAGCCGATGCCGAACTGGGGCTCGGACCTGTCGGGGATCGACTTCGACAACATCAAGTACTTCGTGCGCTCCACGGAGAAGCAGGCGGAGTCCTGGGAGGACCTGCCCGAGGACATCAAGAACACCTACGACAAGCTCGGCATCCCCGAGGCGGAGAAGCAGCGCCTCGTCGCCGGTGTCGCCGCGCAGTACGAGTCGGAGGTCGTCTACCACCAGATCCGCGAGGACCTGGAGGAGCAGGGCGTCATCTTCCTGGACACCGACACGGCCCTGAAGGAGCACCCCGAGCTCTTCAAGGAGTACTTCGGCACCGTCATCCCCGTCGGTGACAACAAGTTCGCGTCGCTGAACAGCGCCGTGTGGTCCGGCGGCTCCTTCATCTACGTGCCGAAGGGCGTGCACGTCGAGATCCCGCTCCAGGCCTACTTCCGTATCAACACGGAGAACATGGGCCAGTTCGAGCGGACCCTGATCATCGTCGACGAGGGTGCCTACGTGCACTACGTCGAGGGCTGCACCGCGCCGATCTACAAGTCGGACTCGCTGCACTCCGCGGTCGTCGAGATCATCGTCAAGAAGAACGCCCGCTGCCGCTACACGACCATCCAGAACTGGTCGAACAACGTCTACAACCTGGTCACCAAGCGCGCCAAGGCCGAAGCCGGCGCGACCATGGAGTGGGTCGACGGCAACATCGGCTCGAAGGTCACCATGAAGTACCCGGCCGTGTGGCTGACCGGCGAGCACGCCAAGGGTGAGGTGCTCTCGGTGGCCTTCGCCGGCGAGGGACAGCACCAGGACACCGGCTCCAAGATGGTGCACCTCGCGCCGAACACGTCGAGCAACATCGTGTCCAAGTCCGTCGCCCGCGGTGGCGGCCGGGCTTCGTACCGCGGTTTGATCAAGATCAACAACGGCGCGCACGGCAGCCGCTCCACGGTCAAATGCGATGCGCTGCTGGTCGATACGATCTCGCGCAGCGACACCTACCCCTACGTCGACATCCGTGAGGACGACGTCACCATGGGCCACGAGGCGACAGTGTCGAAGGTCTCCGACGATCAGCTGTTCTACCTGATGAGTCGCGGACTCACCGAGGACGAGGCGATGGCGATGGTGGTCCGCGGCTTCGTGGAGCCGATCGCCAAGGAACTGCCGATGGAGTACGCACTCGAACTCAACCGGCTCATCGAACTCCAGATGGAAGGATCGGTCGGCTGATGGCGGATCCCACACTCCCCGGCGCCCCTGCAGGCAGCGCCATCGCCGCGGTCAACAAGGGCGAGCAGTTCACCTCCTTCGACGTCAACGCCTTCGAGGTGCCCAGCCCCCGCGAGGAGGTCTGGCGTTTCACGCCGTTCCGTCGTCTGCGCGGTCTGCATGACGGCACCGCACAACGCAGCGGTGAGGCCACCGTGGAGGTCACCGGAACCGGTGCCGGCGTGACCGTCGAGACGGTCGGTCGTGACGACGTCCGCCTCGGTCAGGGCGGTGTCCCGTTCGATCGGATTGCCGCGCAGGCATATTCGTCGTTCACCTCGGCGACGGTGGTGACCGTCGGCAAAGAGGTCGAACACACCGAGCCGGTCACCATCACCGTCGACGGCCCCGGTGCGGGTGAGGTGGCATTCGGCCACACCCAGATCAGGCTCGAACCGTTTTCGCGCGCGGTCGTCGTGCTCGATCAGCGGGGGAGCGGAACCTTCGCCGAGAACGTCGAATTCATCGTCGGCGATCAGGCATCGCTCACCGTGGTCAATGTGCACGATTGGGCCGACGACACCGTGCACGTCGCCGCGCACCACCTGAAGGTCGGGCGGGACGCCACGGTTCGACACTTCGCGATCAGCCTCGGCGGCGACCTGGTGCGGCTGTCTCCGGTGGTCCGTTATGACGCGCCCGGTGGCGACGTCGAGATGTGGGGACTCTACTTCGCCGACGCCGGACAGCACCTCGAGCAGCGCCTGTTGGTGGACCACAGTCAGCCCAACTGCCGATCCAACGTGGTCTACAAGGGTGCGTTGCAAGGTGTTCCGGGTGATCGTTCGCGCGAGGCACACACCGTGTGGATCGGTGATGTACTGATCCGCCCGGCCGCCGAGGGCACCGACACCTTCGAGCTGAACCGCAACCTGGTGCTCACCGACGGCGCGCGCGCCGACTCGGTGCCCAACCTCGAAATCGAGACCGGTGAGATCGTCGGAGCCGGACACGCCAGTGCCACCGGCCGATTCGACGACGAGCAGCTTTTCTACCTACAGGCGCGCGGCATCCCGGAGGAACAGGCCCGACGCCTGGTGGTCCGAGGATTCTTCGGCGAGGTCATCGCCAAGATCGCCGTCCCCGAACTCCGCGAACGTCTTGAGCGCGCCGTTGAGGCCGAGCTCGAGAACGCCGGCGCCTGAACGCTTTTCACCAGCCCACGAAGGAACATCACACATGACAACCCTGGAAATCCGCGACCTCCATGTCGATGTCGCACAGTCCGACGTCGACGCCGAACCGATCCACATCCTCAAGGGTGTCGATCTGACCGTGAAATCGGGCGAGACCCACGCGATCATGGGACCCAACGGTTCCGGCAAGTCGACGCTGTCCTACGCGATCGCCGGGCACCCCAAGTACGTCGTCACCTCCGGGTCGATCACCCTCGACGGCGAAGACGTGCTGGAGATGAGTGTCGACGAGCGCGCCCGCGCAGGTCTGTTCCTCGCGATGCAGTACCCCGTCGAGGTGCCCGGCGTCTCGATGTCGAACTTTCTGCGCACCGCGGTGACCGCGGTCCGTGGCGAGGCACCGAAGCTGCGTCACTGGGTCAAGGAGACCAAAGAGGCGATGACCGCACTCGAGATCGACCCGTCGTTCGGCGAACGCAGCGTCAACGAGGGCTTCTCCGGAGGCGAGAAGAAGCGCCACGAAATCCTCCAGCTCGACCTGCTCAAGCCGCGGATCGCCATCCTCGACGAGACCGACTCCGGCCTCGACGTCGACGCCCTTCGCGTCGTCAGCGAGGGCGTGAATCGGTACAAGGAGCGCGAGAACGGCGGCGTCCTGCTGATCACGCACTACACGCGGATCCTGCGCTACATCAAGCCCGATCACGTGCACGTCTTCGTCAACGGCCGCATTGTCGAATCCGCCGGACCGGAACTGGCCGACGAACTCGAGGAGAACGGCTACGAGCGGTTCACCTCGGCTGCCACCGCCAGCTGAGACGCCGTCACCACCGACACAACTCACTGGCGCACAGGAGGTTTCGATGACTCTGAGCACAACGGTCGATAACGCGACAGGCGACAACACGACAGGTGGGAACACCGCGGGGTTCGACGTGGAGCGCATCCGGGCTGACTTCCCGATCCTGTCGCGAACCGTGCGCGACGACAAGCCGCTGGTCTACCTGGACTCCGGTGCGACCTCGCAGCGGCCGGTGCAGGTTCTCGACGCCGAACGCGACTTTCTCGTCACCCACAACGCGGCAGTGCATCGTGGGGCCCATCAGCTGGCCGAAGAGGCAACCGATGCCTATGAGGCGGCGCGAGAGAAGATCGCCGGATTCATCGGCGCGACCCCTGATTCGGTGGTGTTCACCAAGAACGCCACCGAGGCCCTCAACCTGGTCACCTACACCCTCGGTGACGATCGCAGCGCCGAGGTCCTCGGTGGTCGGCGGTTGGGGCCGGGCGACACCGTGGTCATCACCGAACTCGAACACCACGCGAATCTGGTTCCCTGGCAAGAACTCTGCCGTCGGACCGGTGCCACACTGAAGTGGTACGGGATCACCGACGACGGCCGGATCGACCTGGATTCGCTGGATCTGGACCCGAGTGTGCGGGTGGTCTCGTTCACCCACCAGTCCAACGTGACCGGGGCGATCGCCGATGTCGCGGAGCTCGCTCGACGCGCCCGCGAGGTCGGTGCGCTGGTGGTGCTCGACGCCTGCCAGTCGGTCCCGCACATGCCGGTCGACGTCGGCGCGCTCGACGTCGACTTCGCGGCGTTCTCCGGCCACAAGATGTTCGGCCCATCGGGGGTTGGCGTGCTGTACGGCCGTACCGAACTGTTGAATGCCTTGCCGCCGTTCATCACCGGCGGCTCGATGATCGAGACCGTGACGATGGAGGGCTCCACGTACGCGCCGCCGCCGCAACGTTTTGAGGCCGGCGTGCCGATGACGTCACAGGTCGTCGGGCTCGGCGCGGCAGTCGACTATCTGACCGCGATCGGCATGGATGCGGTTGCCGCACACGAACACCGGTTGGTGACCCACGCGCTCGAGCAGTTGTCGGAGGTCGGTGGATTGCGCATCGTCGGGCCGACGACGGCCGAGGCTCGCGGTGGTGCGGTCTCGTTCGTGGCCGATGGCATCCATGCTCACGACCTCGGACAGATCCTCGACGATGAGGGTGTCGCGATCCGGGTGGGTCATCACTGCGCGTGGCCACTGCATCGTCGATTCGGAGTGGCTGCCACCGCGCGCGCCTCATTCGCGGCGTACAACACACTCGCCGAGGTAGACGCCCTGGCCGCCGCGATCCGGCGGGCGCAGAAATTCTTCGGAGTCAAGTGATCTCGTGAGAATGGAACAGATGTACCAGGATGTGATCCTGGACCATTACAAGCATCCACACGGCCGAGGTCTCCGCGACGGGTTCGGCGCCGAGGTACATCACGTCAATCCGACCTGCGGTGACGAGGTGACCCTGCGTGTGCGCCTATCCGCAGACGGCAACACGGTCGACGACGTCTCCTACGAGGGGCAGGGCTGCTCCATCTCGCAGGCGTCGACATCGGTGCTCTACGACCAGATCGTGGGCAATAGCGTCGACGACGCACTGGCCACCGTCGCGTCGTTCAACACGATGATCACCTCACGTGGCTCCGACGAGGGCGACGAGGACGTGATCGGCGATGGCGTCGCACTGGCCGGCGTCAGCAAGTACCCGGCCCGGGTGAAGTGCGCACTGCTGGGTTGGATGGCATTCAAGGACGCGTTGGCCCAGTCGGTCGAGGCAAGAGAATCGGAGTCAGCATGAGTGACGAAACCACCGTGACCGATACGGTCACCCCGGATACCACCACGACCGCACCGGCGGTGCCGAGTTCTCAACTGCCGCAACTCGACGACGTCGAAGAGGCGATGCGAGACGTCGTCGATCCCGAGCTCGGCATCAACGTCGTCGATCTGGGACTGGTGTACGGCATCGAGATCACCGACGAAGCGGTCGCCAAGATCGACATGACCCTCACCTCCGCTGCGTGCCCGCTCACCGATGTCATCGAAGATCAGTCACGGGCAGCGCTGGTCGGCAGCGGTTTGTGCACCGACCTGGAGATCAACTGGGTGTGGCTGCCGCCGTGGGGTCCGGACAAGATCACCGACGACGGCCGCGAGCAACTACGCGCGCTGGGATTCACTGTCTGAGGTCGACAGCCATTCGTCGACGCTGAGCAAGAACGGGAACTGTCTCCGTAGTTCGATCAGATCAGCCGACGACATCCGACCCTCATCGGTAGCCGATTCCAGTCGTTCGATGAGTGGATCACCCGCCGGGTCGATTCTCCGGTAGCGGTCCGTTCGGCCCAGATGTCTGCTGATCGCCGCTGCCGTCTGATGTCCGGTGAGTTCGTCGCCCGCGATAATGGGACGCCGTGGTGCTGACCGCGCCGCGGCCCGGGCCGGCGCGCAGGGTCGATCTGCTCGCATCGATCGGCGGGATCAGCGACAAGTCGCTGCACCAGTCACTGGAGAGACTGCAGGACCGCCGAGGCGACGCTGCGGTCTACGCGCTGACCGAGGTTGGTACGTCGCTGGCAACCGGGCCGCTCCTGGACCTGGCGCGCTGGGCAGAACAGCACCGGCTCTCCGTGCGGGTCGACGGATAGCGGCAGTGTCGCGAAGCCCAACCCAGCCACCGCATTTCCTCCCGAGTCGAGATGACTAAGGTCTCGTAAGGACGCCCATCGGCTTCCCGCCAGGCTGTGGACGCTGTGGCATCCTGGACACATGGACGAACCCGAAGGACGGTTTCGTCGTGTCCGCCGCTGGAAGCCGCCCACGTACGAAACGCGCGTGGAGAAGGTGATCCGCGAGGCCACCGAGCGCGGCGAGTTCGACAACCTGCCGGGCATGGGCAAGCCGCTCGACCTCTCCGATACCGACGACCCCGATTGGTGGGTCAAGCGCAAGATCCGCGACGAAGGACTTGATTCGACGGCCCTTCTGCCGGCTTCGTTGCAACTCCGTAAGGAGGCGCAAGGCTTTCCCGATTCCCTGGCCGACATCGCCGACGAATCAGCGGTGCGCGAGATCCTCGCCGACTTCAATCGTCGTGTGCGCGAAGCACATCTGACCACGCGGGCCGGGCTCCCGTCCGTCGTCACAGCCCACGTCATCGACGTCGACGAGGTCGTTGAGCAGTGGCGGTCGCTCAGGCGGGGGAGTCGGTGATTCGGTGCCCGGCGACCGGCTCCACGATGATGGAGCGGTCGAACGTGGCCGACTCGAATCCGTCTGCCGGATCCGTGTAGATCTGAATCGTCATGCCATCCGGTGCGGAGAGGCGAACGACCTGCCCGATATAGCCGGTGATCGGTGGGCTGTGCGGCACTCCGAGTCGGTCGAGGTGTTCAATCCATTGCTGCAGTGCGGCATTGTCGACCACTCCGAAGGTGACCGGATCGAAGCCCGCGATTCCCTGCGCCGCAGCGCGATCAAGTCGCAGTTCGATCAGTTCCGCGATACCGGGAATCGAGATCACGACGGCGTAGCGATGACCGGTCCTATCGTAATGGTCGAAGCGCTTGATGTGCGTTGCGTCGAAAACCCTTGTGTACCAATCGACGCTCAGCTCGAGGTTGGTGACCGGAAACTTGAGGTGATGCAGTCCGGTCAGTGTCGCCATGATCACGCCACGAGCTCTGCCATGTGCAGTGCCATCTGCTTGCGGGCGGGTGGCAGATGCCCGATCGCGTTCATGGCAAAGTCTCGGATCTTCATCGCCACCGGATTCTCGGCAACCGATGCGGTCGTCATCAGGTTGGTCAGCCGCACGGTCGACGCAGCGATGGGACGCCGCCGATGTTCGTACGTGTCGAGATGCACTGTGGGAGTCGGTGAGAGCGCTGCCGCCAGCACCAGGCCGAGCTCGTAGGCATCCTGGATGCCGAGGTTCATACCCTGTCCGCCGGCAGGGCTGTGCACATGTGCGGCGTCACCCGCGAGGAAGATGTGCCCCTTCCGGAAGTGCTCGGCGATGCGGTGATGGACGTGGAATTGGGAGCCCCAAGCGATGCGCGAGACTCTCGCCCCCCGCGGACCGCGAGTGTCGAGCACGTTTTGTACGAGGGCAACGTCGACGTCGTCGACCTCCTCTGGCCACGTGAACAGCACCCTACGACGACCCTCGGGCAACGGACCACTCACGACGATTCCGTTGGGGGAGAAGAAGTTCTGCACCTCGTCGAAGCGCAGCGGCCACTCGTTGAACTCCGCGTCGGCGAGTACGAAAGACTGTGGATAGTCGCCGCCGACGAACTCGATGCCAGCCGATTCGCGAACCACCGAATGCGTGCCGTCGGCTCCGACGACGAACCGCGCTCGCACGGTCTCGAGCCCGTCAGGTCCGTCGACATGGACGTCGATGCCAGACGCTGTCTCGTCGAGTCCGGTGACCCTGTATCCGCGGGTGATGTGACCACCGAGTCGGTGCAGGTTCTCGGTGAGTACTTCTTCGGTCCGCCACTGCTGGATCGTGGTCACGTGCGGATACCGCGTGTCGAGATCGGCGAATCGCAGTTCGTTGAGCAGCTTCTCGCGGTTTCGAAACGTGAAGTAGGGGACCACGACGCCCTCGTCCACGAGAGTGTCGGCGACGCCGAGCTCCTGCAGGATCTCCATTGTTCGTGCCTGAATGGCCGCGGCCCGGGAGGCGTTGTGCCCCTCGGGTTGTTCGTCGAGGGTGAGTACGTCGCGCCCCGCGCGTGTCAGGACGGTCGAGGCGACGAGTCCGGTCGGGCCTCCGCCCACGATCAGCACGTCGATGTTCTCGGGCAACATGACCTTCTCCTTGATGGTGTAAGGATCTGTGTGAGAGTTAGTCAACAAGTGTTGGCCAACGCGTGTTGATCATAACTCGCTAGACTGGGGGTCATGCAACCCCCGACGGTGACCAACAGGGAGCGGCCGACCAAGAAGGAGCGAGCGCAGCGCTCCCGTGCCGCGATTCTCGACTCGGCGCGAGAACACTTCGCGCGCAGCGGGTTTGCCGGTGCCACCGTGCGGGCCATCGCGCAGGATGCAGATATAGACCCGTCCATGGTGATTCGTTATTTCGGCGACAAGCGGGGCCTGTTCACCGCGGCGACCACCGTCGACGTCGAGGTCCCGGACCTATCGGTGCTGCCCGAAGAGCAACGCGGTCGAGCAGTCGTCGAACACTTCCTGCGCATCTGGGACGACGATACTGCGGGCGATCTGCTCAGCGTGTTGCTCCGCAGTGCAATGACCGACCCGGTGGCGCGGGATCGGGTGGTGGAGATCGTGGAGGCGCACATGCTGCCCATGGTTACTGCCGTGGTTTCCGATGAGGACGAGGCGCCGACACGCACCGGTTTGATTGCCGGTCAGGTCCTCGGTTTGGCGTTGAGCCGCAAGGTTCTCGCGCTTCCACTGACCACAGACATTCCTGCGCAGATTCTGGTGAACAGCGTTGGCGCGACGATCCAGCACTACTTGACGGCACCGCTCGACTGACCGCTCAGACGTCGGACCAGCTGTGGCCGGTCGCCGCACCGCGCGCGATGGTCATCCCGGTTCGCATACCGCCGCCCTTGACCTCGCGGCCCATCGCCTTGAGTGTGCCCGGGAGGTTGTCGCGTTCGCTGAGGTAGCTTCGTTGGACGTCGATCGGCATGGTGAAGAAGGCGTCGAAGAAGTCGAGGGTCTGCTCGGCCGAGAGGTCGAGCAGCGCCGACAGACCGCGGATCCGGAGTTCGTGAACCCAACGTGCCGACGTCGGCCACAGGGCTGCTGCGGGGTCGGCGCCGTCCGCAATCTCGGTCGCGACGTCGTCGGCACAGGCCAGCGAGGTGGCGACGCTGTAGTCCGTGGTCGGATTCCTCATCACAATTCGGCCGCGTACATCGTGTGCACGGCGATCGGGGACCCGGTGACCGGTCCGTCCGCGGACGGAACCGGAACGGAGACAACGGCACTCTGGGACAGAGTGCGCACCGAGCCCGCCGGGCCGGACTTCGGCTTCGTACCGACGCCTGGATCAAGACCGCTGGTACGGCACCTCAGGCTCCGGGCTGCTGACGTCGGCGGGGCCATACCGTCGCAGTCATCAGGGTTCGCTTGGTGCGCCCGTCGACATGCCCGAACAGCCAGGTCATTGCCTCGGCGGTGCCGCGCAGATCGGTCCGGCCGGACAGGTAGGCGCGTTGCAGACCGACCGGCATCGCGGCGAATACGTCGAAGAACTCCCGGAGCTGCTGGGGTGGCAGTGCCAGCAGTGTGCGCACGCCCCGGAGTCGCAGGCGCTGCACACCACGCGCGGTGGCCGGCCACAGCGCCGGGACCGGATCCACCCCGGCGGCAACGGCATTGACGATGGTATCGACCTTGCGCAGTGAGGTCGCCACGCTGTACCCGGTCGCCGGATGCATCAGATCGCCGCGTGCCCCGAACAGCAGTGGACGCACTTTCCACGGGGTGTCGTTGACGCCGCGCAACGCGAACGAGACGGTCTCGGTGCCGATCGGGGACATCGCAAAGTGCCCTACTCGTTTCTCGAGCCGAGATCGCAAGGTGCGCACCGGAATCGGCGGATCACCGGCCAGGCAGGTCTCCTCGAGGAGCACCCGCTCGTCGTCGAGGGGGATGACGTACAGGAAGGACGCAGCGGCACCAGCCCGCTCATCACCTGCCGGACGCCAGTCCATCAGCACCGCCGGTGCGCCGTCGAGTACCGGGAGTGCCTGCTCGCGCGGCACGATCATGCCCCAGGCGGTCTGCCGAGGGCCACGTCCGGCGGCCCCGCGGGCGTCGACGACGACTCCGGCGGTCAGGGTGGTCCCGGTTGCGGTGACCACCTGATGTTCGTCGACCTGTTCGGCCCGCTCGGCGATGGTCCGCGCGCCGTTGACGATCAGGGTGCGTTGCAGCGCATCGGTGTCGAATACCGTGTACCGCCGCGCGAGGTCGACGCTCACCGCATTGCGCATCGCGATCGATTCCACTTCGATCGAGACGGCATTGTTGGGCAGCCACGATGGCAACTCGTCGGACCAGCACGCGAGAGTGGCCGTCCACGGCGCGTGGGGCCGGGGATCGACCAGTGCGACATCGAGTCCGGCGCGCAGACAACGGTGAGTCAACGCCCGCCCGGCCGGGCCGGCCCCGACGACGATCACGTCGTGGTCACCGGTCACCAGGAACCCCAGGTGTCGATGTTGGTGTGGGTTGGCTCACCCCTCACACCGTATCGGCACGACCGATGCAGCGGAGTTCGTCGGGGAGCGCGGAAGGGAGCAATCCGGCCCGACAGGCATCGCCTAGACTCGACCCTTATGATCACCGCGACCGACCTGGAAGTTCGAGCGGGCGCTCGGACCTTGTTGTCGTCGCCCGGCTCGGCACTGCGCATCCAACCCGGCGACCGGATCGGGCTGGTCGGCCGCAACGGTGCTGGTAAGACCACCACGCTGCGGATCCTGGCCGGAGAAACCGAACCGTATGCCGGCGAGATCGTTCGCAGTGGCGAACTCGGCTACCTCCCGCAGGATCCCAAAGAGGGTGACCTCGATGTGCTCGCCCGGGATCGCGTGCTCTCGGCCCGCGGCCTCGATGAACTGCTGCATCAGATGGAGAAGCAGCAGGCGCTGATGGCCGAGGCAGCCGACGACAAGGTTCGCGACAAGGCGGTCAACCGCTACGGCCAGCTCGAGGAGCGGTTCTCGGCGCTCGGCGGCTACATCGCCGAATCCGACGCCGCACGCATCTGCAACAGCCTCGGTTTGCCCGACCGCGTACTCGGGCAGCCGTTACGCACCCTGTCTGGTGGACAGCGGCGTCGAATCGAGTTGGCGCGCATCCTATTCGCCGCATCCGACGGCTCCGGGAAATCCGACACGACGCTGCTCCTCGATGAGCCGACCAACCACCTCGACGCCGACTCGATCACCTGGCTGCGGAGCTTTCTGCAGAACCACGACGGCGGGCTCGTGGTGATCAGCCACGATGTCGATCTGCTCGCCGACGTCGTCAACCGCGTGTGGTTCCTCGACGCCGTGCGCGGTGAGGCCGATGTCTACAACATGGGCTGGCAGCGCTACCTCGACGCCCGCGCGACCGACGAGCAACGTCGTAAACGTGAACGCGCCAACGCCGAGAAGAAGGCGTCGGCGTTGCGCGCCCAGGCCGCGAAGCTCGGTGCCAAGGCCACCAAGGCGACGGCCGCCCAGCAGATGCTCAAACGCGCCGACCGCATGCTCGATTCGCTCGACGAGGAGCGGGTGGCCGACCGCACCGCCAAGATCCGTTTCCCCGAGCCCGCGACCTGCGGCAAGACCCCACTGATGGCGTCGGGTCTGACCAAGATGTACGGGTCGCTGGAGATCTTCGCCGGCGTCGACCTCGCCATCGACAAGGGCAGCCGCGTGGTGGTCCTCGGACTCAACGGTGCGGGCAAGACCACCCTGCTCAAGCTCCTGGCCGGCGTGGAGAAGCCCGACCGCGGCACCTTGGAACCCGGCTACGGCCTCAAGATCGGTTACTTCGCGCAGGAGCACGACACCCTTGACGACATGGCCTCGGTGTGGGAGAACATCCGGCACGCCGCGCCGGATGCGGGCGAGCAGGACCTGCGTGGTCTGCTCGGCGCCTTCATGTTCAGCGGCGCTCAGCTCGACCAGCCGGCCGGAACCCTATCCGGTGGTGAGAAGACCCGACTGACGCTGGCCGGGCTGGTCTCGTCGTCGGCGAATGTGTTGTTGCTCGACGAGCCGACCAACAACCTCGATCCGATCTCACGCGAGCAGGTGCTCGATGCGCTGCGCAGCTACACCGGCGCGGTGGTACTGGTGACCCACGATCCCGGCGCCGCCGCCGCACTCGATCCGCAGCGGGTGATTCTGCTTCCCGACGGCACCGAGGACCACTGGAGTGAGGAGTACCAGGAGCTCATCGAGCTGGCCTGACGCTTCTCGCTCACACCGGTGTGCCCCAGGCGATCACGTTGTCTGCATAGCCGAGCGGTGGACCCACGAACCGACCACCGCAGGTGACCAGGGCGAGTGTCTGCGCACCATCGAGGCGGTTGAGTTCGGCGGCCGGGAACGCGGAGCGTTTGTCCGCCTTCTGGATCCGGGTGATCCGGTAGGTCACCGCTGTGCCCGACGAACTCGTCACGGTGACCTCCGATCCCACCGGAATGGTCGCGAACCGCGCCGCGAATCCGGTTCCCTGGGTGGCTTCGTCGACGTGCCCGGCGATGACGACGGTCCCCACGCCCGATCCGGGAAGTGCCGAATCCACCCACCAGCCCAACCGCGAGACGTCCTGCGGAGGCAGCAGCGTTCCGGTCGTATCGGTGGCGACCGGGTCGACCGGTGCGGTGTGCCCTCCGATGCCGACCCGGACCGGCGCCGCGGACTCGTCGGTCTTCGCGGGAAGCGGGCGGGGGAGTTCGGTCTGTGCGGCCGATGATGTCGTGGCGGTAGCAGGCTTCTGTTCGGTTGTGGCGCAGCCGCTTCCGAGTAGGGCGAAGGTCACCAGCAGGCCGGCAAGCCAACGTCGTCGACCGGCGATCACGGCTGATCCACCGGGCCCGACGGGATGGCCGACAGCGCCACCCGTGACGACGGGTTACGCCAGGTCACGTGATCGAGAGGAAGGTTGTACACGTTCTGCAGGGCGATCTTGCCGCGGGTCACTTCGAAGGTGTACGCGCGTGCTTCGGCGAGATAACCTGCGGGCGCCGCGGTTTCGGTTGCGCGGTAGCATCCCGGGGCAACCTCCTGATAGACCACGCCCATCGGTCCGGAGGTGCCGGAGGCCACCGGACGTCCGTCGCAGGTGCTGATGGCGAACTGGGCCCCGGCCAATGGCTCGCCGGATACCCTGTCACGCTTGACGATTCGCAATGCGGTGGCGGACTGTTCGGGTAAATCGTGCGCCAGGATGATCTGAATGTGGGTGCCGTATTCGGTGTCCAGGTGCACTCCTCCTGAACCGTGGACAAGGTGGTAGCCGTCGGGCCAGCTGGTCGCCGAGAAGGTATATGAGCCGAACGGGAGAAAGATTCTGGTGCCCGTCGTCGCCCGATACGTTTGTCCGGTCTCGGCGTTGATGAGCCGAACATGCACGCCGGCAACCGGTTCGATGCCGCCGGGAAGGCTCACAAATGACGTGAGAATCAACGATGAGCGCTCGGTGGCCGGCTTCGTGGTCGTCGGAGTGCTGGTTGACGGTGTGGTGGCCGGTGGGGTTGTCGTCGGTGCGGGCTGGGTGGTCGTGGCCGCCGGTACCGACGGCGGTGCGCTGACCTCGGTGGAGGCAGGCGTCGGCGCGTCCGCGGGGCCGGTGGACGGCGTCGCGGTGGTGGGTGGCGTAGTGGTCGTTGACGTCGCTGCTGTCGATGGGTCGGGATCAGCAGAGCTCTGACCGATGCCGACGGTGCCGGTGAGCAGTCCTGCGCTGAGCGCGGTCGCGGCGGCCAGTGGGATCCAACGGCGGTGAATTGAGGAACGGCGCGGTGAGTGGGTGAGTGTCATGGTGAACCTCTTCGATCGAGCGGACGCGGGGCTCGTCGCCCCGTCACCGGCTCATCCGTTCGTCCGCGGTCGATCGTTAGCGGTCCGAGAGGTCTGTGACCGTGGCGTTATCGCAGTTCATTCGGGTGCGTGACGCGCCGCGCACATGCCGTAACGTCCGGCATCGCGGCGGCGATACCGGGTGGATTCCGTCCCGGAGCTCAGCGACGCATCCACTCCGGGGTGATGGGGAGTTGATGGCGATGGCGGTATTCGGCGATCGCGGTCAGATTGTTGAGCTCGATCTGGTGGCCGGCCCAGAAGGAGTCCCAGAGGTCGCCGACCCACTCCTCGCGGTCCGGCGGCGCGGTGTCGGGATAGGGATTCTCGTCGTAATTGGGATGCCGACAGTTGGTCCAGAGCACCACCGAACCCGGCTTGCCGAGCACCACTTGTGCGTCGACGACACGCATCAGATAGATCATCCACAAATGTCGGCCCTGATCCCACGCGCAGTGATAGTCGACCGTCATGGCCTCGGGATTGGCATGCGTTCGGACGAAAATCGGGGTCGCGGCGTTGAGTGCGTCGTGTCCGGTCCAGACACCTTCGTCGTCCGGTCCGGTGAAACCCCTGGTGCTGTAGGTCCATTCCTCGAGTGATCGGGTATCGGAGAGCCACTCGTAGAGTTCACGGGGCGGTGCGTCGACGTAGCCGTGCACGGTGCAGTAATCGCCGTAGATCTGTTGGTGCGGATACACCGACCGCACCATGTCCACAATCGTCGGTGTCATCGACGAGCGAGAGTGGGTTTCGACGCGGATCAGCCCGGGCAATGGTGCGTCGGTGCAGCGTTCATCGATGTCGGAGAGTGCCGGTGACGCGGCGGTCATGAGCGACTGGAGAGGAATCGGTCCATGGTGCGCTCGGCAAGCGCGGTGATCGTCAGTGACGGATTGACCAGGCCCACCGCGCCCGGGGCGAACGAGCCGTCGACGACGTAGAGGTTGTCGTAACCCTTGACCGCGCCGTCGGGCGTGGCCGCCTGACCGATGACGACGCCGCCGAGTCCGTGAAAGGTGCTCGCCGAGCCGAATCCGGAGAGCCGGTCGCCGATGACGATTCCGTTGCCATCGAATCCGTGCCGGGTTTCGGTGCGGCGGTGGAAGTTTCGAGCAAAGGCCATCGCGCGACGATCGAGGACGCTGCGTCCCTCGGGATACGGGTAGTTCAGTTCGGTGGAGCGGGTCGCGCGGTTGTAGTCGATCGTGCCGCGCTCATCGGTGTGCACCTGGATGAGATGGGTGGTGGCGATCCCGCCGAGCGGGGCGGGAAAAGGTGTGGCCTGGTAAACGATCGCGCCCGGTCCACCTGGAGCATCTCCGTCGCGGATGCGCCCGTAGCCGGGTCCGCCCTGAACCGGTCCGTACGGCTCTCGCAATGCGGTACGGGTGATGAGGAAGTCGCCGTTGCCGCCGAAGCCGTCCCCGATCTTCGGTGAGAGTCGGGGGAGCAGGCCCTCGGCTCGGGCCCGTACGAGTAGCGAGGTGGTGTGGTACGAGCCCGCTGCCATGAACAGATGATCGGCCTCTGCGGTCACTACCCGCAAGGTGCGGTGCTGATGATCGATCTGCCTGGCGCGCACCACGAATCCGGGCCGACGACTGCGCGGCCGGATCTCGAAGACCTCGTGCATCGGGTTGATGGTCACATGCCCGGTGGCTTCGGCGGCGGGGAGATAGGTGTGGTCGACCGATGTCTTGGCCCCGCTGTTCACCCCGTAGGAGAGGTCGCCGATGGACACGCCACGCGGGGCGCGACCGGCGAGTTCGGCGCGCACGATGTCCCAGTCGATGGTGTAGTCGATGAAGCGTGGTTCGATGCCGTAACGGTCGACGACCTTCAACCATGATCGGGCACCGACGTAATTGGGGTGAGCGAGGATATCGGGCGGAAGTGGGCTCGCGCGCAACATCTTTCGGGCCCGCGGGTAGTAGACGCGGTCGAGTTCGGAGTAGTCGGTGCCGCCGGGGAAGACCATCTCGAAGTCCGGCCGGTCGGGTTGGGCACTGAATGCCCCGTAGACCAGGGACCCGCCACCGACGCCCGCACCGTAGACCGACGTGATCCCGTTTCCCTTGATCGCGTCGAGCAGGCCCGGATATCGCTGCACGGGTGTCTGTAGTGAGCTGGAGATTCCCGCGGTGTCGCTGAACCACGCGGCCCGCTTGTCGGGGCTGTCGAACGTGGCGAAGGTGTTGCCGTCCGGGCGGATCGGCCAACGCCGGCCGCGCTCGAACACGGTGGTGGTGATGCCGGCGCGCCCGAGGCGTAACGCGGCCACCGCACCGCCGAAGCCGGTTCCGATGACGATGGCCGATTCAGCCGAAGCGGGTGCGGCGGCGGCACGTGTGGCACCGACAGTGACGGTGAGCGCGGCGGTCGCGCCTGCGGCGACGGCGCCGCGCAGCACCGATCGTCGGGACACTTCGGCACCGGTTTGTGGTTCGTTCACGCGGATGACCCTAGCCTATGAATTAGGTAAGCAAAACCTAACTTTTGATAGCCAAGTTAACGACCGGGCCGGCGTTCAGTGCGTGACGTATTGCTTGCGCAGCTCGCCCTTGACCAGCTTGCCCGTGGGCGTTCGCGGAAGGTCGTCGACGTAGGCGATCGCGCGCGGAATCTTGTAACGGGCCAACGATTCGCCCGCGAAGTCCAGGAGCTCGCGCGTCAGCTCGTCGGACGCTGTGTAGCCGTCGGCGAGTTGAATGAATGCCTTGGCCACCTCACCGAGTTCGTCGTCGGGCACCCCGATGATGCCGATGTCGTAGACGGCGGGGTGATTGATCAACACGTTCTCGGCCTCTTGCGGGTAGATGTTCACCCCGCCGGAGATGATCATGAATGCCTTGCGGTCGGTGAGGTAGAGGAAGCCGTCGTCATCGACGTAGCCGAGGTCGCCGGTGGTCGCCCAGTTGGAGTGATCGGGATGTTGGGCGCCCGCGGTCTTGTCCGGGTCGTTGTGGTACTCGAAGGGCATCCGATCCATCTCGGCGCGTTCGAAATATACCGCCCCGTTGTCACCCACCGGTAGTTCGGCACCGTCGTCGCCGCAGATCCGCAGCGTGCCGAGAAGCGCCTTGCCCACCGACCCGGGATGATCGAGTGCCTCCTGCGGTCCGATGAAGGTGGCGCCGGCGGCCTCGGTGGAAGCGTAGTACTCGTGGATCACCGGTCCCCACCACTCGATCATCGCCCGCTTGACCTCGGTCGGGCACGGTGCTGCGGCGTGGATTGCGACCTTCATGCTGGAGACGTCGTACTTGTCGCGGATGTCTTTGGGCAGCTTCAGCATTCGGATGAACATCGTCGGCACCCACTGGCTATGGGTTGCGTGATAGGACTCGATGTAGGCCAGTGCGGTCTCCGGATCGAAGCGATCCATCATGATGACTGTGCCGCCGAGCGACGTCGTGGTACCGCAATAGCGCAGGGGCGCAGCGTGATAGAGCGGTGCAGGGGAGAGGTAGACGGTGTCGGCATCGAATCCGTACATCGGTCCGAAGATCGCGGTGTAGGCGTCCGGGATCTGATCGACCTGGCCATCCGGCAGCGGCGTCTTGATCCCCTTGGGTCGCCCGGTGGTCCCCGACGAATACAGCATGTCGGTGCCGCGTGGCTGATCAGTGCGGGGCGTGTTCGACGCCGCGGCGAGCGTGGCGTCGTAGTCGTCGAACCCTGCGATGGTGCCACCCCAGACCAGGCGACGCCCCGGCTCGGCGAGGGCCTCGATTGAACCGGTCCCGGCGACGGCGTCAGCCACCGAAGCGCCGGCGAAGAGGACCTTCGCGCCGCAATCGGTGAGGATGTAGTTGGTCTCATCGGCGGTCAGATGATGATTGATCGCGGTCACATAGAGCCCGCTACGCAATGCCGCCCAGTAGACGTCGAACATCCGGAGATCGTTCTCGGAGACCATCGCGATCGAATCGCCGGTTTGAAGGCCAAGTGCGGCAAGGTGATTGGCCAGCCTGGTGGAGTTTTCGTCGAGCTGCTGGTAGGTCAGCTGTTCGCCGGTGGCCGGTCGGATGACCGCGGGCTTGTCTGGTGTGGCGGCAGCGATGACTCCTGGGAACACGACCCCTCCTCGGTGGCTAGTCGATCTGCCGACCGATCGTATAGTGAGCGATCGGTCGGCAGGGGTGAAATGACCGACTTGGCCTACTGTCGCTCGCTGCTGCGGCCGAACCGGACGGCGGCGATACCGGCGAAGACGCTCACCCACACCACCGCATTGATCACCGCGCCGAGAAGTGAGATGTGTTCGCCGGAGAAGGTATACCCGTCGTTGAGCGGGTAGCGGGCGAGGACGGCCACGCCGTACATCGGAGTGAAGGACGAGATGGTGAGCATGGTGCCCGAGAGTGGGATGAACAGATTGCCGATGAAGGCCAGCGCAGTCATCGTCAATCCGGGCATATGCATCACGATCTCGGGGCGAAAGCTCAGGCCGATGGCCAATCCGAGCACTGCGAACACCAGTGACCCGATCCACGCGACGAGTAGACCGATGATCCACACCGCGGGCTCGGCTTGTACGCCGGTGGCGGCTCCGAGTCCGGCGACCACCGCGACCGGAAGTCCGGCCACGACCATCGACACCAAAGCCTTCATCACCACGTACGCCACCGGACTGACCGGTGTCAGCCGCAGAGAACGCATCCAGCCCGACGACCGTTCGATGGAAATGGCTGCGGCCGTTGAGGTACTGGCCGCTGCGGCGCCGTAGACCGCGACGCCCAGCATCATCCACGCGGCGAAGTTGCCGTGGGCCAGCGATGCGTCGCCGGCGGAGTTGCCCTGCTTGAACAGGGCGAGATAGAGCACCGCGGGCAGCAGCAGGGTGAAGATCAGGAACTGCCGGTTGTGCACCAGACGGGAGATCTCCAATCGCACGAAGGTGGGATTGAGCCCTCCAGCGCTGGGGGCGACATCGATGGCGGTCATGCGGAAACCTCCAGATCGGTGGCTTGACGGGTGAGTTTGATGAACGCGTCCTCGAGGTTGTGTGAGACCACCTCGATCTCGCGTGCGGAGGTGTGCGAGAGCATGACGCGCAGCAATTCGTCGGAGTCGTCGCTGGCGAAATACGTTCGGTTGCCGCGCAATTCCTGCACTCGGCTGCCAGGTACCGCGCCGAGTAGAGCGCGGACGTCGCGGTCGGGTAGTACCGCCGATACGACCCGGCCGTCGACTGAGGAGCGAATCTGGGCAGTCGTGCCGTCGGCGACAACCTTGCCGTGTGCCACCAGCACGATCCGGTCGGCGAACTGGTCGGCTTCTTCGAGGTAGTGGGTGGCGAACATGATCGTTCGTCCCCGGCCGGCGTCTTCGCGGACAGCCCGCCAGAACTCCCGTCGGGCCTCCACATCCATTCCGGCCGTGGGCTCGTCGAGTATCAGCAGGGTCGGGTTCGAGAGCAGCGCCAGTGCGAATCGTAGCTTCTGCTGTTGTCCGCCAGAGCATCTGGAGACCTTTCGCGTGCGGAAGTCGGTCAGCCCGGCCCGATCGATGCAATGCTCGGTATCCGAGCCCGGATACAGGGATCCGATCATCCTGACGGTGTCCTCGACGCTGAGATCCGGGAGCAGACCGCCGGTTTGCATGACCGCCGCGACCCGGCCGCGTCGGGTGGCCTGGCGTGGATGGTCGTCGAAGACACGCACCGAACCCGACGTGGGGCGGGTCAGTCCGAGGATCATGTCGATCGTGGTGGTCTTGCCGGCGCCGTTGGGTCCGAGGAACGCGACCACCTCGCCGACGCCGATGGTCAGCGACATGTCGTCCACCGCGTTGAAGGTGGTGCCGTCGGGATTGTCGAACGTCTTGGTGACTCCACTCAGCGTGATCGCCGGCTGCGGGGTGCTGGTCATGGTCAGTCCTCTCTTTGGTCTTGGGTGGCGTGTCGATGCCCGCATACGTCAGGGACGCCGTCGTGCAGAGGTGGTAACCAGTTGTTGCGCAGGGGGATTCGTTGCATCTCGCAGATGGCCGGCGCTACGTGCGCGGTACAGGACGATCAGCGTCTGAGCCAGTGCGACCACCCCGATGTAGAGCGTCAGCGTCGACGTACTCAGGTTCTCGTCGCCGACCAGGTCGATGCCGATGTGCGTGGCGATGCCCCCCGCCCACAGGGCCAGAGTGAACATCGTGCCGCGTGTCACGAGTACCCCGGCCGGATCGCGGTAGATCCGCACAGTGTGCGCACGCACCACCGCGAACCCGATGCCGAGAACCAGGGACGCCGCGAACAGCAGTTCGTCGATGGTGGCGACTGGGTGTGCGGACACAAACTTGTACGCCAGTACCGCACCGACGACGGTCACGATGATCGCGCCACGCGGAGAGGACCGGACCGGGCGCGGTTGGGTCTGTCGGAACAGCAGCCACCCGACGAGCAGCATGCCGATCGTTGCTTCGATGATCATTGCGGTGATCCCTTCGGAAGCATCGAACCGCGAACGGTTCGATGATGTTGTGGGACCGCGGCGGTCAGCCGCGATGCAATGATCGTCGACTCTCAAGCGTCGATCATGGATCCACCCACGGGTTGAATCCCGGGTGGAGTTCGGAGATGGGCGAGGCGGTAGGTGTCTACGCGAGAGGTGAGACCCGCACCGATTCCTCCACCAGATCGAGCACGGGGTAGAGGTCGTCGGTGGGTTGTCCCGATGCGAGGCGGGTGATGAGTCCGTCGAGAATGAGGTCGAGGTAGTTCACCAGGACGTCGGTGGGTACGTCGTCACGGAGCCGGCCCGACGCCCGGCCGCGCTCCAGGCGCGCCAGCGTGGCCTGCTCGAGATCGGCCGAATGCGCCGCCCACGCCTCACGGAAGCTGTTGTCGGTCCGCAACTTTCGAGCGATCTCGAGTCGGGTTCCGAGCCAGTCGAAGTCCTGCGGGCGCGCGAGCATGTCACGCATGACCTGGACCAGGCCCTGCTCGGCGGCCACGTCGGCCATCTTCTCGGCGTCCTCGGACGCGAGCGCGAGGAACAGGGCTTCCTTGTCGCGGAAGTGGTGAAAGATGGCGCCTCGCGAGAGTCCCGTGGACTCCTCTATGCGTTTGACGGTGGCGCCGTCGTAGCCGTATTCGGCGAGGTGGTCATCACTGACCTTGGGCACTGCTGCTCTCCTGAGATCCGGTGAGCAACGCTCAGCCCTTGATCATGTTGCGCAGCACATACTGCAGGATGCCTCCGTTGCGGTAGTAATCGGCTTCACCGGGGGTGTCGATGCGGACCTTGGCGTCGAACTCGATGACCGAGCCGTCCTCCTTGGTCGCGGTGACGTGCACCGTCGCCGGGGTGGTGCCGGAGTTCAGTTCCTCGATGCCGGAGATGTCGAAGACCTCGGTGCCGTCCAGGCCCAGCGACTTGTGCGACTCGCCCTCGGGGAACTGCAGCGGGATGACGCCCATGCCGATCAGGTTCGAGCGGTGGATGCGCTCGAAGCTTTCGGTGATGACCGCCTTGACGCCCAGCAGGCTGGTGCCCTTGGCTGCCCAGTCACGCGACGATCCGGTGCCGTACTCCTTGCCGCCCAAGACCACCAGCGGCGTGCCGGCTGCGGCGTAGTTCTGCGCGGCGTCGTAGATGAACGACTCCGGAGCGCCGTCCTGGGTGAAGTCGCGGGTGTAACCGCCGGTCTGCTCCACCAGCTGGTTCTGCAGGCGGATGTTGCCGAAGGTCGAGCGGATCATCACCTCGTGGTTACCGCGACGGGCACCCAGCGAGTTGTAGTCCTTGCGGGCCACACCGTGAGCGTCGAGGTACTGCGCTGCCGGGGTGCCAGGCTTGATCGTCGACGCGGGGGAGATGTGGTCGGTGGTGACCGAATCGCCCAGCTTCGCCAGGACGCGCGCACCCTTGATGTCGGTGACCGGAGCAGGCTCGGGGGTCATGCCCTCGAAGTACGGAGGCTTCCGCACGTAGGTCGACTCGTCGTCCCACTCGAAGGTCTTGCCGTCGGGGGTGGGCAGGTTCTGCCAGCGCTCGTCGCCCTTGAAGACGTCGGCGTAGTCGGCCGCGTACTGCTCGGCCGAGATCGAACTCGCGATGGTCTCCTGGATCTCCTCGTTGGAGGGCCAGATGTCCTTGAGGAACACCTCGTTGCCGTCGGAATCGGTTCCGAGCGGGTCGCTTTCGAAGTCGAAGTCCATGGTTCCGGCCAGCGCGTAGGCGATGACCAGCGGCGGCGACGCGAGGTAGTTCATCTTCACGTCGGGGTTGATCCGACCCTCGAAGTTACGGTTACCCGAGAGCACCGCGGTGGCGGTCAGGTCGTGGTCGTTGATCGCCTTGGAGATCTCCTCCGGCAGCGGACCCGAGTTACCGATGCAGGTGGTGCAGCCGTAGCCGACGAGGAAGAAGCCGAGCTTCTCCAGGTACGGCCACAGGCCGGCCTTGTCGTAGTAGCCGGTGACGACCTGGCTGCCCGGAGCCATCGAGGTCTTGACCCACGGCTTGGAGGTCAGGCCCTTCTCCACGGCCTTCTTGGCCAGCAGACCCGCGCCCAGCATCACCGACGGGTTGGAGGTGTTGGTGCAGCTGGTGATCGAGGCGATGGTGACGATGCCGTGATCGAGGATCATGGTGCCGCGCTCGGCCGATTCGACCTTGATCGGCTTGGTCGGACGACCCTCGGCACCCTTGGAGGCGTCGTGGGCCGGGATGTAGGCGTCATCGTCGGCGAAGGACAGTGCCGGGGCATCCGAGGCCGGGAACGACTCGGCATCAGCCTCGTCAACCTTGGTGTAGGCGGGGGTGTTGCCCTCTTCGACGTAGTTGTGGATGTCCTTGCGGAAAGCGTTCTTGGCGTCCCACAGCTCGATGCGGTCCTGCGGACGCTTCGGGCCGGCGATGGACGGTACGACCGTCGACAGGTCGAGTTCCATGTACTCGGAGTACTGGGCCTCTTCGGCGTCCTTTTCCAGCCACATGCCCTGCTCGTTGGCGTACGCCTCGACGAGGTCGAGGGTTTCCTGGGAGCGGCCGGTGAGCTTGAGGTAGTTCACCGTTTCGCCGTCGATCGGGAAGATCGCGCAGGTCGAGCCGAATTCGGGGCTCATGTTGCCGATGGTGGCGCGGTTGGCCAGCGGCACCTCGGCGACGCCGTTGCCGTAGAACTCGACGAACTTGCCGACCACACCGTGCTTGCGCAGCATGTCGGTGATGGTCAGCACCACGTCGGTGGCCGTGACGCCCGGCTTGGCGGCACCGGTCAGCTTGAAGCCGACGACGCGCGGGATGAGCATCGAGACCGGCTGGCCCAGCATCGCGGCCTCTGCCTCGATACCACCGACGCCCCAGCCCAACACGCCCAGGCCGTTCTGCATGGTGGTATGCGAGTCGGTACCGATGCAGGTGTCGGGGTAGGCGACGCCGTTGCGGACCATGATCGAGCGCGCGAGGTGCTCGATGTTGACCTGGTGGACGATGCCGGTGCCCGGCGGAACGACACGGAAGTCGTCGAAGGCGCCCTGGCCCCAACGCAGGAACTTGTAGCGCTCGTCGTTTCGCTGGTATTCGATCTCGACATTGCGTTCGAGGGCCTGGGCGTTGCCGAAGGCTTCGATGATGACCGAGTGGTCGATGACCATCTCGGCGGGTGCGAGCGGATTGACCTTCTCCGGATCACCGCCGAGCTCCTTGACCGCGTCACGCATGGTCGTCAGGTCGACGACGCAGGGGACACCGGTGAAGTCCTGCATGATCACGCGCGCCGGGGTGAACTGGATCTCGATGCTCGGCTCGGCACTCGGATCCCAGTTGGCGATCGCATTGATGTGCTCAGTGGTGATGTTGGCGCCGTCCTCGGTGCGCAGCAGGTTCTCGGCGAGCACCTTGAGCGCGTAGGGGAGTTTCTCGGTCCCCTTCACCGCGCTCAGGCGGTAGATCTCGTACGAGTTGTCGCCCACCTCGAGGGTGCCCTTGGCGCCAAATGAATCGATACTCACGACTATCCACTCTCCTCAGGTGCCGGCGGGCTGCACCGGCCGTGCTGTTGGTTCAGGGGCCACTCCGCCTGAACATCATCGACGCTCGGCGCAGTCGCCTGTTCGTCGACATTGACCATGACCGACGGGCTGCGTCGATCTCAGCTGTGGCCGCGAATTGGTCGCGGCGACACATCCAGCCTAACAGTACGCTTGTACTGTTACCAACCTCGGACACGCCGAATGGCGGGCAGGAGTTGGAACTCGTCCGGACGTGGTTCATTGTGTCCTACCGGCGGTGCGCGGGTTTGCCCGCAGGCCGTTGTCCGTGCGAATTTAATGATGGCGAAACCTCTGGACCCACTAGCGGTGATGAACAGGCAGGTGCGAGAAGTCGATGAGCCCCGGTGCGACGCAATCCTTCCTGGCCGAACCCTCCCTTGCTGAGCCGTCCGCGATCCCGCAGATCTCGCCGCCGAGCGGCCCGGTCGGACTCGACATGGCCGCGATCAAGGCCGACGTCGCCGCCGACCATGTCTCGGCACCGGCCGACCAGGTGCCCGCCCTGCTCGATGTCGTCGCGCACGCGAAGGCCGAAGGCTACGACGTCAGCTTCGTCGTTCTCCCGACGCCGCAGCCTCGTTTCGAGATGTATCGCGACGTCGCCACCGACGTGCAGTCCAGTTCCGGTGGGACCGTGATCGTGCTGGGTCCCAACTCGGTGGGCAGCGCCTCTCCGGTGTTCAGCCGCGTGCAGCAGGAGCAGGCCACCGACAACCTCACGCTGAACAATCCGCCGCTGGCCGCGCGACAGATGTTCGATCAGATGACCGAACCGGGCGTCGACTGGACCGTGGTGGGCGTTGTGCTCATCGCCATCGTCGCGGCCGGCGCAGTCATCGCGCGACTGCGGACGCTTCGTCGTCGACGCCGGGATCCGCTCGGCACCGACAGCCCGGTGGTCACCGAGGATTCGGGCTCGTCGCGCGAGTCGGTCGCTACCTCGTCGAAACCCTGATTCCACTGCGGATTCAACTGCACTCATCCTGGGCTCGACGTCGTGATGAGTCGCAGCAAGCCGCTGTCGCCTTTCATCGGCCTGTCGTTGCCGATTTGAGACCTCGCCGATAGTGCGCGCTTTGTCCTGTTCACGGCATCGCCGCAGGTAATCACGCCAATGTAATTCTCGTTCGATGTTTTCTCATGTGGTTTTTGTGACGTACGGTTCTGTTGTCACGTGTGGTGCGAGAGTCATCTCGTGAGTCACATGCGTTGGGTTGTGTCGATGGTGTGGACGGTAAGGGAGTTCTTGGTGAGTCGAGAATTAACCGATGCGGCGCGGGTGGCGCCGCGCCCGCGGTATCGTGCCGTCCGGCTGTGCGCGATTGCGTCCGCCGTGGTCCTGGGTGCGCTCGGTGCTCCGGCCGCGTGGGCTGCTCCGGGCACGTCGCCGAACGCCACCTCGAAGGTCTCCGCGCTGATCAATCAGATCGCCACGACCAACCAGAACCTGGTCGACCTCGACAATGCCGTCGCGGTTCGTCAAGAGAACGTCAACCGCGCCCTCGTCGACTTCCAGAATTCGGTTGCCGCCGAGCGCCTGGCGGCCGTCGCCGCCAAGAACGCGCAGACTTCGTTGTCCCGGTCGGCGCAAGCGGTGACCGACGCACAGCGTGAGTTCGACGAGTTCGCCCGCACCGTGTACACCAAGGGCAGTGCCCGCAGTTCGATGTCGAACTACGTCTCCTCGTCGAATCCGGACCGGGTGCTGGAGAGCGTGAGCGTCCTCAATCGACTAGGGGAGAAGCAGCAGGACACCATCCGCCGCCTCCAGGTCGCGCGGAACCAGCAGGCCAATCGTGTTGCGGCACTGCAGGCCACCAAACGGCAGGCGGCCTTTGCCACCAAGAGCGCAGCGACGCGCAAGAGCGACGCCATCGCGGCAGTGAACGCGGCGCGCACCGCAGTGAGCCAGCAGCAGCGTCAACGCGCCGCACTGGTCAAGCAGCGCGATTCGATTCAGTCCAGGATCGACAAACTGCGCGGGGTTGCCCCCAAACGCCAGGTGGACGCTCCCACCCAGACCGCACAGGCCGCGTCGGATCTGCTGTCCAATCTGTTCCCGGCCTCGCCCGGTGGTCCGACGGCGCCGACCGCGCCCGCCTTGCCGAGCGGAACGCCGGTGGGCGACAACCAGGCGCTGGCCGTCGCCGCGGAGGCAGCGGCCAAGCTTGCCGTCGACGTCGGTCAGAAAGTGCTGGCCGGCATCATCGGCCAGCAGCAGGTCCCGCACTCCCAGCTCCTCGACGAGCTCGGCGTCGGCGGGTCGGATATGACCGGCAGCGGGGCCGACTCGCTGAGCTCGGTGATCGGATCGGGCAGCCTCGGCTCGCTGTTCGGCAGCTCATCGGGCGGCGGCGGGATCGTCCGTCCCGGTTTGCGCGGGCCGCAGGCGGTCGAGATCGTCGTCAACCGTGGCCTCTCGCAACTCAACGTGCCCTACGCCTGGGGTGGTGGTGACGCCAATGGACCGACGCGCGGTATCCGTGACGGCGGTGTCGCCGACAGTTACGGCGACTTCAACAAGATCGGCTTCGACTGCTCGGGTCTGATGATGTACGCCTTCGGTGGTGTCGGCATCGAACTGCCGCACTACACCGGATATCAGTACACCTCGGGTCCGCAGGTGCCACTGTCGCAGATGCAGCGCGGAGACATGATCTTCTACGGGCCCAACGCCAGCCAGCACGTCGCGCTCTATCTGGGCGACAACAAGATGCTGGAGGCTCCGCAATCCGGTGACGTGGTCAAGGTGTCGCCGCTGCGGACCGATGGCGCCATGCCGAACGTGGTCCGTCTGCTCTAGCGGCGCACTCGGCCCGTCATCGGTCGAGTCCGTCGTCGAACACGCCAGCCCTTCTTGGCGAGATTTCAGATCACCCGACTAGGCTGGCACGGACATCTGGCGAGGCGCCGCGTCGACGAGACGGCCGGGCGTATCGCGAACGAACAGGAGCACAGGGTTGACCTCTTCGCACTCAAACGTCGAGTCCGGTGCGAGCGCCACGGCGTCAGCACAGGACTCCCCGACAGCGCTGTCCGGCGGCGACGTGGCACTCCTCGAGCGGGCCATGTACGAGGTCAAGCGGGTGATCGTGGGGCAGGACAAGCTCGTCGAGCGAATCCTGGTCGGATTGCTGGCCCGCGGGCACATCCTCCTCGAAGGCGTGCCCGGTGTCGCCAAGACACTCGCGGTGGAGACCTTCGCGACCGTCGTCGGTGGCACCTTCTCCCGAGTCCAGTTCACTCCCGACCTGGTGCCGACCGACCTCATCGGTACCCGCATCTACCGCCAGGGCAAGGAAGAGTTCGACACCGAACTGGGTCCGGTGGTGGCCAACTTCCTGCTGGCCGATGAGATCAACCGTGCGCCGGCGAAAGTGCAGTCGGCATTGCTCGAGGTGATGGCCGAGCGGCACGTGTCGATCGGTGGCACCACCTACCCGATGCCGGATCCGTTCCTGGTCATGGCCACCCAGAACCCCATCGAGAACGAGGGCGTCTACCCGCTGCCCGAGGCGCAGCGCGACCGCTTCCTGTTCAAGGTGCTCGTCGACTACCCGTCGGTCGAGGAGGAGCGCGAGATCGTCTATCGCATGGGCAACACGCCGCCCACCGCGTCGCGCGTTCTCGACCCGGAGACGATGGTCCGGTTGCAGCGCACCGCCGCAAACGTCTTCGTCCATCACGCGCTCGTCGACTACGTCGTCCGTGTCATCAACACCACCCGACGCCCCGCCGAACTCGGCTTGACCGACGTGGCGTCGTGGCTGTCCTACGGCGCGTCACCGCGCGCGACGCTGGGTATCGTTGCCGCCGCCCGAGCGCTGGCCCTGATTCGTGGCCGCGACTATGTGGTGCCCGCCGATGTCGTCGAGATCGTCCCGGATGTCCTGCGGCACCGTCTGGTGCTGAGCTACGACGCCCTGGCAGACGAGGTCACCGCCGACGACGTCATCACCCGCGTGCTGCAGACCGTCGGCCTGCCGCAGGTCGGTGCACAGCCGGTCAACGGCGGCGGATATCCCCCTGCGCAACCCGGGTACCCCGCCAATGGCGCTCCGCAGCAATACAATTCGGCACCCAACGGTGCCGCTCCGGTGAATCAGGCGGCAGCACCGCATGGTGGCCAATAACGAACTGCCGTCGCTTGGCGCCGGTGTGTTGTCCGAGCCGCAGTTGACCGCTGCCCTCAAGACACTCGAACTCACCGTGCGACGCAAGCTCGACGGCGTCCTGCAGGGTGAACACCTCGGTCTGATTCCCGGACCCGGTTCGGAACCGGGGGAGGCGCGCGCCTACCAGCCCGGTGACGACATCCGGCGGATGGAGTGGTCGGTGACCGCCCGGACCACTCAGCCGCATGTCCGGCAGATGATCGCCGACCGAGAACTGGAAACGTGGCTCGTCGTCGACGTGTCGGCCAGCCTGGACTTCGGCAGCGTGAACTGCACCAAACGCGATCTGGCGGTGGCTGCGGCGGCGGCGATGGTGCACCTGACTTCCGGTGGTGGTAACCGACACGGAGCGATCCTGGTGACCGGCGATCAGGTGGTCCGAGTGCCCGCCCGAGGTGGACGGGCGCACGCGCAGACACTGCTCAAGACGATCGCGACCACGCGGCGCGCCGGGCCCGGTGTGCGCGGTGACCTCAAGGCCGGTCTGGAGGCGCTACGCCGACCCATGCGCCGACGAGGTCTCGCCGTGGTGATCAGTGACTTCCTCGGCCCGATCGACTGGGAGCGCTCGCTACGGGCGATCGGCGGTCACCACGAGTTGCTCGCCGTCGAAGTGCTCGACCCACGAGACATGGATCTGCCCGCGATCGGCGAGGTGACCCTGGCCGACGCCGAGTCCGGCGAGGTTCGCGACGTCACCATCACCGACCGCGTCCGACAGGACTTCGCGGCCGCTGCCCGCGCACACCAGCAACAGGTTCATCGCACGATTCGCAGCTGTGGTGGTCCGGTGCTGAGTCTGCGTACCGATCGCGACTGGATCTCCGACACCGTCAAGTTCGTCGGCCGGCGTCGCCGCGGACTTGCGGCCGGGGTGGGGTGAATCGGACGTGTCCATCCTCGCCAGCCCGTGGTGGCTGTTGCTTCTGCTGGTCGTCGTCGCCCTGGGGGCGGTCTACGTCTACGTCCTGCGGTTACGTCGCCAGCGGGCGTTCGCGTTCGCCAACACCGACATCCTCGATCGGGTGTCGCCGCAGAAGCCCAACCGATGGCGGCATGTCCCCATCGCGCTCCTGCTCGTCTCGCTGATCCTGCTGGTGGTGGCCATCGCCGGTCCGCAGGCCGATCGTCGGGTTCCGCGGAACAAGGCCACGGTGATCCTGGTGATGGACGTGTCACGGTCGATGAACGCCACCGATGTGGCGCCGACCCGGATCAAGGCCGCCCAGGAGTCGGCAAAGAAGTTCGCCGACGAGCTCACCGACGGCATCAACCTCGGCCTCATCTCATTCGCCGGCACCGCGGCGACCCTGGTGTCCCCGACACCCGATCACAACGCCACCAAAGAGGCCGTCGACAAGCTGCGGTTGGACGACAAGACCGCGACCGGTGAGGGTATTTTCGCCGCGATCCAGCAGATCCAGACCCTCAACGCGGTGTTGGGTGGTGACGCGGCGGCACCCCCGGCGCGCATCGTGCTGCTCTCCGACGGCAAGGAGACGGTGCCCGACGACCCGAATGATCCGCGCGGAGCGTTCACCGCGGCGCGCAAGGCCAAGGAGCTCAAGATCCCGGTCTCGACGATCTCCTTCGGCACCATGGGCGGCACCGTCGACCTCGAGGGCGATCAGGTGCCGGTGCCCGTCGACGACGAATCGCTGCGCAAGATCGCCAACCTGTCCGGTGGCGAGTTCTTCACCGCGTCGAGCCTGGACGAACTCAACCGCGTGTATGAGACGCTGCAGCAACAGATCGGGTATGAGAAACGCCGGGGCGACAACTCGCGACCGTGGCTGATCGCCGGCACGTTGTTGGCGCTCGCATCGGCCTTCGCGGCGCTGGCCATCAACAGACGTCTCCCGTGAGCGCAGGGGGCGCTCGAACCGGCCCAGGTGCTTTGCGGGTCGGTGCACAGATGACGATGACGAACGGATAGGGTGTGCCACCATGTCAGACAGCAATGAAGCTCGTGCACGTGTCTCACGCTCGGTACTGGTGACCGGCGGCAATCGCGGAATCGGACTGGCGGTCGCTCGTCGACTCGCCGACGACGGACACAAGGTCGCGGTAACCCACCGCGGCTCGGGGGCACCGGAAGGTCTCTTCGGTGTCACCTGCGATGTCACCGACACCGATTCGGTGGAGGCAGCTTTCAAAGAGGTCGCCGAACACCAGGGCCCGGTGGAAGTGGTGGTGTCCAACGCCGGCATCACCGCCGACACGTTGTTGATGCGCATGAGCGTGGACAGCTTCGAGAACGTCGTCGACGCCAACCTGACCGGTGCTTTCCGCGTGACCAAGGCAGCCACCCGCGACATGCTGAAGAAGCGCTGGGGCCGGTTCATCTACCTCGGTTCGGTGGTCGGTCTGATGGGTACACCCGGGCAGGCCAACTATGCGGCGTCCAAGGCCGGTGTCATCGGCCTGGCCCGGTCGGTCACCCGCGAACTCGGCGGCCGCAACATCACCGCCAACGTCGTCGCACCCGGTCTGATCGACACCGACATGACCCGTAGTCTGCCCGAGGAATACACCAAAACCGCTGTGGATCAAGCCATCCCGGCCAAGCGGATGGGCCAGCCGGAAGAGGTGGCGGCCGTGGTGTCGTTCCTGGCGTCCGACGACTCCGCCTACGTGACCGGCAACGTGATCAACGTCGACGGCGGTCTCGGCATGGGCCACTGACGGTTTCGGCCAAGCCGGTACCCAGCGGTCCCTTCATCCCACGCCGACCATGCACCACACCTAAAGAGGAGTGAGACAGACAGTGAGCGGAATTCTCGACGGCAAGACCGTACTGGTCACCGGCATCATCACCGACGCGTCCATCGCGTTCAGCACGGCCAAAGTAGCCCAGGAGCAGGGCGCAACGGTGATCATCACCGGCATCCCCGAACGTCTCCGACTGATCGACCGCATCGCCAAGCGGTTGCCTTCCGAAGTGCCGCCGGCGATTCCGCTCGACGTCACCGACGAGACCAGCCTCGGCGAGCTGGCCGACAAGGTTCGTGAGCTGGCGCCCAACGGCATCGACGGCCTGGTGCACTCGATCGCCTTCGCTCCGCGCACCCTGATGGGACCGGACTCCCTGCCCTTCCTCGATGGACCGGGACCTGATGTGGCCAAGGCGTTTGAGATCTCCGCGTGGAGCTACGCGTCGCTGGCGCGTGCGGCTCTGCCGGTGATGAACGAGCGCGGCTCGATCGTCGGCATGGACTTCGATCCGCGGACCGCGATGCCGGACTACAACTGGATGGGAGTGGCGAAGGCCGCGCTGGAGTCGGTGAATCGCTACGTGGCGCGAGAAGTGGGCTACGCCAAGAAGATCCGATCGAATCTGGTGGCCGCCGGGCCGATCAAGACCCTCGCCGCCAAGGCCATCTCGGGTACCGCGACCGATGATGCCAAGAAGCTGAACATGCTCAACGATTACTGGAACGGCGCCTCGCCGATCGGCTGGAACGTCGACGATCCGGGCGTCGTCGGCACCAGCGTGTGCGCGCTGCTGTCGGACTTCCTGCCCGGCACCACCGGTTCGATCGTCTACGTCGACGGCGGAGCCAGCCACAACACGTGGTTCCCGGAAGACTTCCTCACCGCACAGTGACAGCACGACAGTGACAGTCAGCCCGGCCGCGCGGCCTTTCGACGCCATCCTGTTCCTCTCGTTCGGGGGGCCGGATGGTCCCGAGGATGTCCGTCCGTTCCTCGAGAATGTGACGCGCGGTCGTGGGGTGCCACCGGAACGACTCGACGAGGTGGCGCAGCACTACCTGCGCTTCGGTGGCGAGTCGCCGATCAACCGGCTCAACCTGGACATGATGGCCGCGCTGCGGGGCGTGCTGGTCGATCGGGGCATCGCCGAACCGGTGTACTTCGGCAACCGGAACTGGCATCCGCTGGTGGAGGACACTGTTGAGCAGATGTATCGCGACGGGCATCGTCGGGTGCTGGTGTTCCCGACCTCGGCATGGGGCGGATACTCGGGGTGTCGTCAGTACCACGAGGACATCGGACGCGCGCTGGCTGCGGCGGCGACCCGACTGCCGGAGATCGGCGACGACCCGATGCTGCTGCGAAAGCTGCCGCAGTACTGGGATTCACCGCTCTTTCTGCGGGCGTGCGCCGACACGGTACTCCGTGCGCGAGCTGAGCTGCCCGCGGCGTCGGAGCCGCCACGGCTGGTGTTCACCGCGCATTCGATACCGATAGCGGCCGACGCGACCGGCGGCCCGGCCGGCCAAGGCGGACATCTCTACAGCCGCCAGGTCTGGGCGGCCTCGCGTGCCGTCGCGCATCTTGCCGACTTCGGCGACGAGTTCGATCAGGTCTGGCAGTCCCGGTCTGGACCACCGTCGGTGCCGTGGCTGGAGCCCGACATCTGTGATCATCTCGAATCGCTTGCCGCGCAAGGGGTTGAGCAGGTGATCGTGTGCCCGGTGGGATTCATCTCGGACCATCTCGAGGTGGTTTACGACCTCGATCATGAAGCCAAGGACACCGCTGCACGTCTCGGGCTGGACTACGTGCGCGCCGATACCGTGGGTACCGATCCGCGCTTCATCGAGATGATCGCCGACCTCATCGAGCGTTTTCGCGGGGACGCGGTGTCGCCGGTGCCGGGGCGCCCACTCGGTTGCGGCGATAACGGTGCGACCTGTCGGGAACGGTGTTGTGTACCGACAGGGCGCGAACGGAAGTAGCCTTTCGACTCACCATCGTCATGAGGTTCTCGCCAGTAGGGTTGCTTTCCTCAGTAAACTTGCAACCGACGATGACCAACGTCGCAGGAATCGGGGTGTCGCTGTCTGCGCTAGGGGAGCGAGGGGGAGGGCTATGACTGTTTCGCCTGAAGACGTAGGGAGTGTTCTCGCTCTGTTCAGGTCAATGGTGCTTGGGGAATCTGTTACCAAACTCTGGGATAGAGTTCCAAGTTCAGTTAGAGGGTATATTGTTGACGAATCTGGAAACGCCAGACCTCTTGGATTAATAAGGCATTTGATTTGGTTAGAGCTACGTAACTGTATATATATCTTAGTGATGACGACAGAGCTATACTGTGTTGGAAGTTTGGTCTTGAATTATTGGTCCTCCCGGACAAATCTATTAAAAGTCATCAGATTTCAATAAGCAATCTCGTGTCGAATTCGGGCTACAGAAATTCCAGAGGTCGTCCCCCTGTGTCCGACGGACTCGGGACGACGGTCCCGGCTCTCACCAAGAGCGCCATTGAGAGACTTGCCAAGTCCTGGCCTGAAAGGCCGGTAACATTGAAATCAGCACCGCCGAAGCAGGTTGATCCAGCGAAGGAGGCGTGGGTTACCTGTCTTGAGAAACAAGCTCTAAGGACGGCAATAGCTGACGGTCTAGAATGGGTACGTGAGCGACTCGAGCTTCCTCATGTGAACTATAAGAACGAGGACGACTTGCTGGCAATCTCTTGGTGGGAGTCCAAGTACGAGAATGTACCGTGGAAAAACAAGAGGATTCATGCCAAATATAGAAATCGGGCATTCGCTCAGATATCAATCGCACTATGGGTAATTTTAAACTCCAATTCTAGCTCGAAGAGAATGCCGCGACCTAGGCCGGCTTCCGAACTTCATCCTGCAAATCTACTTCTGAATAGTTCCAGCCTTGCTTTTGAGATCGACTCTGACGGCGTGGGTTTCGACATGATCGATGAACTGTTTCGAGTGGACAACCCTGACGCGAAGCCCCTTATCGATTCCTTGAGGAGCTCACTTGGAAGAGGTGTGGTTCCGAAAGGCTGTGCATGGATACTCCAGGTCATAACCGACAATGTGCTAGACCACCTTGATCGCGACTATGTCGCGATCGGTGCTCTTATTCTCGCTCAAGCGGAGTCTGAGCATCCACAGCTAATTCCGGCTGCAGCGCCGTGGTTAAAGAAGTCCTTCGAGTACGAAGGTCTGTCAGACAGGGTCGTTAACGCGTACGTACTGCATAGCGTCGCCTTAGCTGGCAAAGAACGATACCTGGAAGTTGAGAAAATATTCGCAATTCTTCGATCGAGGCAATCTGAGATGACACCATCTTCGCGCGAGACTTTCTATATTGGGGACTCTGCTTGGCGAAGGCGAATGGCTACGCTTTACATGAACGATCCGCGGTACAAAGCTCGTAGCCTATCCGATGCATTTAGAATCGCGAATTACTCGCTTCGCCGCGCATCGGAGGCGGTCGACCTTTCTCGGAGTGTTGGTGGCCCCCTGAATCCGCAGATAATTCGGTCCAATGTCAGATTGGTCGAAGCTGCAAGTATGTTCATAGCGGCAGAAATGCGCGCGGGACGAACTAGTTCACACAGCCAACAGAGTTCTCTTATAGATCGTGTCAAGGTCGCGACAGAATCTTCCCGGGAATTTCTGGCTCATCCTGATCTTGATGAGCCATCCGTATACGATTTAGCGCGCCTTGAGGTGATGAATGACATCGAGTTACATCTTCTCGGTGATAGTCCCGACCCTACCATGCAGTTCGGAATCATGGCTAAGGTTCGGGAGCTAGAGTTGATAAAAAGGCTTCAGAAATGAAATAGTTCCAGACCTCGAATGCGAGATCTGGAACTATTTCAGGGTGGCATTCGGACTTTTTGCTAGCGAGTCCGAGTCATTTGTGCAAGTAGATTGATTTGGCGTACATGTACCCGCACATCGCGCCGAATGCAATTGCGAGCACGACGATTACTGCGATTTCACTCATATCGGGAACCTTTCCTTGGGGTGGCTTAATTTGACCATTCTCACGTATGCGATTGCCATGTGCGAGTTACATGTCCTGGAAAGGTGGGAAGGTTTTGACGTAAGCGCCAAGAATCTTCGCTATGTGTCACTACTCTGCGAAAATCGGATGCATTGACCGGCCGCCACTGAGGGGCGGCCGGTCGAAGTAGGCTTTTCTATCGCGCGAAGTCGCGGATGACCGCGTTCACGGCTGCGGCGCGGGCCGAGCGCGTCAGCGAAAATAGTTGTCGTACATGGCCATCGGTGAGGTCATGGTGGACCGCGGTGGCGCCGACGGTGATCTGATTCGAGGTCGCGACCCGCAGCACCGCCTCGACCTGTGCGGCCGATTCCAGGATGCGGGTCGCGCGGGAATTGTCGTGTGGCGGCATCAATACCTGCAGGTGTGTGGTCATCCGCGCGATCGATGTGCGGATGTCGGTCCCGCGGGACCTGCTGCGCACGCCGGTGTCGCCGAGGCGGCCGATGATCTCGGCACCTTCGCGGACGGCCTGGATGAGGTCGTACTCAACCTGACCGAGACCGTGGCCATCGTCGGCGGCCGGAGGCGCGGGAAATCGACGGAGCGCCCACCGGCACACGGTGTCGCCGAGGGTCGGAAGCAGTGCGAGCGGTTCGTGCCCGCCGTCGTCGACGACGAGGACTTCGCCGCTGTGGAAGGCTGCGGTTGTCGCTGCGCCCGGTGGAAGGCCTTGCGGCGCACCGGCGGACGGTAGGCGGACACCGATCGACGAGGCGCGGCGCAGCAACGCGAGAATGGCCAGCCGGTCGTCGGCGCCTACCGGGGCCGGCGATTCGGCGTCGTCGAGGATGTGCCGGTCGGCGAACTCGCCCAGGACGTCGGCGACATCGTCGGGGGAGCAGTGTCCGGACCGCCACGCAGCAGCCCAGGCGCCGAGTGCGCACGTGGGCCAGGCTGGGCCGGATACCGGAAGGTCGAGACTTGTCATCGCGAGACCACGATACCGATGCTCGCCGTTGTGGGCGTGTCGAGCGGACCGGACCGCTCGATCGGATCGTAAGGTGGCCCGCGTGACCGATGACCGCTATGGCCGCGACGTGCTCAAGAAGCCGCACCGTCCACGTCGTCAGATACCGGAGATGGCCGCCATCGCCGATCTCGTCGTCGAGGATGCCGGCAGCGGATTCTGTGGTGCCGTCGTGGGATTCGAGAAGAGCTACGACGGCGATGTGGTTCGCCTGGAGGATCGCCACGGTCGGGTGCGCGTCTTTCCGATGCGGCCGGCCGCCTTCCTCGTCGACGGCAACCCGGTGACATTGGTGCGCCCCAAGCGTACGGCTCCGGCCGGCCCGACGATGACCGCGTCGGGTTCACGGCGGGCGGTCGACCGGCGGGCCCGGCAGGCGCGTGCCAGCCGGATCTTCGTCGAAGGCGTGCACGACGCGACTCTGGTGGAACGTGTGTGGGGAGACGATCTGCGGGCCGAGGGAGTGGTGGTGATCGGCCTCGACGGACTGGACAACCTCGACAGCGCACTCGCGCAGTTCGATCCGGCGCCCCATCGACGGGCCGGAGTTCTGGTCGACCATCTGGTCGCCGGATCCAAGGAGGCCAGACTCACCGAGGGACTGTCCGAGCACGTGCTGGTGTGCGGGCACCCCTACATCGACGTCTGGGAGGCGGTCAAGCCGTCGTCGGTACGGATCCCGGCGTGGCCGAAGGTGCCGCGTGGTGAGGACTGGAAGACCGGCGTGTGTCGCCGATTGGGTTGGGGCACACCGCAAGACGGATGGCGACGAGTGCTTTCCGGGGTGTCGAGCTACCGGGATCTCGAGGTTGACCTGCTGAGGTCGGTGGAGGAACTGATCGACTTCGTGACCGCTGCGGAGGCGCAACCGCCGAGCGTGTAGCGGTGGACGTCATGTCAGCCGTGACGCGTGCGGCATCTGGCAGACTGGACTCATGAGCGCATTGCTCTGGCTTGCGGCCGCGTTGGTTCTCGTCATCGCCGAGATGTTCGGCGGTGAGCTCGTGCTGCTCATGCTGGGCGGCGGTGCGGCCGCCGCGGCAGGCGTCGACTACCTGTTCGATGCGCCGATCTGGGTCGACGGTGTGGTGTTCGCCGTCGTGTCGGTCCTGTTGCTGGTGATGGTCCGGCCGGTCGCCAAACGGCACATGCTGAGCCGTCCGCAACTGCTGACCAACACCGAGGCATTGCCCGGTAAGCACGCCACGGTGACCGAGCGGGTCGATTCCCGGGACGGCAGGGTCAAGATCGGCGGCGACGTCTGGTCGGCGCGATCGATGGACCCCTCCGACGTCATCGAGGCCGGCACGCAGGTGACCGTGGTCGAGATCGACGGCGCGACCGCCGTCGTATGGAGAGGGTGACGGAACGTGGAGTTCTTCGGATTGGCCGTATTGGTCCTGCTGGTGTTACTGGTGGTGGTGACCCTGGTGAAATCGGTGGCACTGATCCCGCAGGCTGAGGCGGCGGTCATCGAGCGACTCGGCCGGTACACCCGCACCGTTTCAGGTCAGCTGACGCTGCTCTTGCCGTTCATCGACCGGATCCGGGCGCGGGTGGACATCCGTGAACGGGTCGTGTCGTTCCCGCCGCAGCCGGTGATCACCGAGGACAACCTGACGCTCTCGATCGACACCGTCGTCTACTTCCAGGTGACCAACCCCCAGGCCGCGGTGTACGAGATCGACAACTACATCGCCGGTGTCGAGCAGCTGACCATCACCACATTGCGAAACGTGGTCGGCGGCATGACCTTGGAGGAGACCCTGACCTCCCGTGATTCCATCAACGGTCAGTTGCGTGGAGTGCTCGACGAGGCCACCGGACGCTGGGGCTTGCGGGTCGCGCGAGTGGAACTGAAGTCGATCATGCCGCCGCCCTCGATCCAGGAATCGATGGAGAAGCAGATGAAGGCCGACCGCGAGAAGCGGGCGACCATCCTGGCGGCCGAGGGACAGCGCGAGTCCGCGATCAAGACCGCCGAGGGCAACAAACAGAGCCAGATCCTGGCGGCCGAGGGTGCCAAGCAGGCGGCGATTCTCGGGGCAGAAGCCGATCGGCAGTCCCGCATCCTGCGGGCCCAAGGTGACCGGGCCGCGCAGTACCTGCGCGCCCAGGGTGAGGCCAAGGCCATCGAGAAGACATTTGCGGCGATCAAGGCGAGCAAGCCGACGCCGGAACTGTTGGCATATCAGTACCTGCAGCAGTTGCCGGAAATGGCCAAGGGCGACGGGTCCAAGGTGTGGGTGGTGCCGTCGGATTTCGGTTCGGCCCTTCAGGGTTTCGCGAAGTCGTTCGGCGTGCAGGGCGACGACGGAGTGTTCCGGTACGAGGCATCCGACGAGGACGTGCCGCCGGTGGACGAGTCGGAGACCGAGGACTGGTTCTCGTTGGCATCTGATCCCAAGGTTGCCCAAGCCGTCGCCGAGGCCGAGGCGGTGGCCCGGACCCCGGTGGCACCCGAGGTCGCCCCACGGGTGCCTGTCGAACAGATCAGTGGCAGCGCGGTGCCGGAGCAGGTGTGGTCGCCGCCGCCGTCCGAACCGTCGTCATAGCCTTCGGTGCAGCGCGGTCAGTGCAGGATCAGGTATCCGATGCCGGAGATCCCGGACGCCCAGAGGACCGAGGTGAAGGTTCCGATGATGAACTGTTCGCTGGCGTGGGGTGCCCGTAGCTCCGGGTAACGCGCAAGGCTTTTCACCGCGAGAATGATCGCGAGGCCTTCCGGCCAGCCCAGGAGCAGCGTGCCCGCCACCGCACCGCGTTCGAGGAAGCCGATCAGACGGCCGCCGTGCAGCGGTGCCGACGTGGTCGTCTTCTCATCGGCGCCCGCGGGCGAATCGGTGTGACCACGGTTGTCCTCGTCGCCGGAGGTGACACCGCCGGCGCGCAACACGACCCGCACCACCGGTCCGCCACCGGCTACGGCTGCGAGCCACGTTCCGACCGTTGCCCCGACGACGGCGACGCCGTGGGCGGTCCCGGACGTGGCCAGGGTTGCTGCCACGAGGGCTATCCCGGTGAGTATGACCGTCGTCGCCGCGTCGAGCCGGAGAGATTCGCCGTGCCGACGACGCAACAGCGCGGCGACGCACGAGACCAACGGAATGGTCCAGATGATGACGATGGCGGCGACGATCATCGGGCCGCCGCCGAATCCGCTTGGCGCAGCAGTTCGACAGCCAGTTCGCGTGCCGGCTGCTCGCTATCCCATCGGGCCGCGCGCAGCCGCTGCGACATCGCCTGCTGGCTGATGCCCAGCCGCTCGGCCGCGCCGACCTGACTCATCCCGGCATGGATCAGTCTGACCGCTTCGCGACCCGCGTCGGATCGGGTGGTGGTGATACCAATGAGCAGACGAAGGGCGGTTTGTGCGTATCGGGCCTGTTCATCGGGCTCGCCCCGGACGGCGATCGGCGGATGGGAGTTCTTGGCGGCCTCAACGGCGTCCCGCGCGAATTCGAAGGCCGGACCCCGTCCCGCGCGGGTGCTCGCCGGGAGTGGTAGTTCGACCGCGCCCACTCCGATACCGATACTCCAGTGGCCGTCGTCGGCGAGGAGCATGGCGAGGTCGACGACGGGGTCGGCATCGGCGATGACGGCCTGCACCTCATCACCGGCGGTTCGTTCGAATGCACGGACCACCGGCGTGCCGGCGACCCGCGCCAGGAGGTCCTCGACCCGGTCGGAGTCGGCTCGGCTGCCGCGTTGGTCCACTGTCATCACGAACACGATTCGACCACCTTCCACCGACACTCAGGTTACTAAAGGCTATAGCCTTGTCTGTGATAGATCAAGTCATATGACTTGTTTATAACGAATCAAGTCTATTAGCTTGTTACTGATCGTGTGACTGCCGCAGAACAGGGACGCGTGCATCAACGATCAGGCCGATCACGCCAATGGCGAAGAACAAGCCGCTCAGTATCAGCAGTGCGGGATTGCTCCGGCCGGTGAGTGCGTCACCGAGAAAGACCACGGCCGCCGTGCCCGGGAAGGTCGCGATCACCGTGGCCACCAGGAAGGGGACGAATCGCACCGCAGACAGTCCCGCGCAATAGTTCAGCAGCCAGAACGGACAGACCGGAATGAGCCGCAACGAGCCCACGGCCAGCCAGCCGCGGACGGCCAATCGGTAATCGATGGTCCGCATCACCGGCTTGGTCAGATGGCGTTGTACCCGCGAACGCCCCAACGCGCGGGCAGCGAGAAAAGCGACAGTGGCAGCGATGGTCGTGGCGATCATCGCACCGACGAGACCGATGCCAGGGCCGAAGAAGATGCCCGACATGACGGTGAACACGGTGCGCGGGATCGGGAACACGGTGATCACGGCGTACGCGGCGAAGAACACCCAGACGAACGCCGGACCCAGACCGTCGCCCCAGGCCCGCACACTCGATACCGACGGGATCGGCAGGAGGTAGGACACGATCAGCAAGGCCACGATCGCAGCCAGGGCGACGACGGCATTGCGGATCGTATGGGTACGCCGGGGTAGCGGTTCGGGTACCGATTCGCCGACCGCCGATTCGCCGACCGCCGACTCGCCGGTACGGCGAGAAGGAGTCGCGTCGGGCACCGGCCCACTCTACTGTGATCGCCTAACCTACTGTGATCGACCGGTGATCGCACTCGCGCCGACCACCGGACCCGACCGTCCGGTCCCTCCCTAGGTGACCGAGCGATTGATCGGCTAGTGTCGGGTGACTCTCTCGTCTGAACCACCCGGAGGTGCGTTACCGCATGGCAGAGCCCGACATGTCGTCCAGGTCACTCGATGAGGCGTACGCCGCCTGGTCGGCGAGTGCGGCTGCCGTACTTGCCAAATCGCGTCGGATCACCGTCGACGAACTTCCCGGATCGGCCGAAGAACTGTTGTCGACGGCCACACCCGACGGTCTCACCATCCGACCGCTCTATACCCGTCGCGATGAGGCCGACGAACCGGGCCTACCCGGACACTTCCCGTTCGTGCGCGGCGCGGACCCGGCACGCGATGTGGTGATGGGCTGGCGGGTCACGGAACGATTCGGCGACGAAGCCGCCGGGTCCGTCGCCGATCTGAACGAGGCAATCCTCACCGCACTCGGCAACGGTGCGAGCGGGCTGTGGTTGTCGATCGGCGACCACCTACGCCCCGAGGACGTCAGCGCCGCACTCGACGATGTTCTCCTCGACCTGATCCCGATCACGCTCGACGCCGGTTCCGACGGCATCGCTGCGGCACGGGCATTACTGGATGTCCTGCCCGAGTCCGCGCGGGGGACTGACGTCGCCACCCTCGTCTCCCTGGGCCTGTCGCCGTTGACCGCGGCCTTCTCTTCGCGCCCGACGGTCTCCGCGGCCGAGGCGGTGGCACTCGCGGTCGACGTGGCGGGTAGCGGTGTCCGCACCTTCCGCGTCGACGGCACCGACTTCGCCACCGCGGGCGCCGACGACGGACTCGAGTTGGCACTGTCGGTCGCGGCGGCGGTCACCCACCTGCGTGATCTCACCGTCGGCGGCCTGAGCATCGCAGATGCGCTCGGCCAGATCAGCTTTGGCGTCAGCGTCGGTGACGACCAGTTCGCGGTGATCGCGAAACTACGTGCGCTGCGCCGGATCTGGTCTCGCGTCGCGCAGGTGCTCGGTGCGCCGGAGGCCGGTGGCGCCATCACCCACGCGGTCACCGACCTGTCGATCGCCACTCAGCGTGATCCGTGGGTCAACATGCTCCGCACCACCATTGCGGCATTCGGCGCGGGCGTGGGCGGTGCCGATCAGGTCACCGTGCTCGGTTTCGATGCGGCGTTGCCCGCCGGTGCCCGCACCTCCAGTGCCACCTTCTCCCGGCGCATCGCCCGCAACACTCAACTATTGCTGCTCGAGGAGTCCAATCTCGGCCGGGTGCTGGATCCGGCCGGCGGCTCCTGGTACGTCGAATCGCTCACCGATGATCTGGCCGCCAACGCCTGGGCCGTGTTCACCGAGATCGAAGCTGCCGGGGGATACCTGTCAGCACTCGAGAGTGGATGGGTCGCCGAGAAGGTCACCGCCTCGCTCGAGCGTCGTGACGTCGAGGTGGCGCATCGTCGGATCTCGGTCACCGGGGTCAATGAATTCCCCAACCTGGCCGAAAAGCCGTACGGCGACGCCATCAGTGCGACCACCGAATTGGCCACCGCCACTCCGAAACTCGCCCGCGTCGCCCGACACTTCGAAGCGTTGCGAGACCGTTCGGACGCCGCTCTGGCGGCCACCGGCACCCGGCCGCGAGTGGTACTGATTCCGCTCGGGCCGATCGCCGAGCACAATGCGCGCACCACCTTTGTGGCCAACCTGCTCGCCTCCGGTGGCATCGATGCGGTCAATCCCGGGCCCGTCACGCCCGACTCGATCGCCGGCGTGCTCACCGAAACGCCGTCACCGATCGCGGTGCTGTGCGGTGCCAAGGCGCGCTACGCCGACGACGGCCCCGCCGCACTGGCCGCGGTCCGCGCCGCGGGTGTCGCCACGGTACTGCTGGCCGGTCCCGAGAAGGAATGGCCGGCCGATGCCACCGATCGTCCCGACGGCTCCCTGCGGGTCGGCATTGATGCCGTGGCTACGCTGACCGGACTTCTCGACCACCTCGACGGTTCCGCCGCGGAACCAGTGGGAGCATCGTCATGACCCAGGCAGAAGCACAACGCGCATCAGCAGCCGTGCCCTCGTTCGCCGATGTGGACTTGGGCCCAGTGGAATCGGGCCCAGTGGAATCGGGCCCAGTGGAATCGGGCGCCGTAGAGTCGGGCGCTGCTGCAGTGGCCCCCGTCGATGACACCCCGGATCAGACCACGTGGTCGACGCCGGAGCAGATCGATGTGGCCCCGCTGTATGTTCGTGCCGACCGCGACGCGATCACCACCGCCGAACATCCCTATCCGCTGGACTCGATTCCCGGCGAGGCACCGTTCATTCGTGGGCCCTACCCGACGATGTACGTCAACCAGCCGTGGACCATCCGGCAGTACGCCGGGTTCTCCACCGCCGCGGAGTCCAACGCGTTCTATCGCCGCAACCTCGCGGCCGGCCAGAAGGGCCTGTCGGTGGCGTTTGATCTGGCCACCCATCGCGGCTACGACTCCGATCATCCGCGGGTGGCCGGTGACGTCGGCATGGCCGGTGTCGCCATCGATTCGATTCTGGATATGCGCCAGCTGTTCGACGGCATCGACCTGGGCAATGTGTCGGTGTCGATGACGATGAATGGTGCGGTGCTCCCCATCCTCGCCCTGTATGTCGTTGCGGCAGAAGAACAAGGCGTACCGCCGGAGAAGCTGGCCGGCACGATTCAGAACGACATTCTCAAAGAGTTCATGGTCCGCAACACCTACATCTATCCGCCCAAGCCGTCGATGCGGATCATCTCCAACATCTTTGAGTACACCAGTGCCAAGATGCCGAAGTTCAACTCCATCTCGATCTCCGGCTATCACATCCAAGAAGCCGGTGCCACAGCCGATCTCGAGCTCGCCTACACCCTTGCCGACGGTGTCGAGTACATCCGGGCCGGACTCGAGGCCGGTTTGGACATCGACAAGTTCGCGCCTCGGCTGTCCTTCTTCTGGGGCATCGGGATGAACTTCTTCATGGAGGTCGCCAAACTCCGCGCGGCGCGGCTGCTGTGGAGCGAACTGGTGGCGAAGTTCGATCCGAAGAGCGCGAAATCGCTGTCGCTGCGCACACATTCGCAGACCTCGGGGTGGTCATTGACCGCGCAGGATGTGTTCAACAACGTTGCGCGCACCTGCATCGAGGCGATGGCCGCCACCCAGGGCCACACCCAGTCGTTGCACACCAACGCTCTCGACGAGGCGATCGCACTGCCGACCGACTTCTCCGCGCGCATCGCCCGCAACACCCAGCTGCTGCTGCAGCAGGAATCGGGCACCACCCGTCCGATCGACCCGTGGGCCGGCTCGAACTACGTCGAATGGTTGACCCACCATCTCGCGGAGAAGGCCCGGGGACACATCGCTGAGGTCGAGGAGGCCGGCGGCATGACCCAGGCCATCAACGAGGGCCTGCCGAAGCTGCGCATCGAGGAAGCCGCCGCCCGTACCCAGGCGCGGATCGACTCCGGCCAGCAGCCGCTGATCGGGGTCAACAAGTACCGCGTGGCCGACGACGAGGAGATCGAGGTCCTCAAGGTCGAGAACTCGCGTGTGCGGGCCGAGCAGCTCGAGAAGCTGGCAACGCTACGGGCGCATCGTGATTCGGCTGCCGTGGAAGCCGCGTTGGCCGACCTGACCCGTGCGGCTGCCGACGGCTCGGGCGGCATGGACAACAATCTGATGGCGCTGGCCATCGAGGCGGCGCGCAAGCAGGCGACGGTCGGGGAGATCTCCGAGGCGTTGGAGAAGGTCTATGGTCGTCATCAGGCGGAGATCAAGACGATCAGCGGGGTCTATCGGCATGAGGCAGGCGATGTGAGCAACGTCGAGGCCGCCAGCGAGGTGGTACGCCAATTCGCTGAGGCCGACGGACGGCGACCGCGTGTTCTCGTCGCCAAGATGGGCCAGGACGGTCACGACCGCGGACAGAAGGTGATTGCCACCGCGTTCGCCGACCTCGGCTTCGATGTCGACGTCGGCCCGCTGTTCGCCACGCCGGAGGAGGTTGCCGCGCAGGCCGCCGATAACGACGTACACGTCGTCGGCGTCTCGTCGTTGGCAGCAGGCCACCTTACATTGGTTCCGGCACTTCGTGATGCGCTCGCAGCTGTCGGCCGCGAGGACATCATGATCGTCGTCGGCGGGGTGATTCCGCCCGGCGACTTCGACGAGCTTTACGCAGCCGGTGCGTCGGCGATCTTCCCGCCGGGGACGGTCATCGCCGACTCGGCGGTGGAACTGGTCACCACGCTGGCCAAGTCGCTCGGTTACGAACTGCCCGGTGTGCCGCTTGCCGATGGCTGAATCGCGTTCGCGCACCGTGACTTCGGCAGATCGAGCGCCTGGCGGTGGTCGTCGGGTCGACGTCGAGGCGCTGGCCGCCGCGGTCCGTGCGGATCGTCGTGCCGATCTGGCCCGGGCGATCACCCTGCTGGAATCCACTCGCGCCGACCATCGGCTCGCCGCGCAGGAGCTGTTGCTGGCGCTGACACCGTACGCGGGCAACTCTTTTCGGGTCGGCATCACCGGTGTCCCGGGAGTGGGCAAGTCCACCACGATCGAGGCACTGGGCATGCACCTGATCGAGGCGGGCCACAAGGTCGCGGTGCTGGCGGTCGACCCGTCGTCGACTCGGACCGGCGGATCCATTCTCGGTGACAAGACCCGGATGGCGCGATTGTCGACCAATCCGAACGCCTACGTCCGGCCGTCCCCGACATCGGGCACGCTCGGCGGCGTCGCCAAGGCGACTCGCGAGACCATCGTGCTGCTCGAGGCGGCGGGGTTCGACGTGGTGCTCGTCGAGACCGTCGGTGTCGGGCAGTCGGAGGTGACGGTGGCCAACATGGTCGACACCTTCACCTTCCTCACGCTGGCGCGCACCGGCGATTCGCTGCAGGGGATCAAGAAGGGCGTACTCGAACTCGCCGATGTGATCGTCGTGAACAAGGCCGACGGCAAACACCTCACCGAGGCCAAGAGTGCCGCCCGAGAACTGACCAACGCACTGCGGCTGCTCTACCCGCACGATGCACCGTGGTTCCCGCCGGTGTTGACGATGAGCGCCATCGAGAATTCCGGAGTCGACGAGTTCTGGAAAGCCGTTCTGCGGCATCGCAAGACGCTGTCCGATGCCGGTCTGCTCGAGCAGCGCCGAAGCCAACAGCAGATCGACTGGACGTGGTCGATGGTGCACGACATCCTGCTGTCGCGATTGGCCGAGAGCGCATCGGTCAAGGCGGTCCGCGCCGAGGTGGAGCACCAGGTGCGCACCGGCGAACTCACGCCGGCGCTCGCGGCCATGCGCATTCTCGAGGTGTTCGACCAGCGGTAAGCCGCTCACCGGCCAGTTGCTGCGTTGAATGTGACATGAGTCATATCACCTCATTGCCGAAATGATCACGGCACTGTTGGCCTACCCGTGACGGACCTGTTACGTTCCTTAGGGTCACCTAAATCGGGTCATCGAAGTCAGGGTGCGACCAGGGGAAGTTCTCGGCGTCTACGGGGGCTCTCGGGGTGCGTGGTTGTGAGAGGTTGGGGCAGTTGGTGCGTCGAGTTGCAGTGATCGTGTTGGCGTTTGTCATCACGGTGGGAGTGATCGACAGCAGGACCGAGATGATCGGTTCGGCAGCAGCCGTTCCGGCCTCACCCACCGTCCCGGCCGGCCCTGCTGCCAAGAAATGCGTCGGCTCCGATTTCGCCACTCTCGGCAAGATCTACGACGCCATCTTCGATTCCGTGGTCGGGTATCTGCCACCGCAGGTGCAACGCGATCAGGCGAAGATCAAGGCTCAGGCGCATCGGGACATGGACCGTTTGCGTATCTCGAACATGCTGGTGTCCAACCACCCCAAGCAACTCGGCGCGAAGAAAGACGACCCGATCATGAAGTATCGGGATCCGATCTCGCTGTGGGCGGTTTCACAGCTGCTGAACATCCGTCACGGCAAGGCTTTCCAAGCGATCACGGTGGAGAACCTGACCCTCGCGCAGGCCGTTGAGACCGCCTGGATGTTCATCTACATGACCGTCCTCATCCCGCTCACCATCGCATTGGGCGCGGTACCCAACGTCGCGACCATCTGGGGACCGATCACGGTGAGGTTCTTGGTCACCCTGCCGTTCTACATCGCGATCTACGGTGTTCGGTATGTCTACCAATACATTTCGCAGGCGCTGCTGAACTCGTGCATCGTGTCGATGACCGACGAGGAGAAGGCAGGTGCCGGGCAACCGGTGAAGGACCTGCGATTCGCCGGCTCGGTGCCACGGTGGATCGAGGAGATGGCCGGACAGGTCGACATCGCCGACAAGAAGAACTGCAAGCCCATCGGTGACGCCCCGCTGTCGCGGATCGTCTCGCGCACATCGGATTACCTGATCAAGACCAATCCGAATCCGGCCGCCAAGGTGTCGATCGCGAAGTCGACGGCCGATCTGCAGAACGTCATGCGCAACACCTTTGTGCCGCACAACCTGATCCCGGCCGATCCCGCCGACTACAACCAGATCGAGTCGGTGATCTCACTGGCCGGCGGCTACATCGTCCCGAATATCGGTGGCGCGCCGCTGGACATCCTGATCGGCTTGGTGCACAACTTCAACGAAGGCAAGAATTTCGGCGAACAGGTCCGACTCTCCGACCTGTCGGTCACCAAGACCATGACCGCGGCCTACTACACGATCTACGTGGCTATCTTCCTCTCGCAGATCGCGTACTCGCAGGGCCTCGGCTCCGATCCGGCTCAGGAGTTCTTCGGCACGCTGCCCGGCCCCAACGGCACCACACTGCCGGTGACACAGCTGATTCCGCGTCCGTTCGGCTTGTTCTACGCTCCGCTCACCTTCGGTTTCACCGCCTATCACAACGTGCTGCGGTCGATGTGCTTCGCCGAGGACCGCAAGCTCGCGTCGTGATCAGCGGGTGATCACCCCGGCGACCAGGTTGATGGTGGTGGCCAGGATGACGGCGCCGAAGAGGTATGAGAGCAGGCAGTGGCGTAGCGCCACCGATCGGATCCGTCGGTCGGAGACCGACGTGTCCGACACCTGGTAGGTCATGCCCAGGTTGTAGCTGAAGTAGAAGAAGTCCCGGTAGGCCGGCACCTCGTCGGAATTGAAGTCGATGCCGCCGGGGGTGTCGTCGTCGGCGGCGAAGTACAGATACGCGTAGCGGGCCGCATACATCAGGTGCAGGCACGCCCACGACGCGAAGACGCCGGCGAACGCCAGCACCGCGGGCAACACGCCTGCACCGTTGCCACCGTCGACGAGCAGGCCGACGATCGCGCCCAGCGCGGCCACGGCGGCGACCACCATCACCAGCTCACGGACCACCGGCCGAAAATCTTCGCGCCCGACGTTCTCGCGCGTGGCGGTACTGTCCATCGGCCACAACACCAGCCAACCTCCGGCCACGAACAGCGCGCCGGTCACGGTGATGGCTCCCAACGCGCCCGAGGTCGGGTCGTGGGACACGAACCCGATGGCGGTGCCGATCGCGATCCCGGCGACCAGCGCAATGGTCAGACGTCGGCCGACCGGCAGGAGAAGCGACAGCGATGAACGATCGACCATGGGGACTCCCGGAGACGAGTGAGACGGTGTAGATGCGGATGGCATTCCACATCTACACCGTCTCTCAGCACATCACGCGCTCCCGGGCGGGTTACTTCATCCGCGCCGCCACCGGGTTGAGCAAAGAGATCACGTAGTCGACCGACGGCGCACTGGGCACACCGAAGGCCGGCGCGTTGTCGTTGGTGAGGTAGACGACGGTGTCGTCACGGACCGCGGTCAACGAGTTCCACCCCGGCACCTTCTCCAGGGTGGACCGGTCACCAAGTGTCCAGGCCACCAGCAGATCAGAATCCAGCAGATCGATCCGCTCCGCCGAAATGGGGCTGCGAGTAGCCGAACCATTATGTTGGGCAGCGAGTTTCGGGTTCAGGGTGAAGCCGAGCGAGGCCAGAAGGCCTGCGGCGGAATCCTTGGTGGAGTTGATCGCGCCGATATTGCCGGTCGGCTGGAACTGTGCGAACGTGAACGTCTTGCCCACTGCCGCAGGGTGATCGGCTTTGAACTTGTCGATGTTGCCCTGGGTCTTGGTGATCAGTGCCGCGGCCGCATCCTGCTTGCCGAATATCTTGCCGGCCGTGGTGGCGACATCCTGCCAGGTGTCGACGCTGACGCCCTTTTCCATCACCGGAATCGTCGGAGCAATCTTGGCGAGCCGGTCGTAATACGAGCGGTCTCCGAGATAGCCCGCGAGGATCAGGTCGGGCTTGAGCGCGGCGACCTCGGCGACGTCCATGGACGCCAAGGAGTCGACGACCTTGACCTCGGCGTCGTTCTTCGGTGTCCAGGGGAATTCGTTGTTGACCCCCGCATAGCCCTTCTCGACGATACGTGCTGAGATCGGGATATCCAGGGCAGCAAGCGTGTCGGTCCAGTTGGTGGATATGGTCACGACCCGGGTGGGCGGAGCGTCGATGGTTGTCGAACCGTACTCATGGTCGATCGTCACCGGGGTGAACGCGGCGGCGCTCGACGACGTGTTCTCATCGGGTGCTGAGCAGCCCGCGATGATTGCGATGAGGACGGCGGCCACGGCGGTGACGACAGATGTGCGGTGTCGCATTGATCGGCGTGGCGTCGTCTGTGCTGCGTGTTCTCTCACTGGGGTTGTTGTCACTGGCATTGCCTAACGTCGGAGTGAAATATGTTGTGCAGGTGAAGGAGTCACATGTCGAGCGTGGCACCTCCGTCGACGCGCAGGTCGTGCAATGTGACGTGGCGAGCTGCATCGGAGGCCAGGAAGAGCGCGGTTTCGGCGATGTCGTCGGGCTCGGCGATGCGGCCCAACGGGATTCCCAGCCGGAATTCTCCCGGCACTCCCGCGAGCACCGCGTCGCGGTCGGACGGTGCGGACCACATGCCGCGCAGCATCTCGGTATCGGTGGATCCGGGGGAGATGATGTTCACCCGAATACCTTTTGGCGCCAACGAGAGCCCGATGCTGCGGGCATACGACGTGGCCGCGGCCTTCGACGCGGCATACGCGGGCATGGCGGCGCGCGGAATGGCAGCGGCGTTGCTGGAGATCACCACGATCGAGCCACGTCCGCGCACCGACATGTGTTCGGCGGCGGCGTCGAGAACGTTGCGCGCGCCGGTAGCGTTGACCGCCAGACATCGATCCCAATCGTCGGACATCACTCCGGCGGCGTGGATCACCACGTCCAGCGGTCCGCCGGTTTCCTCGATGCGTATCCACGCCTCGGCGACGGCGCGACGATCGCTGACGTCGACCGCGTCGATGCCGGGCGAGGCGACGCGATCCCACTGTCGGACCAGCGCCCCTGCTTCCTGAAGTGCTTTGGTGACCGCCGACCCGATTCCACCTGCCGCACCGGTGACCAGTGCCGTGCGGCCGTCGATGCCGGCGACCGGACGAGATGATGCGGTCACGTCAGCTGGCCGTCCGTTCGGTGGTGGCCGCTGCGGGCTGTGCCTGTGCTGGGTGAGTGAGGGCGGCCAGCGCCTCATCGGTGCGCACCACTCGGCCGGCACGCTTGCCGATGTAGTCGGCGGCCATCTCGTGCTCGTCCCGACTGAAATCGCCCATCGCGTCGATGACGAAGAAGGGCGCGACGTCGCTCATGAACGCCTCGATCGCGCTGATCATGCACCCCATGTGCGCATAGACACCGACGACGAGCAGCTGATCGCGACCATGATGACCGAGCAACTGCCGCAGATCGGTTCGCTGAAAACCGGAGTAGCGCCACTTGGTGACGGTGATGTCACCCGCCCGGGGAGCCAATGCACCGATGATCTCCTCGTCGCGCCCCGACTCGAGGCCCTTGCCCCAGAAGTCCGCGAGTATCCCGCGTCGTGACGGATGCTGGTCGCCGGGCTGCGCGGTGTACACCACCGGGATGTGCAGCCGCGCGCACTCCTCGCGAATCCGCACCATATTCGGGAGTGCGGTCGCCATCGGTTCGGCCGCGGTGTCATAGGCGTCGATGAAGTAGTTCTGCATGTCGTGAATCAGCAGAGCCGCCCGCTGTGGGTCCGGCGTCCAGTCCACTTTCGCCGGGAACGGACCACGGGGGATCTCGTAGGGTGCGATAGCAGGGATGGCCATTCCTTTAGGGTAGCCTCACCTTTTGTGAAGGTATCGCCGTGGCCCCTGGAACTCGCCGACCAGTACCGATCCGCCGGACTCTGGCGTGGGGAGACCTTCGACGACGTGCTGCGCACTCGTGGCACCGATCCGCTGGTCCGGGAGCGGACCGCAGTGGTGGACATCGACCGTGCGCTCACCTATGGCGAACTGCACGAGCGCACCGACCGTATCGCTGCAGGCTTCCTCGCCCTCGGTATCGGGCGGGACGATCGCGTCTTGCTGCAGATCCCCAATCGCGTCGCCTACGTCGAGACCCTCTTCGCTTTGTTCCGCATCGGCGCCATCCCGGTCTTCGGATTGCCCGCCCACCGCGAGACCGAACTGGTCGGGATCGGCGGCACCGCCGAGGTGGTGGCGATCGTATCGCCGCGCATCCATGAGGGATTCGACCACCGCGCGCTGGCCCAGACGGTCGCCGATCAGGTCGGCTCGGTCCGGCTGATCATCGACGTCGACGACCTCGACGCGGTGATGGCCGATCCGTCGGGCGTCGACTTCGGACGCTCCGACCCGTCGGAGCTGGCCTTTCTGCAGCTCTCCGGCGGCAGTACCGGTGTGCCCAAACTCATCCCGCGCACGCACGACGACTACCTCTACAGCGTGCGGCGCAGCAATGAGGTCTGCGGCGTCGACGCTGACACCGTCTATCTGGCGACATTGCCGGTGGCACACAACTTTCCGATGAGCTCGCCGGGCATTCTCGGTGCCCTTTACGCCGGTGGTGTGGTCGCCTTGGCCGCATCACCGACGCCGTCGGTGGCCTGGGAAATCGTCGAGCGTGAAGGTGTCACGATGACCGGGCTGGTGCCACCGCTGGCACGGTTGTGGACCGAAACCGCCGAACGCGGTGCGCCATTTGATATCTCGTCGTTGCAGATCATTCAGGTCGGCGGAGCGCGCTGCCCCGACGAACTGGCCCGCCGCATTCCGGTGGCACTCGGTGTCATTCTGCAGCAGGTGTTCGGGATGGCCGAGGGTCTGGTGTGTTACACCCGCCTCCACGACCCCATCGACGTGATCACCACGACGCAGGGCCGCCCGATGTCCGACGACGACATGCTGCGCCTGGTCGACGAGGACGGCCAACCCGTTACCGAGGGGCCCGGATTCTTGGAAACCCAGGGCCCGTACACGATTCGCGCCTACTACGACGACGCCGCGCCGTCGTCGTTCGCGCCCGACGGCTGGTACCGCACCGGTGACGTGGTGGAGCTCACCGACGGCGGCAATCTGGTGGTCCGCGGTCGCGGTGGTGACCGGGTCAATCGCGGTGGCGAGAAGGTCTCCGCCGAACAACTCGAGGAACAGCTGCTCACCCATCCCGGTGTGCGTGACGCCGTGGTGGTGGCGCTGGCCGACGCCTATCTCGGTGAACGCACCTGCGCCTACGTGATCGCCGACGACCCGTCGAATCCGCCGGATCTGGCCGGTATCCGACGTTTTGTCCGGGACGCCGGGCTGGCCGAATGGAAGCTACCCGACGTGGTGCGGGTGGTCGAGGAGTTCCCGCAGACCGGCGTCGGCAAGGTGAGCCGGAAGAAACTGCGGGAGCTACTGGCCGCCGGTTAAGAGTCGACCGATTCGCTGACCGGCTCGCCTCGGACCGCCATCAGCGATCGCAGGCCGAGCGCGGCGAGCAGCGACAACACCAGTAGCCCGATGCCGTAGTAGACGATGGCATCCGACGCCGACCAGACGCTACCGAGCATTCCGGCGACAAGCGCACCGACAGTCACGCCGCTGACCTCCTGGGCCATCCAGATGCCGTTCACCCGGCCGAGCAATTGGCCCGGGGTGTGATGCTGAATCAGCGAGTAGCGCAGCACTTCCTGAATTGCTTCGACGAATCCGACGACCGCGAGCAGCACCAGCGCCAGCCAGACCACCGGCGCCAGGCCGAACAGGATCTGGATGACGAAGGCCGTCGACAATGCAGCCATCAACAGCGCTCCGGGCCGTGGCACCCGTGCCAGCCATCCACTGGTGAGCGCGGCGACCATGGCACCGGTGGCCACCGCGGCATAGAGCAGGCCGGTGGCACGGGCGTCGCCGTCGAACCGTTCGGCGACCAACCCCGGGATCAGTGCGACGACACCGGCGCCGAGCATGGCGAGCATGCCCGCGGCGATCACACCGCCCACCACGGGTTGGGTCAGGATAAACCGCACCACCGACTGCTTCGCCCCAGGCTGTTGTGACCCGGGCTGCTCTGACGCCGATTGGTTGTCGGATTCGGTCGGGGTCTCACCGACCACCGGCGCGCTCGGCGGCAGCGACGGCAACCCCAGCAGGATCACGACCGTCAGGGTCGCGATGCATGCGGCCACCGTGTATGCCCACTCGACGCCCGCTCCGGCGATGATCAGGCCGGCGATGGCGGGCGAGATGGCCGAGCCAACCCGCACGGTCAGTGAGTTGAGCGCACCGACGGCCACGAGCAGATGACGCGGGATGATGGTCGGCACCGCGGCCATCAGCGCCGCCACCGACAATGACCCGATCAGCCCGTCGATGCCGGCCAGCAGGTAGAGCGCCGCGACCGACGGCGGTTCACCGAACACCCCGAAAGCGTTGGCCGCCAAGCCGACAAAGGCCAGCGCCGCACCCGCCCGGCCGACGAGGATGAGCCACTTGCGGTCGAACCGATCGGCGAGACCGCCGCCGAGCAGCATGCCGACGAAGGTACTGACCCCGGTGACCGCCGTCGCGGCACCGACCTGGGCCGAGGAGCCGGTGAGATCGAACATCTGCACCGGCACCGAAACCAGGAGCAGACCGATGCCGATCAGCGAGATGAGCCGCGCGATGAAGATCCGCCGAAACGGGGCGCTCTCCCGCAGCGGGGTGATGTCGATCAACACTGATCGTGCGCGGTCGCTCATCGGGTCTCCTGAGTTGTTGCCGTCTTCGGGGTTGTCGCGGTCTCCGGGGTGATGGCAGTTCCGGCGAGGTCGCGTAGCGCGGTCACCCAGCGTGACGCGAGGTCGGACACCGTGTCGTCGGCGATCAGATCCGGCAGATACGTCCAGCTCGCCCGCATCCGTGTGCCGTCCGCGGTATCGAGGGTGGTGACGTCGACGATCAGGCCGTAACCGACCGGCATGTCCTCATCGGGGCCGATCTCGGCCGACTCCGGCGCCATCGCCCAGTCGCCAGCATCGAACGAACGGTACCGACCCAGATAGTTGAATTCGATTCCGGCGCCAGACAACCGGGATTCCGGTTCGCCCTCCGCCGGATACCGCAGCAGACCGTAGCCGATACCGCCATCGGGGATGGTGGCGCGCGCTTGCGCCAGTGCCCGCGCTTGCTCGGCGGCCGAGTCACCGCCGCCGACACGGACCGGGTGCACCGCGGTGAACCATCCGACGGTGCCGTTGAGATCGGCACCCGGCACCAGGTGTTCCTCACGTCCGTGACCTTCGAGGTCGACGAGGGTAGCGACTCCGGCAGCCGCGCCGAACGCGCCGAGCAGCACATCGTCGACGGCGACGTCGAGTTGTGCCGGCAGGGCGGTCAATACCGCGGCAGCGGTCTCGGGATCGAGGTCGACGGTGTGCCGTCGGGTATCGGCCTGGCGATCGCGATCCGGGTCGAGCGGGCGGGCGAACAGGGCATTCGGGTCGACGTCGGAGTCCTCGACGATGCCCCGCCACAGATCCATCTCGCTGCTGCGTTCGATCGCGACGACCGCATTGGCCCACGCCCCGAAATCGGTTGATCGGGCCGGGAGCGAAACATCCTGTGGTGCAACATCGTCGGCGAGCTGGGTGTAGATCGCCAATAGCTCGGGGATCAGTGCACGCCACGAGACGCCGTCGACGACGAGGTGATGGATCGCGATGAGCAACCGACCGGGTCCCTTGTCGCCGTCGAGGAAGGTGACTGCCACCATCGCGCCGCGTCGTGGGTCGAGCCGGGCGCGGGTCGTGCGCGCCACCGAGTCGAGCACGCTCTCGATGGGTTCCTCGTGGTCCCATGACACCCGTTCGACGACCGGTGTGTCCACGGGGTCGCTCGCGATCTCGAATCGCCATGGGCTCGAATCGGTATCGAGTCGTGCGCGCAGCATCTGATGTCGGTCCATCAGCATCCGGACCGAACGATCGAGCACCTCGACGTCGACGCCGGCAGGTGTGCGCAGCAACGCCGACTGGTGGAAACCGTCGATGGTCTCCGGTCGTCGCGAGGTGAGCGCTTCCAGCCACCGGACGATCGGCGTGGCCGCCACCGGGCCATCGGTCACCTCGCGCAGCGCCGCGGTCGGCGTGGCCGAACGGGCATCAGCGGCGTCGGCGAGCGCAGCGGCGGTCCGGACGGTCATCACATCGCGCGGCGAGACGGCGAACCCGTCGGATCGCAGACGCGCGACCAGTTGCATCGCGACGATGCTGTCACCGCCGAGTTCGACGAAGTCCTCGTCGAGGCCCACCTGATGGTCGGGCAGGTCGAGGACATCGGCGATGGCGCGGCAGATCCGTTGCTGCGTAGGAGTTTCCGGTGCGCGTACCGGCGCGTCGAAGACCGGAGCCGGTAGCGCACGCCGGTCGAGTTTGCCGTTGGGCAGCGTCGGGAAGGCGGCGAGCACGACGATCGCGCCCGGCACCATGTAGTCGGGCAGCAGGTCACGAAGCGAGGACCGCACGACCACCGGATCCACGGCGACTCCCGGTTCACCGACCACGTAGCCGACCAGCCGGCCCGATCGTGCGACCACCAGCGCGGCGCCGACGCCGGGCAGGGCGCCGAGGGCGGTTTCGATCTCGCCGGGCTCCACGCGGAAGCCACGGATCTTGATCTGGTCGTCGCCGCGGCCGCGGTAGTCCAGGAACCCGTCGCGGGTCCACCGGACGACGTCGCCGGTGCGATACATCCGCGACCCGTCCGCAGTGAACGGATCGGCCACGAATCGTTCCGCGGTGAGATCACCACGGCCGAGGTAGCCGCGCGCGAGTCCCGCTCCGGCGACATACAACTCGCCGTCGACGCCATCAGGAACCTGCCGCAGGTGCGTGTCGAGCACATAGGCGCGGGCACCGTCGACCGGCCGACCGACCACCGGATGCGAGGAGTCGGCAGCACGCGCCACCAATACGTCGACGGTGGCCTCGGTGGGACCGTAGAGGTTGTAGGCATCGGAGTCGGGCAGCGAGCGCAGGCGCTGCCACTGGGCGTCGGGTACCGCCTCGCCACCGAAACCGATGGCCGCCATCGACGCGTCGGCGCCCTCGAGCTGGGCCAGATGCGACGGTGTCAGCTCAAGGAAATCCCATGCCTCGCTGGTCAATTGATCGGACAGCCGCTCGGCGTCACGTTGCGTGTCGGCGTCGACGATGCTGATCTCATGACCGTCGAGCAACCACAACTGTGGCTGCCAGGAGGCGTCGAAGGCCAACGACCACGCGTGCCCGACGCGCAAGCGGTCGCGTCCGGTACGGCTCTTGGCCGGTCCGTAGAGCATCCGCCGGTGGCTGGCGAACAGATTCGTCAGGCCCCGATGGGGGACCACGACTCCCTTGGGCGCGCCGGTGGATCCGGACGTGAAGATCAGATAGGCCGGATGATCGGGGAGAAGGGTTGGGCGAGTGAAGGTCTCACTGTCTCGCTGGGCCGCCGATGCTGGCGCCAGGACCGGATCATCGAGTGAGTCGATTATCTTCTTCGGCTCGGCCACCGCCAGCATCGCGGCCACCCGTTCGGCCGGGGCATCCGGTTCGATCGGCAGATAGGCCGCGCCGGCGTAGAGCACGCCAAAGATCGCCTCGAGTGCCGCGACACCGCGCGGTAGCCGGACAACCACGACGTCCTCGGGTCCGATGCCCTCGGCGGACAACCGTGCCGCGATGACCGTGATCCGCTCCCTCAGCTCCCCGAAGGTGCGTCGGCCGTCGGGTCCACGCAATGCCGGCGCCTCATCGTCACGGGCGACGATGGCGTCGAACAGGTCGGGCCAGGTGGTCGGTTCGGCAGCGGGGACAGCGATGTCGCGACGTTCGGCCGGCACGCGGATATCGAGGGCGCGCAACGTCGTATCCGGTTGAGCGGCCATGAATTCCAGCACCGATACCAGGCGTTGCGCCATGGCTTCCACGGTGGCCCGGTCGAACAGGTCGGTGCTGTACTCGATGACCCCACCGATCGGGCGGGCCGGACGACCTGGATCCTCGGTGAAGTCGAAGGACAGGTCGAACTTCGCGGTGGTGGGTGCCTGTACCTGTGCGTCGTCGGCGGGCAGGGTCCCTTCGACATAGACGACCATCGTCTGGAACAGCGGATTCATCGACGACGACCGTGCCGGGGCAACCGCCTCGACGACCTGCTCGAAGGCGATGTCGCGGTGATCGAAGACCGCGAGATCGGCAGCCCGGACCCGCGCGAGCAACTCACGCGCACTCGGATCGCCGGACACATCGGTGCGCAGGACGACGGTGTTGAGGAAGAAGCCCACGAGTTCGTCGAGTCGGGCGTCGCCACGCACGGTGACCGGCGTGCCGAGCGGAACGTCGTCGCTGCCGGCGAGGCGTCCGAGCATCACCGCGACCGCAGTCTGCACGATCATGAACATCGACGCGCCGGTGGTCTCGGCGAGGTGGCGCAGCCTCTCGACGAGTGCCGGGTCCAGTGCGAGAAAGACGCCGTCACCGCGGCCGCTGGGTCGGGCCGGCCGCGGCCGGTCGTGGGGCAGTGCGAGTGCCTCCGGCGCTCCGTCGAGCATCTCGCGCCAGAACGCGAGCTGGCGTTCGCGACGCTCGCCGGAGAGCAGGTCCCGTTGCCAGGCAGCGAAATCCGCGTACTGCAACTCCAGTGGCTGCCAGTCCGGCGCGCGTCCCGACAGTCGGGCAGCGTAGGCCCGATCCAGGTCGGCGCGTAGCGGTGCGGCCGACCATTCGTCGGTGGCGATGTGGTGGATGGTGACCACGGCCAGGTCCTCGGTGACCGCGGCCCGGACCGGAATCTCAGTCATCAGATCGAAGGCGTGCGTGGTGTCGGCGAACAACGCCGTCGCGTCGACGGCGCGCGCGACCGGCACCGTCGGCTCGTCGACGATCTCCGGTGCCAGATCGGGATAGCGGGTGCGGAGCACCTCGTGTCGGCGCACCACGTCGTGGAGCGCCGCGGTGAACGCGTCGCGGTCGATGGTTTCGTCACCACCGTCGCGGCCGCCCGGCCGCCAGAGCAGTGGCACGTTGTAGGCCGACGACGGACCCGACACCGCGTGCAACGTCAGCATCTGTTCCTGCCCGAAGGACAGCATCAGTGGCCGGTCCGGATCGCGCGGTGCGAGTCGGGTATCGGGTGCGACCCGGTCGGCGGCACCGGATTCCAGATACTGCGCCAGTTGTGCGATCGTCGGTCGCTCGAACAGCGCGCGCAGCGTGAGCTCGTAGCCGAGCGTATCGCGTACCAGGTTGATGGTCTTGATGGCCAGCAGCGAGTGTCCGCCGAGCGTGAAGAATCCGGCGTCGATGTCACTGACCTCGACGCCCAGGGTGGCCGAGAAGATCTCCGCGAGATCGCTTTCCAGGGTGGTGCGTGGTGGCCTGCCGACCGTGACGGCGCCGACCGCACGTGGCAGCGCCCGACGATCGACCTTGCCGGTGTGGTTGAGCGGCAACGCATCCAGCGTCAGAATCGGCGTCGGCACCAGATACGACGGCACCTGCGCGGCGAGTTGCTCGGCGATCGTCTCCGAAGTGACACCCGCGTCGGCGACGACCCAGGCGACCAAGGCGTCGCCCACGATGTCCACCACGGCCGACGACACCGCGGGCAGCGACCGGAGTGCGGCCTCGACCTCACCGAGTTCGACACGATTGCCGCGCACCTTGACCTGGGTGTCGGCCCGTCCGAGGTATTCCAGTTCACCGTCGCGTCGGCGCACCAGATCGCCGGTGCGATACACCCGCGCACCGGGAGCCTCACCGGTCGGATCGGCGACGAATGCCGCGGCGGTCTGTGCCGGAGCATGCAGATAGCCGCGGGCCAGCGGTGTCCCACGGACGTACAGTTCGCCGATGCTGCCCTCGGGTACCCGCCGCAGCGACGCGTCGAGCACCAGCAGTCTGGTCGCGGCGATGGGACGCCCGATCGGCACGGTCGATGTGTGGGTACGACGCCCGGCGACGCGATCGGTGACGACCACTGTGGTTTCGGTGGGTCCGTAGGCATTGATCAGGTGCAGGCCCGGCGATCGATCGCCCACTGCGCCGGCCAGCTCTGCGGTGAGTGCCTCACCTCCGGCAATGATGTGCCGCAGCGTCGGTGCCGTCCGCAGGTACGGCACGAACAGCTCGAGCAGCGACGGAACGAAGACCGCAGTGGTCACACCGTGCTCGGCGATGATCTCCGCCTGCCGGCGGGGGTCGCGCTGGGCGTCGGGCTCCGCGACCACTGCGGTGGCCCCGGATATGAAGGGCAGCAACAGTTCCCACACGGCACCGTCGAAGCCGACCGGTGTCTTGACCAGAACCGCGTCGCCGGTGCCGAAGCCGCCCGGCATGGTGGTGCGCCGCCACGCCAGCAGCCCGGCGACCGCTCCGTGGCTGACCACCACACCTTTGGGTCGGCCGGTGGTTCCTGAGGTGTAGACGACGTAAGCGGGATGCTCCGGCAGCACAGGCGCCGGTGACACGTAGGTGTCGGTGCCCGTTGAAGCATCGAGGTCATTTGCGGTGACGGTGATGCGGGGAAGGGTTGTGGCCACGTGTGTGCTGTTTGATGCTGCGGTGTCGGAATCCGCGACGATCACCGCGGTCGCGCCGCTGTCGGCGAGCAGGAATTCGATGCGTTCGGCGGGTAGGTCGAGGTCGATCGGTAGATACGCCGCGCCGGCATAGAGCACAGCCTGTAGCGCGACGAGTTGTCCGATGCTGCGCGGCATGGCCACGGCCACCACGGTTTCCGGCGATTCCACATACTCGGCGATGCGCTCGGCGATCCGGTGGGCTGCCGACGACATCGCGGCGTAGGTCATCGACGCGCCTGCGGTGTCGCGGAGCGCGATGTCGGTGGCGTGGTCGGCCGCCGCTGCGTTCAGCAACTCGGTGACGGTGGTGCCGGTGACAGCCGGAGCAGGTCCGGTTTCGTTGGCGCGCAAAGCCTTCAGGTCGTCGTCGACGACCAGGTCGATGCGGTCGACGCCGATGCCGGGATTCTGTGCCACGGTGTCGACGACGATCCGCAGGTGATCGAGCAGCATGTGGGCGGTCGACTCGTCGAACAGGTCGGTGGCGTACTCCAGTCCGATGCTGAGTTCGCCGGTCGCGGCGATGTCGACGAAGGTGAAGGCGAGGTCGAACTTGGCCTGCACCGAACTGAGTTGCTCGAACGTCGCGGGTACCCCGAGCAAGGCGCCGGGAACCGCGTCGAGCGGCAAATAGCTCAGTGACACCTGGAACAGTGGATTGCGTCCTGGAACACGTTCGGGCGCAAGATGTTCGACGATGCGCTGGAACGGGACGTCCTGATTGTCGAAGGCGGCCAGGTCGAGCTGCCGCACCCGGTCGAGGAGATCGTCGAAGCTCGGGCGACCGCTCAGGTCGGTCCGCAGAACCTGCGTGCCGACGAAGAAGCCGACAAGATCGTCGAGCGCCGGATCGGTACGGCCGGAAATCGGTGTGCCGAGCGGGATGTCGTCGCCGGCACCCGCACGGTGCAGCAGCGTGGCAACCACGGCCTGGGTCAGCATGAACATGCTGACCGAACGGCCGCGGGCGATCTCGGCCAGACGCGCACGGGTCGGTGCGTCGACGGTCGCGGTCAGCGTCTTCGACGGTCCGGGCGCACCCCCGCGACGGCGTCGGTCGCGGGGGAGAGCGATCTCGGCGGGCAGGTCGGCGAGCGTCTGCGCCCAGTAGGTGAGCTGCTCGTCGGCGCAGGTGGCCAGCCGATCATGGTGCCAGAGTGTGTAATCGGCGTACTGGACCGGCAGCGGCTCAAAGGCGGGAGTGGCACCGCCGGATCGGGCGAGGTAGGCGACGGTGAGGTCCGACAGCAGAGGTCGATCAGACCATTCGTCAGTCGCGATGTGGTGCATCGCGATGACCAGCACACTGCCCTCGCTGCCCTGATCGGACCCGAGTCCGGCGGCGCGGATCAGCCCGATCCGGATCGGCGGTTCCGTGCGTAGATCGAAGGGGGTGGTCAGCAGATCGCGAGAGGCACGTGCCACCGCGTCGGCGAGACCGACCTCCGCGGTGTCGCGTTCGGAGATCTCGACAACCGTGACCACGTCGGGGACGTGCGATTCAGACAGAATGCGTTGCGCCGGTTCACCGTCGGAGTCGTCGACGATGGTGCGGAGCGACTCATGCCGGATCACGACGTCACGCACCGCCGCCCGCAACGCCGGCTCATCAATCGTGTTTGAGTCGGTGGCCTCGTGCAGCCGGACGACGTGACCGTAGTGGTACGAGGTGTCCGACGGATCGAGCTCATAGAGCAGCCACAGGCGTTCCTGTGCCGGCGAGAGCGGGATCCGTTCCGGCCGAGGGCCCGCCACGATGTCGGTGGTCGACCCGGTGATGCGTGCACGGGCGGCGATCTCGGCCGGCGTGCGTGCCTCGAAGAGGTCGCGAATGGCGATCTCGGCGCCCAGTTCGGTCCGTAGCGCACCGGCAAGTTTCATCGCGGCCATCGAGTGACCGCCGAGATCGAAGAAGTCGTCGTCGATGCCGACTGCGAACTCGTCGGCGCTGTCGGTGTCAGAGGAGACGAGTCCTAGTACGTCGGCGACGATCTCACACACCCGGGCTTCCAGCGGTGTACGCGGGGCCCGGCGGACACCGCCGCGTTGTGGTTCGGGCAGCGCGGCGATGTCGAGTTTGCCGTTGACGGTCATCGGGAACTCGTCGACGGATGCGTAGAGCCCGGGCACCATGTAGTCCGGCAGCGCGGTCGCGAGCCGCCGCCGGATGTCGGCGACGTCGATCGCCGAGTTCGGATCCGTCGGGATGACATATGCAACAAGTCGTTTGATGTCCGGCGCAGACGGGTCGGCGGTGGCGACCACGGCGGCCGACGCGATGTCGGGCAGCGCGGTCAGCGCGGCGTCGATCTCGGCGAGTTCCACGCGGTAGCCGCGAACCTTGACCTGATCGTCGGTGCGGCCGAGGAAGTCCAGGTTGCCGTCGGGTCGCACCTTCATCAGGTCGCCGGTCCGGTAGAGGCGGGCGCCGGGCAGGAACGGATCGGCGACGAAGCGTTCGGCGGTGAGGTCCGGGCGGCCGAGGTAGCCGCGCGCCAAACCCGCCCCGCTGATGTACAACTCGCCGGCGACACCGGTGGGTACCGGCCGCAGCCAGGGGTCGAGCAGGTGTGCGGTGGTGTTCCAGATCGGGGTGCCGACCGAGGAGGTGGGCGATTCGTCGGTGCCGATGCCGAGCGTGTTGATGGTGTACTCGGTAGGCCCGTACAGGTTGTAGCCGAAAGTGCCGGGGTGCTCGCGCAGCCGCGACCACACCGGATCGCCGACCGCCTCGCCGCCGAGCAGCACCAACGGCGGCACGTGGGCGCCGTCGAGCAGACCGTCGGTGAACAACTGCGCCGCGTAGGTCGGCGTGACGTTGACGACGTCGATCCGATGCGCATGGCAGTAGGCGACCAGCGCCTGCGAATCCCGGCGCAGCTCTTCGTCGCAGACGTGCACCTCGTGGCCTTCGACCAGCCAGAGCAGCTCTTCCCACGACATGTCGAAGGCGAAGGACACGGTATGCGCGATGCGCAGGCGGCCGGTGATGCCGGCCGAGCGGGCCACGTCGATCGCCGGCGCGAACACCTTCTCGCGGTGATTGAGCTGCATGTTGGTCAGTCCGCGGAACGGGGTTACGACGCCCTTGGGTTTGCCGGTGGAGCCCGACGTATAGATCACGTAGGCAGGCGAATCCGGGTGGACGTCGGGGGTGGTCCACTGCGACGTCGGGTCGGAAAGCTGGTCGATCAGTAGTGACCGGGTGTCCAGGGCGGCGAAGCGGTCGGCCACCGACGAGTGGGTCAGGATCACCAGCGGCGACGCGTCGGAGACGATGCCGTGCAACCGCTCGTCGGGGTGATCGAGTTCCAACGGCAGGTAGGCCCCGCCGGCCCGCAGGATCGCGAAGAGTGCGACGACGGTCTCGATGCTGCGCGGAATCGCCAGGCCGACAACGGTTTCGGCGCCGACACCATGATCGGCGAGGACGTGCGCAACCCGATCGACCTCGGATTCCAGGTCGCGGTAGGTGACGCGACGACCGTCGAAGACGAGCGCGTCGGCGTCGGGGATCTGCGCGGCGCGTTCGGTCAGCAGTCCCGACACGGTGGTGGTCGGTAGCGGATGTGTCGGACCGATGACCGGTGCGTCGGTGGGCAGTCCGAGATCGATGGCGGCGACGGCATCATCGAGGTGTGCTCCGATGGCGCGCAGCGCGGTTCGGAACCGGGTGACGACGCCGTCGGCGGTCGCGGCATCGATGAGGTCGTCGCGATACTCGAGGCGGAACCGCATCGAGGTGCCGGGGGTGACCACCAGCGCCATCGGGTAGTGGGTGTGATCGAGGCTGCCTTCACCGATCACGTCGTGCAGGGCGGACTGTTCGGCCTCTTCGGCCTCACCCCGGAAGTTCTGCAGGACATAGAGCACGTCGAACAGCACCGGATGCCCGGTCTCCTGTTGGAGCCGCGAGAGTCCGATGTGGTCGTAGGCCATCAGGTCGACGCGATCGGACTGGTTGCGTCGCAACAGTTCTCCGACGGTCTCGTCGGGACGCAGGATGGTGCGGACCGGAACGGTGTTGAGGAACAGGCCGATCACCGTGTCGATCCCGGGCACCTCGGTCGGGCGACCGGCAACGGTCGATCCGAATGCGACGTCGGTGCGGCCCAGCACCCGCGACAGCGTCAGGCTCAGCGCGCTCGACACGAGAGTGTTGAGCGTGACACCGGCGCGGCGGGCATCGTCGCGTAGTCGCTCGGACTCCACGGTGCCGAGCTCGATCTCGATGCGTCGCGGCGGTCGTGGCGACACGCCCACCGCGCGTGGCGCGATCAATGCGGGTTCGTCGTAGCCGGCGAGATGGCGACGCCAGGCGTCGAGAGCAGCGGAGTCGTCGCCGGTGGCGATCCATGAGAGGTAGTCACGCAGCGACGCTTCGCGGGGCGGCACCGGCGTGTGGTCGAGGTAGGCGAGCAGGCGCGACACGAATAGTCCACCGGACCAGCCGTCCCACAATAGGAATCGACGGTTGACGACGAGCCGGTCGGTGCCGTCCGCGCGTCGGATCAGCGTCATCCGCCACAGCGGTGCTCGATCCAGGTCGATCTCGGCGGCCCGGTCGGCGGCGAGGACGTCTTCGCCGGCGTCATCGGCGTCGGGTGTGTCGGTCAGGTCGACGACTGTCAGGTCGGGTTCGACCGATGAGGGGATGACCTGCAGCGGCTGCCCACCGCGCTCGACGAAGGCCGCCCGCAGTTCCGGGTTGTCCCGAAGCAGCGCGGCAGCCGCGGTGCGTAGCTGATCGGCGTCCACCCGATGCCCGAGATCGAGCCAGAACTGAGCCGTGTAGATGTCGCTGTCGGTGTCGACGCGAGCCTGGTAGTAGAGGCCTTCCTGCAGCGGCGTCAGCGGCCACACATCGTCGAGGGCTCCGAATTCTTGCGCGAGGGAGGCGAGTTCGGTGGCATCGAGATCGACCAGGCGGTCCTCGGCTCGTGCTGCGATCGCGCTCGCGATGGCCTCGGCCAGTTCGGCGGCCGACGCGACCCGAGTCGGGTCGACGGTGACCTCGGCAACCCAACCCGAGTGCTCGGATCCCGTCCGCTCGGATCCGACTATGCCGGCCCGCAGGGCGTGGTGGGTGGGTAGGCCGTAGTCGCCGATCAGCACGTCGGGTTCAACGATGTCGCCGGCCGTCAATGCCGACGCCATCGCGGCGCCGACTTGAGGCGACAAGTGCCGCAGTACTTCCAATGACGGACCGGCCGGACGGATCACGGTGGGTATCGGTCCGTTGGCGACGATGCGGGCGCAGTCGAGTGCGGTGAACGGGCCGACGGTCCGGGTCGCCTCCGTTGTTCGCAGGTCGGTGACGAGGTCGACGGCCAACGCGTCGGGGACTTTGTCGCCGAGCACCGTGCGGATGGCCGCCATGACCGGGGCGAGGAGATCCCGGGACGTGGTGATCGCCGGGGGTGTGGCGGGTCGCGTGTCGATAGGAACCCTGATGGTGACCGGATCGGCGGCGTCGTGCTCGTGATCGGGAGCCGGCAGGGTCGCACCCGGAGCGAGGACCTCCCACCAGCCGGCCAGAGCGCTCAGGTCGCTTGCGGCAGAAGTGATCTGCGCCATGGTCGCCGACGGCGACATCGGTGGCCGGTCGATCTCGATGTGGCGCTGCGCGCCGGCGTCGGCAATCGCGGTGCGCAGGTCCTCGGCGAGAATGCGTGCCGAGTGCGGATCGACCAGTACCGGATCGGCGCGCAACACGATCTCGCCGGTCGACTGATCATAGGTGGCGTTCGACATCGGATCCGCGCCCGGCACGTCGGGTTCGGTGGCCAGCGTCCAGAGGATCGGCACCGGACGAGAGAGAACGGTGCGCAGCGCCGGATGCGCCGATCGCAACCCGCTGAGGATGGACTCGACGGCCTCGGTCGGCGTATCCGGTTCGGTCTGCGCGCGAATGATTCTCGGCGGTAGGTCGGCGGGATCGATCGCGTCGGTGCGCAGCCGGTGAGTCGACGGCGCGAGCGGCAGCGGGCCGCCGGCATCGGGCACGGCCGGGTCCGGGATCTCACCGGAGGCGAGCTGGCTCAGCCGTACGTCCGGATGCGCGGTGAGCGTGTCGATGAAGTCGGCGAAGGCCTCGGCGATGACGGCAACGTCATCGGCAGCGGAGTCGACGGCGCGGAAGACGACCTCGGCGGGACGGTCCTTGCGCCGCAACTGGATCTGGATCTCCACGTCGGACACCGGGCCGGAGGCCAAGGCATGCGAGCTCATGTGTTGACCACCCATGAGCTGGCGGGTGGTGTTGGACATGACGTTCACACCCAGGCCGAACATCCGGTACGGGGCGGTGGCCTCCGGCGCCGACGCGGCCAGCGCACGCCCGAGATCCTCGCCACGGAACCGGCTGTGCGGCAGCAGACCGAACAACGCGCGATCGACCCGCTTGGCCAGATCATCGAGATTGTCGCGGCCATTGGCGCAGACCCGAAGCGGGAGGACGCTGGTCAACATCGACGGTGCGGTGCGCACCGCACGATCCAGACGACCGGTCACCGGCAGTGCGAGGACGAGATCGTCACGACCGGAACGAATCTGGGCGAAGGCGGCGACCACGGCGATAATCAGCACGGTCGGTCGCATGCCGAGTCGCGACGCGGTGGCCCGCAGCACCGCGAGTTTGTCGACCTCGATCTCGAGCCGAGCGTGCGTGCGGCCGATGCCCGGCGCCACAGGGTGCGACAGCAACCGGACCGGTTCGGGACGATCGGCCATCCGCGACAGCCAGTAGTCGGCGTCGTCGCGGAACTGCTCGCCGTCACGGTAGCGGTCCTCGGCAGCGACGATCGTCTGAAGGTCCCAGCCGCGTGAATTGCGCTGGCGTGCGGCGTGTTTGCCGTCGTAGGTTTCGGCGACGGTCTGCATGAAGTGGATCATGCCGACGCCGTCGCACACCAGGTGATGGATCTTGAGGTAGATGAACAGGGTGTCGTCGTCGACGCGGAGCACCTTGATCTCCGAGAGCGGACCGGCATGAATGTCCATCGGCGTGGCCATGTCGGACTGCATCCACGCCACCGCATCGTGGCCGCGCAGATCGATTCGGGACACCGACCACTGCTCGACCGGCAGGAGCCGTTGGCGCAGTTCGCCGTTCACCTCGTCGAAAACCACCCGCATCGATTCCGCTTCGGCGAGCACCTCGAGGGTCGCCGCGGTAAGCCGTTCCACGTCGAGGCTCGCGCCGATCACGCCGTACACGCCGGTGTTGTAGAGCGACGGGTCGTCGGAGACCTGCATCGCCAGATAGATGTCGCGTTGTCCGGCGGTTGCCGGGGTCCCCGCGTCGTCGTGGTCCGTCCCGAGCAGCGGCGCGGACATCTGGTCGGGCGGGGTGCTCACGAGGTGACTCCGGATTCGATGGTGGTGGTGATTGTCGAGATGCATGCACGCCAGGCCTCGGCCAGACGTGCCACGGTGTCTGGGCGCAGCTGCGTCGGCAGGTACGCGAAGGTCGCCGTCAGTTCGGGACCGTCGCGGCCGTCGCGACAGACGATGTCGATCTCGAGCGCGTGATCGCAACCGAGATCGGCATCGGGAGCGGCCGCCAGCGCGCCGGATTCGGCTGCCGGTTGCCAGTCGAGCCCACCGGACACCGAGAAGCGGCCGAGGTAGTTGAGCAGCACCGACGGCCGGGAGAGCTGAGCCAGGGCCGGCGCCAACTGTGGGTTGACGTAGCGCAGCATGCCGAAACCGGCGCCCCCCGAAGGCGTCTGATTCCACTCCCGGTCGGCGGCGATGATCGTGGCGACCGGATCGCCGTCTACCGCGGCCGGCAAGCGGAGTGGCGCGATGGTGGTGAACCAGCCGACGGTATGGGACACGTCGAGGTCGCCGGCACCTGATGAGTCCAGGTCACGTCCGTGGCGTTCGGTGTCGACGAGCAGGTCGCCGGTACCGAGAACCGAGGTGGCCGCGAGTTGCAGGGCGCCCAGGAAGATTGAGGTGACGCCCACGCCGAGTTCACGCGGCACAGCGGTCAGCAGCGGCGCGCTGATCCCCGGTTCGACGGTGACTGTGAGTTCCTCCTGTTCGCCGACGGTGCCACCGACCGGCGGCATACCGGGAACCAGATCCGCACCGGGTGCGAGCACCCTGGCCCAGTGTTCGGCTTCACCGAGCAGAGCAGGATCCACCGCACGCGCGGTGACGGCCTCGGCGAAGAGATGCCACGCTGTGGCCTCGGGGAGCGGTATCGCCGGTTGGCCCGCGGCAAGCGCTGCGTAGGTGACGGCGAGGTCGTCGATCAGGATGCGACGGGACACGCCGTCGACGGCGAGGTGATGGATCACCAGGATCAGTCGTCCACGAAGACCAGCCATCGGGTTCAGCAGGGTGGCCGCGATCATGAGACCCGACGTCGGGTCCAGACGTCCTGCGGCGCGGTCGGATTCTGTGGCGATGACTGCTGATACGTCGGCGTTCGAGTCCAGATCGACGACCTCGAGCACATCGGCAGCCGACACGGTGCCGACGGGCTGAGCTTGCATCGACCACACCGAACCGGCCACCACGGTGAGCGTGCTGCGCAACGTCTCATGGGAATCGATGACCACTTGCAGTGCGGTGGTGAGGTTTTCCACGTTCAGACCGATCGGGGTGTCGAGGACCAGCGACTGGTTGAACCGGTTGATGGTGCCCCCGAGTTCGCGCAGTCGGTGCATCACCGGCGTGATCGGCATGCTGATGGGTGCGGTGAGGTCCGTCGGCGCGGCTGCCGATACGGATTCGGCGCTATCGGCAGCCGAGGTGTCGATCTGCTGCGCGACAGCTGCGATGCCGGCCACCGTCCGGTGCTCGAAGACGTCTCGCGGCGTGAAGAGGATGCCGCGTCGGCGCGCGCGGTTGACCATGGTGGTGGAGACGATGCTGTCGCCGCCGAGGGCGAAGAAGTCGTCATCGGCGCCGATGGCCGGACTCTCCGAACCGCCGAGGCTGTCGGCGAAGATCTGTGCGACAACGACTTCCATCTCGCCCGATGGTGCGCGCGAGTCCGTCGCGCGCCGAACGGGGTCCGGCAGTGCGGCCGCGTCGACCTTGCCGTTGACGGTCAACGGTATGACGTCGACAGCGGTGATCGCTGCGGGGACCATGTGCTCGGGCAACTGCGAGACGAGGTGAGCACGCACCGCGTCGATGTCGATCGCGCCCCCGTTGCTGAGACCTCCGACGACGAGACCTCCGACGACGTAGGCCAGGATCTCATCGCCACCTGCCGGTGCGGGGCGGGTGATCACCGCGACATCGCGAACGCCCGGCGCCTGCGCGGCCACCGACCGGATTTCGCCCAGCTCGATCCGGAATCCGCGGATCTTGACCTGTGTATCGGCACGGCCCGCGTACAGCGTGGCGCCATCGGTGTTGCGCCGGAACAGATCTCCGGTGCGATACATCACCTGCCCGGAGTGCGAGGGGTCGGCGACGAACCGGGTGGCGGTCAATTCGGGCCGGTTCAGGTAGTACGTCGCGACCTGTGGCCCGGACAGATAGAGTTCGCCGGCGACGCCGTCGGGTACCGGCCGTAGCAGGTCGTCGAGGAGCGTTCCGGTGAAGCCGGGCAGCCACTTGCCGACGTCGGCCCCGGCCGCGCGCGTGATGGTGTTGAGATCGATCGGCAGATATGAGGCATGCACCGTGATCTCGGTGATGCCGTACATGTTCACCGGGGACACCTGGGGGTGTCGTCGGAGGAATCCGGTCAGCCGGGACAGATCAAGCGCCTCGCCGCCGAAGATGACCAGCCGCAGCGACGCGAGATCGAAGCGGCTGTTGACGGAATCGTCGGTGTCGCCCCGGTCTGCGGCGTCGAGGGCGAAGAACGCCGAGGGTGTCTGGTTGAGCACGGTGACACCGCGCGCGTCGATGAGCGCGGCGAGGTCCTCCGGTGAGCGGGTGGTCGCCCGGTCCGGCACCACCAGATGGCCGCCGGTGGACAGCGGCCCCCACATCTCCCACACCGAGAAATCGAAAGCATAGGAGTGGAACAGCATCCACACGTCGGAGTCGTCGACGTCGACGAGTTCCGATGTCGCGGTTAGCAGCGCGAGAACGTTGCCGTGGGACACCACAACACCTTTCGGTGTGCCGGTGGAACCCGAGGTGTAGATCACGTACGCGGGATGCGCGCGTGTGACCGATGGCAGCTCGATATCTGCTGAGCCGCTGGGGGAATCGGCGTCGGGATCGTCGAGGATCTGCGCCAGCCGGTCGGCGTCGACCACACATGTCGGCGACGCGTCGCTCAGGATTGCGGTGATGCGCTCGTCGGGGTAGTCGGGATCGATCGGTACGTAGGCGGCGCCGGATTGCAGCACGCCGAGCACGGCGACCACCAGATCCGACGATCGCGGCAAGACAAGTGCGACGAGATCGCCCGGGCGGACGCCGTCGGCGACGAGACTTCGCGCGATGTGGGTGGCTCGCGCCTGCACCTCGGCATAGGTCAGCGCAGAGCTGTTGTCGTCCAAGGTGTTGTCGGCAAGGACGTTGTCACTGAGGGCAACTGCATGGGGATACCGAGCAGCCACATCGTTGAAGAGGGCGGCGAGGTTGGCCGGGCCAGCACTGTCCGACGTCGCGGTGCCGGCGCCGACCGGTGTCGCCGGCTCATCGGTTGCTGCCCAACGGATGTCCGACAGCGCGATATCGGGCTGATCGGCGAGTAGGTCGAGAGCTGTCACGACGCGATCGACGAGTGCCGACACCGTGGACGTGTCGAACAGGTCGGTTGCAAACTCGGTCCGCAGCCGAATCCCGTCGCGATCCGGCAGCTCCGCGAACTCGAAGGTGAGGTCGAACTTGGCGGTGGTCGTCGGCGGGAAGACCGGTGTCGCACGCAGCCCGGTGAACTCGGGTGCCACGATCGCGTCGCGGTATTGCACCATCGTCTGGAAGATCGGATGGCGCGCCAGTGACCGGGCCGGCGCCAACGCGGCGACCACCGAGTCGAACGGAACCTCCGCATGTGCATAGGCGGTCACGTCGGTGGTACGGACTCGTGAGATCACCTCTCGCAGCGTCGGATTGCCGCCCAGATCCGTCCGCAGCGCCAGTGTGTTGACGAACATGCCGATCAGCGATTCTGCTGCCGTCGAGGTGCGTCCAGCGGTGGGTGTGCCGACGACGATGTCCGCGCCGGCACCGGACGCGGCGAGCGCGATCGCCACTGCCGCGTGGACGGCGATGAACATGGTGGCGCTCTCGCCGCGGGTCAGTGCGGTGAGTGCCTCGAGTCGGTCTGCGCCGATGACGATCTCGACCTGATCGCCGCGGTGGTCGCGGTGATCTCCGCGACGCCTGTCGTACGGCAGGTCGAGTTCTTCGGGGGAGCCGGCGAGTGTCTCGCGCCAGAACTCGAGCTCCTGGTGAGCCAACGACGATGCGTCGGTGGGGCTTCCGAGCCGCTCGAGCTGCCAGATGGTGTGATCGACAAACTGAATCGGCAGCTCCGGCAACGGGTTCCCGTTGTAGGCGGCGGCCAGCTCGGCGAACAGTGTGGTCGCCGACCACTCGTCGGCGGCGATGTGGTGGATGGTGATCAGCAGCGTGGTGCCGGCATCAGGGGTACCGGCGATGAGATAGGCGCGGATGGGATGGTCGGCCGCAAGATCGAAGGGGCGGGCGATGAGCTCGCGGATGGTTGTCTCGATGGTGTCGGTGACGTGCGTACCGACCTCGATCACGCGCTGTGCGGGCGGATCGACCACCTGGGCGCCGTCCACGATCCGGGTGCGCAGGGTCTCGTGGCGATCGACGACGATCTGCAGGGCCGCGGCGAGCTGCTGCGCCGACACCACCGTCGACGGGTCACTGGCCTCGAGGCGCACCGCGAACGGCACCGTGTACGCCGAATCATCGATTCCGGCTTGGAAATACAGCGATCGCTGAGCGGGGGAGAGCGGGATCGGATCCGGACGGTCCACCAGTGCGACCGGCTCGTCGGCGGGTGCGGCGACGTTGGGCGCGGCGGCCTCGTTGTCGGTGCTGTCGGACAGCAGTGCGGCGATCTCGGTCAGCTGTGGGTGATCGAAGACGTCGGCGACGGTGAGTCGACGTCCGGTGCCAATCCGGAGCCGGGTCAGCATGCGGGTGGCCGACAGGGAATGTCCGCCGAGATCGAAGAAGTTGTCGTCGAGACCGGGTGCATCCGGGCCGGTGGGATCCAGATCCAGTACGTCGGCGACGGTGTCCGTCACGAGGCGTTCGACGTCGGTTTCGGGCGCTCGTCGCGGCGCGCGGTGCCGATCGTCGGTCACGGGTAGGGCCCGACGATCCAGCTTGCCGCCCGGGGTCAGCGGAAGGGCGTCGAGCACCTGCCATTGGCCGGGAATCATCGCTGCGGGCAGCGACTCCCGCAGATGTTCGACGACGTGCTCCGGTGTTGTCTGGCCCACCAGGTATCCATCGAGGCGGGAGTTGCCGTCGGCATCGGCTCGGGCAACCACCGCGGCCCCGAGGACTCCCGGGACGGCGAGTACCGCGGACTCGACTTCGGCGAGTTCGACGCGGTGACCCCGGATTTTCACCTGGCCGTCGCGGCGCCCCAGGAGTACCAGTCGCCCGTCGGCACGGCGCACGCCGCGGTCACCGGTTCGATACATCCGCGTACCGGAACCGGCCGGGTCGGCGACAAAAGCTGTTGCCGTCAAGCCCGATCGGCGGAGGTAGCCGCGGCCGAGTTGAACGCCGGTGACGTAGACCTCGCCGGGTGAACCGTCGGCCACCGGGTTCAGGTGGCGGTCGAGCAGCGCGATCCCGGTGCCGGGGACCGGGGTACCGACGTGAACATTGCTCTGGTTCTGATGATGTCGCTCGATGGTGCCGGCGGCGACGTCGCCGGCCACTTCCGACGAGCCGTAGGAGTTGACGAGTTCGGCGCCGGCGGCGAGTACATCGGCGATCGGTGCCGGCAGCGGTTCGCCGGAGACGATCCAACGCTCGAGCCGCGGTGACGGCGCCGAGTCGGTGATCATCGCGTCGTGGATCGCCTGGGCGAGCGCGGGTACCGCGGTGATCTGATCGACCCCGTGCGAGGCGACGATCTCGGCGAGCAGGCCTGCGTCGCGGGCACTCTGGTCGTCGGCGAGCACCACGGTTGCACCGGCGGCGAGCGCGCCGAGGATCTCGGTGGTGCCGTCGATGAACGCGATTGAACTCTTGGCCAGGACCGTGCCGCCGGTCCAGTACTGCGCGGCCCACGCGATCCGGTTGGCGAGAGCGCTCTGAGTTCCGACCACGCCCTTGGGGGTGCCGGTGGATCCCGATGTGTAGATGAGATAGGCGACCGAGTCGGGGTGGGAAACCGCGGTGGTCGCGTTCTCGTCGTGATCATCTTGTGCGACAGCCGATTCGGCGAGCAGATCGTCGAGGTCGGCGTCGGTCAGCAGCAGGTCCGGCGCGGCGTCGGAGCGCATGAATGCCCGTCGCTCATCGGGGTAGGACGGATCGATGGGCAGATAGGCCGCGCCGGTACGCAGGACGGCGAGCACGGCGAGCACCATCTCGGCGCGACGACCGAGTTCGAGCGCGACGATGGATTCCGGGCCGATGCCGCGCCGACGCAGTGAGTCGGCCAATGCTTCGGTACGTGAGCGCAATTCGCGATAGCCGAGGTGACGCTGCCCGTCGACGATTGCGGTGTGCCGCCGCCGATTCTGCGCCATGGTGAGGATCTGCTCGGCGACTGGCGGCACCGCACCGATCTGCGGGCCCTGCAGCCCGACGGGGGTGGTCCGGTGTCGTCGGGCGAGAGGTTCGTCGGGATACTCGACGAGCGCATCGAGTTCTTCGATCACCTTGTCGATCAATGTCCGATCGGCTCCGCGGCACTCCAATACCAGCGTGACATCAGGATCATCTTCGACGAGAAGTGTTGCCGCCGAGGTGTTGTCGTCGAACATGCGCGGGCGGACGCCGCCCCGCGGAAAGCTCTCGAAGACGGTGATCGAGTTGAACAGTTCACCGGAGCGTCGGGCAGCGACGATGTCGGCGAGCGGAGTGTGATGGTGGTCGATGAGCCTGAGCTGATCGCGCTGAATGCGCGTCAGCGCAGCACGAGCCGATTCGGCCGGGTCCAGGGTGATGCGCACCGGTATGGTGTTGATGAGCATGCCGACCATCTCGTCGACGCCGTCGAGAGCCGGATGACGACCGGACACCACGGCACCGAACAGCACGTCGTCGCAGTCGTGGAGGTCACCGAGGACCCGCGCCCACGCCAGCTGAATGACCGTGTTCAAGGTCGCCCCCGAGCGGGTTGCCAAGGCGCGCAACGCTGTCGACCGCTCCAGGCCGAGTGTGCGGATAACCACTTGGCTTTCGGACGCTGAATCGTCGGTGGGAACAGGGGTCGGTGCGACACCGTCGAGAACGTCGAGCCAGATGGCCGTGTCGGACTCGCGGGCCGACAGCCACTGCAGGAAGTCGCGGATCGGGCTGACCGGCGCCAGCTGTTCGCCACGATAGGCGGCGATCACCTCGGCCAGCACCTGGTGAATCGACCACCCATCCAGTGCGACGTGGTGGGCGAGCACAACCAGTGTGGTGGCCTCAGAACCGTGGTGGCGCGCGAGCGTCCACCGCACCGGGCCGGGCTGGGTGAGATCGATTCCTCGGCCGCGTTCGCGTCGCCGCAGGTCGTCGAGTTCGTCTGTGCCCGACAGTTCGATCTCGGTGAAGTCCGGCGGCACGTCGGTGTGTACGCGCGCGACCGGGGCTCCGGTGCGTCGGCGGGTGTAGGAGGTGCGCAGCATGGCATGTCGAGCCGTGACCGCGCGTACCGCGTCACGGAGACGATCGACGTCGACGTGACCCACGAGCGGGTCGAGGTCGAGTTCGGCGATGATCAGATACGGATCGGCGGAGTCGCTCGCCCCGGCTGCGGTGGAGTGATAGACGATCGCTTCCTGCAATCCGGTGAGCGGCAGGATGTCCTCAATGGCACCCGATCCCTGGGTTGTATCCCCCTGGGTCTTACCCCCGTGTGTCACAGCAGATTCCCCTCGATCAGCTCGTCGAACTCCTCGTCGTCGATTCCGGCAGTGGTGGTGTGCTCCACGGCCGCCGGTGGCGCGGGTGGAGGTGGCGCGGTGGTGGGTACCGAGGTCCGGGCCGATCGCGCAAGTCCGGCCACCGTCGGATGGTCGAACACCTCGAGCGGGCTGATGACGATGCCGGCGTCGGCGGCGCGGCGCACCAGACGCACGGCGGTGATGCTGTCACCGCCAAGGGTGAAGAAGTTGTCGTCCACGCCGACCCCGGGCAGCGACAGCACCTCGGCGAAGATCGGTGCCAGGCGCCGCTCGGTGTCGGTGCCGGGAGTCCGGCCGGTACCCGCCAGGGCACCGAAGTCAGGTGCGGGCAGGGCGCGACGGTCGATCTTCCCGTTCGCGGTGGTCGGGAACGAGGCCATGTCGATGAACCCGGCCGGAATCATGTAGTCGGGCAACCGATCTGCCAGATGTGTGCGCAGCGCGTCGGCGTCGACGGCTGGACGAGGCCCATCGATGACGCCGGGCGAGCGGGAGAGATAGGCGACGAGCCGACCATCAATTGCGCTGACGACGGCGTGTTCGACGTCGGGATGCTCGACGAGCCGGGCTTCGATCTCACCGAGTTCGATCCGGAATCCGCGGATCTTGACCTGGTGGTCGGTTCTGCCGAGACATTCGATGTAGCCGTCGACGGTTCGACGCGCCAGGTCTCCGGTGCGATACATGCGTCGGCCCGGGGTGCCGCACGGGTCGGCGACGAATCTGGAGGCGGTGAGTCCGGGGAGGTTCCGGTATCCGCGTGCCAGTCCGTGACCGGACAGGTAGAGATCGCCGACCCGACCATCGGACACCGGTTGCAGCGCCGAATCCAGGATGCGTACGCCGGTGTTCTCGATCGGCTCGCCAATGGTCACCGCCCCACCCTGACGAAGTGCGCTCGTGGTGGACCAGATAGTGGTTTCGGTGGGGCCGTACATGTTTCGGATACTGGCCGCCGCATCGAGCAAAACGGTGGCCAGTTCGGTGGGGAGTTGCTCACCACCGACGAGCACGTCCACTCCGTGCAGGACGTCCCGGTATCCGGCGTCGATGAGCGCGGTCCACAACGACGGTGTCGCCTGCATCCGGTCGACACCGTGGCGGGTGATCAGGTCGGCTAGCCGAGTCGGGTCGTGGACGTCGGAGGTGCTCGCGAGAACCACGGTCGCTCCCGCGGCCAGAGGGACCAGGGTCTCCAGGATGGCGATGTCGAAGGCGATGGTGGTCACCGCCAGCACGGTGGTGCCGGGGCGGTAACCGATCTCGCGGATCATCGCGTCGGTGAAGTTGGTCAGCGCGCCGTGTCCGATCACCACGCCCTTGGGTGTGCCGGTAGTTCCCGAGGTGTAGATCAGGTAGGCCGGATGCTCGCGGTGCGACGAGGCGACCGCGCGGCTTCGGTTCGAACGCCGACGTCGGATCGTCATCGCACCGGACTCGTCGGCCTCGATGATCGACACCGGGTCGGCATCGTCGATCGCGGCTGCGACCCGCTGCGCCGGAAACGTCGGATCGAGTGGTACAAAAGCCGCGCCGCAACGCAATACGGCGATGAGCGCAACGATGAGATCGATACCGCGTGGAAGCGCAACCCCGACGGTGTCCTCGGGATCCAGAATTCCCAATTCGCTTGCCAGGGTGGCGGTTCGGTGATCGAGCTCGGCCACCGAAATCGAATCGTCGCCGCAGATGACCGCTGTCGACGACGGTGCGGCACCCAGGATCCGATCCACCACGGGCGTCGGGTCGGTGGGGTATGCGCTACGCGCGTCGGTGTCACCGATGGCCGACAACGTGGTCGCGGCGACGGCTGGACTGGCCGACATCGCCCCGATGGGCCGGGCCGGATTCTGGTGGATCTGATCGACGAAACCGGCCAGCGCAGTAGCGATCTCGTCAATGCGCTGATCGTCGTAGAGGTCGGCGTCGGCGTCGAGGAGCAACTCCACCCCGGCTTGGGTCTCGCCGCCATCGCTGCCGTCGACGTCGAGAGCGGTGATCGACAAGTCCACCACCGGCCCGCGCGCCAGGGATTGCAGAGTTGCGGTGGTAGTGCCGAAGGTGATGGTCGCGCTGAACGGTTTGATGTTCACCGTCGGCCCGACGAGTCCGTCGAGTCCGTGTCGTCGCGCCGCGCGCAGGATGTCCTCACCGCGGTAGCGGGCATGAGCCGCGATGGCCCTTAGTCGCTCGTCGGCGGCGGCACCCAGATCGTCGAGTCCGGCTGACGGCGGGGTGGTCAGTCGCAACGGCACGACGTTGACCAGGGTGCACGGGGTGGCGACGGCGGGGGAGCCCAACCGATTCATCATCGGGAAGCCGAGCACCACCTCGGATCGATCGGCAAATCGGGCACAGAAGGCGCCGATGGCCGCGACCAGTCGTCCGGTCGGATAGGTCGACGCGCCGCGAATGACCACCCGGCGGGTACGCACCGCGTGTGCGACGCGGTGCGATCGGGGTGTGCCGGTGAACGTCACGGGGCTGTCGAGGCCGGCCACCTCGGCGTCCCAGAAGGCGGCATCGCCGTCGCGCGGCGCATCGAACTCGTCGGGCAGGGTCGTGATCGAGCGCAGGCGACGCTCGTCGCGTGCGTCGGTGTAGAGCTGGGCGATGCGACGTGTCAGTAGACCGATCCCGTAGGCGTCCAACACGATGTGGTCGGCCACGATCAACAGGGAAATGCGCTGTCCCGCAGTGAGAATGGTGGCTCTGGCCAGCGGGCCGGTAGTGAGATCGAAGGCCACTCGGACCGCAGATCGGGCGTGGGTGTCAATCGCCGAGGGGTCCTCGCCGAGGTGCTGGGCTGTCACCGGAATCTCGGCGTCGAGGGTGACCGTGATCTGTCCACCGTCGTCGGCGAACACCGATCGCAGTCCGTCTGCTTCGCCGATCGCGGTGGCGGTGGCGGTGGTGAGTCGGTCGGCGTCGACCGAGCCGGAGAAGTCGACGAGGTGGCCGATGGTGAATGCGGCGGTGTCAGCTGGGGCGACCGCCCGGGCCGCCCACAATCCTCGCTGCGCAGCGGATGCGCGCATCAGCCGACCACGACCTGCAGCGCCACGGCCGGCAGGGCCATGACCTGCAGGAACGAGGCCCGGAGGATTGAGTGCGGCATATTCACGGTAGCTTAGCCTACCCAACCTTGGCAGACGTTCCGACGTCGGGTGACGTGGGTCCAGACGGCCTGGCCGATTACCCCAACCGCAGAAAGTAAGGTTAGGCTACCCGATATCGACTGTTTCGACTTCGAGGAAAGAAGGTGACGCCAGTGGCGTCCTCACCGCCGCCGTTGACCCGCGACCGCATCGTCGATGACATCGCCGAGGTCCTTCAACTCGATGCCTCCGACATTCGCGACGAGACCAACGTACTCGATATAGGTCTGGATTCGGTGCGCCTGATGTCGTTGATCGAGCGTTGGCGTGCCGCGGGCGCGGTCAAAGCCGACCTGGTGGCCCTCGCCTCGGACCCCGTGGTGGGTTCATGGGTCCGGGAATTGACCGGCGATGCGCAAGGGGTAAAAGGATGACCGGCGGCGACACGATGACCGGACAGACCGCAGACACCGTGGTGGAAACCGCGGACGTGGTGGTGGTCGGTGGTGGTCCCGGCGGCTCCACCGTCGCGACGCTATTGGCCAAGGCCGGACGCCGCGTGGTGCTGCTGGACAAGGAACGATTCCCCCGGTACCAAATCGGAGAATCGTTGCTGCCGTCGACAATTCACGGAGTGTGCCGATTGCTCGGCGTGGACGAGAAGATCAAGGCCGCCGGGTTCATGCATAAGCGCGGCGGTAGTTTCCGATGGGGCACCAATCCGGTGCCGTGGAACTTCCTGTTCGCCATCTCGCCGGAATTCGCCGGCCAGAGTTCCTACGCCTACCAGGTCGATCGGATGACCTTCGACAACATTCTCCTCGAGCACGCGGCAGAATCCGGCGTCGACGTCCGGCAGGAATCTCGAGTCAGCGGAGTCGAGCGCGACGAGAACGGACGGGTCGTCGGCGTTCGTTACCTCGATGCCGACCGTCGAGACCACCGGGTGCTGGCGCGGTTCGTGGTCGACGCGTCGGGCAACACCACGCGGCTGTCGAAATATGCCGGCGGTGAGCGGGTCTACTCCGAGCACTTCCAGAACGTCGCCTTGTTCGGGTATTTCGAAGGGGGCAAACGCTTTCCCGCGCCCGATACCGGCAACATCCTCTGCGCCGCCTTCGACGAGGGCTGGATCTGGTACATCCCGCTGTCGGACAAGCTGACCAGCGTCGGCGTGGTGCTCTCCAAGGACAAGCTGACCGAGGGCTCGGTGCGCGCCGATGAGGGCGTGCTCCGGTCGTACATCGACCGCTGCGGCATCGTGCGCGACATGCTCAGTGAGGCGACCCGGGTCACCGAGGGGACCTACGGAGAGATCCGGATCCGTCAGGACTACTCCTACGCCAACACCCGGTTCTGGGGCGACGGCATGGTGCTGGTCGGCGATGCGGCCTGCTTCATCGACCCGGTGTTCTCCACCGGCGTCCATCTCGCGACGTATTCCGGTGTGCTGGCGGCACGTTCGATCAACAGCGTGCTGTCGGGTCAGCTGTCCGAGGAGCGGGCGTTCGGAGAGTTCGAGGGTCGCTATCGCCGCGAGTACGCGGTGTTCTACGAATTCCTCTCGGCGTTCTACGACATGGAACAGAGCGAGGAATCGTACTTCTGGACCGCCCGCAAGGTCACCAACTTCAATCGCACCGACATGGCGTCGTTCGTCTCGCTGGTGGCCGGCGGCTACTCCGGCGACGATGTGCTGACCGACCCGGACGCGGTGATCGCCAAGTTCGCCGCCTCCACCGAGGCACTCACCGCCGCCGCTGCGCGCACCGGCGGGATGGACACCGACTCCGGGCAACGCATGGGCCACATGTTTTCCGCGCCGGTCGTCCGCGACGTCATGGAGGAGATGAATGCGCTGCAGGCCCGGGGCGCGACCGCGGAGAGAACCATCGAGGCACCACTGCTCGCCGACGGCTTGGTACCCAGCGCCGACGGTCTCGCTTGGGCCGAACCTGCGACAGCCGCCGTCTGAGGCATCGGGATAGGCCGGTATCGGTGAAAGCTCCTGCCTGCGACCGGATTCGAGCTGCGCTCGGTAGCCGGACGCGACGATGATCGCACTGGCGCAGCTGGCGAGCCTGCTGGGTCTGGCACTGATCCTCGGAGCGATCGCCCGCCGACTCGGGCTGCCCGGCATGGTCGGCGAGATCGGTGCCGGGATCGTGCTGGGTCCGTCATTACTCGGCTGGGTTGCCCCGCGCCTGTATGACCTGTTGTTCGATCAGCACGGCACCACCGGACTCGTTGCGGCGCTTGCCACTCTCGGCGTGGTGCTGATGGTCGGTCTGGCCGCGACCGAACTCGACGGTGGATTCCTGCGCTCACACACCGTCGTGGTGGCCTCGGTGACCGGTTGGTCGTTCATGGCTCCGCTGCTGCTCGGTGTCGGTGCCGGGGTACTCCTCACCGAACTGCCCGCCACCGCCGACATCGTCGGATCACCGGAGGTGAACGCCGGGCCGCACACCGTACAGTTCGCCCTGCTGCTCGGTACCGCGCTGTCGGTGTCGGCGATTCCGGTGATCGCCCGGATCCTGGTGGAGTTGGATCTGCTGCGACGCGGTGTGGGGCAACTGATCCTGTCGGCGGCGGCGTTGACCGACATCGGCGCATGGCTGTTGTTGGCGGTGGTCTCGGCGATGGCGACCGTCGGGGTGGCCAACGGTCATCTCGCGATATCGGTGGCGGCGCTGATCGGCGTCATCGTGGTGACCTGGTTGATGCGGCGCCCGGTGCAGCGAGGGATCGGCGCCCTGGCGACACGGGCCCCGACAAATAGGGCACAGTCGACGAGGCTGCCGGGCGCAGTGCTGACGGTCAACATCATCGCGGGGTTGGTGATGGTCGGCGCTGCGGCCCTCACGTCGGCCCTGAGTCTGGAAGCGGTACTCGGCGCATTTCTGGGCGGCCTGCTGATCGGTCGGCGGCATACCGCACTGCTCCGGCCGCTCCGCGCGGTCACCAATCATGTTCTGGCACCACTGTTTCTGGCCACCGCCGGGCTTCATCTGGATGCTCGCGCGCTGGCCGACCCCGTGGTGCTCGCCATCGCCGGGCTCGTGCTGGTCCTGGCAGTCGTCGGCAAGCTGGCCGGAACCTACGTCGGAGCGCGCCTGGTGCGGGTCTCCCGCCGCCACGCGTTGGCCCTCGGTGCGGGACTCAATGCGCGCGGGGTGGTGGAGATCGTCATCGCCAACGTCGGTCATCGTCTCGGGGTATTCACTCAAGAGGTGGCGACCATCATCGTGCTGGTCGCGATAGTGACATCGTTGATGGCCGGCCCGTTGCTGTCCTGGCTACTGCGGCACGAACGGCGGGGTGAAGAACGGCGGGGTGCTGGAGCTCACCCCTCGTCGGTGATACCGAACGCGTCGAGCACGGTACGGAACTTCGCCGATGTCTCACGCAATTCGTCGTCGGGATCGGATCCCTCGACGATGCCACCGCCGGCCCAGGTGATGGCCGAACGGCCGTCGGCTGCGAGTTCGGCGCACCGGATCGACACCAGCCACTCGCCGTCGTCGGTGACCGCGCCCGGTTCGCGGTGACTCCAGCCGACCGCGCCGGCATAGAACCCTCGATCACCCTCCAGCGCCACGATGTGGTCACGCGCCGCGAGAGTCGGTGCGCCGCAGACCGCCGGGGTGGGATGCACTGCGAGCGCGAGGTCGAGTGCGGTCAGCGAAGTGTCGTCGAGAACACCGTGAATCGGCGTGCCCAGGTGCCACATTCGCGGTGTGCTCACCAGTGTCGGTTCGCCCGGGACGTCGAGCTGTGTGCACAGCGGGGCCAGGGCATCGGCCAGGGCCTCGATGACGTAGCGATGCTCGGACCGGTCTTTCGACGAGGCGGTGAGCGCTTGCCCGCGTTGCGCGTCCACGGCCGGGTCATCACTTCGCGGCGCGGAACCGGCCAACGGATGACACGACACGCGCATGCCGTCCTTGCGGATCAACAGCTCAGGGCTGGCGCCGATGAGATGTCTGCCCACATATCGGCCGCCGGCCGCCGACAGATCGGCGAGAAATGCGTGATGATTCTGATCGCGGAGCCCGAGCGCGGCGGCCAATCGCCACGGTGACACCTCGCCGGCCAGCCGCAGCCGCAGCCGTCGGGCCAAGACCACCTTGTCCACATCGCCGGCCGGATCGGTGAGTATGTCGACCATCTTTTGCACGCGCCGAACATGTTCTGCGGGAACAGGTTCAGCCGCTTCGATGGTCGCTGCCGGAAGGTCATCGTCGGCCTCCGCGGGCCACGCGGTCGGATGCAGACGGAACGTTGCGGGGGTGAACAGTGCGGCCGACGACCGGACGTCGAAGGGCAACGCGCCGACGATCGTCGTGTGGCGTCCGGAGCGCAGCGCGTCGACTGCCGCGTCGGTCGATGCGAACTCCTCGATCCGCCCCTCGGCGACGACGTGACGGTTACTTCGGGACAGAAGGAATGTTCCCGCCGATTCCATCGTGTGTGGCACTCCTGCCTGTTTGCGCGATCCCATCCACTGTACGGGTGGGTGAGGTGCGGTTTCCTCGAGACGTCGGGCTTAGGATAGTCTTACCTTGCGTCTCGCCGTTCGATGGCGTCCCCCGGTTTGGCGCTGATGACCGAGAGTTGCCCGGATGGGTGCCGGACGACACCAACGTAATGACGCGAAGGAGTGCACGCGTGAGTGACCAATCGCTACCGGTCGACCTGGTCGGTATCGGGTTCGGACCGTCGAATCTCGCCCTGGCCATCGCGATCGAGGAATACAACCTCACGGTAGACCCGGCTCGTCGCCTGTCGGCTCGGTTCTTCGACAAGCAGGATCGTTTCGGGTGGCACCGCGGCATGCTGCTGCCGGGTTCGACGATGCAGGTGGCCTTCCTCAAAGATCTGGCGACGCAACGTAACCCACGAAGCGGATACACGTTCATCAACTATCTCGCCGAGCGCGGACGCCTTGTCGACTTCATCAACCGGCAGGACTTCTTCCCGCTGCGGATCGAGTTCCACGATTACCTGGCCTGGGCCGCCGATCGGGTGGACGTCGCTGTCGACTACGGGACCGAGGTCACCTCGGTGGACACCGACGACGACGCATTCGTGGTCTCTCATGCCGGTGGCGAGGTGCGCGCCCGCAACATCGTGCTGGGCGGTGGCGTGCGCGCCAAGTTGCCCGCCGGAATCACCCCGGGACCCAGGATCTTCCACAATCATCAGGTCCTCGATCACTATGCCGAGCTACCGGCGTTGCGTCACAACCGTTTCGCGGTGATCGGCGCCGGACAGAGCGCTGCCGAGGTGGCCGGATTCCTGCACGAGAAGACTGACGCCGAAGTGCATGCGGTGTATTCGAAGTACGGCTACACCCCGGCCGACGACAGTCCGTACGCCAACCGGATCTTCGATCCGAGCGCCGTCGATGAATACTTCGCCGCCGAACCGGCCTGGCGTGAGCGGTTGATGCACTATCACCGCTACACCAACTACTCGGCCGTCGATCCGGTGCTCATCCACGATCTGTACAACCGCGAGTACACCGAGCGGGTCACCGGAGAGCGTCGGTTCTTTGTTCACGGCAGCACCGAGATCACCGACATCGCGGCCACCGACGACGAGGTCGTCATCGACGTGGTCCAGCGGATGACCGGAGAGCGTGACCGATTGGTCTGCGACGCAGTGGTTTTCGCCACCGGGTTCGAGCCGGTGCCGATGTCGGACATGCTCGGCGACCTCGCTGCGCGCTGCCGTGCCGACCACCACGGCCAGCCCGTCCTGGACCGCCTGTACCGGGTACAGACCGACGAGTCCGTGCCCGGCCAGATCTTCGTGCAGGGCAACACCGAGCACAGTCATGGCCTGACCGCGACACTGCTGTCGAATGTCGCGGTACGGTCCGGTGAGATCGTCGGAGCCATTCTCGACGGCGCGGGCTCACCGAACGCGAGTGTCGAGCCGGCGACGCATGCCTCGGCCGCATCGAGGACGGCATGAGCGCGCCCGATCTCAAGCCGGCCACCGATGAGGTCAGGGTCGTCATGTACGACCTGATTCCCCGCACCATCGAGGTGGTCGACATCACCGACCTGAGCGCCCAGCTGCGTCGGATCGGTTTCCGGATCACCTCGCCGGCGGAGTTCCAGATCGTCCCGATGGCTCCCGACGATCACGTCAAGCTGTTCTTCCCGGATCCCGAGACCGGTGAGATCCTCATGCCCGCAACGGGTCCCGATGGGATGCGGCTACCGACTGAAGGCCGATTCCCGATCTATCGCGACTACACCGTGCGTGCCTTCGATCGCGCCGCGGCCCGCCTCGATCTGGAATTCGTACTGCACACCCACGGTGTCGCAGGTGCGTGGGCGTCGCGCGCACAGCCCGGTGATCAGCTGGGCATGCTCGGACCGCGCGGCTCGCAGATCTATCCGACCGGCTACGACTGGTATCTGCTCGCCGCCGACGAGACGGCATTGCCGGCGCTGGCGCGGTGGATCGAGGAACTGCCCGCCGACAAACCGGTGATCGCCGTGGCCGAGGTGTCCGGGCCCGCGGGCGAGATCGACCTTCCGCAGCGCGACGGTGCGCAGGTGCGGTTCGTGCATCGGCCCGCCGAGGGCGGCAACAGTACGGCCCTCGGCGATGCCATCCGCGAACTCGATCTACCCGACGGAGAGTTCTACGCCTGGGCGGCCGGCGAGGCAGGCACCCTCAAGTCGATCCGCCACTACCTGCGCCGCGAACTCGGGCTGCCCAAGGCGCGGGTCAAGGTCGACGGCTACTGGCGCAGGGGCACCGTCAACCTCGACCATCACGCCGCCGAGAACGAGGACTGATTCACTTCAGCAGTGCGGCCAACGTCTCACCGAGCAATGAGACCCGTTCGGGCACATGCCCGTTCGCCGGGGCATTGACGGTGAAGCCGTCGATCCCGGTGGCCAGACGTGCGGCGAACACCTCGGCGACCTCGTCGGGGTCACCGACGACGGTGGATGCCCGACGCACCTCCGCGGCGGGATTGCGCTCAAGGTAGGCCTCGAACTCCGCGACCGCCTCCTCGTGGGTCGGCGCGATGCACGCCGAGGCCTGCAACGACACGACTATCTCGGAACGATTGCGGCCCAGGCGATCACAGTGCTCGGCAAGCGCGTCGAGCTTGCGCCCGATCTCGTCGGGGGCGCAGATCAGGTTGGATTCGTCGGCATACTGGGCCACCATGCGAAGCGTCTTGCGTTCGCCACCGCCGCCGATCATCACCGGGATCGGACCCAGCGGCGCAGGCGAATTGATCGCCTCACGGACCTGATACCAGGAGCCGTCCAGGGAGGGCCGCTCGCCACGCAGCATCGGGAGGATGATCTGCAGCGCCTCCTCGAGCTTTTCGAAGCGGTCGGTGAACGTGCCGAATTCGTAACCCAGGGCGTCATGTTCGAGTTCGAACCACCCGGCGCCGATGCCCAACTGGGCACGGCCGCCGGATACCACATCCAAGGCGGTGACCGTCTTGGCGAGCAGCGTGGGATTGCGGTAGGTGTTCCCGGTGACCAACGCCGACAACCGGACTCGCGACGTGTGCTGGGCCAGTGCGGACAACAGGGTGTAGCACTCGATCATCGGCTCTGCCGGCTCGCCGAGGATCGGTAGTTGGTAGAAGTGATCCATCACCAGCACGGTGTCGAAGCCGGAACTCTCCGCATCCACGGCCTGACGGGTGATGGTGCCGAAGAGGTCCTCCGGCGCCACGCCGGGATAGGTGAAGTTGGGTATCTGATAACCGAGTTTCGTCACCTGCACCAACCTACGCGTGGCCGGGAGATACACCACCGCAACGCCGCGCGAGGTCGGCGATCGCGCTGATCAGCTCGTCGAACACCGCGTCGATGTCGGTACCGGTCGCGATGAGCGCGTTCGGTTCACCCCACATGCGCCGCTCGTCGGCGACCGTGGTGCCGCGGGTGAGCGTGCCGGCGAGTTCGACGTCGATTCGGGCCGGTCTGGTGGAGACGATGGTCGGATCGACGGCGACCATCGCGGCAAACGGGTCGTGCAGGTGCGCAATGTAGCCCTCATCGTGGGCATGGTGGAACTCGAAATAGAACCGCAAGGCGTCGGTCAGGTGGCGGATGATCTCATTGTCGGCGACCGAGCGGAGGCCCGTTTCGTCTGCGGGATCGGCGATTTCGACCGGTTCGCTGCCCGCCGCTGCGGCCAGCCGAACCAGGTGATCCGGCGTCATGGCCACCTGCTCGGTGAGGTCGAGTGAACACACGATCGGTTCGGGTGCGTCGTCGCGGCCGAACGCCGCGAACACCTCGGCGGCGGCCTCGGGGTCGACCGCCACATTCCACTCCGCGGTCGGAGTGGTGTTGCCGTGCACATGGAACGCACCACCCATGATCACCAGACGACGCAGCCGGCCCGGCAGGCCGCGATCTCGTCGGATCGCGGTGGCCAGCGACGTCAGCGGACCGGTGACCAATCCGATCACCTCACCGGGGTACACGGTGCTCACCTCGATCCAGGCGTCGGCGGCATCGATGTGGCGGGCGGTGGTGATCGCCGACGGGAGCTCGGCATAGCCGACGCCGAGTGGGCCGTGGGTGTCCTCGGTGGTCATCAGGTCGGCGACCAGCGGCACCGGCGAACCCTCGAAAACCCCGATGTCGTCTCGCCCGCACAGCTGCAACCACGCCAGATTGTTGGCGGTGACCACGTCGACGGGAACATTGCCTGCCGTGCTGGCCACACCGAGCAGTTCCACATCGGTTCGGGAGAGCAGGTAGAGCAGGGCGAGGGAATCGTCGATTCCGGTGTCGCAGTCGAAGAAGAGTCGACGCATCGTCATGCCGCCATCTAACCGGTGAACTGCGCGGCTGGACACATCGGCTGTCATCCGTACCGTCGAGAGGCATGCATGGGGACTTCTTCGCCTGACACGAGCCGGACGTGGTTGATCGAGACACCGATCCGCATCGTGACCTACCTCGTGGTGGCGTTGCTGGTGCGTGCGGTGGCGCATCGTGTGATCGACCGGGCGACCCGTCGGCCGATCCGGGCGGTGGCGACACCGCCGCACGGGCCCGACGCGCACAACGCACCCAGACAATCGGATCGGTTCTCAAGTCGTGTGTCTCGGTTGTTCTGCTCGTCTGGGTCGTCCTGTCCGTGCTGAGCGTGCTCGGGGTGAACATCGCACCGTTCATCGCATCGGCCGGCATCGCAGGCCTGGCGATCGGTTTCGGCGCGCAGAATCTGGTGCGCGACTTCGTTTCCGGGGTCTTCATGCTTCTCGAGGACCAATACGGCGTCGGGGACATCGTCGATCTGGGGGAGGCGGTCGGCGAGATCGAGAGTGTGGGTCTGCGGATCACCACGGTGCGCGACGTCGACGGAACCCTCTGGTACGTGCGCAATGGCGAGATCGTGCGGGTGGGCACCATGAGCCAGGACTACGCCGTGGCCAGAGTCGAGGTGCCGGTGGCGCTGTCGGTCGATATCGATGCCGCCGAGCGCGTGGCACTCGCCGCCGCCGAAGAGACCGTCGCCGACGCCGCGGTGGCCGACGACGTGATGGGACGCCCGGAGATGCTCGGGGTGCAGGAGGTCGGTGCCGACCGGGTGTTGCTCCGGATGACCCTGAAGGCCAAACCCAACGCGCAGTGGTCGCTTCAGCGTCGGAGGAGGCGAGCGAGTCTGCAGGCATACGAACGCGAGGAGATCGCATTGCCGTACCGGCACAGCATGCCGTCGGTGGCGGTCGATGACCCGATCTGACGACCGGTAGACCCGCAAACGACCGGTAGACCCGCCAACGACAGGGACCCCGCCAATGAGCGGGGTCCTTCTGCGATGTTGTGTCCGGAGGGGGACTTGAACCCCCACGCCCGTTAATAGGGCACTAGCACCTCAAGCTAGCGCGTCTGCCATTCCGCCACCCGGACTCGAGTGTGCCGGCGCGCAACTCTCACACCAGCCGGACTACCGTAACCGAGGTTGCCGTCGTATCCCAAATCCCGTAGGAGTGTGGACGTGACTTCTGTGCGCGCAGTCGACGAGGTGGTCGACATCGTCAGTCGGTTGATCAGGTTCGACACCTCGAACACCGGCGAACTCGAGACCACTGCGGGTGAAGCCGAGTGCGCCAAATGGGTTGCCGAGCAGCTCGAAGAAGTGGGCTATACCACCATCTACGTCGAATCCGGGCAGCCAGGCCGTGGCAACGTCTTCGCCCGCCTCGCCGGCGAGGAGAACAGCGATCGGGGCGCCCTTTTGCTGCACACCCACCTCGACGTGGTTCCTGCCGAGCCCGCCGACTGGAGTGTGCACCCGTTCTCCGGCACGGTCAGCGACGGCTACATCTGGGGTCGCGGCGCCATCGACATGAAAGACATGGTCGGAATGGCGATCGCGCTGGCCCGGCAGTTCCAGCGCGACGGCACCGTACCGCCCCGCGACATCGTGTTCGCCTTCCTCGCCGACGAGGAGGCCGGCGGGAAGTGGGGTTCGCACTGGCTGGTGGAGAACCGGCCCGACCTGTTCGAGGGCATCACCGAGGCGGTCGGGGAGGTCGGCGGCTTCTCATTGACCGTGGACCGCCCGGACGGCACACAGCGTCGGCTCTACCTGGTGGAGACCGCCGAAAAGGGCATCGCCTGGATGAAGCTCACCGCCGAGGCAACCGCCGGACACGGCTCGTTCCTGCACTCGGACAACGCGGTCACCGCGGTGGCATCGGCCGTGGCGCGCATCGGTGCCCACACGTTTCCCTTGGTGATGACCGAATCGGTGTCGGAATTCCTGGCGGCGGTGTCGGCGGAGACCGGCCTGGACTTCTCGCCGGACACCCCCGACCTGGAGACCGCGCTCTTCAAGCTCGGAAACCTGGCCCGCATCATCGGCGCCACGCTGCGCGACACGGCCAATCCCACGATGCTCAAGGCCGGTTACAAAGCCAACGTCATCCCGCAGAAGGCCGAAGCCGTGATCGACTGCCGTGTGCTGCCCGGCCGGCAGGCCGCCTTCGAGGCCGAGATCGACGAACTGATCGGACCCGACGTACGCCGCGAATGGATCAGCCGCCTCGATCCCTATGAAACAACCTTCGACGGCGCGCTGGTAGACGCCATGAACGACGCCATCCTGGCGCACGACCCGGACGGAAAAACGGTGCCGTACATGCTCTCCGGCGGCACCGATGCCAAGGCGTTCGCCAAGCTGGGCATCCGGTGCTTCGGGTTCGCACCGCTGCGGCTGCCACCCGAGCTCGACTTCGCCGCCCTGTTCCACGGTGTCGACGAGCGGGTTCCGGTCGACGCGCTGACGTTCGGAACCGAGGTTCTCGAGCACTTCCTGCTGCACAGCTGACGCCGATGGCATAGTGGGGCTCAGAGCATCATCGGCCGGTGACCGCCAGGGCCGGTGCCCGACGAGAAAGGTGACTCGATGTCGACGTTCGACCCGTATGAACCGTTGCCCGACCTGCCCGGCTTCTCCCTGACGTCGGACAGCATCACCGACGGCGCACCCCTGGCCAACCCTCAGGTCAGCGGACTCATGGGAGCCGGCGGCGACGACGCCTCACCACAGCTCAGCTGGTCGGGATTCCCTTCGGACACCAAGAGTTTCGCGGTCACCGTCTATGATCCGGACGCACCGACCGCGGCCGGCTTCTGGCATTGGGCGGTCGCCGACATCCCCGTCTCGGTCACCTCCCTTGCCGAGGGTGCCGGCGATGAGACCGGCAGCGGACTGCCCGACGGGGCGGTGACCCTCGCCAACGACGCGTCGCTCAAGCGGTACGTGGGCGCCGCGCCGCCGCCCGGCCACGGACCTCACCGGTACTTCGTGGTGGTGCACGCCGTCGATGTGGAGTCGTTGGAGCTCCCCGACAACGCGACTCCGGCCTACCTCGGCTTCAACCTGTTCTCGCACGCCATCGGCCGGGCGCGTCTCGTCGGGACCTACGAGCAGCCGGCCGAGAACGTCTGATCCGGCACTGCGCCCGGTTCGGCTACTCGCCGACCCCGCTGCCGACCGCGTCGGCGATGCTGCGGAATCCGGCATCCCGCACGCGGCGGGCCAGGCCGTCATGAATCGTCTTGGGCCACAACGGACCTCCGTAGATGAATCCGGTGTAGCCCTGTAGCAGAACGGCGCCCGCGCGGATTCGGTCCCAGGCGTCGTCGACGGTTTCGATCCCGCCGGCGCTGACCAGGGCGAGCCGCCCACCGACCTGCTTGTGCAGTAGGCGCAGCACCTCGAGGGAACGATCGGCGACCGGCGGCCCGGACAGTCCGCCGGCACCCATCGCGGTCACCTCATCAGCGGGCGTACGCAGACCGTCCCGGCTGATCGTGGTGTTGGTCGCCACGATGCCGGCCAGCCCGAGCTCGACGGCGAGGTCGGCGACGGCGAGGACGTCGGCGTCGGCGAGGTCGGGTGCGATCTTCACCAGTACCGGCACCGACACCTCCTGCTGCACGGCAGCCAGGATGGGTCGCAGTGAGTCGACGGCCTGCAGGTCACGCAATCCAGGCGTGTTGGGCGAGCTCACGTTGACCACCACGAAATCGGCCAGCGGACCGAGCAGCCGAGCGCTGAGCCGGTAGTCGTCGACGGCGTCGTCGACCGGTACCACCTTGGTCTTGCCGATGTTCGCGCCGATCGGCACATGCACGGGGCCCGCCCGCCTGGCCCGCAGCGCCGTCGCGGCCGCGTGCGCACCGGGGTTGTTGAAGCCCATCCGGTTGATCAGGGCGTGGTCTGCGGGCAGGCGGAACAACCGTGGTGCCGGATTCCCGGGCTGGGCCTGGCCGGTGATGGTGCCGATCTCGGCGTATCCGAAACCCAGCTGGCCCCAGGCGTTCACCGCGGCCGCCGACTTGTCGAAGCCGGCCGCCAGACCCAACGGAGACCGAAAGTCGACACCGAAGACACGTTGTCGCAGAACCGGATCCGGCCGGGCGCACAGTCGCGCGACCAGTGAGCGCAGGACCGGCGCCGAGCAGGTGAATCGCATCGCGGACGCGGCGATCCGGTGAATACGCTCCGGCGGAAGCAGGAACATCGCGCGCAACACCAGGGGGTACAGCGCCCGATCGAGGCGGCTCAGCATGCCTGCGCACCGGGCTCCGGGCGGCCACGCGGCGGTTTTCTGCGACGCAGCAACACTTTTCGTGTTCCATCCGAGTACAGCCGGACCCGGGAGAGCTCCCAGCCGCCGAACTCCGCCTCCAGCGACAGCCGCATCGACGCGGTGACCCGGGTGACGTCGGGCGGCAGGTTCACCAGCATCGACTCGTAGTCCTCCGAGCTGACCTCCCAGCCACGCGGGTACCGCGGGCGCACACGCCTGGACCGGCCCGCTGCGACGACGATCTCGTGTTCAGCGGTCATCGATCACCCCGGTGCGATGATCTGCAGCTGCCCGGACCTGGCGGAGAGAACGTAGAGGGCACCGGAGGAGTCGACGGTGATGGAGTCGGGTTGGCCGACCGTCGCGTGCCGGAACCGTTCGGTCGGTTCGCCACTCGACAGGTCATAGGCCACCACCTCGTTGTTCGCCGTCGTCGATACCCAGAGGAGGTTCCGGGTGTCGTCGTAGTCTACGGCGTACGGGCCGCCGGATACCGGATAGCGGAACCGCATGACCAACGGCTGACCGTAGAAACCCAGGATCTCACCGTCGCGCGTGTTGGCCACCAACACGCGGCCGTACCGGTCGACAGTCGAGTTGGTGGCACCATTGCCCGCTCGCAGCGCCGCGCCGAGCGTTCCGTCGGCGAGATCTACCGGGGTCACCGACGACTGAGCGCGATCGAGCACCACCACCTGATGGTCGGCGGCCGGGGACACGGTGATCTCATCGACTCGCACGAAGCCGCCGATGTCGCGCACCAGACGCGCCTGGGCGCCGTCGGCGCCGGGGGAATAGACGAGCAGATGTCCGTCGGCGGTGCCGACCAGGATGCGCTCGTCCGGCGCCGAAGCGACCGAGAGCACATCACGTGAGGCGATCGGATGGGTGGTGACGCGGTTGTCGGGGCCGATCCGCACGATCGCCCCGGAACCCGCGCCCACGAATCCGCCGTCGGCACCGGCCGCGATGGCATTCAGCGGTGGGGTGGTGACCGACGCGGAGGCGGCGTCGGGTTGCGCTCCGGAGCGAAGCAGCACGCTGGTTCGATCCGCACCGAGTATCGCTACGCGGGCGCCGGAGGCCACCACGTCGGCACTGCCGGCCGGAACCGGAACCACCAGTCCGTCCGGCGCCGGACCCGGGCCGGAAGGCGCGGGGCTGGCGGTGGCCGGTGTCACCGTCGGCACATCCGGGGTCGACGACGAATCATTGTTGCCGCCGCACGCCCCGACGAGCATGACCGTGGCGGCCAGAGCCACCACGGCTCCCGTGGAGCGACGTCCGCGGACGCCACCGGCGCGGATTCCAACGGACAACACGCTGTCGGAGAACATGAGCCCATCTTGCGCGAGCGCCGCCCCGGGGCTCGCGTCGGGGCACCGAGGACAACGGGAGAAGTCGATCGCATCACACGGCGATGGGTCCCGCGCCGCCCCCGCGTAGCATCGACCGCCGTGACCGACACCATGACGTGGGCCCAGGCGACCATCCTCGGCGCCATCCAAGGCCTCACCGAGTTCCTGCCGATCTCTTCCTCCGGCCACCTGCGGATCGCATCGGAGCTGATGTTCGGCGGCGACGCCGGCGCATCGTTCACCGCGGTCACCCAGCTGGGGACCGAGGCCGCGGTGCTGATCTACTTCGCGCGCGACATCGGCCGCATCATCGCGGCGTGGTTCCGCGGCCTGTTCGATCGTGAGCAACGCGGCCTGGACTACCGCATCGGGTGGTATGTGATCTTTGCGACCATCCCGATCGGAGTCCTCGGATTCCTGTTCAAGGACCAGATCCGCACCACCGGCCGGAATCTGTGGCTGGTGGCCACGGTGCTGATCCTCTTCGCCGGGGTGTTCTGGCTGGCCGAGCGGTTCGCGCAGCAGCGCAGGTCGATGGACCAGTTGACCCTGCGTGACGGGCTCGTCATGGGCCTGGCGCAGTGCCTGGCGCTGGTCCCGGGCGTCTCCCGCTCGGGTGCGACCGCATCGGCCGGTTTGTTCCTCGGGCTCGAACGCGAGGCGGCGTTCCGCTTCTCGTTCCTGCTCGCGATCCCGGCTGTCACCGCTTCCGGCCTGTTCAGCCTGCCCGACGCCTTCCACCCGACCGGTGAGGGAATGGAGGCGACCGGTGCCCAGTTGCTGGTGGCCACGCTGATCGCCTTCGTGGTCGGCTACGCGTCGATCGCGTGGCTGCTCCGGTTCGTCAGTGATCACTCGATGAACTGGTTCGGCGCCTATCGGGTGCTCCTCGGCGTCACGGTGATGGTGCTGCTGGCCACCGGAACCATCAGCGCGACCTGACGTCGGGCCGTACGCGACCTGACTCGCCGAATCGCGACCACGTCAGCGCGGGCGCCTATGGTGGGGACATGACCGTGATTCTGGTGCGCCACGGACGTTCCACGGCCAATACCTCCGGCGTTCTCGCCGGTCGCACGCCCGGCGTGGCTCTCGATGACAAGGGACGCCAACAGGCGCAGGCACTGGTCGAACGGCTCGACGGCTGTCTCGACGAGATCACCGCGGTGGCGCGTTCGCCGCTGCAGCGCTGTGCCGAGACGATGGCACCGCTGCTTGCCCGGCTGCAATCGCGTGAAGTGCCGGAGGTGGTGGTCGACGATCTCGCCGAGGTGGACTACGGGACGTGGACCAACCGCCCGATCCGCGAGCTGGTCGCCGAGCCGCTGTGGAAAGTCGTTCAGCAACAACCGTCGGCGGCCGTCTTCCCCGACGGGGAAGGCCTTTCGGCGGTCCAGGCACGCGCGGTCCGGGCGATTCGCGAACTCGACCGCATCCACGGTGGGCCCGACGGAAACCGGGTGTGGGTGGCCTGTTCCCACGGCGACGTGATCAAGGCGGTGATCGCCGATGCCATGGGCTGTCATCTCGACGCGTTCCAACGCATCGTCGTCGAGCCGGCGTCGATCAGCGTGATCCGCTACTCGTCGACGCGTCCGTACGTGCACACGGTCAACAACACCGCCGCGTTGTCGGTTCCGAAGCCACCCGCACCCGCTGCGGAGTCCTCGGAACACGTTCCGCCACATCAGGATTCGATGGCGGACGAGGCGGTGATCGGTGGTTCCACGGGAGCTCCGGATGCCGCCGATCAACCCGCCGACCGCCAACCAGAGACGACCACGGTTGTCTGAGGAGATAATGAACACGAAGGAGGTGTGATGTCACGCGCAATTCATGTGTTCCGCAGCCCCGACAGATTTGTGGCCGGCACGGTCGGCCAGCCGGGTGACCGGACGTTCTACCTCCAGGCCGTGCACGAGACACGCATCGTCAGCGTGATGTTGGAGAAGCAGCAGGTGCAGATCCTCGCCGATCGGATCGGTGCGCTGCTCGAGGAGATCCATCGTCGCTTCGGCACGCCGATACCGCCGGAAAGCGGTCGGGTAGGGGACCTGAGTCCGCTCGTGATGCCCGTCGACGCGGAGTTCCGGGTGGGCACGATGGGACTGGGCTGGGATGCCGAATCCGAGGCCGTGGTCGTCGAACTGCTGGCAATCACCGAGGGTGAGTTCGACGAGAGCGTCGTCCTCGACGACACCGATGAGGGACCCGACGCGGTTCGCGTGTTCCTGACCACCGAGGCCGCCCGCGAATTCGCCCTGCGGTCCACGCGGGTGATCTCGGCCGGGCGGCCACCCTGCCCACTGTGCGCCGAGCCGTTGGATCCGGACGGCCATCTGTGCGTGCGCACCAACGGCTTCAAACGTGATGCCGAACTGAGCAAATCCCTGGACTTCATCGACCCCGACGTGTTCGGCAACCTCGCTGCCGGCTCCGACCCGGGACTCCTCGACACCGTCGAGGACACGATCGAGTTCGAGGATGGTGACGACCCCGGTGGTGACGAATCCGGTGGAGACGAACCCGGCGGGGGCGGCGACGATCCGCATTCGCGGGGGTGACGTGAGTCTGCCCCGGCCCTCGGATGGCAGCGACCAGTCGGCCGACGGTGCCATCGGGTCCGACACCGACGGGATGGACCCCGCACCCGTGTTGGCCTCGGGGAAACTGGTTGTGCTCGGGCGCATTCCCCATGCCAGCAATGCCACTCTGGTCTGTGACGCGGTCCTCGACGGACGCGAGGTACGGTGCGTGTACAAACCCGTCCGCGGTGAGGTCCCGCTGTGGGATTTTCCCGACGGCACCCTCGCCGGACGCGAGGTGGCCTCCTTCCTGGTCTCGGAAAGCCTTGGCTGGCAAGTGATCCCACATACCGAGCATCGCGGTGGTCCGGCCGGTCCCGGCATCGTTCAGCAATGGATCGAGACCCCGGACAACACCGACCACCCGTCGTCGGACGAACGAGCCGGTGCGCGTATCGATCTCGTCGACCTGTGCCCGCCCGAAGCCGTCCCGGACGGCTACCGGGCCATTCTCGAGGCCCACGATCCGTTCGGTGAGCGGGTGGTCCTCGTCCACGCGGACGACCCGAGATTGCAACGGATGGCCGTGCTCGACGTCCTGCTCAACAACGCCGACCGCAAGGGTGGCCACGTGCTCGAGGGCCTCGACGGCGGGGTGTACGGCGTCGACCACGGCATCTGCCTGCATGCCGACGACAAACTGCGCACCGTGCTGTGGGGGTGGGCTGGTGAACCCGTTCCGGCTCATCTCGTCGCCGACATCGAACGCCTCGTCGACGAACTCGAAACCACGGATTCGACGCTGCGAGAACGCCTCGCAGCGCACATCACCACTGACGAGATCGAGTCATTGGCGCTGCGTGCGACCATCCTCGTCGGCGACGGTGTGATGCCGCACCCGCCCGGTCGGCGCCCGATTCCTTGGCCACCGTTCTGATGCACGCCGCGCGCGAGTTCACCGCGACGCGAGGCGCAGACCGGGCCGTTGGCCGCGGCCGAGTGAGCGGACCATACAGTAGAGCTCATGCATTCCTGGCCTGATCCCGCCCTTCCGGAGATCCCGGGTTCCGGTCCGGCGCTTCGCCTCTTCGACACCTCCGACGCGCAGGTCCGGCCGGTGTCTCCCGGACCGACCGCGACGATGTACGTCTGCGGCATCACCCCCTACGACGCGACACACCTGGGTCACGCCGCCACCTACCTCACCTTCGATCTGGTGAATCGGGTCCTGCGCGATCAGGGTCACGACGTTCACTACGTGCAGAACGTCACCGACGTCGACGATCCGTTGTTCGAACGAGCCGACCGGGACGGCGTGGATTGGCGCGACCTCGGCGCGCGGGAGACGCAGCTGTTCCGCGACGACATGACCGCACTGCGGGTCCTGCCACCACGCGACTACATCGGTGCAGTGGAATCGGTCGGCGAGGTCATCGAGGCCGTCGACAAGCTGCTGGCCTCGGGCGCGGCCTACATCGTTGACGATCCGGAGTTTCCCGACATCTACTTCCGAACCGACGCCACCGAACAGTTCGGCTACGAGTCGGGCTATGACGCCGACACCATGGCCCGGTTCTTCGCCGAACGTGGCGGCGATCCCGACCGGCCCGGTAAGCGTGATCCACTCGACGCGCTGATCTGGCGGGCGGCCCGCCCCGGCGAACCGTCGTGGGAATCGCCGCACGGCCCCGGCCGTCCCGGCTGGCACATCGAATGCTCCGCGATCGCACTCAACCGGCTCGGCGTCGAGTTCGACATCCAGGGCGGCGGCAACGATCTGATCTTCCCGCACCACGAGTTCTCCGCCGCCCACGGCGAAGCGCTCACCGGTTCCCGACGTTTCGCCCGTCACTACGTGCACACCGGCATGGTCGGGCTCGACGGCGAGAAGATGTCCAAGAGCCGCGGCAACCTGGTCTTCGTCTCGGTGCTGCGGGCCCAAGGCGTCGACCCGGCAGCCATTCGACTGGCCCTGCTCGCCGATCACTACCGTGGCGATCGCATGTGGACCGACTCGGTTCTCGCCGAGGCCACCGGACGCCTCGCCCGTTGGCGCGCCGCCACTTCCGCGGTACGCGGTCCGGATGCCTCGGCCACCATCGAGCGTGTCCGTCAGCATCTCGCCGACGATCTCGACACCCCGAAAGTGCTTGCCGCCGTCGACGCCTGGTGCCGCGACGTGGAGCAGGGCATCGGTTCCTCGACGACATCGCCGGGCGAGATGGCTGCCGCCGTCGACGCTCTGCTCGGGGTCGAACAGCGCTGACACCTGCGTCTGCGGATTCGTCTGTTGCGACGCACCCGGAGACTCCCCGGTCCTCCTCGCGGAGCGCTGGGTACAGTTTCCTTCCGTGGCACGCACGCAGCAGATCGATCCCCAGACAACCACCGGGGTGTGGACGGTAGTCACCCGGACATCGACCTACCTGTTGGATTTCGACGAGATGACCTTGCTTCGCGCGCCGGGCGTGGGTGGCACCGACAGCGAAGAGTGGGCGGTCAGTCAGCTGCGCCGCGACTCCGAGGACATCCCGCTGTTGGGAGTCAAATCGTGCCGGGTCGGCGAATCGGCCCAATTCTGGGTGCGTGCCGCCGATGACCCGGATGTGCGTACCTGGCGGATCACCACACCGGTCGTGTCGATCGAGCGAATCGGCTGACCTGCCCCAGAGCTTCTGGAGCCGCTCAGCTCCCCGAACCGAAGGATCCGGGGCCGCGCCGTTTCAGGTAGCGCTCGAATTCGGCCGCGAGCGCATCGCCGTCGATCTTGGCGAGCATGTCGTCGGCGTCGACTTCGGCATCGCCGCGCTCCTCGAGACCGCGGACGTACTCGGCGATCTCCTCGTCGTCCTCGGTCATCTCGGTGACCGCCTGCTCCCACTCCTCGGCCTGCTCGGGCAACGCTCCAAGCGGCACCTCGATGTCGAGAACCTCTTCGACGCGGTTGAGCAGAGCGACGGTGGCCTTGGGGTTGGGTGGAGTGGACACGTAGTGCGGTACCGCCGCCCAGAACGAGATCGCCGGCAGGCCGGCCTGGACGAACATGTCCTGCAGGACGCCGGTGATGCCGGTCGGTCCCTCATACCGGCTTTCGGTGAGGTTGTACTGCGCCGCCGAATCGCTGCTATAGGCGGTGCCGGTCACCGGTACCGGACGTGTGTGCGGCGTGTCGGCGAGCAACGCTCCGAGCATCACCGTCGTCTCGACATCGAGTTGCCGGGCCACGTCGACGATCTCGGCGCAGAATCCGCGCCAGCGCATGTTGGGTTCGATCCCGCGGACCAGCACGATGTCACGATCGGCTCCGGCCGGACTGCAGTACGACAGCGACGTGGTCGGCCAGTCGATGCGGCGGGTGACGCCGTCGATCTGCTTGACGGTGGGCCGGTTGACCTGGAAGTCGTAGTACTCGTCGGAGTCGATATCGATCAGGGTCTGGGCATCCCAGATGAGCGCGAGGTGTTCGACGGCGTTGCTCGCGGCGTCCCCGGCATCGTTCCAGCCTTCGAATGCGGCGAGCAGGATCGGCCGTCGCAGCCGGGGCAGGTTCGACAATCGCTCATCGTTCACTGATTCAGCCTACGACCCGATGCGTGGCGACCGCGAACCATACGGAGAGCAAACATCAGGTGGCGGCGCCGCGGCCGGGTTCGGTGGGAGCCGGCACGCGAATCGGTGCCAGTTCCCGTGTCAGCGGCGGGACGATCTGCTTCTTGCGCGAAACGATGCCCTTGGCAAAGGCGTGACCGTCGGTGATGGTCAGATCGAGCGCCCGCTCGACGGCGCCGATCGGTTCACCCGTGACCAGCAGATCGGAATCCGACGTCGTCACATCGGTGACGAACAGCAGGTAAAGGTCGTCTCCGGTGGCTTCGCGCTCGGCGCTCATCGCCGCGAGGAATTCGTCGCGGCGGTCGAGGATCACGGCGGGCTCAACGGTGTTGAGCTGGCCGATGCGGACACTGGTGGCGCCGAAGGTGTAGATCTTGGCGTCCCGACGGATCAACTCGGCCGCTGACGCGTCACCCAGATCGGTCCCCGCGCGTAACAGTGCGGTGCCGTAATCGTGGAGGTCGACGCCGGCGATGCGGGCGAGATCGGTTGCCGCGCGCCGGTCGGCGTCGGTGGTGGTCGGGGAGACCAGGAGCAGGGTGTCGGAGACGATCGCCGAAACCATCATCCCGGCAATCGGGGCGGGGATATCCACACCGTTCTCGGCATACATCCGGTGGATGATCGTGCAGGTGCAGCCGACCGGCTCGACCCGGAAATACAGCGGCTCGATGGAAGTGAAGTTGGCCACCCGATGGTGGTCGACGACCGCGCGGACGGTGACCTCGGCGATGTCGGGGACGCTGTGTTGGCGTTCGTTGTGATCGACGAGCATGACCTCGCCGACCTCGGGTGCCGCGCGCTCGATGACGCGGGGTGCCGCCAGCCCGAAATAGTCCAGCGCGTAACGGGTTTCGATGTTCGGACCGCCGAGAGCGACGGCCTCGATGTCGGCACCCAGCGTCGACTCCAGGTCGGCCAGGGCGATGGCGGCACCGATGGCGTCGGTGTCGGGGTTGCGGTGCCCGAACACCAGGAACTGCGGCATGAAACCTCCGTCGTCGATCCTCGTCGACGAGCCTACGACTCGGGCGCGGCGGATGTGCGGCGATGCGGTGATGTGCGGGCGGAGCAGTGACCGTCTTGACGGGCAATGGTTGTAGATGTACAACAGTTGTATGCCTACAACCACTTCATCGGGTCGATCGGCGTCCACCCCAGCTGCGTCGAACTCCCGTCGGTCCGAACCCCGTCCGTCCGACCCTTCAGCCACCGAGGTCTGGTTCACCATGAACAGCCTGGTCCGCGATCAGGCCAAGCAGTCCCGCGATCGGATCAGCGCGATCATCGATATCCCGTTCAGCAGATTCCGGGCACTTCGCCGAATCGCGGTGCAGGACATGACACAACGCGACCTCGCGGAACGGCTCGGCGTCGACGCCTCAGCGGCCAGCGGCATCGTCAACGATCTCGTTGCCCGTGGACTCGCGGTCCGCCATCCGCATCCCACCGACGGCCGATTCAAAATGGTCGCCGCCACCAAGGAGGGCCGACGGGTGGTTGCCGCGGTCACCGACGATCCCGCGTCGGCGCCGCCGATGTTCGACGCTCTCGACGAGCAGCAATTGCGCCGGCTGGCCGACCTGCTCGCGACACTGCGAGCTGCGGCCGAAACGGCGGTGGATGACGCATGAGCACTCGTTTCGCGACCCCTGAGCAGATCGCCGCACTTCCGCCACGTCGTCGGTCGATAATTCTGGCCACGTGCTGCCTGAGCCTGTTCATCGTCGGACTCGACGTCTCGGCGGTCAATGTGGCGCTGCCGTCGATCGGTTCGGAGCTCGGTGCCAGCGGTTCGCAGCTGCAATGGGTGGTCGACGCCTACGCGCTGGTGATCGCGAGCCTGCTCACCCTCGGTGGATCGCTCGGCGACCGGCTCGGGCGCAAGCGGGTGTTCCAGGTCGGTCTGGTGATCTTCGCGGTGGCCTCGGTGCTGTGTTCGCTGTCCACATCGCCGGAGATGTTGATCGCCGCTCGGGCGATCCAGGGGATCGGCGGGTCCATGCTCAACCCGGTGGCGATGTCGATCATCACCAACGTCTTCATCGACCCCAAGGAGCGGGCCCGGGCGATCGGACTGTGGGCGGCGGCGGTCGGGGTCAGTATGGCGATGGGGCCGGTGATCGGCGGCGCACTGGTCTCGGGCATCGGATGGGAGGCCATCTTCTGGCTGAACGTACCGATCTGCCTGCTGGCCCTGGTGCTGACGGCACTGTTCGTCCCCGAGTCGAGAGCGGAGCACGCCCGACGATTCGATCCGCTCGGGCAGCTGCTGGTGTTCACCTTCCTGGCCACCCTCACCTTCGGGATCATCGAGGGACGCGGGCTCGGCTGGACATCTGCACCGGTCATCGGATGCTTCGCGGCCGCGGCGATCGCGGTGACCACCTTGGTTGTCTACGAGAGCCGACGACGTCAGCCGCTCATCGATCCGCGGTTCTTCCGGAGTGCGCCGTTCAGCGGTGCGGTGATCTCCGCAGTGGTGATGTTCGCGGCGATGGGCGGATTCCTGTTCCTCAACACGCTCTACCTGCAGGAGGTACGCGGGATGTCACCGCTGCAAGCCGGATTGATGACGCTGCCGATGGCTGCGGCGAGTGCGGCGTTCGGCCCGATCGCCGGACGGATGGTCGCCGCGGCCGGCGCGCGCAGACCGATGCTGCTCGGTGGCGTGGCGATCACCGTCAGCGGGTTGATGCTGGTGATGATCGGTCCGGACACCAACCTCTGGTTCATCGGGTTGGCCTACATGTTCTTCGGGATCGGCGCGGGACTGGTCAACCCGCCGATCACCAATGCCGCGATCGCGGGCATGCCCCGCTCGCAGGCCGGCGTCGCGTCGTCGATGACCTCCACCGGTCGGCAGGTCGGCACCTCGCTCGGGGTGGCGTTGTTCGGCGCGATCGCCTTCGCCGGTCTCGACGGGTCGATCGCCTCCGGTCTGGCCGACGCGGCCCGTCCGGCGTGGCTGATCATGGCCGGCGCCGGCCTGGTGATCGTGGCGGTGGCCGTCGCGGCGACATCGACATGGGGAATCGCGACTGCGCGCCGGACCGCCGAGCTGATCGAGGCCGAAACCGGCGAGTCGATGGCCTGATTCGAGGCCGGTCCCGGCGCGTGACGACTGTCACCCGATGCGGTAGGCGGACGAGTCGTCGTCGATGATGCTGGAGTGACCGAAACGATCGAGCGTCCTCGTCCCACCGCGGTCCTCTGGGATATGGACGGGACGCTGCTCGATTCCGAGAAGCTCTGGGACATCGCCGTGGCCGAACTGTCGGCGCGCCACGGTTTCGTGATGACCGCACAGTTGCGTGCCGAGACGCTGGGGAACTCGATGACCGACGCCCTGACCAAGGTCTACGACGCCGCCGGTCTCGCCGACGCCGATCGTGATTACGCCGCCGATGATCGGTGGTTGCTCGACCGGGTCGCCGAACTGTTCCGCGAGAACCTCCCGTGGCGTCCGGGAGCCGCCGAAGCGCTGGACATGATCGCTGATCTGGGCATTCCGATGGCCTTGGTGACCAACACCGTTCGCGAGCTCACCGACCTCGCACTCGAGACGATCGGTCGCGACCGGTTCGCGGTGACCGTCTGCGGTGACGAGGTGGCCGCCGGCAAACCGGCGCCCGACCCTTACCTGCTGGCCGCACGCCTGCTCGGGGTGAATCCGGCCGACGCATTGGCGATCGAGGACTCACCGACCGGCACCGCATCCGCGCGGGCCGCCGGGTGCCCGGTGATCGTGGTGCCCTCGGCGGTTCCGGTACCGACCGGGCCGTCACGAACTTTTCGGGAGAGCCTGGTCGGGCTTGCGCCTGGTGATCTCACTGCCGCCACTCTCGGCTCGGACAGGTGACCTGAGGTCCGACCACCGACGCCGACGTGCGAGGATGGGACATCGTGAAGACCTTCGACGATCTCTTCGCCGAGCTGACCGACAAGGCACAGACCCGGCCGGCCGGCAGCGGCACCGTCGCCGCCCTCGACAAGGGCGTGCACACGCTGGGCAAGAAGATCATCGAGGAGGCCGGCGAAGTATGGCTGGCCGCCGAGCACGAGTCCGACGACTCGCTCGGCGAGGAGATCTCGCAACTTCTCTACTGGCTGCAGGTGATGATGATCAAACGTGGTCTGTCGCTGGAGGATGTCTACCGCCATCTGTAGGGGTGAGGCGCAGAGCCGGTACCCCCATGGCCCCAGACTTTCACTCCGGAATCACCTCATCCCGATCAGTTAGGACTTCCCGTCATGCTGCGAGTCGCAGTACCCAACAAGGGCGCTCTCAGTGAATCGGCCGCCGCGGTGCTCGCCGAGGCCGGCTACCGCAAACGGACCGACGCCAAAGACCTCACCGTGCTCGACAATGCCAACGACGTCGAGTTCTTCTTCCTGCGTCCCAAGGACATCGCCATTTACGTCGGTGAGGGCACGCTGGATCTGGGCATCACCGGCCGCGACCTCGCCGCCGACTCCGGCGCAGCGGTCGACGAACAACTCGCGATGGGGTTCGGGTCGTCGAGCTTCCGCTACGCCGCACCCGCCGGTCAGGACTGGACAGTCGCCGATCTGGCGGGCAAGCGAATCGCCACCTCGTATCCGAACCTTGTCCGCGCCGATCTCGCCGGGCACGGCATCACCGCCGAGATCATCCGACTCGACGGGGCGGTAGAGATCTCCATCCAGCTCGGAGTGGCCGACGCCATCGCCGACGTCGTCGGATCGGGGCGCACATTGCGCCAACATGGTCTGGCCGCGTTCGGCGAGAGCCTCTGCGATTCCGAGGGCGTGCTGATTTCCCGGTCCGGCGTCGAGATCGACAAGCCGGCACGGCAATTCGTCGCACGCGTGCAAGGCGTCGTGTTCGGTCAGCAGTACGTGATGATCGACTACGACTGCCCGAAGGCGCTATTGGAACAGGCGTCGGCGCTGACCCCCGGCCTGGAGTCGCCGACCGTCTCGCCGATGGTCAATCCCGAGTGGGTTGCGGTGCGCGCCATGGTCCTTCGCAAGGACCACCAGAACCTGATGGACCAGCTCTACGATCTCGGCGCCAAGGCGATTCTGGCCACCGACATCCGGTCCTGCCGCTTCTGACGCAACGTGCTGCTCAGTCGGCCCGACTGAGCAGCACCGTCTGCGCTGACCGGCCGAGAAAGCCGGCGTCGTCGTAGAGGTCGGCGAAGGTGGTGCCGAAACCGGTTGTCCCGGTAGCAAGATCGGCGTCGATGCAAACCCATGGCCCGCGTGGCTCGGCGATCAGGTGCACGGTGGTGTCGGTGTTCATCCAGCTCCACTCGTCGGGCCGAAGCCGGGTTCCGACGCCGTTGGCGACGTCGATGACGGTGAAGACCGACTCCAGATCGGTGATCTTCTCACCGTCGACAAGCGGAATGGCGGGCCGGATCCACAGCGCGGGGGTGTCACCGTGCCGGCCCGGGACCACGACAGTTTCCGTCGTGCCGATGAAACCGATGGTGCCCCAATCGACTCCGAGCTCCGACGTGCCGGTCACGCCGATGTTCGGCGGGCCGGCCGCGGAGCGGGCAGGTGACATCGGCGGTTGTGGGGTGCTCGCGATGGCAGCGCTGTCGGTGGCCCGCATCCGCCACGCGGTGGCGCGGGCGGCGACACGGAATCCGCCGTCGGGCAACTCGACCTCGAGGTCGGCGCCGATCATCGCGATCTGGCGGCCAGGGCGCAGCAGATACGTGCGGACCCGGTTGAGCCCGAGTCCGACACCGCCCAGGATGTCGATGGCGATCCTGGTGAACCGCTGAGTCGGATCCAGACCAGGGAATCGCGCCATCGCGCGCACCAGTAGACCTGACGGTGGGCCGCCGTGCTGGATCTCCGAAGTCCATACGCTCACCGTCGCCTGCGTGGGGGTGAAGTACTCGTACCCCGGGTCGGCGTCGGCCGGCGGTTCGCTCGGAATGAAGTAGCAACTCTGCACGCAGACGACTCTATGCCCATCGACATAGTCGGCGACCGCGGGACCCGAGGCGTCCCCAAAACAGATGAATACCGCACGGTAGCCACTATCCGGCGTACTTTCCGCGCCGACATGAATTATGTTCCGAGTCATGACAATCGGACATCGCGTACGCAAAGGATGTTGCGTCTTTGCATATCGCGGGTGTGGGGGCGGCCATGTACAACCTGCGTAACGCGGTCGGAACGACGGTCCTCGGATGCGTCATCTGCGCCGGCCTGGTGGCTCCGATGGCCGCGACATCGGCGGTTGCACCCGCGGTGACGATCACCTCGTCGGCAACGGGTGCGCTCGACGAACTCGTTGCCTCGGGCGCCATCAACCGGGCCGATCCTCAGAACCCGGCTGACGACCCCGCCGACGACTGGTTCCTCAACGATCGAGCCGTTCCGGTCGGAACTCGGCTCATCGTGACGCCCGGCACCGACGACACCACGCTCTATCCACGGATCAAGGGACTTCGTGGCCAGCGCGACACCTTTATCGTGGTCTATCCGCAGTCGATGGGTCCACTCATCTCGGGCAGTTCCGGTGCGGCCCTGCCGTTCTTCGCCCCCTCGTATGACCAGTCCCGCGATATCGCAGTCGCGAACAATGTGGCGGTGATGCGGACGCTGCGCGACTCCGACGCGCCGATGGTCGTCTACACCGGATACTCGCAGGGCGCCGAGGCGCTCGGCAATGCTGCCGAAATCGCTTATGCCGCAGGTGATATCAATACTTCGACGTCACGTGTGGTGCTCGTCTCCGATCCGCGCAGCCCCTGGGGGATCAAGTCCTGGGTGTCCCACAACCGTGGTGTGGCAGGCGTTCTCGGGCTGATCGGCATCGAGAACAACGGCGCACGAGACCCCGGCGACACCGGGGAGCTCCCGATGATCTCGGTCATCGTGGTCGGCGATCCGGCAGCACTTTTCCAGTGGGACCCACGACGCCCGGCGGAATCGATGATGGTCAACGCCGCCGGATTCATCACGGTTCACGCCGGATTGGGTTCGCAGAGTTACGCGACCATCAACCAGATGGGCGAACCGGAGGTGCTCACGAGCGCCGACGGCAACACGACGTACCTCATCTACCGCACCGAGCACCATCCGCTCACCATGCTCAACCAGATGGCCCTGCAGATGCTGGGTGTCACGCCCACTGCCGCTCAGCTCGCGAAATGGGACGCGACCAACAACGCCTTCTACACGCTCCAGGTTCCCACCGCGTCCAACGCCGACCCGCGGGCCCCGATCGCCCCCGTTCCTGCACCAGCGCAGCTGCGGGCAGTGTCACCTCCCGTGCTCGACGAACCTGTCAGCGCCGCAATCGTTTCCGATCCAGTGCCCGTGTCCGATCCAGTGCCCGGGTCCGATCCGGAGCCGATGTCCGCTCCGGCACCGTCGGATTCCGGCGTCGGCCGACATCGCGCACCCGAGGTCGACACGCCGGCGACCCCGACCAATCCACCGGCTCCCGGCCGTCATCGTCTACCCGAGGTGACCTCGCCCAGTGCGTCCGACCCCGAGTCGTCCTCGACGCCGACGCCCGGTTCCGACGGGTCAGGCGCGAGCACCACCGCACCCGCTTCGACTGGAAACGAGTCCTCAACGGGCGGCGGCTCGACAGAAGGCGCTGGGTCGACGGCTGATGCGGCCGGAACGACGGGTGCGGCCGGAACGACAGGTGCCGGTCAGACCTCGAATCCCGGTGGGGGACCAGGATAGTCGGGTATCGCGCCGCCGAACTCCGGACAGCGCGACTGGTGTTCGCACATGCCGCACAGCCGGGATCGGCGTGGGCGGAAGTCGCCGGTCGCCACCGCGGCCCGGATCGCCGCCCAGATCGCCTTCAACGTGCGGGCGAAGCGTTCGAGTTCGTCACGATCGGGCGTGTAGATCAGACTCTGGCCGTCGGACAGGTACATCAATTGCAGGCGGTCGGGGACCACACCGCGCGTCCGCAGCATCGCCAGCGCATAGAACTTCATCTGAAACAGGGCCTTGGCCTCGTACGCCTCGCCGGGTGAGCGTCCCGTCTTGTAGTCGACGAGTCGCATTTCGCCGGTGGGTGCGACATCCACCCGGTCGATGAATCCGCGCAACAGCACATCGTCGTCGGCGATCTCGATGTGCTCTTCGCACGCCTGTGCCTCGAACGCGGTCGGGTTCTCCATCGTGTAGTAGGTGGCGATGAGGCGGTGCGCGTCGGCGAGAAACTTGCCCGTCGCCTCGGCGTCGACAACCTCACGCAGGCTCGGATCGGCTTCGCACATCGCCGCCCACGCGCCTTCGACGAGTAGTTCGGCCGACTCGCGGGTCCGCAGTTCGGCCGGTATGTCGAAGAGGTTCTCGAGCGCGGCATGCACCACCGTGCCCCGGGTCTGTGCGACGCTCGGTGTCTCGGGGAAACGGTCGATGGCCCGATAGCGGTACAGCAACGGACACTGTTTGAAGTCGGCCGCGCGCGACGGCGACAGGGCCAACGGCCGGCGGGCCGGCTTGGCGGACATCTCCGCCCCGGCGTCGATCACAGTGCTCACACCTGGCAGGGTAGGGCGCGACACTGACACCTCGGGCGGCGACATGCCGTCGCCGCGTCACTCGCGCCCTGCCTGTGCGTCAGGAGCGCATGCGAAAGGACACCGCCACCGATGTCGACCACGGGCCCCTTCGCCGAGGGCGACCGGGTACAGCTCTCCGACGCCAAGGGACGCAAATTCACCGTCCACCTCGAGCCGGGCAAGCTGTTCCACACCCATCGCGGCGCCATCGCCCACGATGATCTGATCGGTGCCCCCGAGGGAAGCATCGTGTCGGCCACGAGCGGCACACAGTATCTGGCGCTTCGTCCGCTGCTGGTCGACTACGTACTGTCGATGCCGCGCGGCGCCCAGGTCATCTATCCCAAGGACGCCGCACAGATCGTCACCGAGGGCGATGTCTTTCCCGGTGCCCGGGTTCTCGAGGCCGGCGCGGGTTCGGGGGCGCTGACATGCTCGCTGCTGCGGGCGGTCGGCACCGGCGGTTCGGTGGTGTCCTATGAGATACGCGAGGATCACGCCGAGCACGCGGTCCGCAACGTCGAGACCTTCTTCGGCGGCCCCCCGGACAACTGGCTGCTGCGCATCGCCGACCTCGCCGATCTCGACCCGGCGGGCAGTGGTCCGGCCGACGGGCTGTTCGATCGCGTGATCCTCGACATGCTGGCTCCCTGGGAGCCACTCGAGGTGGTGCGGGCCGCATTGCAACCAGGCGGAGTTCTTGTGGTGTATGTGGCAACTGTCACCCAGCTGTCCCGCATCATCGAGGCCATCCGCGACCAGGAGTGCTGGACCGAGCCCCGCGCATGGGAGTCGTTGGTGCGCGACTGGAGTGCCGTCGGGCTGGCCGTGCGTCCAGAACACAAAATGCAAGGCCACACCGCGTTTCTGGTGACCGCCCGGAGACTCGCCGATGGCGTCACCACCTTGCGTCCACAACGACGCCCCAGCAAGGGCTGAGCGTTATATCGCTGTACTGGCGCAAACGCCGGTAATACGTTGAGAAGACCTACATTTAACACACCCTCAACACCGGGCTTCGCGCGGTGCAGGGCGATTTTCATGTCGCCCCGGTAGCGTGGAGTCACGGCGCAACACCCGAGCAGGGTAGGCCGGGGAGAGGAGTCAGCAATGACCGAATCTGATCGCCACGGTGCATCTGATCGCCACGAGGGAGCCGACACCACGTCGAACACCCCCGACGACGCATTCGGCGGATCCTTGTCGTCGTCGTCGCACTCGATCGCCGACCGCGGGTTCACCCGTCCGGTCGACTCGCGTGACCTCCAGGAACGCGTTGACAATCTGACCGCGCGCAACGCCAAGCTGCTCGAGACGCTGAAGGAAGCGCGACAGCAGCTCGTCGCGCTCCGTGAGGAGGTCGACCGACTCGGTCAGCCGCCGAGCGGATACGGCGTCCTGCTCGACATTCACGCGGATCAAACCGTCGACGTCTTCACCTCCGGGCGCAAGATGCGGTTGACCTGCTCACCCAACATCGACGTCGACACCTTGTCCAAGGGCCAGACACTGCGGCTCAATGAGGCACTCACCATCGTCGAGGCGTGCGAGTTCGACGCCGTCGGCGAGATCAGCACACTGCGCGAGGTACTCGGCGACGGGCGTCGCGCGCTGGTCGTCGGGCACGCCGACGAGGAGCGGGTCGTGTGGCTGGCCGATCCGCTGCTCGGCGAGGTCGACGGCGAGGACGGTCACCGGCGCAAACTGCGCCCGGGTGACTCGCTGCTGATCGACACCAAAGCCGGTTTCGCGTTCGAGCGGGTCCCCAAGGCCGAGGTCGAAGACCTGGTCCTCGAGGAGGTCCCCGACGTCGGATACGAGGACATCGGTGGCCTCGGACGGCAGATCGAGCAGATCCGGGATGCCGTCGAGCTGCCGTTCCTGCACAAGGATCTCTTCCGCGATTACGCGCTGCGCCCGCCCAAGGGCGTACTGCTCTACGGTCCTCCCGGCTGCGGTAAGACACTGATCGCCAAGGCGGTGGCCAACTCGCTGGCCAAGAAGATCGCGCAGGTCCGAGGTGACGACGCGAAGGAGGCCAAGTCCTACTTCCTCAACATCAAGGGCCCCGAGCTGCTCAACAAGTTCGTCGGTGAGACCGAACGTCACATCCGGTTGATCTTCCAGCGGGCGCGTGAGAAGGCCTCCGAGGGAACGCCGGTCATCGTCTTCTTCGACGAGATGGATTCGATCTTCCGTACCCGCGGTTCGGGCGTCTCCTCGGATGTGGAGACCACGGTGGTTCCGCAGCTGCTCAGTGAGATCGACGGCGTGGAAGGTCTCGAGAACGTCATCGTGATCGGTGCCTCCAACCGTGAGGACATGATCGATCCGGCCATTCTGCGGCCCGGCCGCCTCGACGTGAAGATCAAGATCGAGCGTCCCGACGCCGAATCGGCGATGGACATCTTCTCCAAGTACCTCACCGACACCCTGCCGGTGCACGCCGATGACATCGCCGAGTTCGGTGGTGATCGCACCGCGTGCGTCAACGCGATGATCGAGCGCGTGGTCGAGCGGATGTACGCCGAGAGCGAGGACAACCGCTTCCTCGAGGTCACCTACGCCAACGGCGACAAGGAGATCATGTACTTCAAGGACTTCAATTCCGGTGCCATGATCCAGAACGTTGTGGACCGGTCCAAGAAGTACGCGATCAAGTCGCAACTGGAGACCGGTCAGCCCGGTCTGCGGGTGCAGCACCTGTTCGACTCGATCCTCGACGAGTTCGCCGAGAACGAGGACCTGCCGAACACCACCAACCCCGACGACTGGGCGCGGATCTCGGGCAAGAAGGGCGAACGGATCGTCTACATCCGCACGCTGGTCACCGGCAAGAGCTCCGGCGCGAGCCGCGCCATCGACACCGAGACCAACACCGGGCAATACCTCTAGTACTTACCCACCAGCGGTTACCCGTCAGGTTCAAACGACCGACGCGCTCGGCGGCCACGTCGACAGGGAACTAAGCTCATCAGCTGATGAACAGTCCTGTCATGGCTTCCGGGCGCGTCGTCGTCGGGGGAGTCGTCTATCCATTCGGGCGGTCGCCACAGGTCACCGTCGGTCGCACCCCCGACAACGACATCGTGGTCAACCACCCGCTGGTGTCGCGCCGACACCTCACGCTCCAGTGGCGCGAGACCGGGTGGATGCTGGCCGACGCCGGATCCACCAACGGGTTCTTTCTCGACGGTCGGCGCCTGCACGAGATTCCGGTCACCGCCCCGCTGCGGGTGATGCTCGGTGATGCCGTCGCCGGTCCCGTCGTCGATGTCGTCCTCGACGGCCCGGTCGCCCCGTCCGGCGGGTTCCTCACACCTTCGCTGCGCGACGCTCCACACCTGCAGTCCCTGCAGCACAACATCGGGGGAGGCGGGCCCGTGGCCGCGCCCCCCGTCGCAGGCGCCGCCTCCATCGGCCGCACCCCCGACAACGACATCGTCGTCAACGACGTCCTGGCGTCCCGTCACCACGCCCGACTGCTGGCCACCGGGCAGGGGCTGATTCTCGAGGATCTCGGGAGCGTCAACGGAACCTACGTCAACGGGCAACGCATCACCTCACAGCCGGTCGGAGAGGGCGCGGTCGTCACCATCGGCAACACCGACCTGGTCGTGTCGGGAGGTCGACTGTTGCCCGGCCGAGCACACGCGGACTCCGGTGGGGTTCACGTCGGTGGCGTCGGACTCGTGATCGACGGCAAACAACTGCTCACCGACGTCGAGTTCTCCGCCGCGCCGGGTACGTTGACCGCGATCATCGGACCTTCCGGTGCCGGCAAGTCGACGGTCTCGAAGATCATCGCCGGACTCAACGATCCGACGACCGGTGTGGTGACCTTCGAGGGTCGCGGGGTCCACGCCGAATACGAGGCACTGCGTACCCGGATCGGCATGGTGCCGCAGGACGATGTGCTGCATCGGCAACTGACACTGCGGCAAGCACTGCGCTACGCCGCGGAATTGCGGCTGCCGCCCGACCTGAGCCGCGATGATCAGGACCGGGTGATAGCCGGTGTGCTCGGCGAACTGCAACTGCTCGAACACCTCGACACCCGCGTCGACAAGCTGTCCGGCGGACAACGTAAACGGGCGTCGGTGGCGATGGAGTTGCTCACCGGTCCCTCGCTACTGGTTCTCGACGAGCCGACCTCGGGTCTGGATCCCGCCCTGGACCGCCAGGTGATGGCGACCTTGCGCCGGCTGGCCGACGCCGGCCGCGTGGTCATCGTGGTGACCCATTCGCTGACCTACCTCTCGATGTGTGACCAGGTGTTGCTGCTGGCGCCCGGCGGCAGGACCGCCTACTTCGGTCGGCCCGACGCCGTCGGGGCCGCGATGGGCACCGCGGATTGGGCTGAGATCTTCGCCTTCGTCGCCGACCGGCCCGATCTCGCCCACCAGCGGTACCTGGCACTGCACCGCCGGCCGCCGGCGCCGCCACCGGTGTGGCCCGCCGGACCCCCGAACCGCTCGCCGCGCAGCGGGTTCGGTCGGCAGGCTGGCACCATCGCCCGGCGCCAGGTGCGCCTGATCCTCGCCGATACCGGATACCTCGTCTTCCTCGCCGTCCTGCCGATCGTGCTCGGGCTGCTCTCCCTGGTGATACCAGGGTCGGCCGGTTTCAGCCGCAACTCCGCAGACAGCGCGGGGGAGACGGTGCAGATCCTGGTGGTCATGGTGATCGGCGCGTCGTTCATGGGCATCGCGCTGACCGCTCGCGATCTCGTCGGCGAGCGAGCGATCTACGAACGCGAACGGGCTGTCGGCCTCCGCCCGGCGTCGTACCTGTTCGCCAAGATCGCCGTCTTCTTCGTCGTGGCCACGGTGCAGGCCGCGGTGATGCTCGCGATCACCTACCTCGGTCGCGGAATACCGTCGGCGGGAGTGGTGATGCCCGGTTGGCTGGAACTGTTCATCACCATCGCCGTCCTGGCGTGCGTGAGCACCCTGATCGGGCTGGCCATCTCGTCGCTGGTGGCATCCAACGAGCAGATCATGCCGCCGCTGGTGCTGGTGGTGATGATCCAGCTGGTCTTTTGCGGCGGCCTTTTTCCGCTGGCCGGACGCATCGGACTGGAGCAACTGTCGTGGCTGTTTCCGGCCCGCTGGGGATACTCGGCTGCCGCGACCACCGTCGACCTGCGCAACGTCTCGCCGCAGTCACCATCGGTGCGCGACGAGACCTTGTGGGATCACACCCTGGCCAATCTGGCTCTGGCCTACCTGATCGTGCTGGTCATCGGCGTGGTGCTCATTGCGATCACGTACTCACGACTGGTTCTGAGGAAGCCCCGCTGAGCGCGGGCCCGGCGTCGTCGGCGGTACCCGACGGGTAGCGGACCAGGCCGAATTCGGCGTCCACCGACAGTTGTTGATGGAACGGTACGACACGGATGGTGTAGCCCAGCCGGCCCGATCGGCGCGGAGTGAACAGCGCGGTGAATTGCGCGCGGCCCGCGGCGTCGGGCTCCGGGAGTGGCGCCATCCGGATTTCTCGGGGGTCGACGATGTTTCCGTCGTTGTCGATCCGGCCCACCTGCGCCTCGACGAGCACCTGATCGCTGCGCAGCGCCCCGAGCTCGACGTGCGCGGTCAATTGCAGCGCCGGCGCGCCCGGTACGCCCAACTCGTCGCCATGCTCGACCGGCTGATCGTCGACGGCGATCACCGCCACCGCCGGCCACGCGGCCACTGCGGTGTGCCGGAAGGCCGCGAGATCGCGGGCCGGCGCGAAATGATCGGCCGAGATCGCCGTGACGGATGCGGCCGCGGGTGTATACAGCTCGGTGGTGTAGTCACGAACCATCCGGGACGCCAACACCTTCGGGCCGAGCTCGGCCAAGGTGTGCCGCACCATCTCGACCCAGCGTTGCGGCAGCCCGTCGGCGTCGCGGTTGTAGAAGAGCGGAATCACCGTCTCCTCGAGCAGTGAGTAGAGCGCCACGGCCTCGAGATCGTCGCGCCGGTGCTCGTCGGTGACGCCGTCGGCCGACGGTATCGCCCAACCGTTTTCGCCGTCGGCCATCTCATCCCACCAGCCGTCCAGAATCGACAGGTTGAGACCGCCGTTGAGTGCCGACTTCATCCCCGACGTCCCGCACGCTTCCATCGGCCTGACCGGATTGTTCAGCCACACATCGCATCCGGCGTAGATCTGGCGGGCCATGGAGATGTCGTAGTCGGGCAGGAAGACGATGCGTTCGCGCACCTGCGGGTCCTCGGTGAACCGCACCAACTGCTGGATCAGCGACTTGCCGCCGTCGTCGGCCGGATGCGCCTTGCCGGCCACCACCAACTGGACCGGCCGGTCCGGATCGTTGAGGATGCGACGCAGTCGGTCCGGGTCACGCAGCATCAGCGTGAGGCGCTTGTAGGTGGCGGCGCGACGAGCGAAGCCGATGGTGAGCACGTCGGGGTTGAAGATGTCGTCGGTCCAACCGAGTTCGGCGTGGCTGAAGCCGCGGTCACGTCCGCTGGCGTACGCGCGACGACGGACCTCGTCGACCAGGTCGCCACGTAGTTCGTTGCGGGTCTGCCACAGCGTGGCGGCGGGTACCTCGAGGTAGGCGGACGCCTCGGATCCGGCCGGTGCGCCGTCGGCACCACCGGCCATCGTCAGCCATGCGCGCGCGGTCCAGGTGGGCCCGTGCACACCGTTGGTGATCGCGCCGATCGGTACCTCGGCGTCGTCGAATCCCGGCCACAGATCGGCGAACATGTGCCGACTCACCTCGCCGTGCAGTTGCGATACCCCGTTACTGCGCTGGCCGAGCCGAAAACCCATGTGCGCCATGTTGAAAACGCCTGGCGTGGCCTCATCGCCGAGGTCGAGGATCGTCGCGACACCGAGTCCGGTCACGAGTCGGGACTGGCCCGATTCGTCGGCGTCGAGGTAGTAGCGCACCATGTCGGTGGGAAAGCGGTCGATGCCGGCCGGTACCGGCGTGTGGGTGGTGAACACGTTCGACGCGCGGACCACGGCCTCGGCCGCGTCGAAGTCGAGATCGTTGCCGCCACTGACCAATTCACGGATGCGCTCGACGCCGAGGAAGCCCGCGTGTCCTTCATTCATGTGGAAGACCGACGGCGCGGGCAGGTTGCGCAGCCGGGTGAATTCGCGGATCGCGCGCACGCCACCGATGCCGAGCAGGATCTCCTGTTTGATCCGGTGATCCTGGTCGCCGCCGTAGAGCCGGTCGGTGATCGAGCGCAGTTCCTCGTCATTCGACGGCAGTTCGGTGTCGAGCAGCAGCAGGGGGATCCGCCCGACGGTGGCCACCCACACGTGCGCGTGCAACGTGCGGCCACCGGGCATGGCGATGGTGATCTCGACCGGTTCGGCACCGTCGGACAACAGCGACACCGGCAGGGCGCTGGGGTCGTTGATGGCGTAACGCTCGATCTGCCAGCCGTCCCGGGACAGGCTCTGCCGGAAGTATCCGGAACGATAGAGCAGTCCGACCCCGATGAGCGGAAGTCCGAGGTCGGAGGCCGCCTTGAGGTGGTCGCCGGCCAGGATGCCGAGGCCTCCGGAGTAGATCGGCAACACCTCGGAGATCCCGAATTCCATCGAGAAGTAGGCAATGCCCTGCGGCACAACCGAACCCGAGCTCACCTCACGCTCGGCGAATTCACCGAACCAGTGTCGGTCGGCGAGATAGGCCGACAGGTCCGTGTCGAGGTCGTCGACCCGGGCGACGAAGGCGTCGTCGGCGGCCAGCGCGGTCAACCGCTCGGGATCGACTTCGGCGAGCAGGCGCAAGGGGTCTCCGGTGGCGGCCCACCTGTCGGGGTCGATCGCGGCGAACATGTCCTGGGTGGGTGCGTGCCAGGACCAGCGCAGGTTGTGCGCGAGGGTGTCGAGGGCTGCGAGGCGGGCGGGGAGCGGCACCCGAACGGTGAACCGGCGGAAGGCTTTCACACCGCAGAACCGTACGCGCACCCGACCCGCCCGGCAGGGTGGAAACCTCCTGGCCACACCCCTGCCACGCCTCGGTCACCAGACCACTACGCTCGGGAGTATGCAGCGAATAATCGGCACCGAGGTCGAGTACGGCATATCGGCTCCCGGCGACCCGACCGCCAATCCGATCATGACGTCCACGCAGGCGGTTTTGGCCTATGCCGCGGCCGCCGGTGTGCCACGTGCCAAGCGCACCCGATGGGACTACGAGGTCGAGTCACCGCTGCGTGATGCGCGCGGATTCGACCTCGGCCGCGGTTCGGGGCCGGCACCGATCATCGATGCCGACGAGATCGGCGCGGCGAACATGATTCTCACCAACGGTGCGCGGCTCTACGTCGACCATGCTCATCCCGAGTACTCCGCCCCGGAGGTGACCGACCCGATGGATGCGGTCATCTGGGACAAGGCAGGCGAACGTGTGATGGAAGCCGCCGCCCGCCACGTCGCCAGCGTCCCGGGTGCACCGCGGCTGCAGTTGTACAAGAACAACATCGACGGCAAGGGCGCCTCCTACGGCACCCACGAGAATTACCTGATGAGCCGCGAGACGCCGTTCACGTCGGTCATCGCCGGGCTGACCACCTTCTTCGCCTCGCGGCAGGTCATCTGCGGTTCCGGCCGGGTCGGCATCGGACAGTCCGGCGACACCGCCGGCTACCAGCTGTCGCAGCGGTCGGACTACATCGAGGTCGAGGTCGGTCTGGAGACCACCCTCAAGCGCGGCATCATCAACACCCGCGACGAGCCGCACGCCGACCCCGACCGCTACCGGCGTCTGCACGTGATCATCGGCGATGCCAACCTCGCCGAGACCGCCACCTACCTCAAAGTGGGAACCACGTCGCTGGTGCTGGACCTGATCGAGGCCGGCGTCAGCTTCGCCGATATCGAGTTGGCCCGGCCGGTCCAGGCGGTCCACACCATCAGCCACGACCCGACACTGTCGGCCACCGTCGCGCTGACCGACGGACGCGAACTCACCGGACTCGCCCTGCAACGCGAATACCTGCAACGCTGCGTCGCGTTCCACGAGCGTGAGAACTCCGACGACGCGCGGGTCAAGCACGTCCTCGAGACCTGGGCCGATGTGCTGGACCGGCTCGAACGCGACCCGATGGAATGCGCCGACATTCTCGACTGGCCGGCGAAACTCCGCATCCTCGAAGGCTTCCGGCAGCGGGAGGGGCTGGGGTGGTCGGCACCGCGCCTGCATCTGATCGACCTGCAGTACTCCGACGTCCGGCTCGACAAGGGTCTCTACAACCGACTGGTGGCCCGGGGTTCGATGAAACGACTCGTCGACGAGAACGACGTCGCCAAGGCCGTCACCACCCCGCCGGAGAACACCCGCGCCTACTTCCGCGGCGAATGCCTCCGACGTTTCGGTGCCGACGTCGCCGCCGCCAGCTGGGATTCGGTGATCTTCGATCTCGGCGGCGATTCGCTGGTCCGGATCCCGACGCTGGAGCCGCTGCGCGGCAGTCGCGCACACGTGGGAAGTCTTCTCGATTCGGTGGATTCGGCTGCCGAACTGGTCGACCAACTGACCACCTGACACACCCGCGCGGAGTGCGAGTGTTCCGCCTCGTTCGGGACGGTCACGGTAATGTGTGATGAACGTGATCACCCCCGACACGGGTGATCAATTCAAGGAGGCAAGCAGATGGCGCAGGAACAGACCAAGCGCGGTGGCGGCGACGACGATGGCGACATCGGTTCCGACGGCAGCGCGGGACAGGAACGTCGCGAGAAGCTTGCCGAGGACACCGACGACCTGCTCGACGAGATCGATGACGTGCTCGAGGAGAACGCCGAGGACTTCGTGCGCGCGTACGTGCAGAAGGGCGGCCAGTGAGCGACGGTTTCGGTTCACCGGTCCATCCATCCCTCTCCCGATCCATGGCAGCCCGGCCGCTGGCGTCGGGTGCCGACATCTCGTCGTTCACCGAATACCTTCGTGCGCACGCTCCCGAGCAACTGCCGCAGTATCGGGCTGAGCGGGGCACACCGGTGACCGCCGCCGACATCCCGCACGGCACCACCATCGTCGCGGTGTCCTATCCCGGTGGCGTGGTGCTGGCCGGCGATCGCCGCGCGACCATGGGCAATCTGATCGCCACCCGCGATGTGCAGAAGGTGTACGTCACCGACGAGTATTCGGCGGCCGGTATCGCGGGCACCGCAGGGATCGCCATCGAGATGGTTCGGCTGTTCGCGGTCGAGCTCGAGCATTACGAGAAGATCGAGGGTGTGCCGCTGACCCTCGACGGCAAGGTCAGCCGCCTGGCGTCTATGGTGCGCGGAAATCTGGGCGCGGCGATGCAGGGCCTGGCCGCCATTCCGCTGCTCGTCGGATACGACATCGATCACGATTCACCGACCGAACGCGGCCGGATCTTCTCCTTCGACATCGCGGGCGACCGGCATGAGGAGTTCGGCGGCTACCAGGCCATCGGCTCCGGTTCGGTGTTCGCCAAGTCGTCGTTGAAGAAGCTCTACCGTCCGGATTTGGATGCCGAGTCGGCACTCGCGATCGCCGTCGAAGCGCTCTACGACGCCGCCGACGACGACTCTGCGACCGGCGGACCCGACATCGTTCGCAAGATCTTCCCGACCGCGGTCATCGTGAGCGCCGACGGCGCCACCGAGGTCGAGCCGTCGGCGATCGAGGCCGCGGCCCGTGCGGTCGTCGAACGTCGCGCCGCACAACACGAAGGGGATGCGCGGTGACCTTTCCGTATTACGCCAGCGCCGAGCAGATCATGCGCGACCGCTCGGAACTGGCGCGCAAGGGAATTGCCCGGGGCCGCAGCGTGGTCGCCCTGACCTACGCCGACGGCGTGCTGTTCGTCGCGGAGAACCCGTCGAACACCCTGCGCAAGGTCAGCGAGATCTACGACCGCATCGGGTTCGCCGCGGTCGGCAAGTACAACGAGTTCGAGAGCCTTCGCAAGGCCGGTATCCAACTCGCCGACATGCGCGGTTACAGCTACGACCGCGCGGACGTCTCCGGGCTGTCGCTGGCCAATGCCTACGCGACGTCGCTGGGCGCGGTGTTCACCGAGCAGCCCAAGCCGTACGAGGTGGAGTTGTGTGTCGCCGAGGTGGCCAAGTACGGCAAGCCGAAGCCCTCGCAGCTCTACCGCATCTCCTATGACGGATCGATCTCCGACGAGACCCGGTTCCTGGTGATGGGTGGTGCGACCGAATCGATCGCCGCGGCGTTGCGTGAGTCGTATCAACCCGATCTCCCGCTCTCCGAAGCGGTGAAGATTGCGGTGACCGCGCTGCAGACGCCGGCAGAAGCGCCCTCGGGCACCGCCGGGGCAGCCGCTCCGGCGCCTCGCGTGCTCTCCGCGGGTGACCTCGAGGTGGCGATTCTGGACCGCAACCGGCCCCGTCGTGCGTTCAAACGACTCGCGGCCGACAAGGTCACCGAGTTGCTGCCCGCCGCGGCGGCCGACGCGGCACCCACCGACACCGGAGCCCAGGCCGACGCGGATTGACGCCGCGGTCTTAGGACCCGGCGCGCATGTCGCGTCGTCACGTCCGACACGACATGCGCGGGTAGGGTTGAGCTGTGCAGCGTCGAATCATGGGAATCGAGACCGAGTTCGGTGTCACGTGCACCTTTCACGGCCACCGTCGACTCAGTCCCGACGAGGTCGCCCGGTATCTGTTCCGCCGGGTGGTGTCGTGGGGCAGATCGTCGAATGTCTTTCTGCAGAACGGCGCCCGGCTCTATCTCGACGTCGGGTCGCATCCGGAGTATGCGACCGCTGAATGCGACAGCCTCATCCAGCTGATCAACCACGATCGGGCCGGTGAGCTCGTGCTCGAGGATCTCCTCGTCGACGCCGAACAGCGTCTGGCCGATGAGGGTATCGGCGGCGACATCTACCTCTTCAAGAACAACACCGACTCCGCGGGCAACTCCTACGGCTGCCACGAGAACTATCTCGTGGTGCGGGCCGGTGAGTTCTCCCGCATCTCCGACGTCCTGCTGCCGTTCCTGGTGACCCGACAGCTGATCTGCGGCGCGGGCAAGGTCCTGCAGACGCCGAAGGCGGCGACGTTCTGCCTGTCGCAACGCGCCGAGCACATCTGGGAGGGCGTCTCCTCGGCGACCACCCGGTCGCGCCCGATCATCAACACCCGCGACGAGCCGCACGCCGACGCCGAGAAGTACCGCCGCCTGCATGTCATCGTCGGTGACTCCAACATGTCGGAGATGACCACGATGCTCAAGGTCGGTTCGGCCGCGCTCGTGCTGGAGATGATCGAGGCAGGCGTGGCCTTCCGTGATTTCGCTCTCGACAATCCGATCCGCGCGATCCGCGAGGTCAGTCACGATCCGACCGGCCGCCGTCCGGTGCGCCTGGCCGGCGGACGGCAGGCCAGTGCCCTGGACATCCAGCGCGAGTATCACGCCCGGGCCGTCGAGCACCTGACCAACCGTCGCCCCGATCCGGAGATGGACAAGGTCGTCGATCTGTGGGGACGAATGCTCGACGCCGTCGAGGCCGACGACTTCGCGAAGGTCGACACCGAGGTCGACTGGGTGATCAAGCGCAAACTGTTCCAGCGCTACCAGGACCGGTATTCGATGGAGCTCTCCGATCCCAAGATCGCCCAGCTGGATCTGGCCTTCCACGACATCAAACGTGGCCGGGGTGTGTTCGACCTGCTCACCCGCAAGGGGCTGGTCACGCGCGCCACCACCGACGAGGACATCAAGACCGCGGTCAACGAACCACCGCAGACCACACGCGCCAAACTGCGCGGTGATTTCATCTCCGCCGCACAGAAGGCGGGTCGTGACTTCACCGTGGACTGGGTGCACCTGAAACTGAACGACCAGGCGCAGCGCACAGTGCTGTGCAAGGACCCGTTCCGCAGCGTCGACGAGCGCGTCGATCGTCTGATCGCCTCCATGTGAGGCATAAGCTGTCGCGGTGGCAACCTCCAAAGTCGAGCGACTGCTGAACCTGGTGATCTGCCTGCTGTCCACCAGGCAGTTCGTCACGGCGGAGTACATCCGTGCCAACGTCGCCGGGTACCAGGAGAATCGCTCTGACGATGCCTTCAACCGCATGTTCGAGCGCGACAAGACCGAACTGCGCGATCTCGGCGTGCCGCTGATCACCGGCCGCTCGCCGAGCGGCAACGCCGACGGTTACCGGATCGACCCCGAGAGCTACAACCTGCCCGACATCACGCTTGAGCCCGACGAGGCGGCGGCCATCGCGACGGCGTCGGCGCTGTGGGTCACTCCCGAGGTCTCGACCATCTCGCAAACCGCGATCCTCAAACTCCAGGCGGCGGGCATCGACGTGCGCGCCGACGACGATCTCGGCATCAGAGCCGCCGACTCGTCCCGGTCGATGGGGTCCGAGACCGAGATCGGCGCGATGCTCGCCGCGATCGCCGACGGCTACGCGGTGCGGTTCAGTTATCGGGGGAGTTCGGCATCGTCGGCGGTCACCCGCACCCTCGAGCCGTGGGGAGTCGTCACCCATCGTCGTCGCTGGTACGTGGTCGGACACGACCGGGATCGCGGCGCGGTTCGAACGTTCCGGTTGTCGCGGATCTCGGCGGTCGCCACTGTCGGCCGGGCCGGCGCGGTGAGCATTCCCGACGGGGTGGACCTGCAGCACATCGTCACCGAAGCGGTCGATGTGGCCGCCGGCGGTGACAGCGGTGTGGCACATATCTGGTTGGCCGCCGGAAAGGCCGCGGGGCTGCGCAGGCTCGCCGACGGGGTGGCGCCGCACACCCACGACGGCCAACCCGGCGATGTCGCCACGGTCACCATCACGTCACTGAGCACGTTGGCGCGTCTGGTGCTTGCCGCTGGCGCCGATGCGGTCGTGCTCGATCCGCCGGAACTGCGTGACGCTGTCGTCGCCGGACTCGACGCGCTCGTGGCGGCGGGTCGTTGATGGCGGCCCAACCCTCACGCATCTCGCGGCTGCTCGCCCTGGTGCCGTATTTCGCCGCGCGCAGCGGGATCTCGATCGATCAGGCGGCCGCCGACCTCGGGGTGACGCCGCGGCAACTCACCAAGGATCTCGACCAGCTGTTCGTCTGTGGTCTGCCGGGCTACTACCCGGACGACCTGATCGACCTCGAGTACACCGAGGGCGTGGTCAACATCCGGTTCAGCGCCGGGATGGATCGTCCGCTTCGGCTGACGACCACCGAGGCCTCGACGCTGCTGGTTGCCCTGCAGGCACTCGTCGACACCCCGGGCGCCGTCGATCGTGATGCTAGCCGCCGGGCGATCGCCAAGATCGAACAGGCCGTCGGCGAGTCGGTACCTGCTCATCGCGCCACCGATGACGCCGTCGACGACGAGGCGGTGATCACGCACGCCGCTTTGCGCGACGCGGTACGCAGCCGGCGCGCGGTGCGGATTCGCTATTACTCGGCGACCGGCGACACGGTCAGCGAGCGGATAGTCGACCCGATCCGGCTTCAGGTGATGGACAACAACACCTACCTCGAGGCCTGGTGTCGCAGCAGCGAGGGAGTGCGACTGTTCCGGTTCGATCGGGTGGAGGAGGCGACAGTGCTCGACGAGCCGTCGGCACCGCCGCAGCAGGCCGCCGAGTCGTCGCAGTCGGTGGTCCTGGCCGACAACCCCGATTTGCCGTCGGTGCTGATCGAGATCGAACCGTCGCAGCTCTGGGCACTGGACTACTTCATGATCGAACCCGTCGAGCCGCTCGATGCGCGCACCGACCTCGAGTCGGCGGTCCGCGCCCGGCTGGTCTACGGGTCCGTGGAGTGGTTGACGCGTTTCCTGCTCGGATTCGGCGGCCGGATCCGGGTGATCGACGACGCCGATGTGTCCAGGCATGTCACCGACGCCGCGCTGGCCGCACGACGCCGATACGCCTGAGCCCGAGGTGCGCTGGCGGCGGGAGGAGCCTCGGGTACGATGAATCGCGTGGTCTACGGCCGCGCGACGCTCGAGTGGAGGTAACTATCATGGGCGCGATCCAGCCTTGGCACATCATTCTCGTGCTGCTGGCCTTCCTGATCCTGTTCGGTTCCAAGAAGCTGCCCGACGCCGCTCGTGGGCTGGGACGATCCATGCGCATCTTCAAGAGCGAGATCAAGGAGATGCAGTCCGACGGTGACTCGTCGTCGTCCCAGACTGGTGTGACCCCGACGGACACGGCCACCGAGGCCCAGCGTGAGCTGCCGACCGGATCGAACCCGGCGCCGGGCACCGCGACACCCAGCGACGACATCAAGAAGTCGGCGTAAGGGCGCACCGGGACCATCGGTGCGGATTTCCCTCGACCCCAGAAATCGCAAACGCAGGCTCAACCCCGATGGCACGATGCCGTTGGCCGAACATCTCTACGAGCTGCGTACGCGCCTGGTCATCTCGCTCATTGCGATTGCCCTGACCACGACCATCGGCTTTGTCTGGTACTCGCACGGCATCTTCGGGGTCGAATCGCTCGGCGACCTCATACGCGGGCCCTACTGTGAACTCCCGGCGTCGTCGCGTGCGACGCTGACCGCGGACGACTCGTGCCGGTTGCTCGCGACCGGACCATTCGATCAATTCATGCTGCGCCTCAAGGTCGCACTGACCGCGGGCGTGGTTCTCGCGTGCCCGGTGTGGTTCTACCAGCTCTGGCAGTTCATCACTCCCGGTCTGCTGGACAAGGAACGTCGGTACGCGGTGTTCTTCGTCTCGGCTGCCGCGGTGCTGTTCACGGCCGGCGCGGTCCTGGCATACCTGGTGGTGGCCAAGGCATTTCACTTCCTGCTGACTGTTGGTGACAACGTTCAGGTCACCGCGCTCGCCGGCGACCAGTACTTCGCGTTCATGCTGCACCTGTTGGTGATCTTCGGCGTCAGCTTCGAGATGCCGTTGCTGATCATCGCGCTCAACCTGATCGGCGTCCTGCACTATGCGCGACTCAAGAGCTGGCGGCGCGGTCTGGTCTTCGCGATGTTCGTCTTCGCGGCCGTGGTGACACCGGGGTCGGATCCGTTCACCATGCTCGCGCTGGCCGGCGCGCTGACCGTGCTGCTCGAACTGGCCATCCAGTTCACCCGGATCATCGACCGGCGCCGGGCACGGCAGGCGCCGGACTGGCTGTCCACCCCGGACGACGAGGCGAGCCCCATCCAGAGTGGTTCCGGTGCGCCGCGGGCGTCGACGCTGCGCCGCCCCGAACCCGTCGGCCCGTCCGGTCCGGTGCGATCGTCCGTGCGCGACCAGGACACATTCGACGACATCCTGTGAGCGAACTCGACACCTTTCGGTCCCGGCTGGGCTTCGCGCTCGACGACTTCCAGATCCGTGCCTGTGGGGCACTCGAATCAGGTCACGGAGTGCTGGTGTGCGCCCCGACGGGCGCCGGCAAGACGATCGTCGGCGAATTCGCCGTGCATCTGGCTCTTGCCGGCGGGACGAAATGCTTCTACACCACCCCGATCAAGGCGCTGAGCAACCAGAAGTACAGCGATCTCGCCGCCATTCACGGCAGTGAGAACGTCGGCCTGTTGACCGGCGACAACTCCATCAACTCCGATGCACCCGTGGTGGTGATGACCACCGAGGTGGTCCGCAACATGATCTACGCCGAATCGCCTGCCCTGCGCGGTTTGTCGCACGTGGTGATGGACGAGGTGCATTTTCTCGCCGACCGGTTCCGCGGCGCGGTGTGGGAAGAAGTGATCCTGCACCTGGATCCGTCGGTCCGGGTGGTCAGTCTGTCGGCGACGGTGAGCAACGCCGAGGAGTTCGGTGACTGGATCCAGACCGTCCGCGGTGACACGACCGTCATCGTCGACGAGCACCGGCCGGTGCCGCTGTGGCAGCACATGCTGGTCGGCAATCGGTTGTTCGATCTGTTCGACCCGAACCCTGAATTCGCCAAGCGTCCGCAGGTGAACCCCGAACTCAAACGCTTTATCCGGCACCGCATCCTGTCCGACGAGCGTGACCCGCGGGGCGGCGCCGGGCCACGCGGACGACGGTCGGGGGCACCCAATCGTCGTGCCCGTGGGCCCTCGCGTCCGGAGGTGGTCACCCGGCTCGACCGCGAGGGCCTGCTGCCGGCGATCGGCTTCATCTTCTCCCGCGTCGGCTGCGACGCGGCGCTCGCGCAGTGTCTGCGATCGGGCCTGAACCTGTTGACGCCGGAGGAGAGCATCACCGTCGACGCGGTGATCGATCGTCACCTCTCGGATCTGTCACCGGCCGACGAGGACATCCTCGGCGTCGGCGAGTGGCGGGCCGGTCTGCGCCGCGGATTCGCGGCGCACCATGCCGGTCTGTTGCCGATGTTCCGGCACGCCGTCGAGGAACTCTTCGTCGCGGGCCTGGTGAAGATGGTGTTCGCCACCGAGACACTGGCATTGGGCATCAACATGCCGGCCCGGTCGGTGGTCCTCGAACGGCTCGTCAAGTACAACGGCGAAGCGCACGTCGATCTCACCCCGGGCGAGTTCACCCAGCTCACCGGGCGGGCTGGTCGTCGCGGCATCGACGTCGAGGGGCACGCCATCGTGGTGTGGACACCCGAACTCGTTCCCGAACAGGTCGCCGGACTGGCCGGCACCCGCACCTTCCCGCTGCGCAGTTCGTTCGCACCCGAATACAACATGGCGGTCAATCTGATCGGCCGCCTGGGGTTGGCCGGATCGCGAGAGTTGCTCAACAGATCGTTCGCGCAGTTCCAGGCGGACCGTTCGGTGGTCGGTCAGGCGCGGAAGGTCGACGACGCGCAGCGAACCCTGCGCAAACTCGACGTCGAACTGGCTCGGGCGGCCGAGAAACGGGACGTGGACCCGGGCGCCATTCACGGCGAGGACCTATCCGACGATGCGGCATCTGACCCGTACGCCGGATTCCTCGGCTATATGCGGCTGCGTGAGGACATCCGGCAGCGCGAACGCGACCTGAAGTTCACCCGGCGCGCCGAGCGGCAGCAGTCCACCGCCGAGGATCTGGCCGCGCTCAAGCGGGGCCACGTCATCGGCCTGCATCAGGGACGTCACCGTGGCGTCGCGGTGGTCCTGGAACCGGCCTCACAGCCGGCCGACCCGAAGCCGCTGGTGCTCAGCGAGGACGCCTGGTGCGGTCGGGTCGGGGTCGGCGACTTCCTCAATCCGCCCGAAGTGCTGGGCAACATGCGTCTCGCACGCAATGCCGACCGGCGAACCGGTCGTGGACGTCGTGACCTCGCATCGTCGTTGCGCGCCACCGGAATCGAACTACCCAGGGGCCGCGGCAAGAAGGCCGATGCCGCGCAGGACACCGACCTGGAACGGCTGCGCCGCACGTTGCGCGCCCATCCGGCGCACCGGATCGAGGGCAATGACGAGCTCTTCCGGCTGGCCGAACGGCGTAACAGGCTGATCCGCGAGATCGTGTCCGCGCAACGCAGCATCGACGAGCGCACATCCACCCTGGGCATCACCTTCGACCGGATCGTCGGCGTGCTCGCCGAACTCGGCTATCTCGACGTCCGCTCCGACGGAACCGCGACGGTGACCCCGTCGGGGCAACTGTTGGGCCGGATCTACAGCGAGAGCGATCTCCTGGTGGTCGAATGCCTGCGGGCGGGGATCTGGGACCAGCTCTCACCGCCGGAGCTGTGCGCGGTGGTCGCGGCCATGGTCTTCGAAGCGCGCCGGGACAACGCCGGCGGCATCGACACGATGCCGGGATCGACACGCATGCGCCACGCGGTGGGGGATACGGTCGGGGTGTGGCGCACCCTGACCGACGTTGAACGGCGCCACCGGGTATCCACCACGCGAGAACCCGACACCGGATTTTCGGTCGCGGTGAATCTGTGGGCATCCGGCCGGTCGCTGACCGACTGTCTGGCCGCGGCCGGTGAACGCGGACAACTGTTGTCGCCGGGCGATTTCGTTCGCTGGAACCGTCAGGTGCTCGACCTGCTCGAACAAATCCGCCAGACCGTCGGGCCCGACGCGCCGCTCGCCGGGGTCGCCCGCGATGCGATCACCGCGGTCCGACGAGGCGTGGTCGCCGTCGAACTCGGGTGACCGCAGAGGTGAACAGCCCAGAAGTGAACAGCACAGAAGTGAACAGCACGGAAGTGGACAGCTGATTGTCTCGGTTCGCTGAGGTACCCTTCTCCCGATGAGTGAGCCGAATGATCCGACGCCGGCGGCGTCCGGACAGAATCCAGCCGGAACTCCTGACCAGGACAAGACCGAGGTCGTGGGCACTGCGGGGACACCCGAGGCGACCACCGTCATTCCCGGCGCAAGCGCCCCGGGGGCCGGTGGCGCGCAACAGTTTCCGCCTGGATACGGACAGCAGCCCTACGCGCAGCCGTATCCGGGCCAGCCGTATGGCGCGCCGGCCTATCCAGGCCAGCAGTACCCTCCTCAACAGCCCGGCGGACAGCAGTACGCCGATCCGCAGTACGGATCCGCCCCGTACGGGGGCCAGCAGTATCCGCCGCAGCAATACGCAGGTCAGCCCTACGGAGATCCGCAGTACGGGGCCCAGTACGGGTCTGCACAGTACGGCGCCGGCCAGCAACAGCCCTACGGGCAGGGTGGCTACGGCGCACCGTCCGGGTCTTTCCCCGCGCAGGCCTCCCAACCCCCGTCCGGGGCGTTCGGAACCCAGGCCCAGCAGCCGGCCGGGCAGTTCGGTGGCGACCAATTCTCGTCGATGGCCAAGTCGTCCGGCGGTCCGAGCGCGCGCACCTGGTTGTTGGCCGCGGCCGGCGGTGTGGCGCTGATCGTCGCGATCCTGCTGATCACCGCCTTCTGGCTGCCCGGCTGGGCACCGAAGAGCCTCTCGCAGACCGCCGTTCAAGACGGCGTGAAGCAGATCCTGACCCGCGACTATCAGGCCGCCGATGTCAGCAATGTCTCATGTCCGTCGGGTGAGAAGGTGGCGAAGGGACACTCCTTCAGCTGCACGGTGACCATCGGTGGACAGCAGCAGCAGGTGAAGGTCACCCTTCTCGACGACGACGGCAAATACGAGGTTTCCCGCCCGACCAGCTGATCGGGGGACTATCGGCTGGTCGGCCAATTCAGAGCGGTCGCCAGTCGACCGATCGATCCGCCGATACCCAGGTTCTCCACCAGGTCGGCGAGCCGGTCGGGCTCCGCCGGCTCGTCGGGCAGCCGGTCGTCGGTATCGCCGACCGTGTCGGCGTCGGTCTTGACGAACACCACCGTGCGCGCGGCATCGAGGTAATCCGCAGACGCCAGAATCGATTTCCGGCTCCGCGTCGCCAGCGACGACGACGAATCACGCGCGGCGGCCTCGATCGCGTCGAGGCTGCCGAACTCACTGATCAGCTTTGCCGCGGTCTTCTCACCGATACCGGAGACCCCGGGCAGGCCGTCGGAGGGGTCACCGCGCAGGATGGCCATCTCGGCGTACGCCGCGCCGGCGCGAGCATCGGGAACGCCGTACTTTTCGGCCACCTCGACCGGTCCCATCAGCTCGGCCTTGGACAGGCCGCGACCCACATAGAGAACGCGCACGGCCACCGGATCGTCGGTTACCACCTGCAGCAGGTCACGGTCGCCGCTGACCACCAGTACCGGATCGTTCGCCTCAGCGAAGGCGAGGGTTCCGATGACATCGTCGGCCTCGCATCCCGGCGCACCGACCGCGGCGATCCCCGCCGCCGCCAGCACGTCGAGAATCATGTCGACCTGTGGGGTCAGAGTATCGGGTACTTCTTCGATATCGGTTGCGCCCGAATCTGTTTCGGCGTCACCGGCCGGGACGGCGACACGATGGGCCTTATAGGACGCGATCAGGTCGGTGCGGAAGGCCGGTCGCCAGTCCAGATCCAGACAGACGACCAGACGCGTCGGTCGATGCGCAGTGACCAGCGCCGCGATCGTGTCGACAAAGCCGCGCACCGCATTCACCGGTCGGCCGTCGGGTGCGGTCATCTTCTCGGGCAGGGCGTAAAAGGAGCGAAACCACAGGCTCGCACCGTCGAGGAGCATCAAGGATCCGGGCATGGATTCACTGTAGGGTGCTCCCCATGACCGACCACGGGGACCGCTTCCACTCCGACGTCTATCGCCGCCGTCTGAAGCGCGCCGCCGAACTCGCCGCCGAGGTCGGACTCGACGCGCTCATCGTCACGCCCGGCCCGGACCTGCGGTATCTGGTGGGATCGCGCGCCGACACCTTTGAGCGGTTGACCGCACTGGTGATCTCGGCCGCGGCGCCGCCCCGGCTGGTGGTCGCACGGTTGGAGACGGCGTCGCTGAAGGAGTCCGCGGTTCTCGAGGTCGGGATCGATGTCGTCGACTGGGTGGACGGCGACGACCCGCACACCCTCGCGCTGACCGGCTTGGGCTCGACACCGGTTGTCGCGGTGTCGGATTCGACGCCGGCGCTGCACGTGATCCCGATCGCCGAACGGACCGGTGCGACGCCGCGCCTGGCGACCCCGGTGCTACGCGAGCTGCGGATGATCAAAGATGCCGAGGAGGTCGATGCGTTGCGCCGTGCGGGCGCCGCGATCGATCGAGTGCACGCGCGGATGGGGCAGATGTTGCGGCCGGGCCGCACCGAACGCGAGGTTGCCGACGACATTCGCCGCGCGATCGTGGAGGAAGGCCACACCGAGGCGGAGTTCATCATCGTCGGATCCGGCCCGAACGGTGCCGACCCCCACCACGAGTTCTCCGATCGGGTCATCACCGCCGATGACATCGTGGTCATCGACATCGGCGGGCCGGTGGAACCCGGCTACAACTCCGACTCCACCCGCACCTACGCCTTCGCCGAGCCGTCGGCCGAGATCGCGCAGGCATACGACGCATTGCAACGTGCTCAGCGTGCCGCGGTCGAAGCCGTCACGCCGGGGATCACCGCCGAACGCGTCGACGCGACTGCTCGCGAGATCCTCGTCGACGCCGGGCTCGGCGAGCATTTCATCCACCGCACCGGACACGGCATCGGGTTGTCGGTGCACGAGGAGCCCTACATCGTCGGCGGCAACACCATCGAATTGCGGCCCGGCATGGCGTTCAGCGTGGAGCCCGGCGTCTATTTCCCGGGCCACTGGGGCGCGCGGATCGAGGACATCGTGCTCGTCACCGACGACGGCGTCGAAGCACTCAACACGCGCCCGCACGAGTTGGTCATCCTCTGACCTGAGGTCCCCGCCGCTCCCGCACGAGCAGCGCTCGGTGCTGTTCAGGCGGGCGCCGACGCTCGCACGTGAGCCGTGAGCTTTGTGGCGAGTTCCACCGATGCCTCGATCTCCTCGTGGCGAATCGAGACGCTCTCGATGTTCAGGCCGAACGGAATGCCGAGCCGTCGACAGTAGTCGATCAGCTCGATCGCCGTCGCGATCGCCTGATCCAGCGACGCCCGCAGCGGATCGGCCGCGTGCCGGAGGTCATTCTCGATCCAGCGCGGCACATCGACCCCGAGCCACCGCAAGAACTCGAGCGTCTTCATCGAACCGCACGTCGAGAACGTGAACACGATCGGCACCGGCGTCAGGCCCCGCGCCTCGCACGCATAGCGGTAATCGGACACGAGGTTCTTCGCCGCGTTGAGGTCGTAGACCACCTGCGTGACGAAGAAGCGGCAGCCCGCCTCCTGCTTGGCGATCAGCCGCAGATGCTCGTCCTCACGACGGCTGTGACGCTCGGGGATCGCCACGCCACCCATGAGCAGTTCCGGATTGAGCTCTGCGCGCATCGACTGGGCGTCGGCGAGCGACACCGGCGCGACGGTGCCACTGGATGCCGCACCGACCAACACGGTCAGTGTGGAACCGGCGTCCTGCTCGGTGAGCCACGTGCCGAGTTCGTCGTGGCCGTACTTGCCGACTGCGCGATAAACGACCACCGGCGCCTGCCATGCCTGCAGGTAGGCATCGCGGTAGTGTGCCGGATCCACGGTCGGACTGAACGGGAACGGACGCTCGCTCGGATTGCGGGCACTCTCGTCGTCGATGTCATAGAGCACCAGACCGTCGAGATCGAGGCCGCGGAGGCGGTCGATGGTCGCCGCCGCGATGTCGGGCAACCGCTCGATCGCCGTGGACTGCCTCGGCGGCGTCACCGCGAAGAGCACGAAGTCGCTGTGCCCGGCACGGATGCGAGTCGTGAGCGTCACGCGCGCGACAGTACCGGCTCGTGGGTTCTCACTCGAACTGAAACTCAACCGAGCAGCGTTGCCGAACCCAGCACCCGGGTCACCTCGATCTCGATCACCACTCGCCGGGGATTGGGCTTGGGTTCCCGATAGCGTGCCGCGTATCGGCGTTCGGCGTCGCGCACCCGGTCCGGCTCGCGCGAGACGCGTGCCGGACCCTCCAGGGTCAGCCATCGTGGGCCGTCGACGTGATTGACCGCCGCATATCCGGCCCGCTCGACATTGCGGACCTTCTGGCTGCCGTCGAAGGTGATCACCCGGACCAGTCCGGCGTCCGGTTGGTAGGTGAAGCCCACCGCCACCACATGCGGGGTGCCGTCGGCGCGCACGGTCGACAGGCTCGCGAGATGGCGTTCGGTCAAGAACTCCAGGGCGGCAGCGCCGAGGTCTGAGGTGGAGGACACGCTCTCAACGTAGAGCACGCCGGGTGCGATACTGCACGCATGGGCTCGGTGGTGGTGTTCGGTGGTCGTAGCGAGATCGGGGTGGCGCTGGCCGGCCGTCTCGCGGCCGGGCGCACGGTGGTGCTCGCGGCCCGACGACCCGACGAACTGACCGACGAATCGGCCGCACTGACGGCGGCGGGTGCCCCCGAGGTCCACACGGTTGCCTTCGACGCCGACGACACCGACTCCCATCCGGCGTTGATCGACGGACTCGTCGACGAGTACGGGCCGGTCGAGGTGGCCATCGTGGCGTTCGGCATCCTCGGTGACCAGGCGCGCGCGGAAACCGATGTGGCACATGCATTGCAGATCGCCCACACCGACTACTACGCACAGATCAGTGTGCTGACCCCGCTCGCCAACCGGCTGCGAGCACAGGGCAGCGGCACGATCATCGTGTTCTCCTCGGTGGCCGGCATCCGGGTGCGGCGCGCCAACTATGTCTACGGTTCCACCAAGGCCGGACTCGACGGCTTCGCCAGTGGACTCGCCGATGCCCTGCACGGCAGCGGTGTTCGGCTCCTGCTGGCCCGGCCCGGTTTCGTGATCGGCTCCATGACCCGGGAACTCATGGAGTCCGGTACCTCGCCGGCACCGCTGTCGGTGACCGCTGACGACGTCGCCGACGCGGTGGCCAAGGCGTACCGCCGCGGCCGGGGTGAGGTATGGATCCCGTGGTCGCTGCGACCGCTGTTCTTCGGAATGCGACTACTACCGAGGTCGATATGGCGACGGCTGCCCCGATGACCGAGGTCACCGGCGATGCAGAGGGATTCGACGCAGAGGGATCGGACACCGAGGGATCGGACACAGCGGGATCCGACACAGCGGGATCCGACACAGCGACGTTCATCGTCGTCGGCATCAACGCCGACGGGTGGTCCGGGTTGAGTGCGCGAGCGCGTGACGAATTGTCGCGCGCGACGGTGGTTTTCGGGTCCCGCAGACAACTCGGCCTGCTCCAGGAGATCGACGGCGAGACGGTCGCCTGGGAGTCGCCGATGTCGACCCATCTCGCGTCGGTGCTGGACCGACCACCGCATCCGGTGGTCCATATCCTGGCCAGCGGCGATCCGATGTTCCACGGCGTCGGCGCCAGCATTATCACAGCTGTTGGCGCGCAACGGGTTCAGGTGATACCCGCGGTATCAAGTGTTAGCCTGGCCGGGGCCCGCCTCGGCTGGGACCTCACCGAGACCCGGGTGATCAGTGCGGTGACTGCTGACGCGCACGCGGTGATCGGAGAACTCACCGACGGCGCCCGCATCCTGGTGCTGAGCCGCGATCAGCACACGCCCGCCACGGTGGCCGACATCCTCACCGAGCGTGGCTTCGGTTGGTCGACGCTGACCGTCCTCGAACAGCTCGGCGGACCGGCCGAACAGATCACCGGCGGTCTGGCCCGATCGTGGGCCCGCGAGGCACAGACGATCGATCCGCTCAACATCGTGGCGATCAGTTGCGTCGGACCGCACCGCAGCCGAGTCCCCGGTCTGCCCGATACCGAGTATCGCCACGACGGCCAGATCACCAAGTCGCCATTTCGCGCGTTGACGGTTTCGGCGTTGCGTCCCGGCGGGCGACAGGTGTTGTGGGACATCGGTTCTGGATCGGGAAGCATCGCCATCGAATGGTTGCGCGCCGACGATCGCGGTATCGCCATCTGCTTCGAACTCGACGCCGACCGCAGTCACCGGATCACCGACAACGCCCACCGGCACGGCGTCTGTTCGGCATTGTCGGTGCGTGGCCCGGCGCCCGACGCGTTGCGTTCGGCACCGGACCCCGATGTCGTCTTCATCGGCGGCGGCCTCGACGAGGCCGTACTGGGCCTGGCCTGGGAGGCGCTGCTGCCCGGTGGCCGACTCGTCGCGAACGCGGTGACGGTCGAAACCCAGACCATCCTGACCGGCTGGCATGCCCGGCTCGGTGGCGTGCTGCGCCGCGTCTCGATCGAGACCGCCGAGCCGCTGGGTTCGATGACCACGTGGCGCCCGGCGCTGCCGATTGTGCAATGGGTGGTCGACAAGCCGTGACCGTTTACGTCATCGGTGCCGGACCGGGCGCCCCTGATCTCATCACCGTGCGCGGCGCGGAGATCCTCGGCCGGTGCCACACCTGCCTGTACGCGGGTTCCCTTGTCCCCGAGGAACTCCTGCAGCGCTGTCCACCCGAGGGCGTGCGCATCAACACCGCCCGAATGCCGCTGGACGAGATCGTCGGACATATCGTCGACGCCGACGCCGCCGGGCATGATGTGGCCCGACTGCATTCCGGGGATCCGTCGCTGTACTCGGCGATGACCGAACAGCGCCGCGCGCTCGCCGCATTCGGCATCGATGTCGAAATCGTCCCTGGCGTACCGGCATTCGCCGCCGCGGCCGCTGCGCTCGGTACCGAACTGACCGTGCCCGGCGTCGCACAGAGCCTGCTGGTGACGCGCGTGTCGACGCTGTCCACCGATATGCCCGACGGTGAAGACCTCGGGTCGTTGGCCGCCACCGGGGTGACGTTGGCGCTGCATCTCGCGGCGCACCGCGCCGAGCAGATCGTCGAGGCTTTGGCCCCGCACTATGGTCTCGACTGCCCGACGGCCACCGTCGCGTTCGCCAGTCGCGACGATGAACAGATCGTGCGCTGCCCACTCGGTGAGCTTCCGGAACGGTTGTCCGAGAACGGGATCAGCCGGACGGCGGTGATCTTTGTCGGCCGGGTCCTGGGATCGGAACCCCCCGGCCGCCTGGACAGCTACCTCTACTCCCAGGCCCGGATGAGCAAGCTTCGTCGGGATCACGGGTGAGTGACCACACGGGCGGGTCGCGGGTGTTGCTGCTCGGCGGCACCGCCGAGGCGCGTGAGCTCGCCGACGCGATGCACCGCCGCGGCATCGAATTCACCAGTTCGTTGGCCGGTCGGGTGGCGCAGCCGCGACTACCGGTCGGCGACGTGCGGATCGGCGGATTCGGTGGCGCCGACGGGCTGTCGCGATGGCTCATCGACCACCGGACGAGCGTCGTCGTCGACGCCACACATCCGTTCGCGCGCCGGATCAGCGCCACCGCCGCGCAGGTCTGCGGCCGGCTCGGCGTGCCGCTGCTGCGACTTCGCAGGGCGCCGTGGACCGCCGGAGACAACGATCGGTGGATCACCGTGCCCGACATCGCATCCGCAGCCGAGCAGGTCGGTGTGCGCGGCGGTCGGGTATTCCTGACCACCGGCCGACAGGACGCACATGCCTTTGCCCACATCGATTCCGCGTGGTTCCTGATCCGGGTGGTCGATCCACCGACCGGCGCGCTGCCACCCGAGCATCTGATCCTGACGTCCCGGGGTCCGTATCGGTGCTCCGACGAGCGGGCGATCATGCTCACCCACCGGATAGATCTGCTGGTCACCAAGAACAGTGGGGGACAGATGACGCGCGGAAAGCTCGATGCTGCAGCCGAACTCGGCATCGATGTGGTGATGGTGGCCCGCCCCGACGAACCCGCGGGCTCGACGATCGTCGACTCGGTGAACGCCGCGGTGGACTGGGTCCTGATGCGGACCGAGCCGACGTCGACGCCGTGGGTCGATCAGTCGGATTCGGACCGCGGATAGGTGCGCGGGGTGTAGACCAGCGGCCCGCCCGGCCGGTCGACGGCCCGGGTGGTCGATGACCCGATGATCAACAGGGTGCGCATGTCCACCACCGAGGGGTCCAGGTCGGCCACGGTGGTGACGGTCAGTTGTTGCTCGGGCCCGCCGACATCACGACCGATCACCAGGTATCGGTCCGGCGAAACAGATTCCAGCAGAATCTCTTTGAGAGCTGACACCTGCCACACCCGGCTCGCCGACCCCGGGTTGTAGATCGCGATCACCAGGTCGGCGGCCACTGCGGCACGGACTCGCTCGGTGATCACCGACCATGGCTTGAGCCGATCCGACAGTGAGATCACCGCGAAGTCATGACCGAGGGGAGCCCCGACCGCGGCGGCGACCGCCGACGCCGCGGTCACCCCGGGCTCCACCCGAACCGGCACGTCGGACCACTCCTGTTCGGCGGCCACCTCCGCGACCGCCGAGGCCATGGCGAAGACCCCGGGATCACCCGAGGACACCACCGCGACCCGGCGCCCACGGCGTGCGAGATCGAGTGCGAAGGCCGCTCGTTCGGATTCGACGCGGTTGTCACTGGCGTGCATGCGCTGGCCGGGTCGGGGAGTGACCCGCGCCAGATAGGTCTTGTAGCCGACGAGATCGGTCGCCGCCGCGAGTTCGGCGCGCACCTGCGGGGTGGTCCACCGATCGTCACCGGGACCCAGCCCGACCACCACCACCTCGCCGGTGTGCTCGGCCGCATCCGACGTCGCACCGGCGAACCGCGGGTTGTTCCGCCGACCGGGCACCACGATGATCGAGAAGTACGGCACCTGCGTCGGATCGACCTCGGTCACCGGCAGTACCCGTTGGACGTCGGTGGACGCGCGCTCCACGTACCACGCCTCATCGAGTCGTCCCGCGCTCTCCAGCGCGTCGACAACGCGGCCGAAGGTGCGTCCGAGTTTCATCACCGCGAACGCGTCGGCTGACCGGAACCGCGCGAGAAGTTCGTCCGGCTCGGCGGTACCGGTGACGACCGTCAACGTCTCCTCCGCCTCGGTCAGCGGCACGGCGATCGCCGCCGATGCCGCGCTCACCGAGGTGACGCCGGGGACGATCCGCGCGGTGAACTCGCCGGCCAATCGCTTGTGCATGTGCATGTAGGAACTGAAGAACAGCGGATCCCCCTCGGCGAGGAGGACCACGTCGCGGCCGGCGCGCAGATGCGTGGCAAGACGCTCCGCGGACGCTGTATAGAAGTCCGCCAGTGCCCCGGCATAGCCGCCCGGGTGGTCGGTGCTCTCGGTGGTCACCGGATACATCAGGCGCTCTTCGATCTGACCGTCGCGCAGGTAGGGTTGCGCCACCGATCGGGCGATGCTGTTGCCGTGCCGCGCACAGTGGTAGGCCACGACGTCGGCGGAGCCGATCAGTCGGGCGGCCTTCACCGTCACCAGTTCACTGTCGCCGGGCCCGAGTCCGACACCCCACAGCGTGCCGGTCCGGCCGGGATCTCCGGATGCGTTCATTCGGGATCGGCAGCCAGTGCGTTGACGGCCGCGGCGACGATGGCCGAACCACCTCGTCGTCCCGTGACGGTGATGAACTGAACATCGGTGCGTTCGGCCAGTGCCGCACAGGACTCCGCGGCCCCGACGAATCCGACCGGCGCCCCGATGATGGCGGCCGGCCGTGGGGCGCCGGCGTCGATCATCTCCAGCAGGGCGAACAGTGCCGTCGGAGCGTTTCCGATCGCAACCACCGACCCGTCCAGGAATGGACGCCAGAACTCAAGTGCCGCAGCAGTTCTCGTGGTGTTGAGCTCCTTGGCGAGCTCCGGCAGCGTCGGCTCGCCGAGGAAGCACATCACCTCGTTGTCCGCAGGGAGGCGTGCCCGGGTGACCCCGCTGGCCACCATGGTCGCGTCACAGAGGATGGGTGCGCCGCCACCGAGCGCCTCGCGCGCGGCCCGCGCCACGCCATCGGTGGCGACCACGTTCTGGGTCAGGTCGGTCTGGCCGCAGGCGTGGATCATCCGGACGACCACGGGTTCGACGTCGGGGGCGAACCACGACAGGTCGGCCTCCGCGCGGATGGTCGCGAAGGACTGTCGGTAGATCGCGGCGCCGTCACGCAGATAGTCGGTCATGGTGCTGATCATCGTATTACGCATCCCGGGACCGACCAGGCTATGGTTTGCGCGTGACCCGTCAAACCCTCTTCGTATTCCCGCATGCGGGCGGCTCGGCGAGCTTCTACGTCCCCTTCGCGAGGACGTTCACCAGCGGCGTCAAGTGTGTGGGCATCCAGTATCCCGGCAAGAAGGGCACGCACGACGTGTCCGCGCTGGGCAGCATCTCCGATCTCGCCGACGCGGCGGTCAAGAAGCTGCCCGCCATCGGACCGGACGACTCGGTTTCCTTCTTCGGCCACAGCATGGGCGCGCTCGTCGCGTTCGAGGTCGCCCGACGCCTCGACGAGCAGGGCAGCAGTATCGACAATCTATTCGTCTCGGCATGCGCGGCGCCGGGCCACAGCGGATACGACTACATCCCCGATACCGACCAGGGGCTCCTCGACGCGGCCTCGGAGATGATGGGCACCAATCCGGAGTTCCTGCAGAACAAGGAGTTCGCGGAACGGATTCTGCCCACGCTGCGCGGATTCAAGGCGATCACCAAATACCAGGTCGACGACGACGCGACGGTGTCGTGTCCGATTTACGCCTATTACGCCGACGATGACGAGGCCGCGACCACCGAAAAGGTCACACCCTGGAAAACCCGGACCACCTCCGAGTTCGCGATGCGGCAATTCCCCGGACATCACTTCTATTTGACCGATCACCTCGCTGAGCTGGTATCCGACATCGACCAGCGGATCGCCGACGCGCGATCCTGAGACGTCGCCGATGTGTCCCCGCGGTCGCCCTCGCCACTCGTCGGGATGCGGGGCGCTGTCGGTCACAGCAGAATGGGCAAAGTAGTCTGTTCAACGATGTAACGTCGGCAACGTCCGCAGCGATGGGTACGTAGCGACCAGAGGTGTTGCACAGCGTCATGCGATCGGGGAATTCATAGCGCTGCCGCCGGCGGACTCAACCGGAGGGGGGTCTCCAATGGCAGGTAGCCGCGAGGGGTGTTAACCTACGGCTTCGTAACTTACGTTTGAGTAAGATGGCCTGACACAATCCGCGGTTTAGTATAATCGCTCAGCGATTTGATATAGATGATCAAGTTTCGGGGGGTCTCCGAGACTGACGGAGGAAAGGCGCTGCGAAACGTGGGCACTACATTTTCAGCCACAAAACCGAAACTGCCCGATTCGATTCCTGCCGCTTTGCGGGAGCGGGTGGCGACGCAACCTGACGACATCGCATTCACCTTCATCGATTATGACGTCGATCCCAAGGGATTCGCAGAGAGCGTGACCTGGGCCGAGCTCTACGAGCGGGTTCGCGTGGTGGCCGCCGAACTGCTGCAGCACGGCACCGTCGGAGATCGAGCAGCCATTCTGGCGCCGCAGAGCATGTCCTACATCGTCGGATTCCTCGGCGCCCTCGAAGCGGGTTTCATCGTGGTTCCGCTCTCGGTCCCGATGTTTGGTGATCACCACGACGAACGCATTTCCGGCGCTCTCGCGGACTGCACTCCCGCTGCGATCATGACCGTGTCAACAATGGTTGATCAGACGCTTCCCTACGCCCAGGAATTGCCCGGCCGTACCCCCGGTGTCATCGAACTCGACGCTCTCGATTTCTTCAGTCCGGCGCCGGATTACCCGGACAACACCGGCAAGGCCAAGCTGGCCGTCCTCCAGTACACATCCGGTTCCACCGGCAGCCCGCGCGGTGTGATGGTCTCGCCCAAGAACGTGGTCATCAATCTCGATCAGCTGATCACCGACATGTTCGCCCACCACGGCGGCTGGCCCGACACCGACACGACACTGGTGTCCTGGCTGCCCTTCTACCACGACATGGGTTTGCTCCTGGGAATCTGCGGCGGCGTCCTGTCCGGGCGACACACCGTCGACCTCAGCCCGATGGCCTTCCTGCAGAAGCCGTCGCGCTGGATCCAGATCATGGCGTCGTATTCCAAGACCTTCACCTCCGCACCCAACTTCGCCTACGCGCTGGCCGCACGTCGGACCACCGACGACGACATGGCCGGACTCAGCCTGGCCGGTGTCACCGGTTTCATGTGCGGCGCCGAGCGCGTGCACGCGTCGACGATCGCCCGCTTCGGTGAGAAGTTCGGTCCCTACGGCGTGCCCGAGAACATCGTGCGCCCCGCCTACGGTCTGGCCGAGGCGACGCTCTACGTGGCGGCGCTGACCCCGGGATTGCCGACCGTCGGGGTGAAATTCGACTACGAGAAGCTCGCTGCCGGATACGCCGAACGTACTGATGGCGACGTCGGCTCGGAGCTGATGAGCCATGGCCCGCAACGATCGGTGACCTTCCGGATCGTCGACCCGGAGACCTACACCGAGAACCCCGCCGGCAAGATCGGCGAGATCTGGGTGCACGGACCCAACGTTCCCGCCGGTTACTGGCGTAATCCGGAGAAGACCGAGGAAACCTTCGGCGGCTGGATCACCTCACCCGGACCCGACACCCCCGCCGGACCGTGGTTGCGTACCGGCGACATCGGCGTCATCTCCGATACCGAGCTGTTCATCACGGGCCGGATCAAGGATCTGCTCATCGTCGACGGCGCCAACCATTACCCCGACGACATCGAGGGCACGGTCAGCCAGTTCACCCACGGCCGCACCGCGGCGATCTCGACGACCGGTGACACCACCGAAGAATTGGTGGTTGTCGCCGAGCTCAAGGAACCGGTCGATACCGCCTCTCTCGGAGATCTGAGGAATCAGATCTCGTCGGCGATCTCGACCATCCACAAGGTACGAGCCTCGGACGTGGTGTTCGTGGCTCGTGGCGCGATTCCGCTCACTACCAGTGGAAAGACACGACGTTCGGGGGCCAAGGAAATGTACGAACGGAACGAGTTCACGCGGCTGGACGCACAGCCATGACCGCGCCGCGGGGCGCCGACGATCTCCGTCACTGGCTGGTCGACTATCTGGTGACCACCGTCGGCTGCAGCCCGGCCGACATCACCGCGGAGTCGGCACTGCACGATCTCGGCGTCAGCTCGCGCGACGCGGTGGTGCTGGCCGGAGAGGTCTCCGAGCTGATCGGTCGCAAGGTGTCGCCGATCGAGCTGTGGGAGCACCCCACGCTCGGCGATCTCGCCGACTTCCTCGCCGACCCCGATCGCGTGCCCGCCGAGAATCCGCAGACCGGCGCAGCACATCGGCCCGGAGACGACGCGATCGCCGTGGTCGGCCTCGCGTGCCGCTTTCCCGGCGATATCGCCGGCCCGGATGACTACTGGCAGTTCCTTACCGACTCCCGGTCGGCTGTCGGAACCGTGCCCGCCGATCGCTGGACGACATTCGCCGACGGCACCCGTGAGACCGCTTCGGCGCTGGCCAACACGACCCGATTCGGTTCCTTTCTCTCCGACCTCGACCAGTTCGACGCCGAGTACTTCGACATCTCGCCCAGCGAGGCCGACAAGATGGACCCCCAGCAGCGCCTGCTGCTCGAGGTCACCCACGAAGCCCTGGAGAACGCCGGCATCGCCGCCGAATCGCTGCGGCATTCGCAGACCGGAGTGTTCGCCGGATCATGCGCGGGGGAGTACGGCTATCTGGCCACCGCTGATCTGTCCGATGTGGATGGTTGGTCGGGAACCGGTGGTGCGCTGAGCATCATCGCCAACCGGGTCTCCTATGCCTACGACCTGCGCGGACCGTCGGTCACCATCGACACCGCATGCTCGTCGTCGCTGGTCGCGATCCATCTGGCCTGCCAGAGTCTGCGCGCCGGCGAGTCGACCCTCGCCTTGGCCGCCGGCGTCAACGTGATGCTCGCGCCGGCCATCACCCGCAGTTTCGATCGCCTCGAATCGATGTCGCCGACCGGCCAGTGCCACGCCTTCGACGCCGCCGCCGACGGCTTCGTGCGTGGCGAGGGATGTGGCGTGGTGGTGCTCAAGAACCTCCGCGACGCCATCGCCGACGGCGACACCATCCATGCCGTGGTGCGTGGATCGGCGGTCAACCAGGACGGTCGCTCCAACGGACTGACCGCACCCAACCCGGCGGCCCAGATGGCGGTGCTGCGCAACGCCTACGCCAACGCCGGACTCGAACCCCACGACGTCGACTACGTCGAAGCCCACGGCACCGGCACCATGCTCGGTGATCCGATCGAGGCGCGCGCACTCGGCAACGTCCTCGGCCGTGGTCGTCCCGCCGACGCGCCGCTGCTGCTCGGCGCGGTCAAGAGCAACCTCGGTCACCTCGAGGCCGCTGCGGGTGTCGCCGGTTTCATCAAGACGGTCTTGGCCGTCGAACGTGGCAGAATTCCCGCCAATCTCGGCTTCTCGCAACCCAATCCACACATTCCGTTCGATCAGCTGCGCCTGCGGGTGGTTGCCGAGCACACGGAATGGCCGCAATCCGGCACCACCCGGCGCGCGGGGGTGTCGGCCTTCGGCTTCGGCGGAACCAACGCCCACATCGTCATCGAGCAGGCACCCCAGCACGCCGCATCGGCCACCCCGACCCGAAAAGAACTCCCGCACAACGGTTCCGCCGTCAACGGGACGGCCCTCAACGGATCGGAACTCAACGGATCCGGGCTGAACGGATCCGGGCTGAATGGATCCGGGCTCAACGGATCGGGGCCGGGTGACACCACCCCGAACATCACTCGGCACGTCGCGGCGGCTCATAACGGTCACACGCTGACCCCGAGCAGTGCCGACGTGCTCAACGGTGCGCACGACGCGACCGAACCGGCACAACCACGGACGATGACCACTCTGGTGGTCTCGGCCAAGAACGCCGCGCGCGTGGCCGCCCAGGCGGCGACGCTGGCCGATTGGCTGGCCGGCGACGGCGCGGACACACCGTTGGCCGACGTTGCCCACACCCTCGATCACCATCGGACCCGGCACAACACCTTCGCGACCGTCGTCGCCGACGATCGCCGGGCCGCGATCATCGGACTGCGCGCGTTGGCCGCCGGTGAGCGGGCCCCCGGCGTGGTCGGCGTGCATGCGGGGTCCTGCACCCCGGGGACCGTCTTCGTCTACTCCGGACAGGGATCGCAGTGGGCCGGCATGGCCCGCGCCCTGCTCCGCGACGAGCCGGCGTTCGCCGCTGCCGTCGACGAGATCGAACCGGACTTCGTCGAACAGGCCGGCTTCTCCCTGCGTGAGGTGCTGAAATCCGGTGAGCCGGTCGTCGGCATCGCCCGGATCCAGCCCGTTCTGGTCGGCGTGCAGCTGGCACTCACCGCCCTCTGGCGCTCCTACGGCGTCATCCCCGACGCGGTTATCGGGCATTCGATGGGGGAGACCACCGCAGCCGTGGTCTCCGGTGCGCTCAGCGTCCGCGACGGCCTCAAGGTGATCTCCACCCGGTCGCGCCTGATGTCGGCGCTGTCCGGTCAGGGCGCGATGGCGCTGGTCGAGCTCGATGCCGACGGCGCACGCGAATTGATCGCCGATCACCCCGATATCACCACCGCGGTGTTCGCCTCGCCGCGTCAGACGGTCATCGCCGGCCCGCCGGATCAGATCGACGCCGCCATCGCCGAGGTCGCCGCACGCGACCGACTGGCCCGTCGGATCGAGGTCGACGTCGCGTCGCATCATCCGATCATCGATCCGGTGCTGCCCGCGTTGCGCGAAGAACTCGCCGACCTCTCACCGCGTCGGCCGACGATCCCGCTGATCACCACCACCCTCGAGTCCGGCCCGGCCACCTTCGACGCCGAATACTGGTGCGCCAACCTGCGTAACCCGGTTCGGTTCACCCAGGCGATCACCCGTGCCGCGGAAGACAATTCGACGTTCGTGGAGGTCAGCCCGCACCCGGTGCTGACCTACGCGATCGACGACACGCTCGTCGACACCCACCATCACAGCGTGGGCACCCTGCAACGCGACACCGACGACGCGCTGACCTTCCACACCAACCTGAACGCGACCCATACCGATCGGCCGCCGACCACCCCGCATCCGCCGGAACCGCATGCGGCGCTGCCCAATACGCCGTGGCAGCGCACCCGCCACTGGATCTCCCCGCGCGAACGCGCCCAGACGCCGGGATTCGTCCCGGTGCCCGGCACGTTGCTCGGTGAGCACATCGTGGTGGCGACCACGCCGACCACGCATGTCTGGCGGGCCGAGCTGGCGCCGGATACCCGGCCCTACCCGGGTCACCATCGACTCCACGGCCTCGATGTGGTGCCGGTCTCGGTGCTCGTCGGCACCCTCGCCGGCGCGGCAGCGCATGTGGGTACCGCGTATCTGACCGACATCACCTTTGAGTACCCGATCGCCGTCGACCGGCAGCGGTCGATCCAGGTGATCGCCGAGGGCCACACCATCACGGTCACCTCGACCACCGGCACCGGTGGGGACCGACGGGTCCGGCACGTGACCGCCGAGATGTCCGCCGGTGCCACTACCGAACGCGATGCCGCGGCCGTCTCGAGCGAGCAGGCGGTGACCGAAAGCCGTTCGGTGACTGAACTTCTCGCCGAGTTCGGAGTCGACGGTGTGCCATTCGAATGGTCCATCGACACCCTGGAACGCACCTCCGACGGACTGCTCGCATCGGTGAGCCTGCCCGATCGTTCGGCTGAGGCGCTGCTCGATGCCGCCGTGCACATCGCACGACTCTGCGAGTCGGAGAACACCGGCCTGCTCGTGCCGTCGGCCGCCGCCTCGGCCTGGGTGTCGGACACATTCTCCGGAGCTCAGGCGCGCGTCACGGTTCATCGTCGACCCGACACCGATCTGGTCGTCGACATCACCGGTACCGCGCCCGACGGAACCGAGGTGTTCGCCGTCACCGGTCTGCACTTCACCGACGTCGATGCCGACGTCGCGGCTCCGGTGCGCACCGTGACCCCGCAACAGCTGGTCAACACCATCACCTGGCAGCCGCGCGCCGAAACCCCGTCGGAGAACGCCGCTTCCGGCTCGGTCGCGATCGTCGGCAGCGGTGCCGACGCCGACGCACTGCGTAGCGCGCTCGGTGCGCACGGCCGCACGGCCGAGGTGGAATCGGCAGCACACGTCGTCTACGTGGCCGACTCCGACGCCGGCGGCGTACATGTGGACACCGCCGGTGCCATGGCCGGCGACGTCCTGGACCTGGTCGGCCGGTTGAGTTCGGCCGCAACGACTTCCGCGAACCCCGCGGACCTGTGGGTGATCACTCGTGGCGTGCGTGAACCGGCAACCGATGCCGCGTTGCCGCAGAGCTCACTGTGGGGCCTGGCAACCGTCATCGCCGAAGAGCAGCCCGAGATCTGGGGCGGCCTGATCGACCTCGACACCGATGTCGACGTCACGGCTCGCGTCACCGAGATCGAACGCCTGCTGCGCACTCCGGTCGACGCCACGGTCGCGCTCGACGCCGCCGGCCACGTCCTCGAGTCGACGATCGAGCCGCTGCTCGGCGAACCGACCCGGGAACCGTTCCGCTGCAAGCCCGATGCGGCCTATCTGGTGACCGGTGGCCTCGGCGCGCTGGGCGTGCTGATCGCCGGGTGGATCGCCGAGCACGGCGCTCGGCGCATCGTGCTCGCCGGCCGGACCGCACTGCCGCCCCGCAAGGAGTGGGATTGCGAGCTCAGCGAGGAGATCCGACGCCGCGTCGATGCGGTCCGCGACCTGGAGAAGCGTGGTGTGGCGGTGGAGGCCGTCGCCCTCGACGTCGCCGAACCCGGTGCGCTGCAGGCTTTCCTGGACCGTCGCGACGAGTTCGGAGCGCCGCCGATCCGTGGTGTCATCCACGCCGCCGGTATCACCGAGAACTCGCTGCTGACCGATACCGACCGGTCCACGCTGGATCGGGTGATGTCGCCGAAGATCGCCGGTGCACAGGCCATCCACACTGCTTTCGGCGCAGACCTGGACTTCTTCCACATGACCGGTACGGCGGGCACGCTGTTCGGTATTCCCGGCCAGGGCGGATACGCCGCTGCCAACAGCTACCTCGATGCGCTGGCCCGCCGACGGGCCGGCGACGGTTCGCACACCATGACCCTCGACTGGGTCGCCTGGCGAGGACTGGGTTTCGCGGCCGAGGCGGCGATCGTCGTCGCCGAACTCGAACGCCTCGGTTCCCGCCCCGTCGACCCGAACGAGGCACTCACCGCCTGGGAGTACGTGGACCGTTTCGATCTGGCTCAGGCCGTTATGCTCCCGACGCCGGGTGCCGATGCCGCCGCTCACGCCGGTGCAGCGAGTACCGACGGCTCCGACGCCCGCGACTGGTCGTCGATGGATCCCTCGCAGGTCCGTTCGGAACTGGAGGCCGGACTGCGCACGATCCTGTCTCGCGAGTTGCGGATCTCCGAGGCGGAACTCGAGTCCGATGTGCCGTTCGCCGAGCTGGGGCTCAACTCGGTGATGGCGATGTCGATCCGACGCGATGCCGAGCAGTTGGTGGGTACCGACCTGTCGGCGACGATGCTCTGGAACCATCCGACGATCGCCTCGCTGGCGGAGTTCCTCACGGAGAAGGTGGCTCCCACACCGGTGGAGGAGGATGACGAGCTCGAGGATTCCGATGGTCTCCTGGACAGCCTGTTCGACGACGTCGAGTCCTCGGCGAGCGCGGAGGGCGGACTCTGATGAGCGGCGACACTCCCGATGACGCCACGCTCAGGCAGTGGCTGATCGACTATCTGACGACCACCATCGGCTGCGACCCGAAGGACGTCGACCCCAACTCGTCGATGGTGGATCTCGGTGTCAGCTCCCGTGATTCGGTGGTGCTCGCCGGAGAGCTCAGCGAACTGTTGGGTACCACGGTCTCGCCCGTGGAGTTCTGGCAGCATCCGACGATCAACATGCTCGTCGCCTACCTGTTGCACGGAGAGTCACCCGACGAACCGATCGCTGTGCCCGGCGGGCGCACCACCGACGAACCGATCGCGGTCGTCGGACTCGGGTGCCGCCTCCCCGGCGGCGTCCACGGCCCGGATTCGTTCTGGGACTTCCTCATCGACGGCGGCAATGCGGTCGGCGAGGTCCCGGCGCAGCGCTGGGAGCCGTTCGAGCACACCTCCGCCGAGGCGGCCAAGACCCTGGCCAATACCACCCGCTGGGGCTCCTACCTCGACGACATCGACACCTTCGACGCCGACTTTTTCGAGATCACCGCCCGCGAGGCCGCGAAGATGGATCCGCAGCAGCGCATCCTTCTCGAGGTCGCGTGGGAGGCGCTGGAGAACGCCGGGATCCCGCCGACGTCGTTGCGGCGCAGCCAGACCGGCGTCTTCGTCGGCGCCTGCGTCAGCGAGTACGGATATCTGGCATCCACCGACCTGGCCGGCGTCGACGCCTGGAACAACCTGGGTGGTGCGCTGAGCATCATCGCCAACCGCCTCTCGTACTTCCTGGATCTGCGCGGTCCGTCACTGACCATCGACACCGCGTGCTCGTCGTCGTTGGTCGCCATCCACCTGGCCAGTCAGAGCCTGCGCCAAGGGGATTCGAATGTCGCCATCGCCGCCGGAGTCAATCTGCTCCTGAGCCCGGCGGTCTTCGCCGGTTTCGATCAGAGCGCCGCGTTGTCGTCGACGGGTGCATGCCACTCCTTCGACGCCGCCGCCGATGGTTTCGTGCGCGGCGAGGGTTGCGGTGCCGTGGTGCTCAAGCGACTCTCGGATGCCCGGCGGGACGGTGACCGCCTCCTGGCGGTGATCCGTGGTTCCGCGGTGAACCAGGACGGTCACTCCAACGGTCTTTTCGCACCGAATCCGGCAGCCCAGATGGAGGTGCTGCGTTCGGCGTACGCCAACGCCGACGTGCCGGTCCGTGACGTCGACTTCATCGAAACCCATGGCACCGGAACACTTCTGGGTGATCCGATCGAGGCCCGCGCGCTCGGTACGGTGCTCGGCCGCGGCCGGCCGGCCGACGCGCCCCTGCTGCTGGGCGCGGTCAAGTCCAACCTGGGCCATCTCGAGGCCGCCGCCGGGGTCGCCGGTTTCATCAAGACCGTCATGGCGTTGCAGAAGGGGACCATCCCCGGCAACCTGCACTTCACCGACCCCAACCCGCATATCCCGTTCGACCAGCTGCGCCTCAAAGTCGTTGATTCCGAACAGAAGTGGCCACACTCCGATCGCCCCCGCCGGGCCGGCGTGTCGTCGTTCGGCTTCGGCGGCACCAATGCCCACATCGTGGTCGAGCAGGCACCGATCGCGGTGCGCACCGACACCGAGGGCGTCGAGCTGCCGGCGGTCACCACCCTCGTGGTGTCCGGCAAATCCGCCTCGCGCGTCGCCGACCTGGCCGGCGTGCTGGCCGACTGGATGGAACGCGAGCAGATCGGTGCCGACGGAAGCCTCATCGCGCTTCCCGACGTCGCACACGCCCTCAGCCATCACCGCAGCGAGCATCCGGTCTTCGCGACCGTGTGCGCACGTGACGCCGCCGACGCGATCGCCGGTCTGCGAGCCCTCGCCGAGGGCACCAGCGCCGACGGCGTCGTCGCACCGCGCGACGGATCCGGCGGCAGCGGAACGGTCTTCGTGTATTCCGGGCAGGGCTCGCACTGGCTGGGGATGGGTCGTCGACTCCTCGACGAGGAACCCGCATTCGCCGCCGCGGTCGATGAGATCGAACCGCTCTTCGTCGAACACGTCGGTTTCTCGTTGCGTGACGCGCTGGTCTCCGATACCGAGTTGCGCGGCGACGATCAGGTGCAGCCGGTGCTCGTCGGCCTGCAGCTGGCGCTGACCCGACTCTGGGCCGCACACGGGGTTCATCCGGACGCCGTCATCGGCCAATCGGTGGGGGAGGTCTCGGCGGCGGTGACCGCGGGAGCACTGACCGTCGCCGACGGCCTGCGGGTGGTCGCCGCTCGATCACGCCTGATGTCGACCCTCGGCGGACATGGTGGGGTGGCCCTGCTGCGCCAGGATCCCGCGACCGTCACCGATCTGCTCGGCGGGTTCCCGGCGGTCACCATCGCCGGCGAACTGGCCCCGCGCTCCACGGTGGTGGCCGGACCGGCCGCCGACGTCGAACGGGTCATCGCCGATGCCACCGACCGTGGTTGGTTCGCCCGCCGGGTCAACATGGAGGTGGCCTCGCACACCGCACTGATGGACCCGATACTGCCGGAGCTCGCCACGACCCTGGCCGACATCAGCCCGCGTCCACCCCGAATCCCGTTCTTGTCCACCGTGTTCGAGGACAGCCGTCCGCTCGACGCCGAGTACTGGATGGCCAACGTCCGCCGGCCGGTGCGGTTGTCCCAAGCGGTCACCACAGCGGCCGCCGATCATGCGACCTTCGTCGAGATCAGCCCACACCCCATGCTGGTGCAGGCCATCAACGAGACGCTCGAGTCGATCAGCGATGACGAGACCGCCGGCCATCACCACGCGTTCGGCACGTTGACGCGAGACGGCGATGACACGCTGGCCTTCCGGACCGCACTCAACGCCACGCACACCGATCGGGCGCCGCAGACGCCGCACCTGCCCGAACCGCATCCGGTGCTGCCGACGACGCCGTGGCAACACGGCCGGTACTGGATGCCGATCGCCGCTCCGATGATCGCGGCGACCGGCCGATCGCTGGTCAACGCTGACGCCGATCCGGCCATCCCCGCCGACTGGTGGAGTGAATTGGCCTGGCCGGCAGCTGAACTCACCGAGGCCGCAGCCGCGGTCGCCGCCGTCGACGGTGCGTCGTGGGTGGTGATCGGCGACTCGATCGGTGCCGCCCTGACCGCACTGGTCGGTTCGTCGGGCACGGTCGCAGTGCTGCCCGAATCGGTACTGCGCGCACCACAGAATCCGGAGCTGGCGACGGCACTGCGGTCGGCAACCCACGTGCTGTACGCACCGGAGCCGACGACGCCGGCCGAACTGTTCGACGCCGAGCCCGGCTATCGGCTGTTCCACGCCGCCCGCCATCTGGCCACCGCGATGGTCACAGCCGACGCGGCGCCGAAGCTCTTCCTGCTGACCCGCAACGCGCAGCCCGCGCGGGAGGGTGACCGGGTCAATCCGGCACACGCCGTGCTCTGGGGCCTGGGTCGCACCCTGGCACTCGAGCATCCCGAGATCTGGGGAGCCGTCATCGACGTCGACGAGCTGGTGGCCGCCCCGGTGGCCGCGGGATACGTCGTCACCGAAGCCGATGCGGGCACCGACAACCCGGCACTCGGAGCCGACGATCAGATCGCGTACCGGGCCGGTGTCCGGCACGTGCCCCGGCTGGTACCGGTGGCCGCGCCGAGCGCTCCCGCCGAACCCGAACTCGACGGCGGTGGTTGCCATCTCGTCATCGGCGCAACGGGCAACATCGGACCGTCGTTGATCCGACAGCTCGCCTCGATGGGCGCGGCCACCGTGATCGGTGTGTCGCGTAACCCCGGTGATCGGCTCGACGACTTGATCGCCGAGCTGGCCGCCACCGGCACCACGGTGATCCCGGTGGCCGCCGACACCGCCGACGAGGCGTCGATGACCGCACTGTTCGACCGGTTCGGCAACGATCTGCCACGCCTGGACGGGATCTACCTGGCCGCCTTCGGTGGCGGCCCGGTGGAGTTGACGACCATGACCGACGACGACGTCGCGGCCATGTTCGTACCGAAGCTCGATGCGTTGGCCGTGTTGCACCGCCAGACGCTGCGGGTGCCGGTCAAGCGATTCGTCGTCTTCTCCTCGATCTCCGGTCTGACCGGTTCACGATGGCTCGGCCATTACGCGGCGACCACCACCTACCTCGACGCATTCAGCTACGCGCGACGGGCCGCGGGATTGCCCGCGACCACGGTGAACTGGGGACTGTGGGCGTCGTTGGCCGATCACCAGGCCGAGATCGAACGCCAGGTGACCCAGGATTCGGGACTGCGCCCGATGGACGATGCCACCGCGATCCGTGCCCTGGCGTCGGCGAGCAGGCCGGATGCCCCGGTGCGCTCGGTGGTGGTATCGGCGGACTGGCCGCGGCTGGCCGAGGCCTACCGCACCCGGGCGGCGCTGCGCATCGTCGACGACCTGCTGCCTCGCGAGGCGTCGCAGGCCGCGGAACTCTCCGATGACACCGAATTCCGGGTGGCGCTGCGTGCCTGTGAACCGGCCGGTCGTCGAGACCTGTTGAGCGAGCACGTGACCACGCTCGTGGCCAAGGTGATGGCGTTGGAGTCACCCACCCTGCTCGATCCGACTCAGGGGTTCTTCCAATTCGGAATGGACTCACTGATGACGGTGACGCTGCAACGTGCCCTGAGCGAGAGCCTGGGGGAGGTGTTGCCTACCTCGGTGGTCTTTGATTACCCGACCGTCGACGCACTGACCGGCTACCTCGCATCAACACTGCCGGAGATGACCGAGATCGCCGAGGACGAACTCGACGACACCTACGACGATCTCTCCGAAGACGAACTACTACGAGCACTTTCCGAAAGGCTGGCCTGACCCGATGACTTCTGCGGGCTCCGATCGTCGCGCGATCATCACCGAAGCGCTCCGAAAGATCGATGACCTCACCAAGCGTCTGGCCATCGCCGAGGCCGACGACGTCGAACCGATCGCCGTGATCGGTATGGGTTGTCGCCTGCCGGGCGGTGTCTTCGACACCGAGGACTACTGGGATCTGCTCACCGAGGGGCGCAGCGGTGTCATCCGCGTACCCGCCGACCGGTGGGACGCCGACGAGTTCTTCACCACCGACCACACCGAGCCGGGCACCATCAACACCACCGACGGTGGCTTCCTGACCGGCTGGTCGCCGGATGAGTTCGACGCGGAGTTCTTCGGGCTCACGCCTCGCGAGGCAGCCGGTATGGACCCACAGCAGCGACTGCTGATGGAGGTCGCCTGGGAAGCCCTCGAGGACGCCGGCATCACGCCCACGTCGATCCGCGGCACCCAGACGTCGGTCTTCGTCGGACTGACCACCAACGATTACTCGCTGCTGTTCGCCAACAAGCTCGCACCCCATGAGCTCGACCCGTACATCCCGTTCGGTAACGCGTCGAACTTCGCGGCCGGTCGGCTCTCGTACTTCCTCGGGCTCAACGGTCCGGCGGTCGTCAGTGACACCGCCTGCTCGTCGTCGCTGGTGTCCATCCACCTCGCGGTCCAGAGCCTGCGTCGCCGGGAGAGCGATACCGCGCTGGCCGCGGGCGTCAACCTGATGCTCAGCCCGGAGAACAGCATCGCCTGTTCCCGGTGGGGCATGCTCGCGCCGGACGGCACGTGCAAGACCTTCGACGCCGACGCCAACGGCTACATCCGCAGCGAGGGCTGCGGCGTGGTCATCCTCAAGCGGCTGTCCGACGCGCAGCGCGACGGCGACCGGGTGCTCGCCGTGGTCCGCGGTTCCGGGGTGAATCAGGACGGCGCCAGCAGCGGACAGACCGTGCCGAACGGTCCCGCACAGCAGGCGCTGATGCGTCGGGTGCTGGCCAACGCGCGGCTCGACCCCTCCGAGGTCGACTACATCGAGGCGCACGGTACCGGCACCCCGCTGGGTGATCCGATCGAACTCGACGCTCTCGTCGGGGTCTACGGCGACCGTAAGGACAGCGAGCCCCTGGTCCTCGGATCGGTGAAGACCAACCTCGGCCATCTCGAATCCGCTTCCGGCGTCACCGGTTTCATCAAGGCGGTACTCGCGGTCAACGCCGCGCACATCCCCAAGCAGCTCTACTTCAAGCAACTCAATCCGCACGCCAGCGAGGCGGCGTCGAAGTTCACCATCGCCGCCGAGCCGATGGACTGGCCGCAGACCGGACGTCCTCGCCGCGCCGCAGTGTCCGGATTCGGCGTCAGCGGTACCAACGCACACGTCATCATCGAGCAGGCCCCCGCGGCCCCGGTCGCTGCGGATACACCGGCGGTACCCGAACCGGCCGTCAGCACCCTCGTGGTCTCCGCCAAGACTCCGGAGCGGGTGGGCACTTGGGCTGCGGCATTGGCCGATTGGCTGGAGGGCCCCGGCGACGGGACCCCGTTGTCGGCCATCGCCCACACCCTCGATCACCATCGCGCCCGGTTCTCGACCTTCGCGACGGTCACCGCCGCTGATCAGGCCGCCGCGGTCACCGGACTGCGCGCTGTCGCGGGTGGCTACCGGGCGCCCGGTGTCGTCGGCGCACACCCCGGAATCTGTCGTCCCGGAACCGTTTTCGTCTACTCCGGGCAGGGTTCGCAGTGGGCGGGGATGGGTCAGCGTCTGTTGGCCACCGAACCTGCTTTCGCCGCGGCGATCGATGAGATCGAGCCCGATTTCGTTGCCGCTGCCGGCTTCTCGCTGAAGGAGACCTTGCTTTCCGGGGAGACCGTCGTCGGTATCGACCGCATCCAGCCGGTCCTGACCGGTATCCAGCTGGCCCTGACCGAGCTGTGGCGTTCCTACGGCATCACCCCGGACGCGGTGATCGGTCACTCCATGGGTGAGGTCGCCGCGGCCGTCGTGTCCGGCGCCCTGTCGCGTGCTGATGGTCTGACCGTGATCTCGACCCGCTCGCGTCTGATGAAACGCCTCTCTGGACAAGGCGCCATGGCCCTGCTGGGTCTGGACGCCGCCGCCGCGGAGGAAGCCATCGCCGCGCAGCCGGATCTGACGATCGCGGTGTATGCATCGCCCGGGCAGACGGTGATCGCCGGACCGCCCGAGCAGGTGGACGCAGTGATCGCGACCGTCGCGGCCACCGATCGACTCGCTCGTCGGGTCGAGGTCGACGTCGCCTCGCATCACCCGATCATCGACCCGATCCTGCCCGAGCTGCGTACCGAATTGGCCGGTCTGCGCCCGCAGCAGCCGACCATCCCGCTGTTCAGCACGGCCGATCCGCAGGGCGGCTCGCCGCTGATGGACGCCGACTACTGGTGCGCCAACCTGCGCAACCCGGTGCGGTTCAGCCAGGCTGTGCAGGCCGCGGCCAAGGAGCACGGGACGTTCATCGAGTCCAGCCCGCACCCCGTGCTGACGTATGCACTCGACGACGCCCTGGCCGAGGTGCACCACCACAGCATCGGCTCGCTCTATCGCGACACCGACGACGCGGTCACGTTCCACACCAATCTCAATGCGACACATACCCTTAGGGCTCCGCAGTCCGAGCATGTGCACGCTCAGATGGTGTCGCTGCCGCACACGCCGTGGCATCACGAACACCACTGGGTGCGCATTCCCGACGTCGAGCTGGTCCCGACCGGATCGGTCCGGGCCGGCTCACCCGCGGCGGTCGCGCCGACGCGCGGCGGGCACGGGGTTCTCGACGACTGGCTGCTCGAATTGGATTGGCCGGCACGGGAACTGCCGCGTGACCTGGCTGTTGCCGCGACGTCGTGGACGGTCATCGCCGACCCCGCCGTCGGGCCCGCGCTGGGTACCGCGCTCGATCGCCATGCCTACTCGAGTGTCCGTGTTCTCGACGAATCGGTGCTGGCCGGGTCCGCACTCGATGGTGCCGATCTCGATGGCGTCGACGTCGTGCTGTATGCCCCGTCGGTGCCGACCGCGACCTTCGACCCGGCGCCGGCCCACGCCGCGTTCACCGCGGCACAACGACTGGCCACCGCGCTGGTGAAGTTGCCGAAACCGCCCAAGCTGGTGGTACTGACCCGCAACGCCCAGCCGGTCGATGCCGGGGATCGATCGAACCCGGCACACGCGATCCTGTGGGGCTTCGGACGCACTCTGGCACTGGAGAATCCGGAGATCTGGCACGGCATCATCGACGTCGACGCCACCGTTCCGCCTGAACTCATCGCCCGCTATGTCGCCGACGAGGTCGCCGTTCACGCCGTGACACCCGACGCCGACGATCAGGTGGTCTATCGCGGTGGGTCACGCCGGGTGCCCCGGCTGCGGCACGCTCAGGTCCCACCGGCGTTGACCGGGCTGCCCGCCGATACCAGCCACCTGGTGATCGGCGCGACCGGCAACGTGGGCCCCGACCTCATTCGTCAGCTCGCCGAGATGGGCGCGGCCACCGTCGTCGCTGTCTCGCGGACCGGCGGCCGATTGGCCGATCTGCAGTCCGAACTCGCTTCGGGCGGAACAACTCTCGTCGAGGTCGCGGCCGACGCCGCCGACCCGGTGGCGATGGGTGAGCTCTTCGCCCGCTTCGGCGCCGACCTGCCGCCGCTGGACGGCATCTACCTGGCCGCCCTGTCGGGCGGGGCGGGCCAGCTCACCGAGCTCGGCTCCGATGACGTCGCGGCGATGTTCCGGCCGAAGGTCGACGCGGTGTCGGTGTGCCATGCGCTGTCGCTGACCACCCCGGTGCGTCGTTTCGTGCTGTTCTCCTCGATCACCGGTGTGTTCGGTTCCCGGTGGCTGGGCCACTACACCGCCGCCAACGCTTTTGCCGACGCCTTCGCCTACGCACGCCGCGCGATCGGTCTGCCGGCGAGCGTCATCGACTGGGGTCTGTGGAAGTCATGGGCCGACGCGCAGCCGGAGACGGCGTCGGCCGGTCTGACCCCGTTGCCCAACGACGTCGCGATCGGCACGCTGCCCACTCTGCTCAGCCCCGACGCCGGCGTCCGCCCGATCTTGGTCGGCGCCGACTGGGAACGACTGAGTGCCGCCTACCGAATGCGGACCGCCTTCCGCGTCGTCGACGGACTCGACGGCGGGGTCGACGAGTCGGCCTTCGCCGCACTGGCGCAGCCGACGCCCGGCACCGTGCTCGGTGACGAGGCCGCGGCCACCGGCACCACCCGCACCTGGCGGGCCCGACTGGTACCGCAGGAACTGCCCTATCCGGGTGGACATCGCATCCAGGGTGTCGACGTGGTGCCAGCATCGGTTCTGCTGCAAACACTTTCGACTGTCGCCGGCGGACTGGACACGCCCTCGGCGATCGGTGAGGTCCGGTTCGAGTACCCCGTGGTCCTCGATCGGCCCCGCGCCATCGACGTTGTGCTCACCGACGGAGTTCTCACCGTCTCGTCGAGCCCCACTCCCGACGCACCGGCCGATCGGTGGGTGGAACACGTCCGTGCCGCCGTGGCGCCGGTCTCGTCGGCCGATCTCGCCGACCGCGCGGCGACGCCGCCGGTGGCCGCCACGGCCTTCGACGCCTCGACGGCTGCGGAACTGCAGCGCGCCTGGGGCATCGAGGGACAGCCCTTCGAATGGTCGGTGCGCGCTCACACCGCCACCGATGGTGAGCTGACCGCCGAGGTCGCACTGCCGGTCGATGACCCCGCCAACCCACCCACGGCAACCCTGATCGATGCCGCAGTGCATCTGGCCCGCCTGGCCAACAGCAGCAACGACGGGCTGATGTTCCCGGCTGCGGTCGGCGCACTGCAGGTGTCGGGATCGGTGGCTCAAGCCGCTTCGGTGCGGGTCGTGCATCGCGGGGGAGACGACGCCGGATTCACCGTGGACGTGATCGCCACCGCGGCCGACGGTTCGGTCGTCCTCACCGCACGCGACCTCGCGTACGCGGCCATGGAATCAACCGCGGCACCCGAGACGGCGACCGACGACACGACGTCGGCGATCGACACCCCGCCGTGGGCCACGATGACCGCCGCCGACACCGAGCAGACCTTGCAGACCCGGCTGCAGGCCATCCTGGCCCGTGAACTGGGTATGCCGGCCGACGCGGTGCGCCTCGATCAGCCGTTCCCCGAACTGGGGCTGGACTCGATGATGGCGATGTCGGTCTTGCGTGACGCCAAGCATCTGGTGGGCATGGATCTGTCGGCGACGATGCTGTGGAATCATCCGACGATCGCGGCGATGTCGGAACTGCTGACCGAGATGCTCGCACCGCTGCGCGCCGAGGCGACCGCCGGAGCCGAGACCGAGGCCGACGACGTCGAGGCTGATGACGACCTCGGCGACAACCTGCTTGATTCGCTGTTCGATAGTGTGGAATCCCTTGGGGCGGAATCCCTTTCCGACGACGGGCCGATGACGGCCGCTAGTGAGAGTGGTAACTGATGGTGGTCAAGACAACGTTCAACCGCATGTCGGCGATGAACGAGGCGCAGCGCACCGCTCTGGGTGAGCAGTTCACCAAGGCGTCGCGTCTGTCGACCGCCGAACCGATCGCGGTGATCGGTGTCGGTTGCCGGTTGCCGGGCGGCGTCGACGGCCCGGACTCCTACTGGAAGTTCCTCACCGAGGGCCGCGACGGCATCGTCGGGGTTCCTGCCGACCGGTGGGACGCCGAGGAGTATTACGACCCGGACCTGAGCGTTCCCGGACGGATGCCGTCCAAGTGGGGCGGATTCCTTTCCGACATCTCGGGATTCGACGCGGACTTCTTCGGCATCACCCCCCGCGAGGCCGAGGCGATGGATCCGCAGCAGCGCCTGCTTCTCGAAGTCGCCTGGGAGGCACTGGAAAACGCCGGTTACGCACCGGAGGCCGTCAACGGTGTCCGCGGCGCGGTGATGGCCGGGGTCTACTACAACGAGTATCAGACCCGCTCGGCCGCCGACCCCGACAGCATCGACGCCTACTCGGCCACCGGCAACGCACACAGCGTCACCGTCGGCCGGATCGCCTACCTGCTCGGCCTGCGCGGCCCCGCCGTGGCCGTCGACACCGCGTGTTCGTCATCGCTGGTGTCGGTCCACATGGCCTGCCAGAGCCTGCGCACCCGGGAGAGCGATCTAGCGCTCGCCGGTGGCGTCAACCTCATCCTGCGTCCGGAAACCCAACTGGCACTGGCCAAGTGGGGCATGCTCTCCCCGCGTGGACACTGCTACGCCTTCGACGCCGGAGCCGACGGCTTCGTGCGCGGCGAGGGAGCGGGCGTCGTGGTGCTCAAGCGCCTGTCGGATGCGATCGCCGACGGCGACCGCGTGGTGGCGGTCGTGCGTGGCTCCGCGGTCAACCAGGACGGCCGCTCCAACGGCCTGACCGCACCCAACGCCCCGGCACAGGTCGACGTCATCAGGCGCGCCCTGACCGCCGGCGACGTACCGGCCGGCACGGTGAACTTCATCGAAACCCACGGCACCGGAACCGCTCTGGGCGATCCGATCGAATTCGACGCACTCGCCTCGGTCTACGGAAAAGGCGAGACCAAGTGCGCACTCGGAGCGGTCAAGAGCAACTTCGGTCACCTCGAAGGAGCCGCGGGCATCGCCGGCTTCATCAAGGCCGTACTGACGGTGCAGCGTGGCACGGTTCCGCCGAATCTGAACTTCTCGCAATGGAATCCGGCCATCGACCCCAAGCAGACCCGGTTGTTCGTGCCGACCGAGAGTCAGGAATGGCCCAGCACCGGCGTACCGCGCCGTGCCGGCGTGTCCGGGTTCGGCCTGGGCGGGACCAACGCCCACATCATCCTGGAGCAGGGCCTCGATCCGGCCGCGCCGTCGGCAGTCGACGGCGTGTCGACGTTGAGCGTGTCGGGTAAGACCGCGCCGCGCGTTCAGGCCTGGGCAGCGACGCTTGCCGACTGGCTCGAGGGTGAGGGAGCCGCATCGAGCGTCGCCGACGTCGCCCACAGCCTGCGTCGCCGGCGCGGTCCGGCCGACGTGGTCGGCACCGTCTCGGCGCGCTCCACCGCCGATGCCATCGCCGGCCTGCGCGCTCTGGCTGCCGGAAACCCGGCGGCCGGCGTGGTCGCGCCGCGCGCACTGCAGTCCGGGCCGGGCACGGTGTTCTGCTTCTCCGGGCAGGGTTCGCAGTGGGCGGGGATGGGTCAGCGTCTGTTGGCCACCGAGCCCGCTTTCGCCGCGGCGATCGATGAGATCGAGCCAGATTTCGTTGCCGCTGCCGGGTTCTCGCTGAAGGAGACCTTGCTTTCCGGGGAGACCGTCGTCGGTATCGACCGCATCCAGCCGGTCCTGACCGGTATCCAGCTGGCCCTGACCGATCTGTGGCGTTCCTACGGCATCACCCCGGACGCGGTGATCGGTCACTCCATGGGTGAGGTGGCTGCGTCCGTCGTGTCCGGCGCGTTGTCGCGTGCTGATGGTCTGACCGTGATCTCGACCCGCTCGCGTCTGATGAAACGCCTCTCCGGACAAGGCGCCATGGCCCTGCTCGAGGCCGATGCATCGGCGGCGGAGTCGCTGGTAGCCGGGTACGACAACGTCGGCGTGGCGGTGCACGCCTCGCCGAAGCACACCGTCGTCGCCGGACCGCCGGAGCAGATCGATGCCCTGATCGCCGAGGTGACCAAGCGCAATCTGTTGGCTCGTCGTGTCGAGGTCGATGTCGCCTCGCATCACCCGACGGTGGATCCGATTCTCGACGAACTGCGCACCGAGCTGGCCGGCCTGCGCCCGCAGCAGCCGACCATCCCGCTGTTCACCACCGTCGACCCCGACGGCGGCACCCCCACCATGGGACCGGATTACTGGGTGAACAACCTGCGTCAGCCGGTGCGGTTCAATCAAGCGGTGGCTCGCGCGGCCGCCTCGCACGCCACTTTCCTGGAGATGAGTCCGCATCCGCTGCTGACCTATTCGATCACCGAATGCCTCGATGTCGCGCGCCCGCGCGGCGACGTCCTGGTCTCGGGCACCATCGTGCGTGACGAGGACGAGGGACTCGGGTTCCACGCCAACCTCGCCGCCGTCGATGCCGCGCGCAGCGACATCTCGCTGCCCGAACAGGGCCGGTTGACCGACCTGCCGCCGGCCGCCTGGCAGCACGAGAGTTTCTGGATCACCGTCCGTGCCGGCGCGACGGTCGGCGCCGCAGCCGGGCACCCCCTGCTGGGCACTCACGTCGAACTCCCGACCGGTGGGCACGTCTGGCAGGCCGAGGTCGGTACCGACACGTTGCCGTGGCTGGCCGATCACCGTGTGCACGGGCAAGCCATCATGCCGGCCGCCGGTTTCGCCGAAATCGCCTTGGCCGCAGGCAGTTCCGCGCTCTCGGTGCCGGTGGAGTCCATTGTGCTCAGCCGTCTCGAAGTGGATCAGATGCTGCCCGTCGAAGGCACCGTGCGCCTGACCACGTCGCTCACCGTCGACGGTGACGAGACACGCGTCGAGGTGAACTCGCGTGCCGACGACGGGGCCTGGCGCCGCCATGCGGTCGCGCGAATCGAGAAGGCCGGCGACGAACCGCCGCGCCGATCGCCGTCGGCGGCCGGGGGAGACGCCGTCTCGCCATCGGACTTCTACACCGCGTTGCGCCGCACCGGCGCCCACCACGCGCAGGCCTTCGCCGCGCTGGTGCGGATCGTCCGGACCGGTACCGGCGCCTCGGAGTCGGAGATCGTGCTGCCCGACGAGGCGACGATCAACCGCGAACTTCGTCTGCATCCGGTGATGCTCGACGCCGCGCTGCAGGGTGTGGCCGCCGCGATGCCCACCGATCCGCAGTCCGAGCAGGCCGACGCCACCTACCTGCCGGTCGCCATCGACTCCCTGCGGGTTCGTGGTCCGATCGGCCGCCAGGCCCGATGCTTCGCCGAGGTGCTGCCCGTGGCGGACAGCGCCGACAAGGTCGGCAACTTCACCCTTCTCGACGACGCCGGCACGGTGATCGTCGAGGCGTCCGGGGTCTACCTGCGACGCGTGCAGCGCCACACGGTGCCGCTTCCGCTGTCGCAGAAGGTCTTCGGATCGTCGTGGGTGCAGACGGAGGTCGCCGCCGGATCGTCGGCGCCGAAGGGGAGCTGGCTGGTGCTCAGCGGCGACGGAGCGCAGGCCCTGGCCGACGACTTCACCACCGCGTTCGCCGGCGCCGACCGGCGGATCGTGCGCGCCGAACTGGGCAACGAGCCCGGCCTCGCGCAGGCCTTCGCCGATGCGGCGTCGGATCCCGACCTGCCGCCCGTCGGTGTGGTCGTCGTCCTCGGTAAGGACGCCTTCGACGGCACCGAGGCCTCGATCCGACGAGCCGAGCACCTGGTGTGGTCGGTGTCGGCGACGGTACGCACCATCGCCTCGGGCTGGCACGGCGTCGCGCCGCGACTGTGGGTCGCCACGCGCAACGGCCTGACCCTCGACGACCGCGAAGGCGGCGACCCGACGGTCGGCGCGCTCAAGGGACTCGTCCGCGTCCTCGCCTACGAACACCCCGATCTCAAGGCGACGCTGGTCGATCTCGACGACTCCGGCGATGCGCGGGCGGCACTGGTGGCCGAACTCGAGGCGTCCGGCAATGACGACGTCGTCGCGTTCCGCGACGGACAACGCTATGCCGAGCGCCTCGCCCGGGTTCCGCTGGGCGAACCGACCCGCGAGGAGAGCGTGCGTGGCGACGGCGCCTACGTCATCACCGGCGGCATGGGTGGCCTCGGATTGGTGATGGCCCGCTGGCTCATCGACGCCGGTGCCGGCCGCATCGTCCTCAACGGACGCAGCGAGCTCACGCCGGAGCAGCAGAGCGAACTCGACGCGCTGTCGGACACCACCGCGGTGGCCTACGTCGCCGGCGACATCTCCGCACCGGGAGTGGCGCAGCAGCTCGTCACGGCAGCCGAGTCGACCGGACAGACCCTGCGCGGCGTGCTGCACTCGGCCGCGGTCATCGACGACGCGCTGATCGTGGCCCTGGGCCGCGACAGCCTGGAGCGGGTCTGGGCACCCAAGGTCAGTGGTGCGCTGGCATTGCACACCGCAACCACCGGGCGCGACCTGGACTTCTGGATCGTCTTCTCCTCGGTGGCATCGCTGCTGGGATCGCCCGGCCAGGGCGCCTACGCCGCGGCCAACGCCTGGGTGGACGCACTGGTCGCCTGGCGTCGTGCCGCCGGACTGCCCGCCACCTCGGTCAACTGGGGTCAGTGGGCTCAGGTCGGTGTGGCGCAGTCGTTGTCGATGGATGCCATCGATCCGATCGCACCCGCCGAGGGCATCGAGGCTCTCGAAGCGCTTCAGCGCCGCGACCTGGCCCAGGTCGGTGTGGTGCGTCTGCGCCTGGACCGCGCTGCCGCGGCATTCCCCGAACTGGGTCAGATCGGCTACTTCAGCGAACTGGTCGCCGAACTCGACGGCACCCAGGCCGAGGACGACTGGGCCGGCCCGGAAGCGTTGAAGGACCTCGATCCGGCGACGGTGCTCGAGGTGGTCAGCGACCGGTTGCGGTCCCGGATCGCCGCGATCATGGGCTACGCCGACGCCTCGGCGATCGACGCGGAGAAGCCACTCACCGACCTCGGGATGGACTCGCTGATGGCGGTCCGCATCCGCAACACGGTGCGCGGCGACTTCGGCGTCGAACCTCCGGTGGCGCTGCTGCTGCAGGGTGCCAACCCGACGGCCCTGGCCGCCGAACTCATCTCCCAACTCGGGCTGGCGAGTGCCGAGCCCACCGAACCCGGCGACGACCTTCGTGACCGGGCCAGCCGACGAGCTGCTGCGCGCCAACGGGCCGCGCGGCGCAGGACAGGACAGCGAGCATGACGAGCAGTACGGTGCCCCCCAACGCCATCGCGGTGATCGGGATGGCGGGGCGGTTCCCCGGATCCAACTCGGTCGCTGAGTTCTGGCGGAATCTGAGCTCGGGCACCGAGCTGATCGTCGACGTCGGCGAGCAGGATCTAGCCGCCAACCAGGTCACCGATCGCGCTCTGGAAAGCCACTCCTACATCCGCCGCGCGGCGATCATGGACGGCATCGACGAGTTCGACGCGGAGTTTTTCGGCTTCAACAACCAGGCCGCCCGGACGCTGGACCCGCAGCACCGGCTGTTCCTGCAGACCGCATGGCATGCGCTCGAAGACGGTGGCTACGACCCCGCCGACTACGACGGTTCGATCGGCGTGTTCGCCACCAGCTCGGCGAGTGGCTATCTGCTGCACAACCTGATGTCGCATATGAGCCCGGCCTCGATCATCGGCGAGGGCGCGACCTTCGAGATGGTCAACCTGTCGCTGCACAACGACAAGGACCACATCGCCACCCGCGTCGCGCACCAATTCGATCTGCGCGGTCCCGCGCTGGCGGTGCAGACGGCGTGCTCGTCGTCGCTACTGGCTGTGCACCTGGCGTGTCAGTCGATCCTCAATGGCGAGTCCGACATGGCGCTGGCAGGCGGTTCGTCGATTCGCGTGCCGCATCAGGTCGGCTACTGGCACCAGGCCGGCGCGATGACCTCCCCGAGCGGACACTGCCGTCCGTTCGACGTCCGCGCCGACGGCACCATCTTCGGCAGCGGCGTCGGCGTGGTGCTGCTCAAGCCCTACGAAGACGCCCTCGAGGACGGCGACCGGATCCACGCGGTCATCCGCGGGTCGGCCGTCAACAACGACGGTGCGACGAAGATGAACTACGCCGCCCCCAACGCCACCGGGCAGGCCGAGGTCATCGCCGAGGCGCACGCCATCGCCGAGGTCGACGCCTCATCGATCAGCTACGTCGAATCGCACGGAACCGGAACGCCGCTGGGCGATCCGATCGAGATCGAGGGCCTTCGACAGGCATTCGACCTCGCCGAGGAGGACCGTCAGGGACCGTGTGTTGTCGGTTCGGTGAAGTCCAACATCGGTCACCTCGAGGTGGCCTCGGGCATCGCCAGCCTCATCAAGACCATCCTGTGCCTCAAGCACAAGGCGCTGCCCGCCACCCTGCACTACACCGCGCCCAACCCTGAATTGCACTTGGAGCGTGGACCTTTCGAGATCCGCAACACGCTGAGTGACTGGGAATGGGACGGGCCGCGCCGCGCCGGCATCAGCGCATTCGGCGTCGGCGGCACCAACGTGCACATGATCGTCGAGGAGGCCCCGAACGCGGCGGCCCCGCTGCCGTCGTCGGGACCGCAGGTGCTGACGCTCTCCGCACGCACCCCGGAATCCCTGGTCGCCGCGCGTAAGCAACTCGCCGCGGAGCTCTCCGCCGACGAGTCCATCGACATCGCCGACGTCGCATACACGCTGTCCGGCCGACGTCGTGACAACTTCCGGATGGCCGCGGTGGTCAACGACCGTCGCCACGCCACCGAGGTGCTCGGCGCCGACGAACACGACAATGTCTTCACCGGTCAGGCGGTCGGCGCGTCCGGTGATGACCGCATCGCCTTCCTGTTCCCCGGCCAGGGCGCACAGCACGTCGGAATGGCCAAGGGCCTCTACGAGACCGAACCGGTCTTCGCCGAACACTTCGACCAGTGCATGACACTGTTCGACGCCGAACTCGGCATCGACCTGCGCGAGACCATCCTCACCGGGTCGCCGCGGGAGTTGGAGCGGACCGACCGCACTCAGCCCGCCCTGTTCTCCGTCGAGTACGCGTTGGCGAAGTTGCTCGAATCCCGCGGAGTACAGCCTGCGGCACTGGCCGGCCACAGCATCGGCGAATACGCCGCGGCGACCTTCGCCGGCGTCTTCGATCTGCCCACCGCGGTCAAGGTCGTCTCGATGCGTGGCCGGCTGATGAACTCGGCACCGCGCGGGGTGATGGTGGCGGTGCCCCTGAGCCCGGCCGATGTGGCGCAGTATCTGTCCGGCGAGGTCGACATCGCGACGGTCAACGAACCGGGCGGCTGTGTGGTCGCCGGATCCGCCGATGCCATCGACGAGTTCTCCGATCGGCTCGAAGAGCAGGGGATCGCCGCACGACGCGTGCGGACCTCACATGCCTTCCACTCACGCCTGATGGACAGCGTGATCGGCGAGTTCACCAGCTTCCTGTCCCGACAGACCTTGAATGAACCGCGCATCCCGATGCTGTCCAACGTGACCGGCACCTGGATGTCGGCCGCCGAGGCAACCAACCCGGCGACGTGGGCGCGACAGATCCGCGCCACCGTGCGATTCGCCGACGAGGTCGGCGCCCTGCTGGAGAACTCGGCGCGCGTCCTGGTCGAGGTGGGCCCGGGCGGCACGCTGACATCGGCGGCGAGCCGCCATCCGCGATGGTCGTCGGATCACCGCGCGGTTCGACCGATGCGTCATCACGCGCAGAACCGCGACGATCGCGATGCGTTCCTGCTCGCCCTCGGCCAGTTGTGGTCGGCCGGACTCGACGTCGAGCTCGCCGACTCCTCGACCCGGAGCCCGGTGCGGATCAGCCTGCCCGGATACCCCTTCGCACGCCAGAAGCACTGGGTCACACCCAATGGCGCCGTGATGAACGCCGGCGGAACCGGGCTGCCGGAGGCGGGTGGCGGTCACGTCGCTACTGGCTCGGCGTCCAGTGGGGGCCGGACGTCGGTGGAGAGCACGCTGCAACGCATCTGGGCACAGTGCCTGGGACTGGATTCAGTGGATCGCTCCGCGAACTTCTTCGAGCTCGGCGGTGATTCGCTGATCGCGATCAGCGTGGCGATGACCGCGACCAACGAAGGTCTCGAGCTGACCCCGCAGGACCTGTACGAAAACCAGACGGTCGCCGCCCTCGCCGGGGCACTCTCGTCGCGGTACGCGTCCAACGGACTCGCCCGACATGCGCCGGGCGATGTCGAACTGCCGCCGACGCCACCGAACATCACCGCCTTCCTGGACAACGGCCTGACCGACAGCGGACATTGGCGCACGCCGATCCTGCTGCGGCTACGGTCCGACGTGCCCGCCGAGACGGTCGGTGAGGTGCTCACCGCACTGGTGAATCACCACGACGCGTTGCGGGTTTCGCTCGTTCACCGTGCGGGGATCTGGGAGCAGCAGTTCGGGGAGCCGGTCGAGTCCTTCGATCTGTTGACCGCAACCGTGTCCGACAACGGCGACCGGGAAGCCACGCGGAGCGCGGCGCTGGAGATCCTCAACGCACAGATCGCCGGCCTGGACCTGACCGCGGCGCCGCTGGTGGCGACCTTCATCGAGACCCCCGGAGACCAGCCGTCGTATCTCGGGCTCAGCCTGCACGGCATGGTTGCCGACAATCAGTCCCGCGATGTGTTGCTGACGGACCTGTTCACCGCCTTCGCGCAGCGCCTAGCCGACAAGCCGATCGAATTGCAGGCGACGGCTGCCACGTGGCACGAGTGGTCGGTGCGGTGTGCCGGGCTCGCCACGCATCCTGCCGTCCTCGACAGCCGGGAGTACTGGCTCGACGCCGTCAACGCACCGAATCTGCGACTGGCCTACCAGGATGCGGGCCGCCCCGCGTCGACGGACCTGGTCCGGGTGGCGGCCGGTCTGTCGAGCGATCAGACGACGCAGTTCGAGGACGCCCGCCGCCGACTCGGGTTCTCGGTTGAGCATCTACTGCTCACCGCGCTGGGCCGCACCGTCGCCGGCGCGGCCGGAAACGGTGTGATCGGGGTCGATCTGAGCGGGCAGGGGCGCTCGGTGTTACGACCCGACATCGACCCACGTCGCACCGTCGGATCCTTCTCGACGGTGTACCCGGTTGCACTGCGATGCGAGAAGATCAGCGATCTTCCGGTCCGTGCGCTCGTCGGTGAGGTGAAGGGTCTGCTCGACGCGGTCCCGCATTTCGGCATCAGCTACGGCCTGCTGCACTATCTCTACGCACCCACCGCGCGGCAGCTGGCCTCGGTCACGCAGGCCGATGTGTATCTCGATGTTGCAGGTGCGATTCCGGATCTCGCATCGGCAGATATCTCAGACGCTCCGGTACAGTTCGATGACGACGCCGCTCTCGGGATCAGGGAGACCGCGCCGGGCCTCGGACACCCTGTCGAGATCCGCGCCTACCGGTCCGGAGATGAGTTGCTCGTCGACTGGTGGTTCGACCAACGACGTATCGAACCCGAGCGCGCGAGCGCGCTCGCAGAATCGTTTCGCACGTCGCTGATCGATCTCGTTCGCGAGGCGATCATCGAGGACGAGGCCGAGTCGGCAAGTGACGAACTGGAGTTGGTCGACCTGTCATCACCCGACTTCGAACTGGGAGAAGCTGGTGTCCGACACTGACTTCGAGAACTCACGCGGGTTCTACGACGACTCTGCGCTGCCCGCAGCGGCCGCCCGTGGCCGAAACGTGCAGCGGCACCGTCCGGCCAGTCCGGCGCCGCCACCGGCCGAACCCGAATCCGAGCCCGAGCCGGCTCCGGTTCGACAGGCAGCCCACCGGCCGGAATCGCCCCAGTTCGATTCGGTCGAGTCCGATCCTGACCAGTTCGATCCGCACCTGGTGCCGAAGCCTGAGCCGGTCGCCCAGGAGCGCGCGTTCTCATTCGATCACCCCAATCTCGACCCACCGGTCTTCGACGAAAGCGTGTTCGAGCCGCCGCAGTTCGACACCACGCCTCGACGCTGGTCGTCACCTGATCGCCCGCCGGCCGCATCCGGCGGGCGGCCCTCGGCCGACAACGAGTCAGGTCACAACGGGTCTACCCACAACGAATCAGGTCACAACGGGTCTGCCCACAACGGATCCGCCTACAACGGGTCTCATGACGTCCCACACAACGGCGTCCCGCACAACGGTTCCAGGCACAACGGAACCGCCCACGACGGAACAGGACAGAATGGGACCGGCTACAACGGGGGGACCGGCTACAACGGTTCGGGGTACAACAGCTCGGGGTACAACGGTTCCGGCTACAGCGGGCCGGGCACCGTGCCGCCGAACGGTGTTCGCCCACCCGGCGGTGCACCCCGCCTCCCGGGTGCGCCGATGAACGGCACCCCACGACCGCCGATCGTCGGCGGCCCGCCCATGCCACCGCAGCCCGCTGCCGGACCCCGCCTCACCGGCGTCCACGAGGCCCCGCGGCCCACCGCGCGCGGCCCGGTCGTCACACCCGGGCAACCACGTGTCCCGGTGCCGCCACCTGGAACCCGCCAGTCGCCCATCCCGGTCGATCCGCGGATGCCGGCACACCACACCGGGCCACGCCCCACCGCGGGTCAACTTAACGCGTACCGCAACCAGAACCAGCCCGGCCCACGTCCGGCGGCCGGCAACGCGATGCCTGCCCGACCGCGGCAACCAGACGCCGACTACGCGGTCGTCGTCGAGGAACTCCGTAAGTCCTACGGATCGGTCGATGCGCTGCGCGGCATCAGTTTCACCGTCGAACGCGGCGAAGTGCTCGCCGTGCTCGGACCCAACGGCGCGGGCAAGACAACCACCGTCGACATCCTGTGCACCCTCAACAAACCGACCTCGGGAACCGCGCTCATCGACGGCTACGACGTCGTCGACGACGCCGCAGCGGTGCGCCGATCGATCATGCTGACCGGCCAGCAGGTCGCCCTCGACGACATGCTCACCGGCCGCGAGAATCTGGTGATGTTCGCGCGCCTGCAGGGCATGCGCAAGGCGGTGGCCAAGCAGCGCGCCGAGGAGCTGCTCGATCAATTCGACCTGCAATACGCTGCCGACCGGCGGATCGGCACCTTCTCCGGCGGCATGCGCCGTCGAATCGACATCGCCTGCGGTCTGGTGGTTCGCCCCGCGGTGGTGTTCCTCGACGAGCCGACCACTGGCCTCGACCCGCGAAGCCGCCAGAATGTGTGGGATCTGGTGGCCCGGTTCAAAGAACAGGGCATCACCACTCTGCTCACCACCCAGTACCTCGAAGAGGCCGACGCGCTCAGCGATCGCATCGTGGTGATCGATCGGGGCACCGTCATCGCCGAGGGCACCGCCGACGAACTCAAGGAACGCACCGGCGCCACCTACCTGGAGGTCGTGCCGCGCAACGTCGCCGACATCCCGCGCATCCTGAGCATCCTCGCCCCGATGCAGCCCCGCACCAAACGCAACGTGATGACCGGCGGCGACGATCGCGTCGGCATGCCCGCCCCGCATGGTCCGCGGACCCTGCTCGCCGCTGCCGCCCAACTCGACTCCGCCGGCGTCCCCTTGATCGACATCGGGCTGCGCCGACCGTCGCTCGACGAGGTGTTCTTCGCGTTGACCGGCGACAACGCACATAAGGCTGACGAGGACGACGAGTCGTGACGACCGACACCTGGGTGCCGCATCCGGCATCTGGTTCGGCGCGTCAGAACATGCCACCGAGCCAGGTACCGCAGGACTCCGCGGGCTGGGCGCCGAATCCGTCTCCGTCGAATGTCCAGCAGTGGTGGGTGCTCACCGCCCGCGGCATCGTGCCCACCCTGCGCAATGGCGAGCTGGTGACCCAGATCGCTGCGTCGATCATGTTCACCGCCGGCTTCTACATCCCGCTGAAGAACTTCATGGCCTTCTTCATGGGCGGGATGAGCAGCTACGCGCAGTACCTGATGCCGCTCATCGCGCTGCAGGCCATTTCGTTCGCCGCGATCTCCGGCGCGTTCCGGTCGGCATCGGATGCGGTGGAGGGCATCAACCGCCGATTCCGCTCGATGCCGATCTCCCGGTTGGCGCCGCTCTCGGCGCGGCTGACCGCCAGTGTCTACCGCTGCTCGGTCGCACTGGTGATCTCGCTGCTCTGCGGGTTCGTCATCGGATTCCGCTTCTACGGCGGCGCGCTGAACACCATCGGTTTCTGTCTGATGGTGCTGGCGATCGGCTTCATGCTCTCGCTGCTGGGCGACCTGGTGGGTACCGCGTCACAGAACCCGGACGCGACCACACACATGATGATGTTGCCGCAGTTGATCTTCGGACTGCTCTCGGTCGGCGTGCAGCCGGCCAACCGGTTCCCGGAATGGATTCAGGGATTCGTTCGCAACCAACCCATCTCGCAGTTCGTTTACGCGCTGCGCGCGCTGGCCGGCGACTCGACCCCGGCGGCCGGCGAGGTCAGTTTTGCCACCTGCGGTCCCGCGGTGTTGTGGATCATCGGCTTCATCGCGGTCCTGATACCCGCATACTGGCTCGTCGTGCGGAGGCGCAGCTGATGGCGACGCTGACCCCACAGTCCGAGCGCAGCCGCTCCTACATCCCCGCCCGACCCGGCGGTCGGCACCGGGTCGGCAACCGGCGCGTTCGGGAGAACACGGTCTACGCGCTGTTCTCGCACACCGCAGTGCTGGTCGGCCGCATCCTGACCCGATGGAGTCGCGATCCGGCCACCACTGCCGAGACGGTTCTGGTACCCGCGGCATTCCTGGTCACCCTGAACATCGTCCTGGGCAACGGGCTGACCCAGGTGCTGGGTTTCAGTCCGCTGTATGCCTCGGTGCCACTGGTCGCGATGGTGGCGGCCACACAGGGAGCGACGGTGGGCGGTCTGGGCTTGATGCGCGAACGAGACGAAGGTCTGCTGTCCCGGCTGTGGGTGGTCCCGATGCATCGGGCAGCGGGCCTGGTCGCCCGGCTGACCGCCGAGATGATCCGGATCTTCGTGGCCACCATCGTGCTCGGAGTCCTCGCGCTGGTCCTCGGATTCCGCTTTCAGCAAGGCTTCTTCGCCACCGTGGCCTGGTTCTTCATCCCGTGTATCTTCGGGCTCGCGTTCGCCATCCTGGTGGCGACGTTGGCGCTGTACTCGGCGAAAACGATTGTGGTGGAGGCCACCGCGCTCATCTCCGGTGTGCTGATGTTCTTCTCCACCGGTTTCGTGCCGCTGAGCCAGTATCCCGAGTGGCTGCAGCCCATCGTGAAGAATCAGCCGCTCAGCAACACCGTGGAGGTCATGAAGGGACTGTCCATCGGTGGGCCGATCGCGTCACCGATGGGGGGTCTGCTGATCTGGTCACTGGCCATCATCGTGATCTGCGTCGTACCCATGGGAATCGCCTACAAGAAGGCCTGCACTCGAGGCTGAGACGCGACGCAGGTCGTCCATCGTCGCGCCGGGTGTGAACAAGAGATCGAAATCAGGAGTGTGCAATGTATGCAGCGTCGGGCATCAGAAAACTCGCCCGTAGCGAGGAGATGTTCGCCGAGACCCACAACTTCGTCGGGCTCGGTGCGATCGTCTCCGGTCCCATCGACGTCGACGCGCTGAGCGAGGCATTCGACGCGCTCCTGGAAACACATCCGGTTCTCGGCGGACATCTGGAGCAGGACCCCGAAGGCCGATGGGAGATCGTCGTCGACGACCTCATGCATCCGGGCATCATCGTGGTGGAGCCCGAGGATCCGGCCGCCGAGGTCAAGCCGCCACGCTTCGATCAGACCCAATCGTTGGTCCACCTCCGGGCGGTGCTAAGGGGAGACACCACCGAAACCACCCTGTACATCCATCACGCCCTCGCCGATGGTCACCACGAATTCAGCCTCATCGAGGAGGTCTTCTCCAACTACACCGATCTGGTGACCAACGGGACGCTGCGGCCGACTCCGACACAGCCGGCACCGGCATCGCTGGAAACCGTGCTGGCCGAACGTGGCGTGGAGAAGCTGAACCGCTCCGGCCTCGAACGCTTCATGCCGGCACTGTTCGCCTACGAGCTGCCACCGTCACGACGATCGGCCCAAGCGCAGAAGCCGTTGCGCCCCACCAAGGTTCCGATGGCCGACTGCCATCTCTCGGTGGCCGACACCAAGGCCATCCTGGACTATGCGCGCGCCAACAAGGTCAGTCTCAACGGTCTGCTCTCGGCGATCATCCTGATCGCCGAGTGGCGGTTGCGGGGGAGCAAGCCGATCCCGGTGCCCTACATCTACCCGGTCGACCTGCGCTACGTCCTCTCACCGCCGGTCGGCGCCACCGATGCGACCAATCCGGTCGGCGTGGCCACCTACCTGGCCGAGATCGACAGCAGGACAGATGTTCTCGAGCTGGCGCGGAATATCTCCGAGGCCTTCAAGGCCGACCTCGCCGAGGGCGTCATCCAACAGTCGCTGCTGCACTTCACACCCCAGTACGACGGCAACCCGCCCGGTTTGCCCGACGTGGTGATGATGACCGACAACGGGATCGTGCCCCCGATGCGTACTCCGGCGGGCGTCGAACTCATCTCGGTCAAGGGCGAGGTGTACTTCCAGGTCGGCGGCGGCATCGAGATGTACACCAACAAGATCTTCAACGGTCAGATGATCGTCGAATACCATTCGCACGGACCAGAACCCGAGAAATCGGTGGCAGTGGTCGAGGAACTGCTGACCTCGCTGGCGAGCGAGGCATCGGCCGCCGCCGGCGTCAGCTGAACGCCGACGCCGGCGGGGGAGGATGGGAAGGTCAGCTCGGCTTGGAGAAGGAGTACCGGTGGTACTGCAGCGACTCACGGGCCGGCGGCACCGCCTTGGAGAGGGTGCCGGCCACCCGGAACAGCGCGGACGCGCGGTCAAAAGTGCTGGCACTGAAGAGGTTCGCCGCATCGATGACCGACAGACCGGGCACCTCGGGAACGACGTCGTCGGGGGAGTTGACCGCCCAGAACAACGTGGATCCCGTTGTGCGATTGAGCTTGTGAACCTTCTGACTCTTGATCGCCAGCCAGTTGTAGAAGTCGATCTGGATCTCGCCGGTGCCGAACCGGTCGATGACCTTGCGCAACAGCGCGAGACCGTCGGACTCGGTGAGGTACATGCTGATGCCCTCGGCGATGAACAGCGTCGGACGGTCGGCCGGAATGGCGTCGAGCCACGACGGATCCTCCGCCGAGGTCGCGATCAGCTCGTAGTTGTCGCGGCCCGGATAAATCTGGCGTCGAAGATCGATCACCTGCGGGAAATCAACGTCGTACCAACGTACTTGGGGCCCGGGATCGAGGCGGAAGACCCGGCAGTCGAGTCCACAACCCACGTGGATCACGGTGGCATCGGGGTGCTGACGAAGGAAATCGCGGGCCCACGCGTCGTACTGCGCGGTACGCACCGTGACAATCGGCGCCCACTTGCCGGTCACCCCGAGATCTGCCCAGTCGTAGTCGAGCCGGTCAACGGCGTCCCTGGCGAATGTGTCCCCCAGGACCGGGCGCTCAAAATCGGCGTCGAGGGCTTTGAGATACAGCGTCGTCAGCATCGTCTTCGCCGCGCCGCTCAGGTCAACAGTGGCCTTGTCGGTCATCTGCAACACAATAGGCGGCTGACGTCGTCACCGCCATCGCGGTGTGCGCCACCTCGCATCGAGCGAACCAGACCGCTTCGGCTCCACCAGAACCCACGCACTCACGCAGCAAGGAGGCCGCGATGACCAACCAGCACGCAGACACCGAGACCCACACCGGGCCCGATGGTGCGCCGTCGCCACGCGCATTACTGCTGTACTACAGCTTCACCGGGCAGTCACCACGACTGCTCGAAGGCGCCGGGGAGGTTCTCGAGCGTCACGGATACACCGTGGAGCAGGCCCGGATCGAGTTCACCGATCCGAAGTACTCGGCCCGGCTCAAGCAATTCCCCCTCGAGAACGTCTGGCGGGACATGGCCAGCGTGCTTCCGGCGCAGGTTCGACGCGCCACCGGCTCGTTCACCGTCCCCGACAACGCCCGTGATACCGGCTACGACCTGGTCCTGATCGGTTCACCCACCTGGTGGAGTGCGGCGAGTATCCCGGTGCGGTCGTTTCTGAAGTCCGACGATGCACGGCAGTTGCTGGCCGGCACGCCGTTCGCGGTGTTCACCGTGTGCCGGGGCAGCTGGCGCGGCAATTACAAGGAGGTCCGCAAACTCGCCGAATGGCAGGGCGGCCACTTCGTCGGCGAGATGCACGCCACCTATCCCGGCAACGAGGTGACGTCGATGCTGTCACTGACGAGCTATCTCGGGTCGGGTGAGTACCGCGACTCCTATCTCGGGGTGCCGATTCCGCCGACCAACGTCTCCGATGACCACCTCGACGAAGCGCGGGCGTTGGCCGCGACGATCGTCGACCGGTTGGCCGCGAAGGCGCGCTGATGCCCAAGAGCTTCGAGGTGTCGGTGCATTCACCGACCAGTGTCGATGAGGTGTGCGCGGCACTGGCCCAGGAGGCCTACTGGCAGGCGCGGTTCGTCGAGTTCAACACCGACACGAGGTTGGACGTCCTGACCGTCACCGACGGTGTCATCAACATCGTCACCACCCAGGATCTGCGCAGCGACACCATGCCCGCCTTCCTGGCCAAGATCTATCCCGGCAACCTGGCCGTCCGTACCACCGAGGTGTGGTGTCCGATGGGCGACGGCACGGTTCATGGCGAGCTCGACATCGACGTGATCGGCGCGCCCGGGGCCGGTCGCGGGCAGGCGGTGATGGCGGGCCACGAGAAGGGTTCGCAGCTGCACTTCACCGGAACCGTCGAGATCCGGGTCCCGCTGGTGGGCGGCCGGATCGAGAAGTACGTCTGCGACGAATTCACCCACCACATTCCCGATATTCAACGCTTCACAACAGAGTGGATCGCAGATCATGGCTGACCCGACGACCTCCACCCGACTCACCGCCGCAGAGCGACAGGAACGTGCGCGTGCCGCGATTCCCGGCGTCGCCGAGGCCTTCGAACGCCTCGACATGCCGTTGCGCGAGGCGATGATGACCCAGCGCGCGATTCGTCGCGTCCTGCCCGACCCGGTCGACGACGAGATCGTGCTGAAATGCATCGAGATGGCCCAGCGCGCCCCCACCGGCAACAACGGTCAGCAGTGGGAATTCGTTGTGGTCAAGGACCCCGCGGTCAAACAACGACTGGCCCGCCGCTATCGACAGGCCTGGAATGCCTACTCGCGCTTCGCATTGGAGAGACTGGTCGTCCAGGACGATTCGACGGCCCGCACCGTGAAGGCCGTCAAATGGCAGGTAGATCACTTTCACGAGATCCCGGTGCTGATCGTGCCGTGTATGCGCCTGGGGATGCGCGAAGGTCGCTTTCCCGGTGTCCGGATGCCGCATCCGGCTGAATCGGGCTACTACGGCTCCATCTATCCGAGCGTGCAGAACCTGCTGCTGTCGGCGCGCGCGATGGGACTCGGGGCATCCCTGGTGACCATGCCGCTGTGGAATCTGACCTCGGCCCGGCGCATCCTGGGACTGCCGTTCAATGTGACCCCGCTGTGCATCGTGCCGGTCGGATGGCCGACCGGCCGCTACGGCCCCTCTGCCCGCAAAAGCGTGGGGGAGGTCACACATCTCGACAGTTACGGATCCCGTGCCTGGCTGACTCCGCTGCCCGAGGAATAGGTCGGTTTTCGCAGTTCACGCCTATCACCGCAGCTCAGCTCGGCAGTGGTGAACACACTGCATTCGCGACAACAGACGATGTAACGCCTGCAACCCCGCGTCAGATGTATGGGAGACAGTCGGTGCCGCCCGGGACCACGTGATCCGAAGTCCACGGATCACCCGGGACGGCGCCGAGAAACTCGACGTAGGGGTGGGTTCATTCAATGATGGGCACCAAGGCCAATCGGTCAACGGCAGCCGCAGGGGCGGCTCTGGTCGGAGCCGGAATCATCGCGGCAAGCACCATCGGCCACGGCGCACCGACCGCACCGGCTCCCGAGCAGATCCGGCAGCTCGAGGTGAAGCTGGCCGCCAACTCGGTGGCCAACATTCCCACCAACATCTATCAGTCCATCGCGAACATCCCCGCGGTGCAGTATCAGGCGTTGCAGCAGACCACCAAGGCCTTCGACGACTCCGGGAACTGGTGGCTCTACATCCCCACCAACGTGGTCGGGTTCGATCAGCAGGACTATGACAAGGTCAAGGCGATCAGCCTGCTGCTGATGCCGATTCCGCTGGTGGCCGATGCCCAGTCCGAACAGCTCTGGATCACGCTGGCGACCTTCGCACCCATGACACCCAACTGCACCGGGGTCCCCGGACCGTGCAGCGACCCGCTGTACTTCCTGCAGTACGGCCAGGTTCCCACCTGGCAGTTGATCAACGGGTACACCTTCCCCGAGATCCGCAACACCATCGACCCCGACAACGAGTACTACGAGACCGCCGACGGCACCAAGGTGCCGATCCAGCCGTGGTGGTCGGGCAAGACGGTCACCCTCGATCCGCTCGGACCGGCCAAGGCGATCTGGCAGACCCTCACTCAGGATCCCACCGGCACGCAGCAGGGACCCACCGCCGAGCAATGGGCCACCGCGTACTCCGCCTTCGCCAAGTCGGCATTCAACGGCCTCAACCCGTTCGTCGACGGAACCTATTGCCTGCCCTGCCAATTGGTGGGAGCCAAGGGTGCCCCGGGGTCGTTGCCGAAGTTCGCACTGTTCGGCAACTACTACACGATCTTCGATCTCGGTCAGGCACTCACCGACAAGGATTGGGTGGTCAACCGACCCGACTACGACGAGACCGATCGTGAGGACTACGTCAAGGTCACCAACTTCTGGTCCCCGGAAGCGTGGCAGCAGATCCACACCGACGGCGTCACCTCGGTCCGCGACTCGGTGGCATTGATCCCGCAGCTGCCCACGCTGATCCCACAGAATCTCGCAGCCTTCTCAGACCAGCTGGACGAGTTCTCGAAGCTATTGGCGCACAACATCATCGCCAATGCCGAAGGACTGGGCCAGGCGGGTGTGACGTCGTGGGGATCGGCCGACGAGCTCGCCAAGCAGATCAAGGAATCCTTCCAGAACGCACTGCCGGGGCTCAATGGTTCCGGCACCGGTACCAACAAGTCGATCACCGTCAGTTCGTCTGCTGCGGTGGGCGCGAGCAAAGCCGCACCCACCACGCTGTCCGCGTCGGACCCGGCGCCGGCCGCGTCGACACGCGAGTCGGCATCGCCGACCATCGATCCGGCACCGGCCACCACGCAGACACCTGTCCCGGTGGCGTCGACGCCGAGCGTGCCCGACACAGCCGCGTCCGGCACAAGCCAGTCGGAGACAGCCGGCGCCGGCACCAGTCAGCCCAGCACACCACCGAGTGCCGTCGACACCACGAGCACCGAAAGCAGCTACGTCGGTAAGCATCGGGCCGACGAGGGGTCGCCTTCCGGTGGTGCAACGGGCTCGTCGGCCGCTCAGAACGACAGCGGCGCAGCCGATTCCGGCGGCTCCGGCGCCGCGACGGACAACTCCGGCGGAGCGTCGACGTCGTCGGCGGGCGGTTCTGATTCGACCGGTTCTGGTTCGACCGGATCGGGTTCGGCTTCCTCGTCGGGCAGCGCTGCTGCCTGAGTACGAGGTCGGGGGAGTGAGGGTCAGCGCTTGTCGCGCTGACCCTCACTTATCTCGGCCATGATCGAGTTGCTCCCGGTCACCCTCGACAGGGTGGCCGCGGTCTCCGGCGCCAGCGAACCGATCAGGGTCGCGAGCCGCAGCGGCAGTGGTGCCACGGTGACCTCGGCACGGTTCTTCTCGATCGCCCGGACCGTCGCGCCCGCGACGCCCACGGCGGTTGTGGTGCCCACTTTGGGAATGGCGACCTTTGAGTCGGCGATCATGCCCGCGTCGCGAACCGGTCCCGGGAAAACTGATGACACGCCGATTCCGCTGGGCCGCAGATCTTCCCGCAATGCAAGCGCGAATCCGCGGATCCCGAATTTGGTGGCGTTGTACAGCGCGGTTTGCGTCGACGCGGATTTGCCCGACAACGACGACATGAACACGATATGCCCGCTGTGTCGCGGAACCATCTGCTCGGCAACGAGTTTGGATAACACAATGGGTGCGCGCAGGTTGACATCGATAGCCCGATCGATCTCGTCGACGGTGTATTCCGTCAGTTCTCCAGACGCCGGCAGCCCGGCATTGGCGATCAAGATGTCGACCCGGCCGGCCGCGGCGATGATCGATGCCGGCGCCTCGGGGTCGGTCAGGTCAGCCGCGATTGCCTTGCCGCCGAAACGATCTGCCAAGGCCTGCACGGCGTCGGGCCGGCGGCCCGTGACGATCAGACGTGCCCCGCGCGCGGCGAGAGTCGAGGCGAGCACTTCACCGATCCCGCCGGTGGCGCCGGTGATCAGAACATGAGCATTGGAGATGTCCATCACCCGACAATAGGGTCCGAAAGGCCCAAAGCGTACCCAAGATGGATACGGTACCGTCAATGACCATGAGCGCGCCTGAATATGAGTTCATCATCGTCGGCGCCGGCTTCGGGGGAATCGGGGCGGCGATACAGCTGAAGCGGTTGGGATACGAGAATTTCGTCATCCTGGACCGCGAAGACGATCTGGGCGGGACCTGGCACGTCAACAGGTACCCGGGACTGGCCGTCGACGTTCCATCACCGACGTTTTCGTTCTGGTTCGAACCGAACCCCAAGTGGTCGAAGCTGTACGCACCGGGCACCGAACTCAAGCAGTACGCGCTCGACGTGGCAGCCAAATACGACGTTCGCCGATACATGCGGTTCAACACCATCGTCGACGGCGCGACCTGGGATGACGACGAGAAGTCGTGGACCGTCGCACTGAGTGACGGCGGGTCGCTGACCACGCGTTTTCTCATCTGCGCGACCGGATTCCTCTCCCAGCCGGCCAAACCAGACATTCCGGGTCTCGAGGACTTCGAGGGTCACATCGTGCACGCCTCCAAGTGGGATGCAGACTACGAGTTCGCCGGTAAGCGCGCAGCGATGATCGGTACCGGCTCCACCGCCGTGCAGGTCATTCCCGAACTGGCCAAGGAAATCGGTGAGCTGACCGTTTATCAGCGCACACCGATGTGGGTGATGCCCAAGCTCGATCTGACGATTCCGGCGCCGGTGCGCACCCTTTTCGCGCGGGTGCCCGCCACCCAGCGGATCGTTCGATACCTGACCGATGTCACGCAGGAAATCCTGATGGAAATCGCCATGTGGAAATACCGGCGATTTCGTCGACTCAACGATTCCGCGCAACGACTGGCCGCGTTGTTCCGCTTCGCTCAGGTCCGCGACAAGCAGATGCGCACCGATCTCACCCCCGCCTACGACTACGGCTGCAAACGCCCGACGGTGTCCAACGGCTACTACCGCGCGCTCACCAAGAAGAACGTGCGGCTCGACACCGCGGGTATCGACCACATCACCACCGACGGCATCGTCAGCCGCGACGGACGCAAGACAGACATCGACGTGCTCATCCTGGCCACCGGATTCGATGTCTGGGAGAAGAATCTGCCGGCCATCGAGGTGATCGGCCGCGAGGGACGCAACCTGGGCAAATGGTGGCGCGACACGAAGTTCCAGGCCTACGAGGGTCTGTCGATGCCGTACTTCCCGAACTTCCTGAACTCCGCGGGACCCTACTCGTGGGTCGGCCTGTCATGGTTCACCACGGTGGAGTGCCAGATGCGCCACATGGCGCGACTCTTCGGTGAGGTGCAGCGGCGCGGCGCGGACACCTTCGAGGTCACCGAGAAGGCCAACGACGAGTTCCTGACCGAGATGACCAACCGCATCGAGGACTCGGTCTTCGCTCTCGGCAACTGTGTGAACTCGCGGTCGTACTGGTTCAACGGCAAGGGTGAGACCCCGCTGTTCCGGCCGACGTCGGTCAAAGAGGCCGTCACCGCCCAGGACACCTTCCCCCTCAGCGACTACACGTTCAGCTGACGCGTCGGGACCGATAGCCCTCCGGCGTCGCCTCGACCCGCAGGTGGTCGTGCGTGGGGGTCCCGCAGCCCCGTGCGCACCCGACCCAGTGTTCGCGCGTGGTGGGCTGCTCGTCGGAGACGTGGGCGATCAGGTCGGCGCGTACATCGGCGTGCGACTTCGCGCAGCCGGGCGCTCCTACGCAGCTGCTGACCCTGGTCCAGGGGCTGTTCGCGTCGAAGATCAGACCCATCGGCGCCAGCACCCGCACCACGGTCTCGGCCACGCCCTCGGTGAGGTCGCAGATGAGGATCTCCCGATGCGGGGTGATGATCACCGGCGCACCGATCGCCGCGATGAACTCGGCCAACCTCGACGGCACACGTGCCGACTCGACGACGGCACCGAGCAGTACCGCGCCGTCGTCCTGGTCGAACCAGCCCACCAGCGGTTCTGGCTCGGTGGCCGGCGTCGGCAGCACACTGCGCGCCGCCCGACGCCCGAACATCCGCCTGGCCGAACCGACGAGCTCGCTCCTGACCTCGTCCGGGAGACCCGCGATTCGCCACACCCCTGCCGACCTGGTCAGAAACTCGTCGGCGATGGCCAGCAGTACGTCGGCGGCCTCGTCGAGCCCGCTGGCACCCACCACGACGCCATCGACCACGATGTCGGCCGATGCAGCTGCGCCGTCCTCGCCGGCGGCAAGGACCACACCGACGTCGGGCCGCTGCGCCATGATGTCGCCGCGACCGTCGTCGAGCCCGAAGAGGAATTTGCCCGACAGCCCCGACAGTTGCGAATGACCGCGCAGCCGCTCGTCGAGGTCGGCTGCGAGCGGCCGAAGATCGCCTGCGCCTCCGAGGCGACCGGTCAACGGACTGACCTCGATGTTGCGGACCTTGTCGTGGGCCGAACTGGGCAGCAGTCCCGCCTCATCGATGATGGCCGCAACCCCGATGGCATCCCCGACGCCGCGCAGTTGGATGTTGCCCCGGCCGGTGAGCTCGAGATGACCGTCGCCGAACTCCGCGGCTGCCTGAGCGAGCCGTTCGAGCTGTGCGGGTGTGATGGCTCCACCGGGCAGCCGGATCCGCGCCACCGCGCCGTCCGCGGCCTGATGGGTCGCCAGCACACCCGGACACTGGTCCGGTGGCGGCGAGTTGGGCTGCCGGGTCACCGTTTCAGCCTAGACCGCGCCGTTGACCCCGACCTCGTCCGATCAGCCATGCTCTAGGCTGAACACACACCGAGAGCGGCAGAAGCCGGCGGAAATTCCGGCGCGGTCGCGCCACTGTGTGGGCTTTGTCAGTGCGGCGTCGATCACCGCGCCGGGGGAGCCCGAGTCAGACCTGCCTCTCGACGCTGTGCCTTTAATGACGCTGTGCCTTTAGTGTCACTGTGCCTTCGATATCCCGACCCCCGGGCGCGACAACCCGGCGAGGAGACCCATGATCCTGCTGCTGTCCACCTCCGACACCGATCTGATCACCGCGCACGCGTGCGGCGCGCCGATTCGAGGAGCCAACCCGTCTCGTCTGCTTCTCGAGGAGATTCCCGAGATGGTGGCGTCGGCCGATCTCGTCGTCGTCCGCATCCTCGGCGGGGCACGCATGTGGGAGGAGGGGCTCGAGCTGGTCCTGGCCCAAGGCATCCCGGTCGTCGCGTTGTCCGGTGAGCAACAGCCGGACCCGGACCTGATGGCACGCTCGACGGTGCCGGCCGGCGTGGTCGCCGAGGCACACACCTACTTCGCGGCCGGCGGCACGGACAACTTCGTCGCCGCACACAATTTCTTGTCCGATACCGTGCTGCTCACGGGTCTGGGTTTCGACCCGCCGAAGCAGACTCCGTCATGGGGTGTCCTGCAGCGAACCCGAGCCGATCTCCCGGTGTCGGCACCCACCATCGCGATCCTCTACTACCGTGCCCAGCATCTGGCCGGCAATACCCGCTATATCGAAAGCCTCTGCGCCGCCGTTGAATCCGCCGGCGCACATGCCATCGGCGTCTTCTGTTCATCGCTGCGTACCGCACCGGATGACCTGATCGAGTTGCTCGGTACCGCCGACACACTCATCGTGACCGTCCTCGCCGCCGGCGGTGCCACCCCGGCGACCGCGTCGGCGGGCGGCGACGACGATGCCTGGAACATCGAAAAGCTTGCCGCACTGGATGTTCCGATCCTGCAGGGACTGTGTCTGACCTCGTCGCGCGCGGACTGGGCGGCCACTGACGACGGAATGTCGCCGCTGGACGTCGCGACCCAGGTGGCGGTACCCGAATTCGACGGGCGGATCATCACGGTGCCGTTCTCCTTCAAGGAGTTCGACGCCGACGGCCTGCCCTGGTACCAACCCGACCCCGAGCGCTGCGCCCGGGTTGCGGGTATCGCGGTGGCCCACGCACGCCTGCGGCGAACACCGTCTACGCAGCGACGGATCGCGATCATGTTGTCGGCGTACCCCACCAAGCACGCCCGCATCGGCAATGCCGTCGGCCTCGACACCCCACGCAGCCTCCTGCGCCTACTCGAGGCGATGCGCGCCGATGGCTACGACATCGGCCCCGACAGCGGGGACGACGCCATTCCCGGTCTGGCCGAAGACGATTCGGATGCCTTGATCCACGCGATCATCGACGCCGGCGGACAGGACCCGGATTGGCTGACCGAGGAGGCGTTGGCCGCCAACCCCATTCGGGTGTCGGCAGCGGATTACCGGGCGTGGTTCGCCACTCTGCCCGATGCCCTGCGATCGGCCGTGGAGGAGCATTGGGGACCTGCTCCCGGCGAGTTGTTCCTCGATCGATCGGCCAATCCCGACGGCGACATCGTGGTGGCCGCACTGACTTTCGGCAATACCGCGATCATGGTCCAGCCGCCTCGTGGCTTCGGCGAGAATCCGGTGGCGATCTACCACGATCCGGACCTCCCGCCGTCACATCACTACCTGGCCAGCTACGCCTGGGTCGGCGGGCGGCTCGGCACCGACGGTGACATCGGATTCGGTGCGCATGCGGCGGTGCACGTGGGTAAGCACGGCAACCTGGAATGGTTGCCGGGCAAGACATTGGGGATGTCGTCGGAGTGCGGAACCGACGCCGCGTTGGGTGACCTGCCGTTGATCTACCCGTTCCTCGTCAACGACCCGGGGGAGGGCACCCAGGCCAAGCGTCGCGCCCACGCGGTGCTGGTGGATCACTTGATCCCGCCGATGGCCAGAGCCGAATCCTACGGCGACATAGCGCGACTGGAGCAGCTGCTCGACGAGCACGCCAACATCTCGGCCCTGGACCCGGCAAAACTGCCGGCGATCCGCCAGCAGATCTGGACGTTGCTGACCGCAGCCAAGATGGATCACGACCTCGGTCTGGAGGAACGACCCGACGAGGATGTCTTCGACGACATGCTGATGCATGTCGACGGTTGGCTGTGTGAGATCAAGGACGTTCAGATCCGCGACGGACTGCACGTCCTCGGCGCCGCCCCGCAGGCCGAGGTGGAGGTGGACCTCGTGCTGGCGATGTTGCGCGCCCGCCAATTGTTCGGTGGCACAAAGTCATTGCCCGGCCTACGCGAAGCACTCGGGCTGGTTGAGGACGGCTCCGCGCCGCGGTCGGATGTCGATTCGGTGGAGCACACCGCGCGCGGGCTCGTCGAGACCTGCGCGAAGGCCGATTGGTCGGAGCAGTCCGTCGCCGATGCCGCGCAGGACTTCCCACCGGCGGTTGCCGACGTATTATCCTTCGCCGCAACCGAAGTCGTGCCGCGGCTGCGCAAGACCGACCTGGAGATCAGTCGGGTGTTACACGCACTCGACGGTGGTTTCATCCCCGCCGGACCCAGTGGTTCGCCGTTGCGCGGACTGATCAACGTGCTGCCGACCGGCCGAAACTTCTATTCCGTGGATCCCAAGGCCGTGCCGTCGAGGCTGGCGTGGGAAACCGGTCGGGCGATGGCGGATTCGCTCCTTGACCGCTATCTGACCGACCACGGCGTGTATCCGGCGTCGGTGGGTCTGTCGGTGTGGGGGACCAGTGCGATGCGCACCTCGGGTGATGACGTCGCCGAGGTCCTCGCACTCCTCGGCGTGATGCCCGTCTGGGATGACGCGTCCCGCCGCGTGGTGGACCTCGAACTCATCGGCCTCGCCGAACTCGGCAGGCCCCGCATCGATGTCACCGTCCGCATCTCCGGATTCTTCCGCGATGCGTTCCCGCACGTGGTCACCATGCTCGACGACGCGGTGGCACTCGCGGCCGCCGCCGATGAGTCCGATTCCGACAACTTCGTGGCGGCTCATGTGCGCGCGTCGATGGCCGATCACGGCGACCGACGTCGGGCGACCACCCGGGTGTTCGGTTCCAAGCCGGGCACCTACGGCGCCGGGCTCCTGCAATTGATCGACTCCCGGCAGTGGCGCAGCGACGACGACCTCGCGCAGGTCTACACCGAATGGGGCGGGTACGCCTACGGCCGCGACCTGGCCGGCGTCGCGGCGGTCGACGACATGCGTGCGGCGTATCGACGGATCGCGGTGGCCGCGAAGAACACCGATACGCGCGAGCACGACATCGCCGATTCCGACGACTACTTTCAGTACCACGGCGGCATGGTCGCGACGGTGCGTGCGCTGACCGGCACCGCACCGGAGGCCTACATCGGCGACAGCACCCGTCCCGATTCCGTTCGCACCCGAACGCTCTCGGAGGAAACGAGCCGGGTGTTCCGCGCGCGGGTGGTCAACCCCCGATGGATCTCGGCGATGCGCAGACACGGGTACAAGGGCGCCTTCGAGATGGCGGCGACCGTCGACTACCTCTTCGGCTACGACGCCACCACCGACGTCGTGGCCGATTGGATGTACGAGCAGCTCACCGAGTCGTACGTGCTCGACCCGGAGAACCGGGAGTTCATGGCGCAGTCCAACCCGTGGGCGCTGCACGGTATCGCCGAACGGCTGCTGGAGGCCCATCAGCGGCAGATGTGGCGCGAACCACCAGCGGAACTGCTCGATCAACTCCGCGCGGTCTACCTGGAAACCGAGGGCGACATCGAAGGCCGGGGAGACTGATCGCTCGGCCCGGGAGAAAATCGGGCGTGTTGAACGTTGACTTCGTGACGACCACGGAAGGGACGCCATGAAGAAGTTGTACCTGCTCGCATACGCCGCGATCGAGATCGCGGTGTTCGTGCTGATGGTCAAGTTCCTGGGTGTGGCATGGGCGGTTCTGATCACCATCGCCGCCGCGGTCCTCGGCATCTTCTTGCTGCGCCAGCAGGGCCGCAAGGTCTTCGCCGAGCTCCGACGTGCCTCCCGCAACGAGGTCGACCCCCGTTCGCCGCTCACCGACACCGCCTTGCTGGCCGGATCGAGCCTGTTGATGGTGATCCCCGGCGTCGTGTCGACGGTTGCCGGCATCGTGCTGCTGGCGCCACCGGTGCGTAAGACGATGCGCCCGGTGGTCGCGGCGCTCGGCGCGCGACGGGTGGCCGCGTCGATGGAGCGGGCCGGGCTGTATGCGACCGGGGTCGTCGGCGGTCCGGTCGTCGACGGCACCGTCGTGAGCAGCTCGGTTGTCGACGGCACTGTTGTCGATACCGTCGGAGACCACCCGGTTGATGGGCAGCTACGGCAGCTTCCCCGGGGGCGGTAGGCCCGGTCACCGGCACCTCAGTCAGACTGGACGATCGTGGCAACCGAACTCCTGCTCGGCGGCATGGTCTACTCACCGACGATTCCCGACGCCACCGCGATGGCCGTCACCGATGGAACCGTGGTGTGGGTGGGCACCGACGAGATCGGCCGCGCCCTGCATCCCGACGCGTCGATCACCGACCTCGGCGGCAGATTCGTCGGCCCTGCCTTCGTCGACTCCCATGTCCATCTGACCTCCACCGGGCTGGCTCTGGGTGGGCTCACGCTCAACGACTGCGTCTCCCGCTCGGATTGCCTGCAGCGGCTTGCGGACCATGTCGCGACGTTGCGCGACGGCGATCTGGTGTGGGGCCTGGGGTGGGACGACTCCACCTGGCAGCACGTCGATCCCGATGAACGACGCAGCCCGACGACCTCCGAGATCGACGAGGTCGTCGGCGGCCATCCGGTCTACCTCGCGCGGGTGGACGAGCATTCCGCGTTGGCGTCGACCGCGTTGCGGCGCATGGTCGTCGACCTGGAGTCGACCGTCGGATATTCCGACGAGGAACCGTTGGTCGCCGAGGCCCATCATCAGGTGCGTGGCGCGGCCCGTCTTCTGCTCAGCGCGGACCAACGCACCGCGGCGCAGATCACCGCGCTCGATGCGGCCGCGGCGCATGGCATCGTCGCGGTACACGAGAACGGTGGTCCCGACATCAGCGGGATCGACGACTTCCTCGCCATCGCCACGCTGGATCATCCGGTCGAGGTCCGACGCTACTGGGGTCAGCTGGTCGAGAGCGCCGATCACGCGACGGAGTTGATGTCGATCACCCACGCGCACGCACTGGGTGGTGATCTGTTCATCGACGGCGCGATCGGCTCTCATACCGCCTGGGTCTCCGAGCCGTACCACGACCGGCCGGATTCCACCGGCATCTCCTACCTCGACAGCGACTCGATCCGCACGCAGCTGCGGTCCTGCACGCACGCGGGCGTACAGACCGGTTTTCACGTCATCGGTGACGCCGCGACCGCAGCTGTCGTCGACGCACTCGACGAGCTGGCCACCGAAGTCGGCACCGCCCGCCTCGCCCGCCTCGCGCATCGACTCGAACACGCCGAGATGGTCGGGTCCGCCCAGGCGGAGACCTTGGCCAGAACCGGAGTCGTGGCCAGCATGCAACCGCTGTTCGACGCCGAGTGGGGCGGGGCGGGAGACCTCTACGATCAACGACTCGGCACCGCCCGGGCAGCCACGCTGAACGACTTCGCAATGCTCGCCAAAACCGGTGTGGCGCTGGCATTGTCGTCGGACTCACCGGTCACCCCGATGGATCCGTGGGCGATCATCCGGGCCGCGGTGCACCATCACCAACCGCGCAACGCGATCTCCACCCGGGCCGCTTTCGCGGCCACCACCCGCGGCGGCTGGCGCGCCGGCGGCGTGAACGATGGCCTCACGGGCACCCTGAACCCCGGCGCGCCGGCCAGTTACGCCGTCTGGGACGTCGACGACATGATCGTCGCCGGCTCGCACGAGGGCGTGCAACGGTGGTCGACCGATCCGCGGTCGCGGGTGCCCGCCCTTCCCGACGTCACGCCCGGTGCCCGGTTGCCGCGCTGCGTCCGCACCGTCCATCGGGGTCGCGTCGTGTTCGCGGATGGCCGATGGTGACCGATCAGACGCTGGGTGACGACGTCGAGCAATCACCCAGCGATCCTGCTCGTCCGGGGTGGCAGGAATGGGTGGTGCGCACCGGCGCCGCCGCAGCGGCGGGTATCGCGATGTGGAGTGCATTCCCGCCGCGCAACCTCTGGTTCATGGCCGTCATCTCGGTGGGCGTGTTGGCCGCGGTGCTCTCGGCGGGACACCCTCGTGCGCGTACCGGAACGTGGGCTGGATTCGTCTTCGGGCTCGGGTTCTTTCTGCCCTTGCTGCCCTGGATCGGCGTCTACGTGGGGCCGCTGCCGTGGGTGGCGCTGGCCATTGTCATGTCCGGTTTCACGGCACTGTTCGGTGCGATCGCGACCGTCTCGATGCGACTGCCGTGTCCACCGATCTGGTTCACGCTGTCGTGGGTACTCGTCGAAGCCTTCCGGTCACGCTTCCCGTTCGGCGGGTTTCCTTGGGGCCGAGCAGCTTTCAGCCAGGCGGACGGACCGTTGCTGCCGGTTGCCTCGATATTGGGCGCACCCGGGCTCTCTGCCGCGGTCGCCCTATTCGGAGCGTCGGCGGCGTGGGTGGTGATGCTGATCGTCGCCCGCGCCACCGGGCGTGACGAGTTGAGTGTGCCGCGGGCGGCGTTGGCCGTCGTGCTCACCATGCTCGCGCCGATCGTGGCGATCGCGGTCACTCCGACCACGCTGGACCAGAATGTGTCGGCGGCGTCGACGAAGGTCGCCGTCGTCCAGGGCAACGTCCCGCGTCTCGGGCTCGACTTCAACGCGCAGCGACGCGCGGTACTCGACAACCACGTGAAGCAGACGATGCGCCTGGCCGAGTCGATCGCCCACGGCCACACCGAACAACCCGACATCGTGCTCTGGCCGGAGAACGCGTCCGACATCTCACCGTTCACCAACAGCGACGCGGCCGCCGAGATCACTGCGGCATCCGAGGCGGTCGGCGCGCCGATCATGGTCGGCACGCTGGTGCGCAACCCCGATGGTCGTCCGACCAACACGGTACTGGTCTGGGACCAGGACCAGGGTCCGGTGGATCGCTACGACAAACACATCATTCAGCCGTTCGGCGAGTACCTGCCCTGGCGAGGGTTCTTCCGGATGTTCTCCTCGTATGCCGATATGGCCGGTGACTTCGAACCGGGATCGGGTCCGGCCGCTCTGGCCGTCCCGGGGCGCTCCGGTTCGGTGATGGTCGGGATCTCCACCTGCTGGGAGGTCGCGTTCGATTCCTCGGCCCGCACCGCGGTCGACGACGGCGCCCAACTGCTCTATGTGCCCACCAACAACGCGACCTTCGGCCGCACCGAGATGACCTACCAACAGTTGGCGATGTCACAGGTACGCGCGGTGGAACACGGCCGCGCGGTCGCGGTGGCCGCGACCAGCGGGGTGAGCGCCATCATCGAACCCGACGGTTCGATCGCGTCGAGCACCCAGATCTTCGCTCCCGGCATGTTGACCGCCCGCTTGCCGCTGCACACCGAGAAAACCCTGGCCACGCGTCTGGGCGGGTGGCCGGAATTAGTGGCCGCCATTGTCGCGCTGTTCGGGTTTTTGTTCGCAGTCGCCCGGCATACTAGGTTCACTCTCGGACTGCGAAAGGTCACCATCCCGCCACGTAATGGCACCGAGCCCGGCAATCGACCGGCATCCGAAGACACACGGCACGAGGAGAACGATGACAACCGGGCGTAGCGCAGGGGAGCACCCCCAGCAGATCGTCGGCGCCGGGGGGCAGCATGCACTGGTGGTGATCCCGACGTTCAACGAGCGGGAGAACCTACCGGTCATCGTGTCGCGCCTGCACGCGGCCCTGCCCGACATCCACGTACTCATCGTCGACGATTCCAGCCCCGACGGCACCGGCGAGGTCGCCGACGAGCTGGCGTCGTCGGACGCCGCGCACCGTATCCACGTCATGCACCGCGTCGACAAGGACGGACTGGGCAAGGCGTACCTCGCGGGTTTCGCGTGGGGCCTGGAACGCGCCTACCAGGTGATCGTGGAGATGGACGCCGACGGCAGCCATGCACCCGAACAACTCCATCGACTGCTCGACGCCGTCAATGCCGGCGCCGACCTCGCGATCGGGTCGCGGTATGTATCCGGCGGACGCCTGGTCAACTGGCCGAAACGTCGGGAGTTTCTCTCCCGCGGCGCCAACACCTACGCCCGGCTGGCGCTGGGCGCCCACGTGCACGACATCACCGCCGGATATCGCGCGTACCGTCGCACGGTGCTGGAGAAGATCTCCCTCGATACCGTCGAATCGGCCGGTTACTGCTTCCAGATCGATCTGGCGTGGCGCACCATCCGATCCGGATTCGACGTCCGCGAAGTACCGATCACATTCACCGAGCGTGAGGTCGGAGAGTCGAAGATGAGCGGTGGAGTGATGACCGAGGCGTTCGTGATGGTCGCTCGATGGGGTGCCGAGAGCCGCCTCGAGCGGCTCGGGCTGCGCCGGCGCTCCTGATATCACGCGGCACACCTTCTGAGACAAACGCGATGGCCCCGACCGATACGGTCGGGGCCATCACGTTTCGTGCGGTAGATGTATCCGCGGCTCAGCTCGAGACGCCGCGGCGACGCTGACGCAGGACGTCGAGGCGCTCGTTGAGCAACACCTCGAGCTCTTCCTCGCTGCGACGCTCGAGCAGCATGTCCCAGTGGGTACGCGGCGGCTTGACCTTCTTCTCCTCGGGTTCGCCACCTTCGAGGATGGTGCCTTCCATGCCGTTCTTGCACGGCCACTTCGACGGCACCTCGGCGTCGTCGGCGAAGGGAACATCAAAGATCTCGCCGTTGTCGGTGCGGTATTGCACGATCCGTCGGGGTGCGAGGTCGTGATCGCGATCGGTCTCGTAGCTCACCGCACCGAGGCGGCTACCCCGAAGTACTCGATCTGCCATGAACAATTCCTCTCAACATGTACGGTCTCGTCACCATGTACTCGTCTTGATGAACGCGCGATTCTGCTGGCCACTGCGCTCAACTCGCCCATTCTACGCGCATTCTCGGTCCGGATCCGCCGCCGGCGACGTCGAGGACCCGTGGCGACCGACCCCGACCCGGCCATCGGGCTCGACGCCCGCACTGAGGGTACGGTCAGTTCCGTGACTTCAGTCGACCGCAAGCACCCTCTCGCGTGCGCGTGGTGCGGACGTCCGGTGGCAGACGCCGGGCAGGGCCGCCGGCGAAAGTACTGCAAGCAATCGTGCCGACAACGCGCGTACGAACAGAGAGCGCTCGTGGAGGGCACTTCTATTCCCACCGACGCGATCATCCTCACAGCCGTGGAAGCGGCAGACTTCTGCGACCGCATGTTCGCGCTGCGCTGCGCTGCCGAAGATGTCGCGACCGCCGTCGCGGAGAACGCTGATCGTGCGACCCTGCGAGCGATGACCGACGAGCTCCTGGAGCTGGCACAGGAAGCCGAGCGACTCCGGTGATCGTCCGCACGTTCGGCATCTCGCTGATCGTGACGGTGCTCGCCCTGGTCGTCGCGTTCTTCTACGGTGGCTGGCAGGGACTGTTCGTGGCGGCCGTGCTCGGCGTGCTTGAGGTCTCGCTCTCCTTCGACAACGCGGTCATCAACGCCACCATCCTCGAGCGGATGAGCCGATTCTGGCAGCAGATGTTCCTGACCGTCGGCGTCCTGATCGCCGTCTTCGGTATGCGCCTGATCTTCCCGCTCGCCATCGTCTGGGTCACCGCGGGGCTCAATCCCGCCGAAGCCTTCCGCCTGGCCACCAATCCACCCGCAGATGGTGCGGCCACCTTCCCCGACGGCAGCCCCTCCTACGAGACCATCCTCACCGACGCGCACCCCCAGATCGCTGCGTTCGGGGGCGTGTTCCTGCTGATGCTGTTCTTGAATTTCGTTCTCACACAGCGACATACGGTGTGGTTGACCTGGCTCGAGCGCCCCCTGGGTGCGGCCGGCCGCCTTGATCAACTCTCCGTCGTCCTGACGTCGATCACCCTGTTGCTGGTGGCCGTCACCCTGTCCGATCGCACCGTGACCACGACGGTTCTGATCGCCGGACTTCTCGGAATGATCACCTTCATCGTCATCGACGGGGCGAGCTCACTGTTCCATCCCACAGATGATCCCGGGACCGGCGCGACGGTCAAGGCGGCCGGAAAGGCCGGCTTGCTGCTGTTCCTCTATCTCGAGGTTCTCGACGCAACCTTCTCTTTCGACGGTGTGATCGGCGCCTTCGCCATCACCTCCGACCCGATCCTCATCGCTCTGGGCCTCGGGTTCATCGGGGCCATGTTCGTCCGATCGATCACGATCTTCCTCGTTCGGCAGGGCACGTTGTCGCAGTACCGCTACCTCGAACACGGGGCACACTGGGCCATCGGCGCGTTGGCACTGATCCTGCTGCTGTCCATCCACGTCCACGTCAACGAGGTACTGACCGGGCTGGTCGGTGTCGCGTTCATCGGGGCGGCCTTGATCAGCAGCATCACGGCCAACCGCCGGGACCGAAGGCTCGGAGCCGACGAAACCGCGGGTGATCAGTCGGTCGTGGGGTCGTGAGTTCCCGGTGACGCCTCCACCGACGCGGCTTGCTCGCGACTCTCCTTGAGCTGGCGTCCCCGCTTGCGGTAACGCCAGGAGAAGAAGATCAGCACGAAGGCGACGATCGCGCCGCCCACCGCTCCCCACAGCGTGGCCGCGCGAAATCCGGGGGCCTGCACGTCGAAGATTCGTTGTCCGGCATGCGATCCGTTGCCCCGACCGACCACCACGGCCAAGGTGAGTAGGTTCGGAATCGCGACGACCACACCGAGAACCGCGCAGATGATCGCCGGGATGCGTTTCCACCAGGACCCGAGCCGCACCGCCCACGCGATGAGCACGATCGGCACGAATGTGCACACGATACCGAGCAGCAGTCCGATTCCGATTCCGCTGCTGAAGGAACCGTTCACCCGGTGGCCGATCTGGCCGGCCCACCACCGCGGCAGAAACGCCTCCAGGATGAAGTAGGCGATGACCACCACCGCGACGGCGATGATGGCTATCACCAGCTTTTTCATCACGGCGTTGGCGCGCTCGCCGAATGTGCGTGGCGCGGGTGACGTGCCGGTCGCCGGGGCCGGGCCACCGGTGGCGGGATCCAGACCGGTGGCAGGAATAGGGGACGGGTCGGGCGCCGGAGATCCGCTCATGCTGTGAGTCTATGACCGCGGATTGTCCGGCGGACCCGTACCGATTGCTGCGCAGCTGTCAACACCGGGTGAACACCTGAGAATGTGCTCGCGGTCGGTCGAACGACAGGTGTACAAAGGACGCATCGGTGGGTGACCGCGACCACAGTCGCCTGACCGGCTTTATCAGCAGCAACCCTTGGGATCTCAGCATGAACAATATGCAGGAGCGCATGATCGCGTTCGAAACCGATTGGTACAACCTCGGGGGCGGATCGTCGCAGACGATCAACGATGAGTTCGGCCTGTCGGATCGCGACTTCTTCGCCGAGGTATCCCATCTCGTCGACACCGAACCACCGGCATCGCTGACGCGTTCGGAGTTGAGTCGCATGCGCGGCGTCATCCGACGTCGATTGTGGATGGCACGCTAAGCCCGCCCGTCGACGATTTGCGGGCGCGACGCGCCAAGCCATGAGCGTCACGTCCTCGACCCGTAGCATCGAAGACCCGTAGCATTGAATGAGCCCTGACGAAAGGCTCATCGATGCCCTTCTCCGACGACGAACTCGATCGCTACTACCGCGACATCGAAGCCCGTACCGCCGCGGTCCGTCCTTCCGTGCCCAACCGGGATGCAGGCGGCGCTCGGCCCGTCAACAACGCCCGGGGTTGCCCGACGCCGGACAAGAAGCCCTATCGGTCGGCCGTCGACGCGCGTGACACCATCAGGCACATTCAGACCGTGCGTTCTGACGTCCCACCGCTGAACGCCTATCAATGTGGTTGTGGTGCTTGGCATATCACCAGCCGACCGACGCCGGTGACCATCCCGACCCGAATCCGCCGCAAAGGGGCCCGTTGACCGCGCTACCGGATACCCACGTTCCGGCCATCCTGCTGGTCTCGCAGGAGAACATCGATCATCTCGATCGGGAATTCCGCAGATACGCCCACGACTACCAGGTGGTCTGCGCACCATCGGCGATAGACGCGATCGTGACCCTCGGACGGCTACGCGGCGAGGGTTGTCCGGTCGCGCTCATTGTCACCGACTCGGTCTTGCCGGATATGCCGGTTTTGGAAGCGCTACAAGCCTTTCGGACTACGGTGCCCACCGCGCGTCGCGTCGTGACGATCCACTGGAGCCGATTCACCCAGGACGCCGAGACGCTGCGACAACCTCTGCAGAAGGGCAAGTTCGACACCTTTCTGCTCACTCCTCGTGGGGTGCGTGACGAAGAGTTCCACTACGCGATCACCGAGTTGCTCTCGGACTGGGGTGCCACCGTCGCGGTTCCGGTGATCGAGTCCGTTCGCATCATTTCCGCCGACGTCACTCCGCTGACGATGGCGATCCGCGACTTCCTCGACCGAATGGGCATGCCGCACCGCACGTATCGGCCCGATAGCGCGGAGGGAGTGCTCGCCGCAGGCCTCGTCGATGATCAGATCACCTATCCGATCGTGCACTCGCTACAGAAGCACGGTAGTGGCGCGATCTGTCCGAGTTCGGTGCGTGACATCGCGACCCTCATCTACGGGCGTCCGTCGGATGTCGAGGTGTCCTCGGTGGTCGACCTCGCCGTGGTCGGTGCCGGGCCCGCAGGACTCGCCGCCGCCGTTTATGGTGCCTCCGAGGGACTCTCGACGGTCGTGCTCGAATCCGAGGCGGTCGGTGGACAGGCCGGAACCAGCTCGATGATCCGCAACTACCTCGGTTTCCCGCGAGGTATCTCGGGGATGCGTCTGTCTCAGCGTGCCCGTACCCAGGCCGTCCGGTTCGGCGCCTCGTTTTGCACCGGATGGTCGGTGAACGATCTACGACTCGGTGATGACCGACATCCGCATTGCCTGATCACCGACGGCGGCGACGTCCGGGCTCGCGCGGTGGTCATCAGCACCGGCGTCGCTTATCGCAGGCTCGGTGTTCCGGAGCTCGAGGAGTTGGTTGGTGCCGGCGTCTATTACGGGGCGGCGATGAGCGCTGCCCGAGAGATGGAGGGACGCGATGTCGTCGTCGTAGGCGGCGGCAATTCGGCCGGGCAGGCTGCGGTCCACCTGGCCAGGTATGCGCGTCAGGTGACGATCGTGATCCGCCGCGCAGCGCTGGCCGAGACCATGTCGTCGTACCTGGTCGGTGAGATCGCCTACAACCCCAGGATCTCGGTGTGTGCATCGTGTGAGGTGGTCGACGGTGGAGGAAGTGGTCAACTGGAGTGGATCACACTGCGCAACAACATGATCGGCTCGTTAGAGCAACGGCCCGTCGGTGGCCTGTTCCTGTTGATCGGGGCCGAGCCGCAGTGCGAATGGCTACCCCCGGCCGTCGCACGAGATCACAACGGTTTCGTTCTCACCGGGCGCGATGTTCCGCGCGCGCTATGGTCCGACGATCTACCGCCGGCCAATCTGGCCACCAGTACGCCGGGAGTCTTCGCCGCGGGTGACATTCGTGCCGGGTCGATGAAGCGTGTCGCAGCCGCAAGCGGCGAGGGCGCAAGTGTGGTGCCACTCGTCCATTCCTGGCTCGCCACCCGCGGCCATCTCGATCCGGCGTCGGCCCAGTGATCACCCACCACCGAACCTCTCGGTCCGAATCCGGTTGGGGGAGTGGCCCGCTTGCACCATCCACGCCGCACATGATTCGACGAAACCGTTGGGGCCGCAGATGAATACCATGGGACCCCGCTCGGGCGGAATCGACCAGCTTGACAGTTCGGCCGCCGTGAGCCGTACCGCCGGGCGGTTGACACCCTCGGGGGCGATCCTGGTGTGGGCAAGGTACACATCAAGGCGCCGGTGGTCGGACAGCTGGGCGAATTCAGTGGCGTAGTAGACCTGATCCGGCGAGCGGACCGAGTAGACGAGTCCGAACTCCGTTGCCGGAGCGAGCACCTCACGGCTGCGAAGCATCGCCATCAATGGCGCGATGCCGGACCCACCCGCGATGAGTTGCACCGGCGACGAATCTGCGGCGTTCCAGGTGAACCAGCCTCCGTTGGGGCCCGAGATCTCCAGTGGCTCACCTACTTCGATCACGTCGACCAGGTACGGTGACACCTCGCCGTCGGGCATTTTTTCGATGGTCACCTCCACGGTGCGGGTCTCACGGACATCGGAAAGTGAGTAGGTCCGCGCCGTGGAGTAGCCGTCTTCGGCGGTCAGCCGAATGTCGATATGCTGACCGGGCAAGGCGTCGAAGGGCTCCGACAGCGCCAGGCGCAGCGATCGGGATGTCGGTGACTGCCACTCGTCGGCGATCACCGTGGTGATCTGCCAGTCGGTCACGAGTACCGCTGTTCGAGCCAGGGATCGCCATGCAGGTGGTAGCCGTGACTCTCCCAGAATCCCGGGGCGTCGGCGGGCATGAACCGTACGCGCCGAACCCATTTCGCGCTCTTCCAGAAGTACAGGTGCGGCACCAGCAGGCGCGCCGGACCACCGTGCTCTGGCGCGAGCGGTTCGCCGTCGTAGGTGTCGGCGATCCATCCGCGGCCGTTGGTCAGGTCGGCGAGTGCCAGGTTGGTGGTGTAGCCGCCATAGCAGTGCACCATGACGAAGGCGTCCGACGCCCACGGCAGGTTGGCGAGGATGGTATCGAATGCGACCCCGCGCCACCGCGTGTCGAACTTCGACCACCGTGTGACGCAATGGATGTCGGTGGATACGTCCTCGTGGCGCAGCTGCTGGAAATCACTCCACGTCAAGGTGTGCGCTTGATGCGACGACGATTGGAAGGTCAACCGCCACGAGTCGAGGGGAATCACCGGGGTCGGTTCGGCGGAGAGCACGGGAAAGTCAAGCGTGTGGTACTGCCCAGGCGGAAGCCGGTCGGCGCTGCGATCCCGACGCCCGACGAAGCCACGGTTCACAATCGACATCACTCAATCGTACGATGACAGAACTGGCTGAACGCGGCCCAAACTGAGTGCACACCTGTACACTGTTTGTTATGGCGACCGCATCTCCTTCCGCCGACACCACGACCACGGCCGACGAGTACACCGCGTTGGCCGGTCTCGCTCTGGAAGAACTGGGCAGGGCCACGACCGGAATCCACCACATTCACCGCGCGGTCACCGATCGGGTGTTCTCCGTGCTGGGCGTGCGCGGCGGTGCGATCCGTCCGGCTCACGACGCCATCACCGACGCGACCTACACGGCCGTGCACACCGCCTTCACCGAGTCGTCTCGGCTGGCCGATCAGCTGATTCCGCTGGTCGGAACCCGATCCCGGCGCGAGGGGGCCGAACTCTCGGCGAGCTCGCGCGGAGCATTCGGCGTCGCCGTCGTCAACGGGCTGATCGGCGACCGCCTGCATGCCGAATCCTCTCCGCTCGCCATCGAGATGGCCCCCCACGCCGACGGCCGGCCGTACGGGACAGACGCCGCGAGCCTGGCCCGCATGCATCCCGACGCCACCGATCACGTGGTGATCTTTGTGCACGGGCTGATGGAGACCGAACTGGCCTGGCGGCACGGCGGTCGACCAACCTACGGCGAGCTGCTGAAAGCCGATGTCGGGGCAACGCCGATCAATGTGCGCTACAACACCGGACTACACATCAGCGAGAACGGCATCCTGCTCGACCGCCTGATCACCGACCTCATGACGAACTGGCCGGTTCCGATCCGCACCATCGATATCGTCGGCCATTCGATGGGCGGGCTCATCGCCCGCAGCGCCGGCCATCAGGGAATGGGCGCGGGCAGTGCCTGGATTCCTCGGGTTCGACACGTCGTGTATCTCGGTAGCCCGCACCTGGGCGCGCCGGCCGCGCAGGGCGTGCACTACCTGAGCGCCGCGCTCGACCGCTTACCCGAGACCCGTCCGGTCGCCGGGCTCCTACGACGACGCAGCGCCGGGATTCGAGATCTGTTCCACGGCTACCTGACCGACGACGACTGGCGCGAGTCCGATGCCGATGCGATCTATCAGATGGTGTGCCAGGACGTCGAATTATTGCCCACTGCAGAGCATCTCGTCGTCATGGCCACCGTCACGCGCAGTCCCCGGCATCCGTTGGGTCGCATCATCGGAGACGGCCTCGTGCGGGGACCGAGTGCGACCGGCCGAAACAAGTGGCGCCACATCGGTTTTGCCGACGACGCGGCCTTCGAGTTGGGTCGCGCGAACCACTTCACGCTGCTGAACAACAGTGAGGTCTACGCCTGGTTGGTGGAGCGGCTGCGGCCGCTGCCTCAGCTACCGCGCGGCACGTCGTCGAAGTCAGGTGAAGGGGAGTCGGCATGACGTTGTTCAAGGATGGCATGGCGGCGGTCAACCGGGTGGTTGCACCGCTGCTGTCCGCGCCGGTGATCGGCGACAAGTTGGGTACCACGATGACAGTGCTGACCTACACGGGCCGCAAGTCAGGCAAAGAGTTCTCCCTACCGGTCATGTACCGACGTTCCGGCGACGACGTCGTTGTGGGTGTGGCCATGCCGGACAAGAAGAACTGGTGGCGCAACTTCACCGGCGACGGCGCCCCGATCACCGTGACCCTTGATGGCAGCGAGCGCCACGGTCACGCCGTGAGCCGCCGTGATGACAAGGGTGTGGTGTCGGTGCGCATCCGCCTCGACGACGTGAGCGGTTAACGCCCGGAAACCATATCGCGCACCGCATCTCCCAACGCCAGACACGATGTCAGTCCGGGTGATTCGATGCCGAATAGGTGGATGATCCCCGACACACCGTGATCGTCGGGACCCAGCAGCTCGAAGTCACCCGCCGGCGCACCGCGCCCCGTGGTCTTCGGTCGGATACCCGCATACGACGGCACCAGCGCATCGTCGGGCAGCGCAGGCCAGTAGCGCCGGATCGCCGAGTAGAACGCTTGTCCGCGTTGGGGATCGACGCTGTAGTCGATCGTGCCCACCCATTCGACGTCGGGCCCGAATCGGGCAGCGCCGCCGAGATCGAGCGTGAGATGAACGCCGAGTCCGCCGTCGACGGGGACCGGGTAGATCAGATGCCGAAACGGCGCCGGACCGGACGCCAACGCGAAGTACGAGCCCTTCGCCAGGTGACGGGGCGGGATGTGCCGTTCAGGAAATCCGCCGAAGGACCGCGCCACATCCCAGGCGCCCAGGCCGGCACAGTTGACGAGCACTTCACATCCGAGCTCACCGACACCATCGATCTCTATGACGGTGTGACTGCCTGCGCGACGCACCGATGTCACCGCGCTCCGCAATGCCACACCGGCACCGGCACTCTCGGCATCGCGCCGGAGCGCGACCATCAGACCGTGGCTGTCGATGATTCCGGTCGACGGGGACAGGAGGGCAGCCACCGCATTCACCTCGGGCTCGATCTCGCGGAGTTCGTCGCGACCGATCTCGGTCAGGTCGGCGACGCCATTACACGCCGCTGCGTCCCGGATCGCGCCCAGCGCCGCCCGTTGGTCATCATCGGTCGCCACGATCAACTTGCCCAGACGCCGGTGCGGCACATCGCGTTCGGCGCAGTAGCGGTAGAGCTGCTCACGCCCGGCAACGCACATCGCGGCTTTCGCGCTGCCCGCCGGGTAATAGATGCCGGCGTGGATCACCTCGGAGTTGCGGGAACTGGTCTGGGTCCCGATGTCGTCGGCGGCCTCGAGGATCATCACCTCACGTCCCGACAGCGCCAATGCACGCCCGACGGCAAGCCCCACCACACCGGCCCCGACGACCACACATTCCACGCTGTCCATGGCCGCGCTGCTCGCCATGCTGCTGCCCACCGCGTCGCTGCCCACCATGTCATTGTTCACGCGTCGTCCTTGTTCACGCGTCGCGGATGCCGTGATAGATGCCGCGCCGCACGATCCACTGCTGCAACACCGTGTTGATCGACCAGCTCGGGAAGCAAAAGACACGCCCGGTGGGGGTGAACACCTCGAGGCCATCGGGCTGCACTCCCAGTACCGATCCCCATCGGCGGCTCGGCGGTCGATACGACCGCATCCGACGGCCGGCCTGGAAGGCGCGAATATTGTGCGCCAACAACCGATCCGCGCGGTTCCGGGCGGAACTGCGCAGGGCGTCGGTGGCCGCCACGTCCCCGATCGCGAACACCTCCGGATAGCCGGATACCTGGAGGTGGGCGTTCACCTGAACGAACCCGTGTTCGTCGCGCATGTCCGGCGGAACCCACGACGTGTTGGGCGATACCGCGCCGATCGCCCAGAGCACGGCGTCGGCGGCGGCAGCGGGTTGCCCGGTGCTCCATTCGATCGGACCATCGGTGATGGCTTCGCCCGCGAATCCGTCCGGAATGATCGCGCGGTGACCGGGATGTACGCCGATACCCAGATCGTCGATGCGGCGTCGGATCCGGTCCCAGGTTCGGCGGTGATGGTAGGCCAGCGGGCGATCGCCGGGGAAGTAGAGGTCGACGCGCTTGTCCGGCCAGACCGTCGCGATGGAGACCGCGCTGCTGATGCCCGCGGCACCGCCGCCGATCACCGCGACGGTGTGAGCATCGGCGATGCGGGCGTGCGCGGCGTTCAGGCCGGTGGTGATCTCGTCGTCGGATTCGGTTGTGGCCGTTCGCCAGAAGCCGTTGGTGACGCCGGTGGCGATCACCAGGATGTCGAATGGTTCGACGAATCGGCCACCCTCGGCGGTCACACCGGAGACCCGGTGACCGTCCGCATCGAGTCCGACGACCGAACCGTGCACGATACGAACGCGATCGAGTCCTCGAAACCGCCGGTAGTCGATGCGGTAGTCGAGGGCCCAGACATCCGGGCGACTCAGGCGCAGTCCGAGTTCCTGACCGCTGACGAGTCCGGGCTTGGACGAGATCGCGACGGTCTCGAAGTCGCGGGCGAGGTGAATGGCCGTGAGCAATCCCGCATCGCCGAGGCCGACGACAAGCAGGCGCCACCTACGTTTCACCGCGTGGCCCGCCGCCGCGGTGGGCGGGGGACGAACTTCGAGACGCTACCGATCACATCGGCATAGTGCGGACGCCGTTGCAGGCTGCGTTGCTCCATCATCGGGATGCTCGCACCGAGGAACATCGCCAGCATCATGACCGCGCCGACAAACAACCACCAGGCCTGCGCAGGCGCGGCCGCAACCCCGAAGAGTGCCATGGCCACCCAGAACCCGAACTCGCCGAAGTAGTTCGGATGCCGCGACCAACTCCAGAGACCGTCGGCGAGCGTCTCGCCCGGCAATCGCCCGGCCAGGAATCGGTGCAACTGCCGATCCGCGACAAACTCCACCGTGACCGCGCCGATCCCGACCACCAGTGCCACCACGTCGAGCCACATGACCGTTCGGCCCGGCGACGTCACGGCAACGCACACCGGAAGCATGCCGATGAAAACCTGCAGCGTGGGGACGAGGTGAATGGCGAACAGATCGGTGAGCAGTGGCCAGCGGCCGCTGCGATCCCGCAGCATCTGATAACGCCAATCCTCGTGCTGCAGACCCGGAAACGACGACGCCCAGTTCCACGTGAGCCGAACTGACCACGCCACGACGACGATCGCGATCAACCAGCAGCGGACGTCGTCGATTCCGGCATGTCCGCGCCACCACCAGTAAACCAACAGCAGCGGCGGTACCACGCTCCAATAGGCGTCGTAGACACTGGAATTGCGGTAGCGGCGGCTGAAACCGAAGATCACCAGCGTGGCCAGCACGTCAGCGATCAGGGTATCCAGCCACACCCTTCCGGTGTCGGGACCGACGGTCAACCACACTGCCGCCACCGCCAGGGCCACCGCGTAGGCCAACCCGATACGGGCGAAGCAAGTAGCTCTCGTCACGGGTCGAGTCTGTCAGAGCACCTCGGTGATCGCTCCGACCAACTTGTCGGGTGCGGTCGTGGGAGCGAAACGCTTCACCACGGCCCCGTTGCGATCGACGAGGAACTTGGTGAAGTTCCACTGGATTCGGCCCCCGAGCACGCCGCGCTTCTCCGAGCGCAACCACTGATAGAGCGGATGCGCGTGCGGGCCGTTGACGTCGATCTTGGCGAACATCGGGAACGTGACGTCGTACTGCAGGCTGCAGAAGTTCTTGATCTCCTCGGCGTTGCCGGGCTCCTGGTGGGCGAACTGGTCGCAGGGGAATCCGAGGACCTGCAGTCCTTGCTCGCCGAACTCCTGATTGAGCTTCTCCAACCCGGCGTATTGCGGAGTGAAACCGCACTTCGACGCGGTGTTCACAATGAGCAGCGGCCGGCCGGCGTACGTCGACAGGGGTACCGACGTGCCGTCGATGTCGTCGGCGGTGAAGTCGTAGGCGGTGGTCGCAGGAGTGGGGGACTTGGGAGCGGTGGTCATATCTCACCTTCGGTAGAGGGCTCGGATCGGCGGGTCGGGGATCGACTTGGCCTATCCGAATTCGTTGGTCAGTCCTTCGGGGGCCAATGCCCGAATGTAGTGATGCGGCGCGTGCTCGGCGATCGACCAGTGCAGCCACCGTGAGTTCAGCACGCGAAACAGTCCACCGGCAAGAGTGAGGACTCCGGTGGCGATGCCGATCAGTCCGGTTTGGCGGGCCGGAGTCCGCAGACTCCGCAGAAGGTCACCGAGAGGGGCCGGGACCCGATGCTCGAGGCGGATGCCGAATGACGCGAGTTGACCGAGGAGGTCAGGGTCATCACCTCGTTCTCGCCGGTCACACCGGATCTCTCTACCGAAGTGCGCGAAGTCACCTGACGTCCGCGGCGGCAGGTGCGGAACCAGGTCGTTGGCCTGGAGATACCGTCGATAGCGGAATGGTAGATCGGTCAATCCCTCTGCCAGACAAGCGGTTCCGATCATCGGCTGACCGAAGGTGTACACGCCGCGCAGCGCGCGGCTGATTCGGCCGAACGTCGTGTCCGCCTCAGCGGTCCGCACCGGCGGTGTCGACGCCCCGCCCGTCAGCCGATCGGTCAGGGTGAGTGCGAGCAGGATCGCCATTGCGCCGCCGAAGCTGTGTCCGGTGAAGTAGATCGCTTCGACGGGCGTCTCGGCGTCGGCCGGCCTCGACCGACGTTGGGCGGAGTCCTCGTCGTGTTCATCGACGTAGTCGCCGTTCAGTGCGCGGTCGATAACGTCGACCACGGCGTAGCGCCCAGCACGCATGTTGCGGTAGAAACCCGAGTGCACAGCGCCGCCCGGTGGCTCGGAGACCGGTTCGGTCTCGGTCTCGAAGTCGGCGAGCCAACTGATGATGTTGGTCGGTTCGGTACCGCGGTAGGCCACGATGACCAGCCGTCTGTCTACGCTCTGAATGATGTAGGCGGTTGACCGCAGATACATCGCGTCGACGGTGATCGGGACCGCGCGGCATCGGGTCTCGAGCCCGATCCGTTGCAACGTCGCCCGCAGAATAGCGGGGTCGGCATAGGCATACCCGGCACAGACCGCGAGAACGAATGCACGAGTGCGTTCGTGCCGGCCGTCCTCGTTGACCATGATGTCGACCAACTTCTTGATCAGCGGCTTGTTGGTCAGTGGTGCCGACACCACCGAGACCGACGGCACCGAGTCCATTCGTGCCGAGCTCGTCGAGACCATGAGCGGGGCCACCGAGTCCTGATCGCGTTGTGTCGGGCCGCTCGCGATCTGCAGACTCGGCGCCATCATCATCGTCGGGTCGTCGGGCATCGGTGTCGCCTCCCGGTCTGTGTCAGCAGATCCCTATGGGGCATTGTGCCCCCGTCCACCGAATCGATCAGCCGTTCGCATTCGCGCTGTAGCATCCGAATGACACGTACCGCCGAGTCCACGGCACCTCAGGTGAGGAGATCAGCATATGGGTGAACTACAGGTTGTGGCCACCATCGCCGCCAAATCCGGATCGGAATCCGAAGTCGCTCAAGCATTGTCGACACTCGCGTCGGCCTCTCGTGACGAACCCGGCTGCACGTCGTACAACGTGTTCGAATCAGCGGCCGTGCCGGGCACCTTCGTGACCGTCGAGGTGTGGGAGTCCAAGGAAGCCCTGGATGCGCACATGAAGTCACCAGCGCTGGGGGAGACGATGGCCGCCCAGGCCGACAACCTGGGTGACATCGTGATTCATCCGCTGACCCCGATCTGAGTTCGACGATTCGCGCATCAGATCGCCGTGGCACGATCGATGTGTGAAGACACCAGTCGCGACCGCACATACCGCCGACAGCCACGACACGATTCGCGTCCACGGTGCACGGGTCAACAACCTCCGTGACGTCAACGTCGAGATCCCGAAACGGCGACTGACCGCTTTCACTGGAGTATCCGGATCGGGCAAGAGTTCGCTGGTGTTCGGAACCATTGCAGCCGAATCGCAGCGGTTGATCAACGAGACCTACAGCGCCTTCGTTCAGGGATTCATGCCGAGTCTGGCCAGACCAGACGTCGACGTGCTGGAAGGCCTGACCACGGCGATCATCGTCGATCAGGAACGGATGGGCGCCAATCCGCGGTCGACGGTCGGGACCGCGACCGACGCCAACGCGATGCTGCGGATTCTGTTCAGCCGTCTCGGCAAGCCGTATATCGGTTCCTCCCAGGCATTTTCGTTCAATGTGGCTTCCGTCAGCGGGGCCGGCGCGGTCACCGTCGAGAAGGCCGGCCGCACGGTGAAGGAACGTCGGAGCTTCAGTGTCACCGGCGGCATGTGCCCGCGCTGTGAGGGCCGCGGGTCGGTCTCGGACTTCGACCTCGGCGCGCTCTACGACGACACCAAGTCGCTCAACGAGGGGGCACTGACCGTCCCGGGCTACACGATGGATGGCTGGTACGGCCGAATCTACCGTGGCTGCGGCTTTTTCGACCCCGACAAACCGATCGCGAAGTTCACCAAGAAGCAACTCAACGATCTGCTGTACAAGGAACCCACCCGCATCAAGGTCGACGGCATCAACGTCACCTTCGAAGGGCTGATCCCGAAGATCCAGAAGTCGTTCCTGGCCAAGGACCGCGACGCGATGCAACCGCACATTCGCGCCTTCGTCGACCGGGCAATCACCTTCACCACCTGCCCGGACTGCGACGGCACCCGGCTGTCGGCGGAGGCGAGGTCGTCGAAGATCAAGGGCCACAACATCGCCGACGTCTGCGCGATGCAGATCACCGATCTCGCCGAGTGGGTATCCGGCTTGAGTGAGCCCTCGGTGGTGCCGCTGCTGACCGCGCTGACCGAGACACTGAACTCCTTCGTCGATATCGGGCTGGGCTACCTGTCGCTGGACCGGCCGGCCGGAACGCTGTCCGGCGGAGAAGCGCAGCGCACCAAACTGATCCGCCACCTCGGATCCTCGCTGACCGACGTCACCTATGTCTTCGACGAGCCCACCATCGGTCTGCACCCACACGACATCGCACGAATGAACGACCTGTTGTTGGCGCTGCGCGACAAGGGAAACACCGTGCTGGTGGTCGAGCACAAACCGGAGGCGATCGTGATCGCCGACCACGTGGTCGACATCGGCCCGAAGGCCGGAACCGACGGTGGGCAGATCGTGTTCGAGGGGACCGTGGAGCAGCTGCGATCCGCGGACACCCTCACCGGACGGCACTTCGACGACCGGGCATCGGTCAAGGACGAGGTGCGGACATCGTCGGATGCCCTGCGGATACGCGGAGCAAACCTGCACAACCTGCGCGAGGTCGACGTCGACATACCGCTCGGCGTGCTCGTGGTGATGACCGGCGTCGCCGGATCGGGCAAGAGCTCGCTCATCAACGGATCCGTGGTCCCGCTCGACGGTGTGGTCGCCATCGATCAGAGCGCCATCCGCGGCTCTCGGCGCAGCAATCCCGCCACCTACACCGGTCTGCTGGAACCCATTCGTAAGGCTTTCGCGAAGGCCAACAACGTGAAACCCGCGTTGTTCAGCGCCAACTCCGAAGGCGCATGTCCCAACTGCAACGGGGCCGGCGTGGTCTACTCCGACCTCGCGATGATGGCCGGCGTCGCCACGACGTGCGAGGTCTGCGAGGGCAAACGGTTCTCCGCCGAGGTACTCGAGTACACCTTCGGTGGGCGGGACATCAGCGAGGTACTCGGCATGTCCGCCGCACAAGCGGAGCAGTTCTTCGCCGATGGCGACGCGAAAGTACCTGCCGCGCACAAGATCCTGCAGCGATTCGTCGACGTCGGACTGGGCTACGTGAAGATCGGACAGCCCCTCACCACATTGTCCGGCGGCGAACGCCAGCGGCTGAAGCTGGCGACGCACATGGGGGAGAAGGGCGACATCTACGTTCTCGATGAGCCGACCACCGGACTGCATCTCGCCGACGTCGATCAACTGCTCGGACTGCTCGACCGGCTGGTGGACGCGGGCAAGTCGGTCATCGTGATCGAACACCATCAGGCATTGATGGCCCACGCCGACTGGATCATCGACCTCGGCCCGGGCGCCGGACACGATGGTGGCCGCGTGGTCTTCGAGGGCACTCCCGCCGATCTGATCGCCGACGCGTCAACGCTGACCGGACAACACCTGAAGTCCTACGTCGCGCGGTGAACCGACCCCCTTTGAAAATAGTGACTGAGTGAGTAGTGACTGAAGGAGTATCGGCATGCTCATCCGAGACGCGACCGACCATGACGCCGAGGGAATCGCGATCATCTACAACGACGCGGTCGCGAATACCACGGCGATCTGGAACGACGCGATCGTTGACGTCGAGAACCGCCGCGACTGGATAGCCGAACGACAGGCGGCCGGGTTTCCGGTGCTTGTCGCAGTCGAACCCGGCGTCAGCGGCACCGGCACCGGCACCGGCACCGACGATGTCCTCGGCTACGCGACGTACGGGCCGTTCCGGCCCCACGACGGGTTCCACCGCACCGTGGAGCACTCGGTCTACGTTCGCAACGATCAGCGCGGCGCGGGACTCGGTGGCCAGCTGATGGCCGCCATCATCGACAAGGCCAGAAGCACCGGCATACACGTGATGGTCGCCGGAATCGACGCGAGCAATACGGGATCGATCCGACTGCACGAACGCCTGGGATTCCAGCCCACCGGGGTGCTCACACAGGTGGGCACCAAATTCGGCAGGTGGCTGGACCTGGCGTTCCTACAGCTGACCTTCGACGAGGTCACCCCGCCAGAATGACACCCTCGACATAGACCCATCGGCCGTCGAGCTTTTCGAACGTGGAACGTTCGTGCAGCGTGCCCCGACCCACCGGACTTCGATGGTAGGCAATGAACTCCACCTCACCCGTGGTGTCGAAAGGTCCTCCACCGGAGGTTGATTCGATGTCGAGGCGATACCAGGTCAGATCGTCGTCGAGGGTGAGGTCGGCTGGACACGTCCGCGGATGCCAGCTCGTCCGAAGGTAATCGACGTCGGCGACGGCGAACGCGGTGAAACGCGAACGCATCAACGCCTCGGCCGTTGGTGCCGGCCGGCGGCCGGCCAGGATCGGACCGCAGCAGTCGTCGTAGGCCAGCCCGGACAGGCATGGGCATCGCGAGTCGATGGCCGAATTCCCCTCGGCCTCAGCGCTGTAACGGGCTGTAGAACACCAGACCGTTGCCCTTGTTGTCGTAGACCACGGCGCGGCGTTCGTGGGCGTCGTCGTACGGACCCTGAACGATCCCGCCACCACTGGCCTCGACCGCCTTCGCGGCCGCGTCGACGTCGTCGGTTTTGATTCCGACGACCACCTGGCCGTGAATCGGGTGATCCACCGATGTCGCCAATGCCAGGGTCACCGCACCACCGTCGAGCGCGGCGAAATGCGTTCCGTCACGGAACTTGAGCGGCATGCCGAGAGTGTCGCCGTAGAACGCGATCGACTCGTCCAGGTCGTCGGTGGAAAGAATGATCATCCGTACCTGGTGCTCGCTCATCACCGTCTCCTCGTCATCGCGAGATACTCGGCGCCCATCGTATCCGGGTGGGAGCAGGGGAGACAGAGACTTTGGAACCAATCACTTCTTCGTCAAAGACGTCTCCTTGTGCGCGGCCTTGGCGCCGGTCTTCGACGATTCGACGATCCAGTACGGATCGTCGGAGGCCGCCTTGAACTTCTGCCCGTCGAAGGTGAACTCCGACGTACGTTTCTCCACCGCCTTGCCTTCGGTGGTTCCTTGCGAGGTATTCCAGGTCACGGTGTCGTTCTTGTTGATGGACATCAACAGAAGGTCCCAGCCGCCGGACCTTCCGACGAGACCGTCGAACCCATTGCGGCGGGATCGAGATCGATGTCGACGGAGTGTCTCGATCGGGTAACGTCCCCGCCATGGGCACACGAACCCTGTTGGCGTCCACAATCGTCGCAGTGACGCTCATGATGGTTTCGGCACCGGCCACCGCGGACACCGGGGTCGCACCACTGGGTCCGGATTTCCATTTCGGCGTAGCGCAATCGGGGTTTCAGTCCGAGGGGTCCAGCCCGGATTCGAACTACCTGCGATACGGCCGACGTGGCCTGCTCCGGACACCGATAGGAACGTCGGTTGACTTCCTCCATCGATTCCGTGACGACATCATGCGGGCTCGATCGCTCGGCGTTGACACTTACCGCATGTCGGTGGAGTGGTCGCGGGTACAACCGCAAGCCGGCGTCGACGACCCCGCCGGGTGGGCCTTCTACGACCAGGTGATCGGTGCCATCGTCGCAGCGGGCATGACGCCGATGATCACGCTGAATCATTGGGTGCATCCGGGGTGGGAGGTTGATCGCGGCGGTTGGAATCGTGTTGGCATGGCCGATGACTTCGTGGCCTTCGCGACCACGGTCGTCGACCGCTACGCGTGGGCCGCACCGAGGTGGGTCACGTTCAACGAGCCCTCCGAATACGTTCGGCGCGAACTGAGCTACGGCGGAATCGACGTGGCCAACGCCGGGCGGATGGTCGATGGGATCGTGCGTGCCCACCGCCGAATGTGGCGATACATCCACGCGAAACAACCTGGCGCGCAAGTGACGTCGAACCTGGCATTCTTTCCGGTACCAGGCGTGCAGGGCTTCCTGGAGAGCCTGTTCCCCGAGCGCATGCGCGGCACTCTCGACGTGATCGGCGTCGACCACTATTACTCGACGTCAGTCACCGACTTCAGCGCCGCTGCCGCTGTTGCCGACCATTTCGAGCAGAGTTCGCAGAGTCCAGAGTCGATCTACTACGCGCTGCGCCACATTCACCAGCGTTTCCCGGGCACACCCATCTGGATCGTCGAGAACGGGCTGGCCACCGCAGACGGCCAGGCCCGTCCCGACGGCTATCGACGAGCGGATCATCTCCGTGACACGATCTACTGGGTTCAGCGCGCCCGGCAAGACGGCATACCGGTGGTCGGCTACAACTATTGGAGCCTCACCGACAACTACGAATGGGGCAGCTACGCACCGCGATTCGGCCTCTACGAGGTCGACGTGCAGCAAGACCCGACGCTACGACGCACACCCACCGACGCAGTCGCGGCGTACCGGGAGATCACCGCGCACCACGGCGTCGGGCGCGGTTACCGTCCCACGCGTGCACCGGTGCCGTGTTCGCTGGTCGCGGTACCCGACAGTTGCTCACAACCGGTGTCGGTGCCGTAAGGACACCGATCGGAGAAACACCGACACCCGCGACACCCACTTCGTTAGGCTTGCGCAGGTACTCATACTCGGGAACACTGCCGAACACGGCGCCGCCGGCGGGAGGGGTTAGCAATGACCGGCTCGAAGTCCGAACCTGCGCCACTGAGTCGCCGTCGATTCTTCGGTGCGGCCGCCGGAGCAACTGTCGCCGCGGTGATCGGGCCATCGGTGCTGGCAGCGTGTGGAAGCCCCACCGACAACTCCGCGGGCACCATCCGGGCGGCGATCGCCGGCGAACCCGATCAGCTCGACCCGCACAAGTCCAGTTCGTATTTCACCTTCCAGGTCCTCGAGAACGTCTTCGACACACTCGTCGAACCCGACGAAGAACTCGAGATGCAACCATCACTTGCCGAAAGCTGGACGGTGAGTCCCGATGCGCGCCAATGGACCTTCACCCTGCGCCCGGGCGTACGCTTCCACAACGGCGATCCGTGCTCGGCTGCCGACGTGGTCTATTCCTACCGCCGCATCATCGACGGCGAACTGTCCAACGCCTACAAACTGACTGCCATCGATGCGATCACCGCTCTCGACGACCGGCGGGTCCTGATCACCGTCAAGCAACCCACCCCGAATCTGCTCGCCGCACTCGGCGGATTCAAGGGCATGGCAATCGTCAACCGCCGCAACGTCGAATCCGGCGACATCGCGACCCGACCCATCGGGACCGGACCGTTCTCCTTCGGTGCCCGCTCACCCGGTGCCTCGATCACCATCAACGCCAACCCTGATTACTGGCGCGGCCCGCCTCCGACGCAACGCATCATTTACAGCTTCATCTCCCAGGGCACCACAGCGGTCTCCGCCTTGCGCTCCGGCGAGGTGGATTGGACCGATGCCATTCCCGCACAACAACTCCGCGTCCTCGAAGCCGACGACTCACTGCACGTGGGCACCGTGGTGGCCAACGACTATTGGTACATCTCGATGAACTTTGCCCGGAAACCCTTCGACGACAACCGCATTAGGCAAGCAGTCGCCTACGCTGTCGACCGCGATTCGATCGCCAAGGTGGTCGGCTATGGCACTGCTCGCACCAATCAACTCGCGATTCCGAAGACCAGTCCGTGGTTCGCCGAATACCACCGGTACACCGCGGGCCTATCGCACGCACAAGCTCAGGAACGGGCGCGAAACCTGTTGCGCCAGGCCGGTATCAACAATCTCGGGATGGGCTTGATGGTCACTACCGAGTACCCCGAGACGGTGACCGCCGCGCAGGTGATCGCCGCCCACCTCGCCGACATCGGGATCTCGGTGCGCATCGAACAACTCGACTTCGGCGCCTGGCTGGACCGCCAGTCGGCCGGCCAGTTCGACGCCCTGCTGCTCGGTTGGTTGGGCAACATCGACCCCGACGACTTCTACTATTCACAGCATCATTCGCAGGGCACGTCGAACTCGCAGAAGTACCACAACGCCACCGTCGACCGTCTGCTCGATGCCGGCCGCACCGAGCTCGATGTCGCTGCGCGCAAACAGATCTACACCGACGCCGCCACCATCATCGCCAACGACGTGAGCTACCTCTACCTCTACAACCCATCGACCACCCAGGCGTTCACCACCGGATTGCGGGGATACACCGTACGCGCAGACAAGGCGATCCGCTTCCGAACGGCCCGGCTGGACAGGAGCTCCGACGCGTGAAGACCTTTCAATCGCCGCTCATTCGGTTCATCGGACTGCGACTGCTGTACACCGCCGCGGTCCTGCTCGGTGTGGTCATCGCGGTCTTTCTGCTCATCCAGGTGGTTCCCGGTGACCCGGTACGAATTGCGTTGGGTACCAGGTACACACCGGAATCGTATGAAGCACTCCGCCATGCCTCGGGTCTCGATCAGCCGCCACTGACCCAACTCGTGACCTACATCGGTCACGCGTTCACCGGCGATCTGGGCATCAGCTTCCGCACCGGTGAATCGGTGAGCGCCACCCTGTTCGAGCGGTTGCCGGCCACCATCTCGCTGGCGCTCGCGGCAATTGTGGTGGCGTTGCTGATCGCGATCCCACTCGGCTTCTGGGCGGCACTGCGTGAAGGCCGACCGGCCGACAACGTCATTCGGGTCGTCAGTCAGTTCGGCATCTCGGTGCCCGACTTCTGGATGGGAATTCTGCTCATCGCGGTGTTCTCCACCACGCTGGGCTGGCTGCCGTCAGCAGGCTATCGGCCGCTCGCCGACGGCGCCGGGCCGTGGCTGTCGCACATTCTCCTTCCCGCGATCACCGTCGGTATCGTCACCGGCGCGATCATGACCCGCTATGTCCGATCGTCGGTCCTCGATGTCGTCAACGCGCCCTTCGTCACCACCGCGGAATCCAAGGGGCTCAGTCGTCGGCGGGTAGTGCTGTCGCACATCGGACGCAACGCGTTGGTGCCGGTCCTGACGATCTCCGGCATTCAGTTCGCCGCCCTGCTCGGCGGGGTGATCGTTGTCGAGGTGGTGTTCGCGTGGCCGGGCCTGGGGTTGCTCGTGTACGACTCGGTGGCCGCGCGTGATTACCCGATGCTGCAGGGCGCCATTCTGTTGATCGCTGTGATCTTCCTGATCATCAACCTGGTGGTCGACATTCTCTACGCCGTCATCGATCCGAGGATTCGGCTGTCATGACCAACCCTCCACAGACCGAGACCGTGTCGGCGGCACCGACATCAACCGACACTCCCTGGCGGCTGTTTCTCCGCAACCGCGCGTCGACGGCAGGTCTGGTCATCATCGCGGTGGTCATCGTGTGTGCCGTCTTCGGACCGCTGATCGCACCGTACGGCGCCAATGCCATCGACGTCCCCAACGCCTTGGCGGCGCCGAGCTGGAGCCATTTGTTCGGGACCGACGACCTCGGCCGCGACGTGTTCTCCCGTGTGGTGCTCGCCGCGTCGGTCAGCATGCGGGTGGCGGTCATCGCGGTCGCGATCGCACTGTTGTGCGGAGTAGTGCTCGGTATGGTCGCGGGTTTCTCGGGCGGAGTCCTCGACACGGTGCTGATGCGCATCGTCGACGTGATGTTCTCGTTCCCGGTGATGTTGCTGGCGTTGGCAATCGTCGCGATTCTCGGTCCCGGCGTCACATCGGCGATGATCGCGATCGGCATCGTCTACATCCCGATCTTCGCTCGGGTCGCGCGGGCCGATACGCTGCGCGTCCGGCAAACCCAGTACGTTCAGGCCGCCCGCACGATGGGGGTAGGCACCCCGCGGATTCTGATCCGTCATGTGCTGCCGAATATCTCGGGCCCGGTGATCGTGCAGACGTCGATCTCGCTGGCGTTTGCCATCCTGTCCGAGGCCGCGCTGTCGTTTCTCGGACTCGGAGTTCAGCCGCCGGATCCCTCGTGGGGCCGGATGCTCTACGACGCACAGGGATTCATCACCAGTGCGTGGTGGATGGGAGTGTTTCCCGGCCTGGCGATCCTGTTGACGGTGTTCGCGTTCAACCTCATCGGCGACGGCGTACGTGACGTTCTCGATCCACGTCAGCGGACACTGCTGCGCAACCGTGGCACGTCCCGCACACAACCGGTTCGGTCCACGCCATCTGACACTGGCGCCTATCTCGAACTCAGCCAAGAACCGTCCGCTGTGCTGACCGTTCGCGATCTGACGGTCGGCGTCGGCCCGCGAGAGATCGTGCACGGCATCAGCTTTGCGGTGCAGTCCGGCAAAACCCTCGGCATCGTTGGCGAGAGCGGTTCGGGCAAGTCGCTCAGCGTGCTGTCGGCCACCGGCCTGTTCGACGCTCCGAGTGCTTACGTCTCCGGTTCCTCCCGGCTGCTCGAGACCGAGATCGTGGGCGCGTCATCGAGCACCTTGCGCGCGATGCATGGCGCTCGTGTCGGTTTCGTCTTCCAGGATCCGTCGTCGAGCCTCAATCCGCTTCTTACGATCGAGGATCAGCTGACCGAAGGTCCGCGTCGACACCTCGGGCTGAGCCGCGCCGATGCCCGGGCGCGCGCACTGGGACTCCTCCGCGACGTCAACCTGCCCGATCCGGAGTCCCGGCTGCGGGCCTACCCGCACCAGTTGTCGGGTGGTCAGCGACAGCGGGTGATGATCGCCATCGCACTGTCCTGCGATCCAGAGGTGCTGATCGCCGACGAGCCGACCACCGCCCTGGATGTCACCACCCAGGCCCAGATCATCGACCTCGTCGCCGATCTTCAACGCGAACGCGGCATGGCGGTCGTCTGGATCAGCCACGATCTCGGCGTGATCGGACGCATCGCCGACGACGTGATCGTCATGCGCTCCGGCCGCATCATCGAAACCGGCACGGTCTCAGACATTTTCAGTGACCCGCACGAGGACTACACCCGAGAACTGCTGCAGGCCCGCCCGCTGCTGAGCACGGTCGCCGACCGCGATGAGACGGCACAGATCAGCGAGCCCGGCGACGCTTCCGAGCGGTCCGCCGACGCGGCACTGACCATCTCGGGACTTTCGGTCGACTTCACCGTTGCGGGAGCGACCGGCCGCGAGGTGATCCACGCGATCGACGACGTCAACCTGAGTCTGGCCCGCGGCACCACACTGGGCATCGTCGGCGAATCCGGGTCCGGGAAGTCCACCGTCGCAGGGGTTCTGACCGGTCTGGTGGAGTCCGGACACGGCACCACGGTACGCGGACATGCCACCGTCACCGTCGACGGCCGGCGCATCGACGCCGTCGGAGTTCGCGGTGCCGACGCCGCAACCCTGCGTCGTCGGGTCGCGATGGTGTTCCAGGATCCGGCGGCGTCCCTGGACCCGCGGATGACCGCTGCCGCCAGTATCGCCGAACCACTGCGGGTGCACGGAATCGTCGAGTCGGCAGATGCCGCACACGCCCGGGCGGAGGATCTGCTGTCCGACGTGAGCCTCGACCCGTCGTTTCTCGATCGCTATCCGCACGAGATGTCTGGCGGCCAACGTCAACGCGTCTGCATCGCCCGCGCTCTGGCGTCGGATCCGGAGATCCTCATCCTCGATGAGTCGACAGCATCGCTGGATGTCTCGGTGCAAGCCGACGTCCTACGCCTACTCGCCGAGCTGCAAGACCGAAAAGGCCTGTCGTACTTGTTCATCGGGCATGACCTGGCAGTTGTGGAGCAGATCAGCGATACCGTGGCCGTCATGCAGAACGGTGCGGTCGTGGAGTTCGGCCCGGCAGCGGAGATCCTGCACAACCCGTCGACGGAGTACACCCGGCAATTGCTGGCTGCAATCCCGCCGGAAGCACCGCAGCGCGCGTGAACGCGGGTAGTCTGCTGCCGAAGAAGCCAGGGGAGGGTTCAGCGTGAGCGATACAACCTCGCAGTGGGTGCGGCACGACATCGAGATTCCTCGCGACGGGCACACCATCGCGGCATGGCACTACCGGCCGGCCCCCGACAACGCGGCGACGCAGTCCCTGACCACCGAGGCGGGCGCCCCGGCGGTCGTTCTCGGTCACGGCTTCGCGATCACCCGCGACTGCGGATTGCAGTCCTACGCCGAGCATTTCGCGTCCGCCGGGATGCACGCCGTCGTCTTCGACTATTCGGGTTTCGGGGACAGCGGCGGCGAACCCCGCGAGGTGGTGTCGGTGAAATCAGAGCTTCGGGATTACCAGACGGTCGTCGACGCCACCCGCCAACTCGACGGCATCGACCCGGATCGGATCGCGCTGTGGGGGACGTCGTATGCGGGTGGGCTGGTGATCGCGGCAGCCGCCCGCGACGGCCGGATCGCCGCGGTCGTCTCCCAGGTGCCCAACCTCGACAACTTCGCCACCATGCGCCACCTGATGGCGCGCACCTCGCCAATTCACCTGGCCTGGCTCACGTCCGCCATCGCGCAAGACGTCGCGCGGGGAATATTGCGCCGCACCCCGTTTCATGTCCAGGCGATGGGCCCGGTCGGATCACACGCGGCCTACGTCTCCGACGATGGGTGGGAACAGGTACAACAGATCGCCGGTGGCACGTGGCTCAATCGCGTCGGTTTGCGTGACTTCGCGACCCTGCCGCTGTTCCGGGCGGTGTCGTATCTGAACAAGGTGCCGTGCCGGGTGTTGTTCCTGGCAGCTGAGCTCGACGACCTCACTCCGGTCGCACCGACTCTGGCGGCCGCCGAGAAACTCGGCGACCGCGCGGAGTTGGTGCGGTTCTCCACCGGCCACTTCGGCATCTACACCGAGCAGTTGGCCTCGGAGGCCATCGGTGCGCAGGTGCGCTTTCTGACCAGTGAACTCACGCCGTGAGCCGGCGCGCGATCACAGCCGCCCGAGCAGCTCGGCTTTCTTCGCTGCGAACTCGTCGTCGGAGAGTATGCCCCGCTGGTTGAGTCCGGCCAGCGATTCGATGGCCGCGATGATCGACGAGGGGTCCGAACCCGTCGGGTCGGCGCCGGGCGCCGGATTCGTCGGCACCTGTTCCTGGTAGATCGGTGCCCCGTTGGGAACCGGGGTGTCCATCGGCGCAGGCTGCGCGTAATTGTCCTGGGGAGCGGGGGCGGCGACCGGTGTCGCAGCGACCTGCTGGTCGCCGAGTTCGGTGAGAGCCGACACGTCGAAGGTGCCGAACTGGCTGGTGAAGGTCACCGACCCGTAGTTGCCGCCCTGCTGTTGTTGCACACCACCGATTTGATGGTCACCGGTGTCGAAGATCCGGGTGACGCCATTGACCTGGATGGCCAGCCGGCGGGTACCGGGGAAGATCGCGTAGCGGGCATCGTTCTGCCCACCCGACGAACTGGGCACACCGAGGTCGGCCGGCCACCAGTTGCCCGAGGTGTAGGACCCCGCTGCGGCACCGGCGACCACCGGGAACACCGTCGTGGTGGCCAAGAGCTGGGAGAGTTCGTTGCACAGAGAGTCGACTCGGGCCTTGAGGGCGTTGTCGAACATGTTGCCCACCATGGTCATACCGCCGCGCATCCACTGTCCGGAACCGCCTAGTTCCGGGATGGAGAATTGCGCCATGGTGCCGCCGCCACTGTTCACGGCGTAGAGCATGGCGATGACGGCGTCGGTGGAAAGTTGGTAGCGCGCTGCGATGTCAGCGACGGCGGATTCCGCCTCGGGGGTGATGCTGGCGTTCATGGGGAGTGGACCCTTCGTAGTCGGTGCCGAATAGAAGGGTACCGGGCAATGCCGTGGTCACGGGGGTCCGTCGGCTCATGGGCCCGGACATGGCAGACTACGTCGGGTCGAATGAGTCGCGAACCCGTGAGGTCCATGGATACATCTGCACAGCCGAGCCTGGCCCAGACATGGGAGGCCAATCGGCATATCCAGCGATCCGCGGCCGGGCGGTTGTTCTCGGCCACCAATTCCGCGCTGTACGTCACCCTGATGGAACACCATCTGGATTTCGGTACCCGGATGTCGGAAACCGAGCTGGCGATCAGGCTCGAGCGTGACCTCATGACGCTGGAGATCGACGATCAGCCGGGCGGGATCGACCTGATCAAGTCGTGGGCCAAACAGGGCTGGGTACATCGTGTCACCGACCCCGCGACGGATGCGGCGAACATCTGTTTTCTGACCTCCGAGGCCCAGACGGTGCTCGACTTCATGCGGCGCACGCGTCGCGAGGACAGTGTCGCCACCGGCGGGTCGGTGAACGGGATCGCCGCGGGACTGCATCGGGTGGCCAACCAGGTGACCGATGATCCGGACCAGATCCGCGAACAGATCGAACTGCAGCGCGACGAACTCGACGCCGAACTGGCCGATCTGGACGCCGGGGTTCGCCGAGAGCCCGATCTGCGGCTCGCCGAGGACGAAGTGCGCGTTCTGGCGTATCAGATGGAACAGATCATCACCGACATCGGCCAGTACGGCAGCATGCTCGACCGGATCACCACCGAGCTCATCGACGATCCGCGCGACTCCGACCTCGCCTACCGGGAACGGCAACGCCAGATGTTCGACGACTACGAGGCGCTGTTGGAGTCGTCGCAGAGCGCGTCCTATCACGCGTTCACCCAGATGATCCAGGACCCGGAGTCCCGCGCCCGCCTCGTAGCCGACATCGACACCATCACCCGTCACCTGCCCGCGATCGATACCGGTCTGCGTGCGGTGATGGACAACTTCTTCGGGCTGGTCAACCAGCAGATGACCGAAGTGGGTCGCACGCGCCAGCGGTGCGCACGCCGGATCCGACGATTCGTGGCGGCCGGCACGTTGGAGCAGAGCCGCGGCATCGCGCGGCAGCTCAATGACGCGCTCTCCACGGCCAACGCGTTGCTGAAGACGTCGTTGGCCGATCGCCGCATCGGTTACGAGTTGCCGGTTGCGACGCCGACCGTCACCTCGGTGGGTCGGCTGGCCTTCGAGATCCGCGATCCGGCACCGCCGGAGAAGGCACTGCCGGCCGACGTGACGACCAATCTGGAATCCTTTGCGTCCCTGGCCGGTCAGGTCGACACCGTGGAACTCACCGAGGTCGTCAACACCGCGGTACTCGCCGGACCGGTAGCACTCGGAGATGTCCTCGCGCAGGTCGAGGAGCCCTACCTCGCCCACGTCATCGTCCTGTGGGCCTGGGCCCTCAAACAGCCGGGTGACGCTCCCGCCGAAACAGTGACCGTCCGGTTCCGGTCGCTGGGCGGTCAGGATCGCCAGATCGAGGTCCCGGCACTGACATTCACCGAACCGATCCCGACCGTGGAGGTCGACCTCGTATGACCAGTACCACCGATGATCGTGACCTTCCGGTCGCCGCCGGCGCCGACGCCGCGCCGGATTCCGATGACACCTCTGCCGAGCAGGTCGACCTGCCGGCCGAGTTCGCCGGATACGACGATCTCCCCGCCGCCGCGCGCCGCACCAGCCCATCCGACGGCCCGCACACCCCGCGCTTCGACGGTGACGTCTCCGAACTACCCGACCGGGCGTGCTGGGCGCTGCAGAACCTGTTGACCCGACGCCACATCAGCGGCGAACGCCAACCCCAGCTGTGGGCATGGGTGGTCGAGTACGCCGACGTGCTTCGTGTCCGCCTGTCCGAACTCGACCTCCGGCTGCGGATCGCCGACGAACTGCAGGTGGCCTTCGTCGAACAGGCCGGCTATGAATCGCGTTGGGGCCGACGCATTCTCAAACGCGAGACCATTCATACCTACGATGCGATCCTGGCCTTGCACCTCGCCAAGTACCTACGCGCCGCCCGCGACGAGCATGTGCTGATCACCCGTGATGAGATCCACGAGATGTTCGCCTCGGTCACCAACACCATCGACCGCGACCTCGCCCTGTTCGACAAGCGCATCGAACGCTCCATCGACAAGCTGGCCGAGATGGAGTTCCTGCGCGCACACCGCGACGATCCGGACACGTTTACGGTGAGCCCGGTGATTTCGGCGGTGATGACTGCGTCGGTGATCACCGACCTGCAGCGACAATTCGAGCAGTTCATCAGCGCGGGGGAGGAAGCCGTCGACGCCGATGACTCGAGCGCGGGCGCGCCCGGATCATCAGACGACGCCGACCGGGACCGCCTCGACCGGGACCGCGACGACGACCCCGAGGATGGCTATACCGACGAAGGAGACGACTGGTGAGCACCCAGGTCGACCAGTACTACCTGTCGCGGTTGCAGCTCATCAACTGGGGCGTCTTCGACGGATATCATTCGATCCCGTTCAGCACCGGCGGTTCACTGATCACCGGTGCGTCCGGTAGCGGCAAATCCTCACTGCTGGACGCGATTTCGTTGGCGTTCCTACCCGACCACCGCCGCAACTTCAATGCTTCCGGTGATGCCACCGCGGCCGGATCGGCGAGCGGAAAGCGGACCGTCGGCAAGTATGTGCGCGGGGCGTGGGGCGAGAAGCGAGATGGTGCGGGGTCGCATCGCGCGATCATGTACCTGCGCGGCACCGGGCCTGCCTGGGCGGCCATCGCGGTCACCTACACCTCGCAGTCGGGAACCTCGATCACCGGACTGGTCCTCAAGTGGCTGGCCGCCGGCAAGATGACCGACGCGCACAGCGCCTACTTCATCTTCGACGGTGTCGCCGACATCGTCGATGTCTGCAACGACTGGGCGGCAAGCAGTTACAACTCGGCGACACTTCGTGACCGCGGCTGGCGCGGCGGGCCGGGCGAGGGCAAGTACCTGGCAACGCTCTACTCACTCATCGGGATTCGCGGCTCCGATGCCGCCCAGCAACTCCTCGGCAAGGCCAAGTCACTCAAAAGTGTTGGCGGACTGGCGCAATTCGTGCGTGAGTTCATGCTCGACGAGCCGACCAGCATCGTCGGCATCAAGGACGCCCTCGAACAGATCGACCCGCTCGTCGAGGCCCGTGAACTCCTCGACGTGGCGCGCCGCAAACGCACCATCCTCGGCGACATCGAGGCCGTACAGGAACGCTATGCAACCGAGGCCGCGTCGTTCACCGTATTGGACACCGTCGATCCGGCGATGGTGCGCTCGTATGTGACCAACCTACGGATCCGCAACGCCGAGCCCGAGATCGCCGACCTCGACGATCAGATCGCCCGCCTCGACGGCGATCTGGCGGCCCTGACCGCTCAGCACGACCAGCTTCGGCAGGACCACAGCCACCTGCTGTCGCGGATCGCCACGTCGACCGGCGATCTCGCCCCGCTGCAGGAGCAGCTCGCCTCGGCGCAGAAGGTCAGCAACGAGGCGTCCATCCGGCGGGCGACCTACGAACACAAGATCTCGGCACTCGGGTTCGAGATTCCCGAGGACGGCGAGGAGTTCTGGGCGTTGCGGGCCCAACTGATGGCCGACGCCACCCAGATCGATGGCCAGCTCGAAGCCGGCAAAGCACATTTCGCAGAGACCCTGGCCGATGAGGTGGCCGCTCGCGCCCACCGCGATGTCGTCGGTGAGGAGCTCAAGCGGGTCGAGCATGCCGGCTCGACGTTGCCGCGTGCCGAGCACGAGATGCGCCGAATGATCGCCAACGCCTTGCAGATCGACGAGGGCGAGTTGCGTTACGTCGCCGAGATGGTGGAGTTGCGCCCGGCCGACGAACGGTGGCGGATCGCGGTCGAGAAGGTGCTGCGCAACGCGGGTCTGCGGCTGCTGATTCCCGAGGAGCACTTCCGGGCGGCATTGAAATACGTGAACAGCCACGATATGCGCGGCCGAATCCAGTTGCACCGCGCGGAACGTCGTCCGGCGCCGCTATCCGAACACGGCACGCTCGGATCCCTGCTGCATCCGGTCGAGCCGGATCACCCGTGCTCCAACGAGGCCCTGACGATTCTGACGCGCCTGGGCAACTATGTGTGCGTCGACTCGACGTCGGACTTCGCCGAGCACACCCGCGCGGTCACCGATCAGGGTCTGCGCAAGGAATCATCGACGCTGGCCGTCAAGGACGACCGTCAGGCACTGCGGCCGTCGCAGTACATCTTCGTCGGCAACGTCGACGCGAAAATCGCTGCGCTGCAAGAGGAACTCGACCACGAGCAGGCGTCCTACGACGCCGCGCGCGCGACGAGCGCCGAGCTGGACCGGGATCGGACCCAGAAGGAACAGCGCCGCGACGCCTATCGACGGGTGTGCGAACAGTTCACGCAGTGGAGTGAGATCGACCTCGATTCGGCCGACGATCGTGTGGATCAGCTCGCCGAACAGTACGAGATGCTGATGGATGAGCATCCCGATGTCGAAGCCCTGCAAAGCAAAGCCGAGCAGCTCTGGGAGCAGGTGCGCTCGGCCATCTCGCAGGCGGCGCTCGTCCGCGACCGGATCGCCACCAAGGACGAGCGCCGCACCAAGCTGCTCGATCTGATCGATCGGCTCAAGCCCGAACCCGTTGCCCCGCAGGCGGAGAGCACCCTCGACGGGTTCCGCGAGGACTCCGCGGCCACGCTCGACGTGCTCTCCCCGGAGCAGTTCCGGCAGGAGATGCTCAAAGCCGTGGCGCGCGAACGTGATCGGATGCGTGCCGACACGCGTCGCTCCCGCGATGAACTCGCTCGGATCCTCGATCGCTACGACGAGGAGTTCCCGGACGCCATTCCGAACGACAGCGATGACTTCGACGAGCGCATCCACGACTACGTGGCCTTGTCCCGGCGTATCGATGAGCGTGAACTGCCGACCGCGTACGAGCGGATGCGTAGGCTCATCACCGAGCAGGCGCCCGGCGCGATCCTCAACCTGCACATGGCCGCCGATGCCGAGGAACGTCGGATTGTCGAGCAGATCGAACGAGTCAACACCGGGCTGGGTGCGGTTGCGTTCAACCGCGGCACGCGGCTGCGGTTGCGTCCCGGGCGCAAGAACCTCGCGGCCGTGTCGGAGCTCAGTGACATGGCCAGGCGGATCTCCGGGCGGACCACCGCGGTCAGCTTCGGTGACGAACAAGCGATTCTCGAGCAGTACGCCGACATCCTGGTGCTGCGGGAACGGTTGACCGGCGCGACGCCCGAGGACCGGCAGTGGACTCGTGACGCCCTCGACGTCCGCAACCGATTCGACTTCTACTGCGAAGAGCACGATGCCGAATCCGGTGAGGCGATCCGTACCTACAGCAATGCGGGCGACAACTCCGGCGGTGAGCAGGAGAAGCTGATGGCGTTCTGCCTTGCCGGTGCGCTGAGCTTCAACCTGGCCAGCCCCGACGGCGACGACAATCGGCCGATCTTTGCGCAGCTGATGCTCGATGAGGCGTTCTCGAAGTCGGATCCGCAGTTCGCTCAGCAGGCGCTCTCGGCGTTCCGCAAGTTCGGCTTCCAGCTCATCATCGTGGCCACCGTGCAGAACACCAGCACCATCCAGCCTTACGTCGACAACGTCATCATGGTGTCGAAAACCGAAGCGGGCGTGGATAATCGGCCGATGGCGACGGCGATGTCGACCTCGATCCAGAAGTTCACCGATGTCCGTCGATCCAGCGGGTCACGGCTGCCGGTCTGAGCCGAGGCCCTCAGCTGTCCGCGGTGGCCGCCACCGGTGTCCGGCCGCGCCGGGTTCGCTGACGGATCGGGTCGGGATAGGGGACCGCATCGAGCAGCGACCGCGTGTAGTCGTCGGTCGGGGTGGTCAAGATCGTGCGGGCATCGCCGGATTCCACCAGGTGCCCATTGCGCAGCACCGCGACGCGGTCGGCCACCTGCTCCACGACGGCCAGGTCGTGGCTGATGAACAGCGCCGCGAACCCGAGGTCGCGTTGGAGTTCGGCGAAGAGTTCCAGCACGCGCGCCTGGACGGAGACGTCGAGCGCGCTGGTCGGTTCGTCGGCAATGAGCAGCGCCGGGTTGACCGACAACGCCCGGGCGAGCGCGACACGCTGCCGTTGTCCACCGGAGAGTTCATGGGGCAGACGGTGAGCGAAGCTCGCAGGCAGGTGTACCGCGTCGAGCAATTCGCTGACTCGGCGGGCACGCTCGGCGCGGCCGCCGACCCGGTGGATTTCGAGCGGCTCCCGGATCGATTCCTCGACGGTGAACCGAGGGTCCAGTGACGCTGTCGGATCCTGTGGGACGAAGGCGAGGCTGCGGCGCAGGGTTCGCAATTCGGATCGGGAGGCAGCCCAGAGATCGTTACCGGACAGCAGGATTCGCCCGGATTCCGGCGTGATGAGACCACCGATCGCACGGCCCAGAGTGGTCTTCCCGGAACCGGATTCGCCGACCAGTCCGAGCACTTCGCCCGGATATACGGCCAAGGACACGTCTGCCAATGCGGTGTGCGGCGGGCGGCCAAGCCGTCCCGAATGCCGGACCGTGAGTGACTCGACCGACACCACCGGTCGGTCACCACCGGCCGCTGCGGTGTCGTTATCGGGGCGTGCATCGGCACCGTCGATCGGCAACCGTGGGACAGCCGCGAGAAGTTGCTGAGTGTAGGGCTCGGTGGGCTTGGCGAAGATGTCGTAAACGTCGCCGCGTTCGACGACCTCACCGAGTTGCACCACGACCACCCGGTCGGCGATGTCGGCGACAACACCCAGGTTGTGGGTGATGAGCAGAATGCCGGCGTCGGTGCGGTCACGCAGACGCAGCAGTAGGTCGAGGATCTCGCGTTGCACTGACACGTCCAAAGCGGTGGTCGGTTCATCGGCGAGCAACAGCACCGGATCGTTGGCCAGTGCCAAGGCGATCACGACGCGTTGCTTCTGGCCGCCCGAGAGCTGGTGGGGGTAGTACCCGAGACGGTCCTGCGGATCGGGGATCTCCACGAGCCGAAGAAGTTCGAGAGCACGATCGTGCGCGTCCCGCCGAGACAGCGAACGGTGAGTACGTAGCGCTTGGCGCAGTTGCCATCCGATGGTCTGCACCGGGTTCAGGGCGGTTTGCGGCTCCTGGAACACCATGGCCACCCGGGAGCCGCGGATCGCGTTCAGCTCCCGTTCTGGGCGGTTGAGCACCTCCACGCCGTCGACCTTGACCGAGCCCTCCGCCCTGGCCCCGTCGGGTAGTAGCCCGATCGCAGCGCGTGCGGTCATCGTTTTGCCGGATCCGGATTCGCCGACCAGCGCCAGGATCTGTCCACGATCGACTCGTAGGCTGATTCCCGATACTGCGGGACGCGGAAAATCGAAGGTGACCCGGAGGTCGGTGACCTCGAGCGCCGGTACCGGGGTCACGGTTGCGTCCCGTGCGTCGTGGTCGGGTGCGTTGTGATTGCCCATGTCAATGCCTCCGAGCGTCCGAGATCGACTGCGCGATCAGGTAAAAGCCGAGTACGAGTGCCGAGATGACGACCAGCGGTCCGACCGAGAACCACGGATTGGTCTCGAGGTAGCCGTTTCCGGCGGCGAGAATGCCGCCGAGCGACGGGGTGGGTGGGACGACGCCGATGCCGAGATAGCTCAACGCACCTTCGATGAACACCGCCAACGACAACGACAACGCGAATTGAACACCCAGTGCTTCAACCGAATTGGGCAACACATGGCGTCGGAGTATGTGGAAGGTACTCGCGCCGCTGACGCGCGCGGCCTCCACGTAGGGCAGCTCACGCACGGTCAGCACCGCTGTCCGGGTGAGTCGTCCGAAGATCGGGATCTCGGCGATGGCGATCACGATGACGATGGTCGGCGCTCCAGGGGACAGCACCGCGGTCAGTGCGATACCCAGCAACAGTGCCGGGAAGGCGAGGATGACGTCGAACGTTCGCTGGGTCACCACGTCACTGACCGGATGAGAGACGGTGATAAGACCGGCCGCGATGCCGAGGACAGCACCGATGGGAACCGCGATGAAGACGATCGCGAGGTCGACCCGGATTCCGTTGAGGACCCGACTGAGCAGATCGCGGTTGAGGTCATCGGTGCCGAGCCAATGCGCTCCGCTCGGCTGGAGCAGGTAGGCGCCGTCGATCTGCTGGTCGGGAGCATACGACGTCGCAAACGGCCCGACGATACTCAGCACGAGCACACCGAGCACCAGCGTCACACCGACAAGGCCGGAGCCGGTGACCAGACTGCGCCACAGGGCTTTTCGTGCTCGTGGCTCCTTGTCAGCTGCGGACTCCGGCACCAGCCCCGGCTCGATGCCGACAGTCGTCGTGGTGTCGAGTGTGGTCGTCGCTGCTCGGCCGTCAGCTGCGTACCTGTCCGGCGGGGGAGTGGTCGCAGTGGGGTTTCGTGATGACATCACTGTCCTGCCAATCGGATTCGAGGGTCGAGCCAGGCATGTGCGATGTCGGCCGCGAGCTGGATGACGACGAACACCGCCACCGACAGCAGCACCAACACCTGGACCAGCGGATAGTCGCGGGCGAAGATCCCTTCCTCGGTGAGCAATCCGAGTCCGGGCCACCCGAAGATGGACTCGACGAGGATCGCACCGCCGAGCAGACCGCCGACGGTGAATCCGAGCGCGGTCAGGGTCGGAGGCAGCGCGTTGCGCAACGCATTTTTGATGACGATGGTGTGCCAGGGAACACCGAGTGACCGGGCCGTCACCGAATAGGGTTGGCGCAGTTCGGTTCGCAGCGACTCGGTGAGAAACCTCGCAAGTACGGCACCGGCCGGCAGGCCGAGCGTCACCGCGGGAAGGAGCAGGTACTGCGCACTGATCTGCGGACTGCTGCTGAATCCGTCCGGTGGCGTGCCTCCCGACGGCAGCCATCGCAGCTGAACACCGAAGACCAGAATGAGGACGGTACCGACGACGAATGTCGGGACGGCGATGGCGACCGCGTTGATCGCGGTGAGAACGCCACGTACCCAAGCGTTGTCGTAGATGGTGGCCAGCAGACTCAACGCGACGGCGAGTGCGATCGCCAGCGCGAGCGCGGTGGCGGTGAGGACGATCGTGTTGAGCAGTCCGTAGGAGATGAGCGAGCTGATGTCGCCACCCACCTGGTAGCTCTGACCGAAGTTCAGTGTGAGGATGGCTCCGATCCACGCGAAGTACTGCACGAGAAACGGCCGATCCAGACCGAGATCGTGGCGAATGGCCGCGAGTTGCTCAGGTGTGGCATCCGGGCCGGCCAATGCTGCTTCAGGACCGCCGGGAATGAGCCGGAGAATCGAAAAGATGAGCAGCGAGGCGACCGCGAGCACGACGACCGCGGTGGGCACGCGTCTGACGAGGTATCCGAGCATCAGGATGTCCGTCCGTTGGTGGTGAGATAGGTTCCTTGCAGGTGCAATTGGCCGCGACGGTCCCAGTCCACGTTGCCGACGGCCGGTGAAGTGGCGATCTTCTTGAGCACCACTCCGATCTCGACGAGGAACAGGTCGCGCAGCCAGATGTCGTCGAGCTGCCGATATGCGGTCAGAGCGGCGGGAGAGTTCGGGTCCGGTGTGGTCCACGCGGCGGTCGCCGCGGCTGCGTAGTCGGGGTTGAGGTAGTTCGATGAGTTCTTCGCCGCGTTGAACGGATACGCCGACACCGCCAGCGTGGACGGGGTGAACTGCGCAAAAGCGTGCTGTAGCAACCAGATTCCGTCGAACTTGGCCCCGATGAGTTTGGCGGACTGTTGCGTTTGATCGTTGGGCACCAAGGTGACCGGAATGCCCACGTCTTTCAGGTTCGACTGAACGATTTCGGCCACCACCTTGTCGACGTCCTGAGTGGAGTAGTCCAGGGGGATCGGGGCAACGGGGCCATGCTGCCGGACAAGCTCACGCGCCTTCTGAACGTTGCGCGAATAGGTCGTGTTCAGCGACTCCCGGTATGCCGGAGACCATTTCGGCCACGGCACATTGACCACGTATCCACTCTCGCGGAAGACATCGGTGATGATGCGCGACCGGTCGACGGCGTAGGCAATCGCTTGTCGCAATCGCACGTCGGCGAGTTCGGGATGATTGACATTGATGCCGACGTACTCCTGCTGTTCGGCACCGGAGAACGTCACGCCCTTGAAACCGTAGCGCGAGGTGGCCAATTGTTGGTCGTGGTAGTTCAGCCCGTACGCCACATCGATCTGTCCGGTGCGCAGGCGGGTGGCCAGCGCCTGCTGATTCGCGATGATCACAAAGGTGACCGATGCCAGGTTCGGGGAACCACCCCAGTAGGCGTCGTTGCGCTCCAACTTCAGCGTTGAATTCGGTTGCCAGGATGAGAATTTGAACGGTCCCGTACCGATGAACTCCTTGCCGGCCCTGAGCTGATCCAGTGAATCGGCGTCGAGTATCGGTGCCGAATCCAGCAGGTCGAAGATGTTGCTGAGGGGATGCTCGAACCGCAGCACGACGCGATGCGGATCGGAGGTGTCATACGACGTGATGGCGGCCGCGGTTCGTTTGAACTGCGGAGTCCAGGGACCGGCGAGGTAGGCCTTCAACGACCGTTCGACGTCGGCCGAGACGAATGGTCGCCCATTGTGAAATGTGACGTCCGGCCGCAGGTTGAGGGCCAGTGACAGACCGTCGGGTGCGGCCTGCCATCCGGTGGCCAGCGCGGGCCGCACACCCAGGTCATCGCGGTTGTATCGGATCAGGGTGTCGTACACATTCGACACGACCTGCCCGGCGAGATTGCCGGTGCCGATCTGCAAGAACGCCTTCGGGCTGAGGTCGCCGAGCACACCGATCCGCAGATCTCCTCCCCGCGGCACCCGATCGCCGGGCGCCGCGGACCGAGCACCCGCGTCCTGTTGTTCGGACACCGCTGACTCGCACCCACCGAGCACCACGACGGTGACGATGGCAAGCAACAAGGCACACAGTGCACGTGGACGAGGTCCGGGCATGAATGAGGCTCTTCCGTGAGGACTACTGGACGGGTGGCGATTCGATGGCACTGAACACACCGAGTCGGTCAATTGGTGCGTCTGGTCAAGTGCCACAACTGTGAATAACCAAGGGCCCGAATGCCAAGTGATGAACGGGTTTCGCCAACAGTTCGGTCTAACTGTTGACAACCTGCGGTCCCACCTGAAAGGTGCTGTGTCGCACGACCTTGACCGTGTGAGAAGAACCCCTGACCACCAGATCGATTGGGACGAAACAACATGCCGATCCACCACAGTCCACCCGAAAGTGCCCGTGGCTACCAGGATTTCGGAGGAACTGTTGGTCGGACATCGTCGCATTCGACGCCGTGGTGGCCGAAACCGTCGCCCACCCGCCCCGACGCGCCGAACATCGTCGTCGTGCTGGTCGATGACATGGGCTACTCCGACATCGGGCCGTTCGGCTCCGAGATCGCAACCCCGAATCTCGACGCGCTGGCCGATCGGGGCCTGCGTCTGAGCAACTATCACACGACACCGGTGTGTTCGCCTGCCCGTGCGGCGTTGCTGACCGGGCTCAACCCGCACCGGGCGGGCTACGGCAGCGTCGCCAACTCCGACCCGGGATTTCCCGGGCTCCGGCTCGAACTCGCCGACGACGTACTCACGCTGCCGGAGATCCTGCGGGCCAGTGGCTACGCGACCTTCGCGGTGGGTAAGTGGCATCTGGTGCGCGACGCGAACATGGGCCCGGGCCGGCCACGTGACTCGTGGCCGCTACAGCGCGGATTCGACAGCTACTACGGGTCTCTCGAGGGCCTGAACTCGTTCTTCGCACCGAATCAGCTGATCGCCGACAACTCGGTGGTCGACATCGAGGAGTATCCCGACGACTACTACGTGACCGACGACCTGACCGACCGCGCCATCGGCCAGATCAAGGCCCTGCGCGCCCAGGACGCCGACAAACCGTTCTTCCTCTACTTCGCGCACATCGCGATGCACGGGCCGCACCAGGTCAAGGAATCCGACCTGGCACGTCATCGCGGCAAGTACTCCGACGGGTGGGATGAGGTGCGGCGCCGCCGATTCGCGGAGCAGGTCCGGACCGGGCTGTTCGACGAGGACACTCCGATCGCCGAACGCAACACCGAGCCCGGCTATGACGCACTCGAGTGGTCGTCGCTGACCGACGAGGAACGTCGTCGTTTCCAGAAGTATCAGGAGGTCTATGCGGCGATGGTCGACAGTGTCGATCAGAGCCTCGGCCGCATCGTGGACACCCTCACCGAGCTCGGTGAACTCGACAACACCATCATCGTGTTCACCTCGGACAACGGTGCGACCGCCGAGGGTGGTCCGGTCGGAACACGTTCGTACTTCAGCCAATTCGTGCACGGTCCGGTGCCACCGGACTGGGACCGCGACGTTGCTCACGACGAGGAGCTGATCGGCACGGCCGCACTCGGCGTGCACTACCCGCGCGGCTGGGGCCAGGCGTCGAACACCCCGTTTCGGTTCTACAAGGGCCAGACGTTCGCCGGCGGGGTGCGGGTACCGTTCATCATCTCCTGGCCGGCGGGTCTTTCGCGGGAGGCAGCCGACAACGGTGTTCGACGGCAGTACTCCTACGTCACCGACGTCGCTCCCACGCTGCTCGACCTCGCCGGAATCCCGACGCCGACAACTCGTTTCGGCCATCCGGCACAGGAACGCGACGGTGTGAGCGCCGCGAAATTCCTCCGTGATCGCAGCGCCGGATCGAGCCACCGCGAGCAGTACGCGGAGTTCGGTGGCCACCGTGGTTTCTACCGTGACGGCTGGAAGTTGTTGTCGCTGCACACAGATCCGGGCAAGGTCGATGACCCGCAGTGGCAGCTCTACGACGCCATCAACGACCCGGCCGAGACTCGCGACCTCGCCGCCGAGCGCCCAGAGGTTGTGGCCGAGCTTGCTCAGGCGTGGGACGACGCGGCATGGCGGAACACCGTGTTCCCGCTCTTCGATTCGCCCGCAGACCAGGTCCGACGTCGGCCATCAGAGGATCGTCTCAGTGATCCGGTACGTATTCTGGCCGGTACGCCCACGCTGGAACGGTATCGGTCGAGTCGGCTGATCGCCTACCGCGATTTCGACATCGCCATCGAACTCGACGGTTGGACCAGCAACGACGAAGGAGTCCTTGTCGCACACGGTGACCCGCAGGGCGGATACCTGCTTTACATCGAACACGGCGAGCTGTTCTTCGTGTTCAACAGCTACGGACGATTCGCTCGGGTATCCGGGACGCTGCCGTCCGGCACGACCGGGATCACCGTGCGAGCTGTCGCAACCCCGTCGGTGCGCTGGGACTTCACCATTGAGACAACCTCGGGTGGCCAGACATCGGTGCTGGCCAAGCTGGCCGAGCAATTCCAGCTGGTCGGTATGGCGCCATGGACCGGCATCTCCGTCGGTCTCGACGCGCGTGGCCCCGTCGACCCCGAATTACGTTCGCGAAGAGGGGTTTTCCGTTTTGGTCCGGCGCTGCGAGCGGTGACGTACCGCCCAGGTGCGGTACGCGTTCCGGCCGATGTCCAAGACGCGATCGAGGAAAGCGCCGAACAGCATGCCGACTGATGACATCTGTTGCACTCACTGTGAATCAGAGTCTCGATCATCGGCACCATTCGTGCGGAAATGAAAGAACCATGGAGAAGGGAATTCAGCGACAATGACTCTCGCACAGATCGACCACCGACCCGAACGCGAAGCACAGGCCCAGAAGATCTACTCCGACGCGGCACTCACCGTCACCAAGCTCGGTGAGAGCATCGGTGCACGGATCAGCGGTGTTCGTCTCGGTGGTGACGTCCCCGCCGAGCAGGTGGAGGCCATCCGGTTGGCCCTGGCCAGCAATAAGGTCGTCGTGTTCACCGAGCAGCACCACCTCGACGATGAGGGCCAGTACGATTTCGCCCGGCTGCTCGGCGACCCGACCACACCGCATCCCACCGTCACCTCGCGGGGAACACAACTGCTGACCATCGAGGGAGCGGCGAACAGTTGGCATTCCGACGTCACCTTTGTCGACCGAATTCCGAAGGCATCGATTCTTCGTCCGATCACCCTGCCCGCCTACGGCGGTGCGACGACGTGGGCGTCGACGGTGGCCGCCTACGAGCAGCTCCCGAAGCCGTTGCGCGCGTTGACCGAAGAACTGTGGGCCACGCACAGCAACCTCTACGACTACGTCGGCCAGAAGGAACCGTCGGGAGGCGTCGACGTCGCGGACAAGGCCGAACACTACAAGGAATTCACCAGCACCGAATATCAAACCCTGCACCCGGTCGTTCGAGTGCACCCCGAAACCGGCGAACGCAGCCTGCTCCTCGGACACTTCGCCAAGGAGTTCCGCGGCCTCAAGTCGTCGGAGTTCGCGTCCCTGTTCCAGCTCCTGCAGGACCGGATCATCAAGCTGGAGAACACGTTCCGCTGGAACTGGAGCTTCGGCGACGTGGCGATCTGGGACAACCGCGCCACCCAGCACTACGGTATCGCCGACTACGGCAACCAGAAGCGTCAGCTGCACCGGATCACTCTCGCGGGCGACGTTCCGATCGATGTCAACGGTCAGCCGAGTCAAGTGCTGCAGGGCGACGCCGCGCACTACTCGGTGATCGAGCAGCCGCGACGGCTCGAGGTGTTCGCCGCCTGACCAGACGCAAGCAGCCTCGGCCAATCGTCGCCCTATGCTGACGGAAACACCCGTAAGGGATCCGCGAGGAGGCGACTGTGTCATCGGGCGACGTGCAATGGCGTTCGGTAGGTGCCCAGCAGTTCGTGTCACTGGGCACCTACCGCGCCAATGGCGAGCGGATCGACGCGCCGGTGTGGATCGCTGCGGACGGACCTGATCTGCATCGAAGGTCTCATCCGTCGGATCCAGCGGCGCGAAGGCGAGTGCGTCATCATTCGCCTGCGACCGGCGCCTGACACTGGTGACAACTGACTGTCGCAGCAACTGACTGCGGCAACAACCAACCGCACGGGCGCCTCGAGATCGCTATTCGACGCCTCCCGCTACCGGTTCGGCGTATCGTCCCTGGAATTCGGTGTCAACGGGGCGGGAGAGCTGATGACGGTCGAAGGCTGTGACGGAGCTCGACGGGCAGTTCGATTCTGGCACTCCGTGTTCGTCGGAGTCGCGGTATTCCTCTGCGCCACTGCGGCAATGGCCTCGTCGACCGGGCAGGCCGCGGCGACACCGCACGACTTCTACGCACTTCCCACCGGCACGCACGGGCAGCCCGGCGACATCGTTCGTTCCCAGTCCTTCGATCTAGCCCTGTCGGTGCCCGGTCAGACCGGGCCATTGCCGGCTTCGGCTCAGCGAATCATGTACTGGAGCAACGACACCCACGGGCAACCCACCGTTGTCACCGGAACCTACCTGAAGCCGACACTGCCCTGGCGCGGACCAGGACCGCGGCCGTTGATCGCGGTGGCGCCGGGCACCTATGGGCAGGGCGACCAGTGCGCCCCGTCGAAGCTGTTCGGCGAGCTGATCCACTATCGTCCCCTCACCGATTTGTTCGTCGGATACGAGTCGATCACCGCCAATGTCCTGTTGGCGCAGGGCATGGCGGTGGTGATGACCGACTACCACGGCCTGGGCACCGCCTACGTTCACGACTACCTCAACCGGCAAGCCGAAGCGCATGCGGTGCTCGACTCCGCCCGGGCGGCACTACATCTGGCCGGTAGCGGATTGACGCCTGAGACCCCGGTGGCCATCTTCGGCTTCTCACAGGGTGGCGGTGGCGCGGCTGCAGCCGCCGAACTACAGAGCCGGTATGCCGGTGAGCTCAAGGTCGTCGGCTCGTATACCGGTGGTACGCCCGCAGACCTGCGACGGTCCCTGGCGTCACCGGCCGTCGACGGCGGTCTGTTCGGCGGGCGGCTGGGTGGCTCGGCTCAGGGCCTGATCGGGTTTGTGCTCAACGGCATTTACGCCGACTATCCGCAGACCCGCGGCGAGATCGATGCCGCACTGAACGCGACCGGGCATCGGATGCTTCGGGAGGTGGCCGGAATGTGCGTGGGGGAGATGGCCGTTCGCTATATGTTCCGACCGTCGACGATGCTCACCACGACCGGCCGGTCGGCGGGCGATGTGATAGCCACACATCCGGCGTTACGCGCGGCCATCGACGCACAGCGGATCGGTCACCTTCGGCCCGGGGCACCGGTCCTCGTCGCGGGCAGCAACGGCGATGATGTGCTGCCGATCGGGCAGATCCGGCAGATGGCAGCAGATTGGTGCGCCCAGGGTGCCACTGTTCAATTCGAGCGCACCGCATGGATTCCCACTCTGTTTCCCAGTACCGCGACCGGTCACGGACTGGCGTTCATGCAAGGCTTGTCGCAGGGCGTCGGGTGGGTCAACGACCGGCTGGCGGGTAAGCCCGCGCCGTCGAACTGCTCACGGCTGCCCTGAGACGAGGCATGCCGGCGATTGCCGCGGTCACTCCTCGCGCGGCCGGACTTCGCCGGCGTCTGACGGCGGGTGATCGATCGGCGGGTCGTTGAAGGTGACGTCGATGTCCTGAAATCCCTTATTGCGCTGGGCGCGAGCCTGCGCTGTGTAGGCGGCTTCGTCACCCGGGGTCAGCACCACGTTGTCGGTGAATGGCGTGAGGAGCGATCGCGGATAGAGCTTGTCCACCCGGACGACGTTGAACTCCAGGCAGAACACGATCAGCAGCGCCGAGGCGTAGAGAAACGCCATCAAACCCAACACCACGGCGAACACACCATTGGTGGCGCTGGCGTTGGCGATCACCCGCTGGATGTAGATGCTGCCGAAGGACTGCAGCGCCTGCCATCCCAGGGCAGCGATGAGCGCACCGGGAAGAACGTCGAGGATGCTGACGTTGCGGGTCGTGCCGAACCGGAAAGCGACGATCATCACCCCGCAGGTCAACACCAACGAACCCAGAATCGCCAGGTAGTAGCCCGCCGACCCGAGGTCGAGCCTGCCCACCACACTGTTGAGCACGGTCAGGCCGATGATCGCGAGACCCACCGTGCTGAGCAGCATCGCTCCGCGCACCCGCACAGTGATCGGGTTCGGCCGATTGTTGCGCGGTACCGACCACGACACATTCATCGCATTCTGGATCGCGACAGACACACCGAGCCCACCGTAGACGGCGCTGACGACACCGATCATGACCGTGCCGACGCTGCCGCTCAGCTGGCCGGGCTGTCCGAGTTGCTCACCGATCACCGGGATCTGGGACAGCGCGGAGTCCACGATGCGCTCGCGCAGTTCAGGATTGTCACGCAGCACGATACCGAGCACCGAGGTGAAGACGAGCAGTAGCGGAAACAGCGAGATGAAGCCGTAGTAGGTGATGAGCGCGGCGAGGTAACCACCCTGGTCGTCGACGAACTTGTAGATCACCGCGAGGGGGAAACCACTGGCCGGGTAGCGCCTCTGGAAGCGGTCGATCCGGTCGGTCAGCGACACGATGGTCTCGGTCTCAGTTCACCGGAACATTGATGATGGGCCGATGGACGTCGGCTCCCACACCGTCGAAATGCCACCACTCGCCCGTGTACGCCGACAAGGTCCCCGAGGCCATCGCGCGACGCAACCGGGCCCGATTGCGTTGTGCGACGACCGAGACCTTGTCGGTGGCGAATGCTGTTGCGGCAGGCGAGAAGTCATCGAACCCGGTCCCCATCTCCACCAGACATGTGTCGTGGATGCGCCGTGTGGGCGGGCAGTCGGGACGGGGTGAGGCCATGGTGACGTCTACTGAGCGGCCGGATTCATGGCTGCGCGAGTACTGGCCGGGGGCAGCGACCCATGCCGGATCGGGCACCTTCTGGAACATCCGCACCTGAACCGCATGCGGCCGATAGCAATCCCAGAACACCAGCCGCTCACCACTGGCATGCAGGATTCGCGCCGCAGTACGCAGTCCCGATGCCATCGACTGATGGACCAGGCACCGGGCGTTGCGCGGATACAGGGCCACGCCGACGAAGTTGTTCGGCGTCGCGTATCGCAGATCGATGATGGCGTCGGGCACAACGGTACGGACGTCGACGAAGCCGACCGCGCGGGCGGCCTTCGATACCGACAGGACCGGCTGCGGCACCACACTCGACGGCAGCGTCGGTGATACGGATATCACCGGTGACGCCGACGATACGGCCTGGGGCGATCCCGCTGTTCCACAACCGACGGTCATCGTGCTCGCGACAGCCAGCACCGCACACCACCGGACAATGTGTCGACGCAGCATGGTTTGTGTTTACCAGACCGAACACCTGATGGACTGTTGAGAGCTTACGGCTGCGTCACCGGGTCGCCGGCGTCGTTACTCGTCAACCAGGCAACCGCCACCGCGCCGACGATGGCTCCGACGAAGCCGACGTAGGCCAGCCACTGCAAACCGTCGACCGCCTGATCACCGAGAAACAGCACACCGACCACCGACGGCAACCCGGTTTCTCCGACGATGAGGACAGCTGTCACGCCATTGACCGGACCGAGCTGCAGCGCCACGGTCTGCACGTAGAACGCGAGCGCGCCGGCAATCGCGATCGTCCACGCAGCGGGATCGGTCAGCATCGTTGCGAGGTCGAAGGGGTGCACGCCGTCGAGCACGCGGACCGCTATCGCGATGACGCCGTACAGGCAGCCGGCGAGCGCACCGCCGAAGATGGCACCGCGCCGGCCGAGCATGTGCATGGTGATCACACCCACCACCGCCACCGCCGTGGAAATCCCGAACAGCGCCCAATGGAAGTCCGGATCCTGCCGATTCGATGCCTCATGTGAAGCCGACGCTCCCAACATGCACAGCGAGCCGACGACCACGCACATCGCCACCGCGTCCCGCCGCTTCAGCTTCGTCCCGAGGATCACCGTCCCCAGCAAGGCGGTGACGATGAGGTTCGCGGCGACGATGGTCTGCGCGAGAAACAGCGGCAATAGCCTGGCCGCGACCGCGCCGCCGGCAAACCCGACCATCACCATGACCGTGCCCAGCACAAACGCGGGATTACGAAAGGTTGAGACAGTTGAGTCCAGCGATGGACCGGAAGTAGCGGTGGCGACCGGCTGACCGGAGGCGGCCGCGGCGCGTTGTGCGCCCAGTGCGCGCAGGACGGTCGACAAGCCGTACGCCACAGCGGCGAGGGTGGCCGCGATGATTCCGACGCTGAACATGGTGCGACGTTACCGTGATCCATCGCTTTGACAGGGCGTATCAGCCTGGTCCCCGCCAGCACTGTCGATGACGTGTGGCATGACGATCACACCGTGATCGGGCGTCCCGTCGCGACCCTGCCGCTGCCGGGTTCGATCCGTACGATCACCTGTTTCGATGTCGGCGTGTTGCATCCCTCAGCCACCGACGCGCGGGGGATCAGCGCATTTCCTTCAGGGAAATACAATGCAGCGCAACCCTTTTTGGTCGGATACGACACCACGCGGTAGCCGCGCAGCACGCGGTCGGGTTCATCGGCCCATTCGCTGAAGATGTCGACGGTGGCACCGTCGGTGAGGCCGAGTTCGGCGATGTCGTCGGGATTGAGGAAGACGACGAACCGCCCCTTGTGGATGCCTCGGTAGCGGTCGTCGAGTCCGTACATGGTGGTGTTGTGCTGGTCGTGGGCGCGCAGTGTTTGCAGCATCAGCCGCCCGGGCGGGCAGCCGACGTGCTCGGGATCGTGCAGCGTGAACTGCGCTTTGCCGGTCGGCGTCGGGAAGGTTCGAGAATCACGCGGCGGATGCGGGAGCATGAATCCCAGATCGCGGTGGATGCGCTCGTTGAAATTCTCGAAGCCGGGGATCACGTGTTCGATAGCGTCTCGGATGCGGTCGTAGTCGGCTTCGAAATCCCGCCAGGGGATGCCCATGTCGCCGACGACCCGTTCGCCGAGACGGCAGATCACCGAGACATCAGACAGCAGGGTGGGCGCCACCGGCGCGAGCTCACCGCCACTGCGGTTGACGAAGCACACGGTGTCTTCCACGGTGACGATTTGTCTGCCGGTGGCCTGTTCGTCGTATTCGGTGCGGCCGATCACCGGCAGTAGTAACGACTGCTTGCCGGTCACCACGTGTGAGCGATTCAGTTTGGTGGCCACCGATACGGTCAGATCGACTGTGCCGATACCGGTGTCGGCGCGGTTGGAGTCGGAGATCGCCGCCAGCAGGTTGCCGGCCATGGAGAAGAACACGCGGATCTCACCGCGGTCGATCGCGTTCATCGCGTTGACCGTGTCCAACCCATGATCCCGCGGCGGATCGAATCCGAACTCGGCGCCGAGCTTGTCGAGGAAGGAGTCGGGCATCTGTTCCCAGATGCCCATGGTGCGGTCACCCTGGACGTTCGAGTGCCCTCGGATCGGCGGCGCACCGGCTCCTGGTTTACCGATGTTGCCCTTGAGCAGCAGCAGGTTCATGATTTCGGCGATGGTGCCAACGGCCTTGCGGTGCTGGGTGATTCCCAGGGCCCAGGTGATGATCGTCGCGTCGGAATTGAGGTAGCGCTCGGCGAGTTCCTCGATCTCGTCGGCACTCAGGCCCGTGGCGGCGAGCACTTCGTCGTCGTCGAGTGCCATGATGTGGTCGCGGTAGGCGTTGAATCCCTCGCAGTGGGCGTTGATGAAGTCCCAGTCGAGAACTGTTGTGGGCGCGGCTTCTTCGGCCAAGAGGACGCGTTTGGCGATCGCCTGGATCAGGTGCATGTCGCCACCGATCTTGATGTGCACGAACTGATCTGAGAGTTTCAGACCATCGCCGACGACGCCGATCGGTTTCTGCGGATTCTTGTACCGAAGCAGCGATGCCTCGGGTAGCACGTTGATCCCCACCATCTGTCCACCGTTGACCTTGGTGTCCTGTAACGCGTTGAGCATCCGCGGATGATTGGTACCCGGATTCTGGCCCATCACCATGACCAGATCGGCATGGGCGAAGTCGTCGTAATGCACCGTGGATTTGCCGATGCCGATCGCCGGGCTCATCCCGGCGCCGGTCGCCTCATGACACATGTTGGAGCAGTCGGGCAGGTTGTTGGTACCGAAAGCGCGAGCGAACAACTGGAACAGAAATGCCGGCTCGTTGGTGATCCGCCCGCTGGTGTAGAACACTGCCTGATCAGGCGAATCGAGGCCCCGCAGTTCGGCGGCCACGAGGTCGAGGGCTTCATCCCAGCCGATCGGACGGTAATGATCGGAGTCAGCGGCCTTGTACATCGGCTCGACAATTCGTCCTTGCAGACCGAGCCAATATTCGGATTTGGTGGCCAGATCGGTCAGCGAATGCTCTGCCCAGAATTCGGTGGGGATGACGGTCGGAATTGATTCCCACACAACGGATTTCATGCCGTTCTCGCAGAACTCGAGCGGCTTGCTCTTGTCCGGATTGGCCCACGCGCAACTCGGGCAGTCGAAACCCTTCTTGTGGTTGATCGAGAATGACACCTTGGCGGTGCGTTCGGGATCGAGTTCGCCGAGCGCGGGCACCATTGCATGCTCGATGGCAGGCAGCCCGACCGCCCACGTGTGTGGTTCGGTCACCGTGAGGTCCGCGTCGGTGAAGTCCTCGGTCGGGGGCCTTCTCATCATGTCGACTCCTCGTGGTTCGCGACCCCCGATCTGGACTTTAGCGACTCAGCCGAACCGCATTCTGCGAATTGATCTTTTGACATCACCGGCGTCGGCCACCCCGCCGCCGCCCGAGGCGCCCTCGGCAACGCTTGCCAAGATCAACCAATCCAGGCACGGTGGAGTGATGAGTGAGCAGACGAGTGTCACCGTTGAACGAGTCATCGATGCGCCGGTAGACGAGGTGTTCGACGTACTGAGCAATCCAGAACGCCACGTAAAGCTCGATGGCTCCGGATTCGTCCAGAGCGTCGACCACGCCGACCGCATCCAGAGTGTCGGGCAAGTCTTCACCATGAATATGGACGGACCGCACATGGGCGGCGAGTACAAGACCGACAATCATGTCACCGGCTATGCCAAGGACAAGCTTCTCGCGTGGCAGACCGCGCCGGCCGGCACGGAGCCTCCCGGATGGGAATGGTTGTGGGAGTTGGAATCTCAGGGACCCAAAAACACTCTGGTGCGTCACACCTATGACTGGTCGAAGGTGACCGACAAAGACCTACTCCAGAAGGTGAAGTTCCCGCTGGTGACGCCGGAGCAACTCGACGAAACGCTCGGTCTGCTCGCCGCCGAGGTGTCGGGCAGCTGAGCTCTCCGCCACCGAGCTACCAGCGGGATCGACTCCGGGCCGCGCAGACGACGCATTGTCGCGCGGCCGGTAGTACTTCCGGTCGTTCCGGATCGATTGCTGTGCCGCATGTTTCGCAGCGCCCGTAGATCCCACCCTCGACACGCGCCAGCGCATCGTCGATCTCGTCACGCCGCTGTTTGGATCGCTCGAGTTGAGCCACGATCTGACCGCGTTCGACGGCCAACGTCGAACCTTCCGGGTCGTGTTCATCGTCGGATGCCTCACCCGCGGAATCATCGATGATCGACTTCAGCCGGCTGGTCAGCGACTCGATCAGGGCGTCCGTGCGGGCCCGTTCGTCGAGCAACCCGTCCCGTGCGGCACTCATGTCTGCTCGCGATTGCGCGCCTCGAGATCGACGGTTCCCGAGTTCTCCGGGGAGGCGACAGCAGCAGCCAACGGGCCGTTGAGCCATTGCTCGATGGCCGTGCGCGAACGAAGTCGCACGATCGTCGGCAACGCAGCATCCGGGGTCAGTAGTTCCGCATACTTGCGCCGAGAAGAGACCGACCATCGCACTATGTGTTCGTCATCAGTGAAGAATGTGCGCAAAGGCGGTTCGATGTTGCCGTTCCACAGTTCCTCGCGGTGTAGGCGTCTGCGCAGGGTCCTGCGGACTACGCGTGGGAACGTCACCGTCCAGTAGGGCAGGTCGAGCCACGCGAGAAGGTCGGCACGCTCGGCAATGAGTGGTCTCGCGGCGCCATACTGCCACTCGGTGACCCACGCGTCGCCGGCAACCATCGCGCGAACGTCGTCGAGGAATGATGGTCTAGGAACCCAATTCGGGCCGTGGAACAGACCATCGATCTCAGTGTGAGCAGCGCCGATGACCTGAGCGATATGCCGGGCCAGAGTGGTTTTTCCCACGCCCGAGACGCCCGCCACGGCTACCCTTCGTGGCGCCTGAGGCAGTGCGTCATCGGGACCCAACATTCCGTCCGACGATACTCGGGATAACAGCACAGCACTTCTCCCTCACGTCCGAAGCAGGCTCGCCATGCGCTCCAGGCGAGAAGCCCACTCAGCATCGCCATCAGCACCGTTGAGCGCCTCGCCGAATGCTCGCAGCCGTACCCACTCCGCGGCACGAGCCGGGTCGAGGTCGGCGGCTGCGGCATAGCGAGTCACCCAGGCCCACGCGGTCGCCGCGTCGGAAGGGGAGGGAGCGAGCGGATCGATCAGTGCCCAGATGTCTGCGTGGCGATCACCGCGTACCGCGTGCGGATCGATCACACGCCACGAATCACCGCTCCGTAAGACGTTCGCGCCGTGTAGATCTGCATGTAGGAGGACGTCGTCGACGGACGGTTCGAGTAGGGGAGAGTCACCCAGAACCCGTCGCCAACCCCTCGCGTACTCGCCGCCGATATGGGGAATCGAGTCCGGAGCCGGTGCCGGCGCGCAGTGCAGCCGTCGGACGAGGTTGCCAATCAGATCCAGCCGCTTCTCCCACGCCATGTCTGCCGAATCCAGCGTGGTGCCGGGCGTGAGCCGCTCCATCACGAGCGTCAGGCCGCCGTCGCGGACGTCATGGAGTGTCGCGGCAGCACCCGTAGGCGTCCAGGCCCGCAAGGCGACACCTTCGGCGGCAAGTTGTGATTCGTCTGGGTGGCCGCGTGGGTGGACTTTCAGTACGACGTCGCGATTGGCCAGGACCAGCCCTATGTTGCCGCCCGCTAGTGGCTCCAAACCCGACAGGTCCCACGCGTGCATCGCATCACCGGCCCGCACCTGAACGTCGCGTGCCATCGCGTCGACGTCCGCCTCGGGCCAGTACCGCGCCCACGCTCGCTTCAGCTTGTCCACGACAACATCGTCCCAGCAAGGCAGGCGCGAGGCCGATGGTCATAGACTGGGCTCACCATCGTCGTAGTTATCGATCGTTAGGCAGCAGGATGGCTCGCACAGCACAGCGCACCGGGGTGTCGTCGTCGGCCGCGACGGTTCCCGACTGGCGACGTATGGAACCGCCGGACCTCTCACCGATACTGACGCACGCGATGGATGCGTTCTACGAAAACGGGTTTCATGGCACGTCGGTGCGGGAGATCGCCAACCGTGTCGGAGTCACCATCCCGGCGCTCTACTACCACCACGGAAACAAGGAGGGCATCCTGCTGGCCCTCCTCGAGTACTCGACGAGCGATGTTCTCGCTCGCGCACATGCGGCTCGATCCGACGGCGGCGACGATCCGGCCCGACAGCTCGCGAACGTCGTCGAAACGATTGTCTTGCGAATGACCACTCGGGCGCGGCTGGCCGCGCTGGAGAGCGAGGTCAGATATCTGAGTCCAGACAATCGCCAACGGTATCGCGTCGTCCGCAAGGGCGTCGAAGACCTCGTACTGGAGATCATCGAGGCCGGAAACAGCCAAAGCCTCTTCCGCACAACGGATTCTCAAGAGTCGACGCGGGCGATCCTCTCCATGTGCCAGGCCATCCCGCGGTGGTATCACAGCGACGGCGAGCTGACTCCCGAAGTCGTTGCCGGCAAGTATGTCGAGATCGCGCTCAGCACAGTCGGATACGAATCCGCGGACACCTCTCGGCCGAAGCGTGCGCGTACATCACGCGCCTGACGTTGCGCCCGCGACTGCCGATCAGCCGGCTGCCGTGCGGGGCGACGGCTCATTCGTGTTGTCCCCGTGGATGACCGGGCAGGTCTTCGGAAAGGTCCCCAGCTGGTCCACCTGGTATCCGTTGGGGTAGCTGCGAATATTGGGGAGGTCACGGGCATGTTTGGGTATGGTGCGGGGCGGGAAGAACCGCAGCAATCGCGCACGGGACTTCAACGCGACGCGTGACAGGATGCGCTCGACCCGGCGCGGGTGCCGATAGCCGAAGGCATCCAGCAGCTCCTCGTCCATCAGTGACCAGGCGAAGTGCTTGATCGCACATGCCGGCGCGAGGTGATTGGGCGGGAACGTGCACATCAGATCCAGCGTCGAATCAGCCACTGCGCGTGCATCTTTGTCGAAGGCGAAGTGGTCATGCTCGTAGGTGTCCATGAACGTCGCGAACTCGTCGTAGGTGGCCGGGATTTCCTTGATGTTCATGTGCCGGCCGAGCTCACGGTAGTAGTTCGCCGACGCCGCGATCTCGTTGGCAGTCATGGATCGCCAGCCGAATTGGTCGATCCACCGCACCGGCACGACGACAAACGTTGCGAGCACGTAGAGCATGTCGTCGTTGCTGATGTCGTAAGCGCCGTGCATCTGGTTCATCCGACGGATGCCGGCGCGACCTTCGCGGCTGGCGAAGCCGTGCTCGAGTACCGCGTCGAGAATCAGGCCGGTGTCGTCGTAGCGCTTCTGCACACGCTCGGTGAACTCCCCGGTGGTGAACAGCAGCCGACCGATCGACGGGACGGCGTACGTCCGAAAGAGTGCGAAGCTCAGCGACTGGTTCATGTCCCAGGGGAACTCCTGCGTCGAGAGGATCTGATAGATCTCCAGGTACTGCGTCTCGGGATCGAGTCGCTGTGTCCGATCGCGCAGTTCGAACCGGTTCATCACATGGCCTCTCCTGGTTGGGCTCGGATCGGTCATGTGACCGACACCACTAGCTTAACGATCGATAACTACGACGTCACCTGAACACGCGCGGCTGGTCGACTGTCAGTCAAACGGCCAGGCGCGTACGAGCCCGTCTGGTCGACCCGGTTCGATGTAGTGCTCGGTCCCGAAGGCGAAGGGGAACACCTCGACCGGCATCGCCAGCAGTTGCTTGACGTCGATCTGGCTGGCGTGACACGCCAACGCCGCACGCTTGGTCGACACATCGTCACCAAGGTCCACCGCCCAATGCAGTTCGGCTTCCGGGGTACCGATCTGGTTGCCATCATCGCCGCGCAATTCGGGGTCGAAACCCTCCATTCCCGCCTCGATGGCCAGGGTGATCAGCTGCCGCATCAGATCTCGGTTCATCGTGACCTCGAGGTAGCGAGGGCGTCGGGCCGCGATGTCCACCGCAGCGAGCGTCGTCGTGTGCAGCTTGATGTGGTCGGGGTGTCCGTAGCCGCCGTGCCAGTCATAGCCGACGACGACATCGGCGTCCTCTTCGTCGATGACGTCGGCCAGGCGTCGAGCGGCCTCGGCCGTATCGGCTCTCGAGAAGACGCCGTCGACGTTGTTCTGCGCCCAGCCGGTCATTCCGGAGTCCCCATAGCCCAGCCACACGATTCGTGCCGTTCCGGTGATGGCCGCCGATGCCTCCGCCTCACCGCGCCGGCGGCTGACGACCGTCTCGCCGGGCGCCAGATCGTCGGGGACGTCACCGGGGTCGCCATTGGTGCAGTACACGACCACCACGCGATGCCCCTCGCGTGCGGCGCGAATCATCGTGCCTGCGGTGGCGGTGCCTTCGTCGTCGGGGTGCGCATGGACGAACAGGAGTGTGCTCACTGGCCGATCATTGCACTTGAATGTGGTCGCGATCGCAGACGGCGAAGATGGAGCAATTCGCCGCATTTGCGGTTCACAACAATCTGCACCCACGTACATTCGGTGGAGGGGCCTACACACGGCCGAATAGGTTTCAGACACCTATCGGCGCCACCAACAATGAGAGTGTGACCATGTACCGCAGCAATGGAAACTTCGAAGCGTTCGGCCGCCCCGAGAAGCCAGCTGACGTAGACGGAAAGCGTGCATACTTCGTCGGCTCGGGATTGGCGTCGCTTGCCGGCGCGGCATTCCTGGTGCGAGATGCGCAGATGCCCGGCGAAAACATCACCATTTTTGAGGAGCTCGGCCTTGCCGGCGGCAGTATGGATGGCATCCTCGATGAGCACAAAGGTTTCATCATCCGAGGTGGCCGCGAGATGGAGGCCCACTTCGAAACGCTCTGGGACCTGTTCAAATCGGTCCCGTCCCTGGAGATCGAGAACGCCTCGGTACTCGACGAGATGTACTGGCTGCAGAAGCGGGACCCGAGCTCCAATCCCACTCGCGCCCTGCACAATCGCGGCGAAACCATCGAGAACATGGGCGATCTGACGCTGACCCGCAAGGCGTCCGAGGAGCTGATGAAGCTCGCGCTGACCCGCGAGGAAGACCTCCAGGACAAGCGAATCGACGAGGTGTTCAGCGAGGAGTTCTTCGAGTCCAACTTCTGGCTCTACTGGGCAACGATGTTCGCCTTCGAACCCTGGGCGAGTGCAATGGAGATGCGGCGCTACACCCTGCGGTTCGTCCATCACATCTCGACGCTGGCCGACCTCACCTCCCTGCGATTCACCCGCTACAACCAGTACGAATCCCTCATCCGCCCGCTCGTTGCCTACCTGGAGAGCTTCGGGGTCACCTTCGTCTATGACACGCAGGTCGACAACATCGATCTCGACGTCACCGGCGATTCGACGTCCGCCCGGCGCATCCATCTCACCGAGGCGGGCACATCGAGAACCATCGACCTCACCGACAACGACATCGTCTTTGTCACCAACGGTTCGATCACCGAGTCGTCGACGTTCGGCGACAACAACACGCCCGCGCCGATTGTCACCGACCGGGGAGGGGCATGGTCGCTGTGGAAGAACCTCGCCGCGCAGGATCCGGCGCTGGGCCACCCCGAGAAGTTCTGCGAGAACATCCCCGAGGCCAACTGGACGATCTCGGCGACGGTCACACTCACTGACGACAAGATCTGGCCGTACATCGAGAAGGTGACCGGTCGCGACCCGCGCAACGGCCGGATCGTCACCGGCGGCCCGTGCAACTTCAAGGACTCCAGCTGGCTGTACGGATACACCATGAGCCGCCAGCCGCACTTCGCGTCACAGGATCCGAACAAGCAACTGGTGGCGTGGGTCTACGGCCTGTTCTCCGACAAGCCCGGCGACTACATCAAGAAGACGATCCGAGAATGTACCGGCGCCGAACTGTGTGCGGAGTGGCTCTACCACTTGGGTGTGCCCGAGGACGAAATCGACGATCTGGCAAACAATTCCGCATCCACCGTGCCCTGCAACATGCCCTACATCACGTCGTACTTCATGCCGCGAGCCCTGGGCGACCGACCGCTGGTGGTGCCGAAGGGCTCCACGAATCTCGCCTTCATCGGCAACTTCTCCGAAACCGAACGCGACACCGTGTTCACCACCGAGTACTCTGTGCGCACCGCGATGGAGGCCGTCTACACCCTGTTCGACGTCGATCGCGCTGTTCCCGAGGTGTTCGCCTCGTCGTTCGACATTCGGGTTCTGCTGCAATCGATCTACTACCTCAACGATCGAAAGAAGCTGTGGGAGATCAAACTTCCGCTCATCGAGCGGATCGCTGAGAAGCTCGCCCTCAAGAAGGTGAAGGGTACTTACCTGGAGGAGATCTTGTCCGACGCCAAGCTGATCTGACGTCACGGATCGAGCGAACCGGCGAGTGCGTCGATCAGCGGGTCGAGGTGTACGTCGCCGGATCGTCGAATGCAGCTTGTGGTGATCACCATCGAGAGGTCGCTGATCGGGAGAACGGTGAACTCGTCGGGGTCGATGGCCGCGCGCATCTCTGAGTCGCGGGGGATGAGTGCGAACAGCGGCGCGTGCCGAAGCAGCAGAAGCATGCCGCTGACGTCGCTGTACCGAGCATTCGGCTCGATCTGCACGCCACGGTTTCGCAGCTCCGAAAAGTGCTGGTTGGAACGCAGATCCCAACTGCGCGGACCGCGTAGGAAGCTGATATCGCGGAGTTCGGCAGTAGTGATGTCCGCGAGGTCGGGGAATCGACGTGAATCGACAACCGCGTCGAGTTCGCTCGACCACAGCAGCCGGTCCACCAGTTGAGGATGGTTGGTCGGCATGTGACACAACGCCAGGTCTGTGGTGGAGTCGATGAGTTCGACTTCCATCGCCACCGAGGGACTCTGACGCAAGCTGATGGTGAACCGACCCGACAAGTCGGTGATGACGGCAGACACGTGCCGGCGCTGCGCCTGTGACAGCACGTCGGGGATGGTCAGGCGTACCTCGAGTCCTGGCGACGGCCGGCGTACACGCGCAGGCAGGGTATCGAACTCGGCGACCAATTGCCTTGCAAGAGGCAATAATTCGCGTCCGGCCGTGGTGAGCACGGTGTGATGGGTCGAACGGTCGAAGAGTGCGACACCGAGTTCGGACTCCAGTGCCCGGATTCGCTGACTCAGCGGCGGTGTCGACATGTGTAGTGACTGCGCAGCCCGGGTGAAGTTCAACTCGCGCGCCACCGCGACGAAGTACCGCAGATGTCGGATCTCCACAGCAGTCCTTACGCCAGAGTCGGTGTTATCACGGTGATCATACCGGGAGCAGGGACTTGGTCATTCATTTAGCAAACCGAAGCACCTAGACTTGGAGTCACAGCTACCGGACTACATCAGGAGACCATATGGGCGACAATGTATTTCCACTGAACATCGGCGGCGAACCGACCGGCCCTCTGGCAGGTGTCCGAATTGTCGATTTGTCCAAGGTGGTTCTGGGGCCGATGGCGACACAGATCTTGGGCGACATGGGAGCCGACGTCATCAGGATCGAGTCACCGGGCGACAACGCACGGATCTCACCGGCCAATGTGCAGCGCAATCCGGGAATGGCAGCACTGTACATGCAGCTCAATCGGAACAAGCGCAGCGTCGCACTCGACCTCAAGGCGCCGGATGGCGTTGACACATTGCTGGATCTGCTGGCCGACGCTGACGTGCTGGTGACCAATATGCGTGGTCGCGCTCTGACCAAACTCGGCATCGACTACGACAGCCTGCGAGAGCGATTTCCGCATTTGATCTACGCCCACGCACAGGGATTCAACGAGACCTCCAGTGCCGCAGATCGACCCGCCTATGACGAGGTGATCCAAGCCGTCAGCGGTATCGTCAATATGCAGGAGCGAGCCAACGGCAGTGTGCAATTCCTGCCGACGTTCATCGCCGACAAAACCGTCGCACTCTATCTCGCCATCGGCGTCTTGGGTGCCGTCGTCGATCAAGTCCGCACCGGACAGGGCCAGTACCTTCGAATTGCCATGGCCGATACCATGATCGCCGTCAACTCGGTGGAGCACCTCGGTGGTGAAATGTTTGTCCCGCCGGCCGGTGAAGTGGGAAATCCACTCAGCCTGAGCGAGATTCACCGCGCCATGCGTACACGTGACGGCGGCGCGATCGCCGCCGTCGCCTACACCAACGCCGCGATCCGCCAGCTGCTCATCGGTGCCGGACGTCACGAGCGGGCCGCCGATCCCGTGTGGGACACCGTCGCGATCGACCGCGATGTCTTCAATTCGGGATGGATGGAGGTGCTCGAGCATTCGACGGCCAAGACCACCGCCGAGTGGGAGGAGTACCTGAGTTCGCATGACATTCCTTTCGGACTGGTCACCGACATCGCCGATCTGCCCAACGACGACTATGTCCGCGAAGTTGGCGTGATCGGTGAGGTCGACCATCCAACCGAAGGCCGAGTTCGTATGGTGCGCAACCCGTTGGAATACTCCCGAACACCGACCGACGTCCGGCGACTGCCGGAGCAGTATGGTGCCAGCACCGCCGATGTCCTCGGCACTGTTGGCCGCTGACAAGGGGATGTGAGATGTTCACCGAACTGTATGTCCTGGATCTGACCGGCAACCGAATCCTGCGCGTGGCACTTGCGGATGGCTCGGTGAGCACGGTGGTGTCCGATGCCGGTCCAGCGCCGGATGGACTGGTGATCGACCAGCGCTCGCAGCGCCTGTACTGGACGACGATGGGAAAGCCCTCACGCATCTCCGTCGCCGGAACAGACTCCGAAGCGGCATACGACTTCACGACGCCCAATGGCTCGGTCCGCAGTGCATCGCTCGACGGCACCGACGTGCGCATCGTGCTCGATGACGGACGTCTGACCACCGGCAAGCAGATCGCCGCCGACTTCGCCAATGAACGGCTGTATGTCAGCGACCGCGAAGGATTCGCGGTCCGCAGCGTCCGTACCGACGGCAGCGACCTCGTCGACCTGATCCGCAACGTCGACGACAGATCGGGCACCGAGGAGTGTGTCGGGGTCGCGATCGATCCCGCAGGCGGCCGGCTCTACTGGACTCAGAAGGGTCCGAGCAAAGGCGGCCAGGGGCGCATCCTGCGGGCGAGACTGAACGTTCCCGACGGTGAAGCACCCGATGCCCGTTCCGATATCGAGGTTCTGTGGGACGGACTGCCCGAACCGATCGACCTCGAGCTCGACACGACACGGGGCGTGATCTTTTGGACTGACCGCGGTGCGCCGCCCAACGGCAACACGCTGAATCGGGCGAGAATCCCGCAGCAGGGGAGTCGCGGTGAGGCACCGGCGATTCTGGCCGAGGGTTTCGCTGAAGCGATCGGCCTCGCACTCGATTCGACGGCCGACACGATCTATGTCACCGACCTCGGCGGATCGATCCGGGCAATACCGCTGGACAGCAAACTTCCTCAGCGCATCGTTGCCCACATCGACAACGCACACTTGACCGGAATTGCTGGGCGCTGAGATGGTCACCGATCAACACACGGTTCCACGCGGGGCGGAGACTCTCGCGATCATCGGCGTCGGAGTGATCGGCCTGGCCTGGGCCCGCCTCGCGCGTGAACATGCTTGGGACGTACGGGTCTTCGATGTCCGGCCCGACGTCGCTGACGTGGTGAACTCAGTGTTCGGCGACGATACCGGCGTCATGGTCGCAGACTCCTTGGAGGACTGCATTCGTGGTGCCACATTCGTTCAGGAGAACGGTCCGGAGCGCCTTGACATCAAACGCGACACCATCGGCAGTCTGGTCGCTGCCGCCGACCCGTCGGTTGTCATCGCGACGTCGAGTTCGTCGATCACCGCGGGCACCATCATCGCCGACGGCATCGTCGGATCCAGCGTGCTGGTGGGGCACCCGTTCAATCCGCCGGACCTGATGCCGTTGGTGGAGGTGGTTCCGTCGGCCGCCACGTCGGAGTCGGCAGTTACGCGAGCCGTCAGTGTGTACCGCTCGCTCGGCCGGACACCGGTAGTGATCAACAAAGAGATCGCCGGTTTCGTCGCGAACCGCCTGCAGGGTGTGATCTCACGTGAGGCTCGCTACCTGGTCCAACAGGATGTCGTGAGCCCCGAAGACCTCGACACCATTCTTCAGAACTCGCTCGGATTGCGTTGGGCGACCATCGGATTGTTCGAGGGCAACGTGCTCGGTGGTGGGCCGGGTGGTATCCGGCACCTGATCTCCGGTGTCGGTGTGACGACCGGAGGAATCGAATACCACGCTCCGGCAACAGATCCCGCATCGATGGAAAAGCTCGTCGAACAAGTCGAGGCCACCTACGGCGTCGGCGAAGACGCCTATGAGACCTTGCGTGCTCGACGCGATTCGCGGACGCGCGCGGTGCTGGCGGCACTCGCGGCATGCGACGACCAGACAGCCAGCACACCGGAAGGACAACAACGATGAGCACCTACGCCCACAGTCTCGCCGAGATCGACACGCGGTCGGTGGCCGTCATCGGCGCCGGAACTCTCGGCCGTCGTATCGCAATGATGTTTGCCACCCGCGGCGGCATGGTGCGAATCTACGACCGGAGCGCCGACCAGCGTTCGGCGGCAGTCGAATTCGTCAACGAGAACATTGGCGATGCTCTGGACTCCATCGGCAAGGGGCGAGCGGGCACCGTCGAGGCAGCCGACGACCTCGCCGACGCATTGCGCGGCGCTTGGCTGGTCGTAGAGGCTGTGCCTGAGCGACTCGACATCAAGATCCCGCTCTGGGGACAGATCGATGAAGCGGCCGAGGACGATGCCATCTTCACCACCAACTCATCGTCGTACGCGTCGTCGACGATGATCGAGAAGGTGACCGATCCGTCGCGGATGTGCAACATGCACTTCTATATGCCTCCGCAGTCCAACGCAGTCGATTTGATGTCTGATGGGTACACCTCACGCGATGTACTCGATACGCTCCTGACGGTACTGCCGGAGTTCGGCATCGTGCCTTTTGAAGCACGGAAGGAAAGCACCGGTTTCATCTTCAACCGGATCTGGGCGGCCATCAAACGCGAATCGCTGGAGGTGGTAGCCGAGGGCGTCGCCACCCCGGAAGACATCGACGAGATGTTCAAGGTGAACTGGCACCTGCCATTCGGACCATTCGCGATGATGGACAGCGTGGGCCTTGATGTGGTTCTCGACATCGAAAAGCATTACGCTGCCGAGAATTCGAGTCTGCCGACTGGTCCGCGCGACGTGCTGGAGAAGTACATCGCCGATGGGCGCCTGGGCCGAAAGAGCGGTGCGGGGTTCTACGACTACAGCTGATCCAGAACAGACTCAGGCATCGTGGCCTACCCGCCGATGGGATCCGTCAATTCCGCACGAGTCTTGATGTGCTGCAGGGTTTCTGACACGTGCCCCTCGAGTTCGTCGGCGTGGTTGGCGAATCCGCCGACCAATGTGCCGAAGACGCGAGCAACCCGGGGAACACCGTCTGGCATGTGACGCTTCTCGTGTAGCGTCGTCGTCGAAGCGCGCGGCGTGATCGTGTACGTCCAGACCGCGCCGCTGGTTGTGGTGTGCCAGGACAGTTCTCGTTCCGGCGTGACCGCACGGACGACGTTGATAGTGGGCCAGATTATCCACTTTCGACGGTTCCAGCTAATCGTGTCGGCACGAAAAGCACCCCCGGATCCTACGGCCGGCCCCTGTGGTCGTTGAAGATCCCTTGTGCTCGTTGAAGGTCCTCGTTGAAGATCTCAGCGCCAGCCCGCCTTTCAGCCCAGCGCGGCTGCACCAAGACCGATGGCGCCGATCACTGAAAGCCACAGGCGCACTGCGTTCCAGGTTCCCCACGTTTGAGTGAATGCGGCCCAATCCACTGAACCCTCCGCCAACCGTTGGTTGAGGGGTACGTTGATCGCCACCGTCGTGACGAATGCTCCGATCACGCATACGGCACCGACCATTCCCGCGAACCCGCGAGGATCACGGGGACCAAGAACGAGAATCGCGATTACCGTGGCCAGCGCCAAGATGGGGGCAAGAAAGAAGAGAATCAGGAACGGTGGCCGTTCAACAGCTGAGTTCATCCTTCGCATTGCCTCCGTGCCGTTGACGCTGCTCTGAGCCGCTATCACCGTGGCAAAAGCGAAGTAGAAGCCCGCGAGCACGGCACTCAGCAATCCCGTCGATCCGGTCACCAGTTTCGTCGTCATGGCAACCAGCATCGCTCGGCGTTCTGGCGTTATCCATGCTCAGCCGGCGCGATTTCATAAGCAAACGTCTAATCTGGGTGAATGGACCCGCTGTTCAGGATGGTCTCCGGACTCCGCGCACAGGGCCTGTTCTCGCTCCGCTTATCAATGAGCGCGCCGTGGTCGGTCGACATCGACGATGGCGCTCCACTCACCGTGATCGCAGTCGACCGAGGGTCGGCGTGGCTGGCAGGACCGGGAGAGCAGCTCCACCTGGTCGCGGGGCAGGTGGCGTTGGTCGCGCACGGGCCACGGTATCTCGTCGCCGACGACCCCGACCGCATGCCGACGGTACGCATCACTCAGGGCGGAGAGTGCGTCGCACTGAGTGAGACCATGCGCTCCACCAAGCACCGAGGCCTCCTTACTTGGGGAAACCACGATGACGGACACGACCAATTGCTCGTCGGAACCTACGCTTCGACATCACAGGTCGGACGACATCTCACTGAACAGTTGCCGGACTTCACTGTGCTGCCGCCCGGCAGCGTCGATGAGGCGCTGCTTGCGCTCTTGCGTCGGGAGCTCGCCGACGCCAAGGCCGGACACGGCTTCGTCATCGACCGACTGCTCGACGTTGTCGTGGCCTCCGCAGTTCGTGCGGCGGGACCTTTCGTCGGGCCCGGGTGGTTGTCCGGAACGCTTGACCCGACGATTGCCGGCGTGCTGGAGCTGATCCACGAATCACCGGAGAGGCCCTGGTCTGTTCCGACTTTGGCTGCCGCAGTGCATGTTTCCAGATCTGGTTTGTCGGCCAGGTTTCGTGACAGCGTGGGGGAGACGCCCGCGAGATACCTCATGCGCTTGCGACTGACCCTCGCGGCCGACGCACTCATCGCCACCGACGACGGCCTCGAAACCATCGCTCGGCGAGTCGGCTATGGATCAGCATTCTCGTTCAGCAGTGCATTCAAGGTCTTTCACGGGGTGAGTCCATCGCAGTACCGTCGCGCAGCACTCATGGGGTGACACCGACTCGGCCGCACTCGAGCGCCGCTGAGATAAGAGTTTGATGGCTTCAGTTCACTGCTGCGCGCAGGCGAGGCAGTTCCCGCAAGGGGTTCAGACGTTCGATCTCGTAGCGCTGGCCGGCGTCGAAAACCTCGCTCAATCCCGGCGCAGGGTCGCCGACACCTTCGAGAAATACAGCCTGGCTGAACGGCCAGTCGGAGCCGAAGACGATGTGTGAACGCGGTGCGACGGCCAACACCGATCGCATCGCCGACTCCGACGCGCTCAGGGCGGTGTCGTAGTAGAACGTGCGAATCAACTGTTTAACGTCGAGCGCTGAGGGACGCGGCGCGCCGGCAGGCCAGTGGGCGCCGACCGGCGTCTCGGCAAGCACGCCGACGCGCCACGCGAGGAATGGCAGGGTTCCGCCGGCGTGGGCAAGTTGAAATCGGATGCCGGGATAGCGTCGCAACGTGCCGCCGGCCAGCATGAGCGTCGCCGCGCGGGTGGTGTCGAAGGTGAATTCCTCAAGGAAATCCGGAAGGGGGAGTGCAGGTTTGGCGTTGTCAGGGATCGCGGCGGGATGAACGAACACAAACGCTTTGCGGCGGTTGAGCTCCGCCATGAGCGGTTCAAACCGAGGGTCACCGAGATAGACGCCGTCGTAAGCGCTGAGCAACACCACCCCGTCGAGGTGGAGTGTGTCGAGCGCGTATTCGAGTTCGGCGATCGACGCCGCAACGTCGGGCATGGGAAGAACCGCGAACGCGCCGAATCGGGTTCGGTGGTTGCGAAAGAGTTGGGCTGCGTAGGTGTTGCAGTAGCGCGCGAGATCTCCGGCCTCCTTGCCGCGCAGGAAGGAGACTCCGGGGTCGGAGACCGAAAGCACTTGGGATTGAATGCCCCAACGATCCATGAAGTCGATCGCTGATTCCGGTGACCACTGTGGGGTCGGGTAACCGCCGATGGTGTAGTGGCCATGCTCGAGGAGGGCGGAACGGTATTCCGGCGGCAGGAAGTGCGCGTGAAGATCGATCCGGTAGCGGCCGGTCGGTGCCGGCGCCCCAGCCGCCGGCACAGCACTCGCCGCGACCGCGGCTCCGACGGCCGCGGCGCCGGCTCCGATGAGAAGTGATCGGCGGGTAACCCGTGAGGTGGACTCGATATCGCTGGGCAACAGTGGGTTCGGGGTAGGCACCATCACCGCCGACCACCGGCGAGCAGATCCAGTGCAATGTCGATGAGCATGTCTTCTTGTCCGCCGACCATGCCCCGTCGGCCCGCTTCGACCAGCAGTCCGCGAGCATCGACGTCGTAGCGTTCGGCAATGGTCTCGGCGTGACGCAGGAAGCTCGAGTAGACGCCGGCGTAGCCGAGCGTCAATGTTTCCCGGTCGACGCGGACGGGGCGGTCCTGCAGCGGGCGGACAATGTCGTCGGCGGCGTCTTCGAGTGCATTGAGATCGCAGCGATGCTCGATGCCCATCCGCGAAGCCGCCGCGATGAACACCTCCAACGGCGCGTTGCCCGCGCCGGCACCCATGCCGGCCAGCGACGCGTCGACGCGGTGGGCGCCATGCTCGACCGCCACCAGCGAGTTGGCGACGCCGAGCGAGAGATTGTGATGGGCGTGAATGCCTATCTCGGTGTCGCCGTGGAGAACTCCACGCAGAGCGTTGCAACGCTCGACGATGTCACGCATGGTCATCGCACCGCCGGAATCGACGACGTAGACACAGGTGGCTCCGTAGGACTCCATCAGCACGGCTTGCCGGGCCAACTCGTCCGGGGTGGCCATGTGGCTCATCATCAGGAAGCCGACGGTGTCCATGCCGAGTTCCCGGGCTGCGGTGATGTGCTGGGCGGAGATGTCGGCTTCGGTGCAGTGCGTCGCGACCCGCACAGTGCGAGCGCCGGCGCTATAGGCATCTTTGAGGTTGTGCACGGTTCCGATCCCAGGCAGTAGCAAGGTAGCCACGGTCGCTCGTTTCACCACGCCTGCAACGGCTTCGATCCATTCCAAGTCGGTGTGGGCGCCGAAGCCGTAGATGCAAGTGGAGCCGGCAAGACCGTCGCCGTGCGCCACCTCAATCGAGTCCACACCGGCCGCATCGAGTGCCGTGGCGATCGTGACCGCCTGCTCGATTGTGTACTGGTGCCGGATCGCGTGCATGCCGTCTCGCAGCGTGACATCACTGACGTACACGGCGGTCATGATGCGGCTCCTGTGACCTGGGCGGTGTGAAGGGCAATGCGTTCGGCTGTGGCCTTGGCGGCCGAGGTCATGATGTCGAGGTTTCCGGCGTAGGCGGGTAGATAGTGCGCGGCCCCGGTGACTTCGAGCATCGTGGTGACGCGTGTGCCGCTGAACTTGCCTGTCTCTGGGATGTAGAGCGGGTTCTGCGCGGTGAACGTCTCGAACTGCACGCGTTGTTTGAGCCGGTAGCCGGGAACGTAGGCGTTCACACGTTCGACCATCGCGGTAATCGACGCTTCGATCGCCGAGTGGTCGGTATCGCCGTCGACAAGGCAATACACGGTGTTACGCATGAGGATTGGCGGATCGGCCGGGTTCAGGATCATGACTGCTTTGCCGCGCTGAGCACCACCTACTACGCAAAGCGCGGCCGAGGTTGTCTCCGTGAACTCGTCGATGTTTGCGCGTGTCCCGGGACCTGCCGACTTCGACGAGATCGAGGAGACGATCTCGGCGTAGGCGACCGGTGCGATGGCGCCGACGGCAGCCGCGATCGGTACGGTTGCCTGCCCACCACAGGTGACCATGTTCAGATTCGGCGCGTCGAGATGTTCATCGAGATTGACGACCGGAACGCAGAAGGGACCGATCGACGCCGGGGTGAGATCGAGCACTCGAACTCCATTGGGCTCCAACTTCTTCCAATTGACACGATGGGCACCGGCGGAGGTGGCGTCGAAAACCATTCGGACGTCGGCGAACTCGTCCATGGCGAGCAATCCGTCGACACCATCAGCGGTGGTGGCGACACCGAGGCTTTTGGCGCGCGCCAGCCCGTCGGAGTTCGGGTCGATGCCGACCATGGCGACCACCTCGAGGGGGCCGTCGCTGCGGAGAATTTTGATCATCAGGTCGGTGCCGATGTTGCCCGATCCGATGATGGCAACCGGGTACGGCTGTGGTGTGGTCATCAAATTGCTCTCTTTAGGTGAAGTCGATGGAAACGCGGCCCAGGCCGGAAAGGTACGCGGCCGCAACGTCTCCGGTGTGGACGAACACCGCGGAGGTGATCGATCCGGACATGACGAATTCCCCGGCGTGTAGTCCGGTGTCGAAGGCGGCCAGCGCATTGACCAGCCAGGCGACGGCTTCGGCGGGGTGACCGAGAACCGCGGTGGCAACGCCCTGGTCGACCTGTGTGTCGTTGATGTGCAGTGTTGCCGTGATGTCATCGAGGTCTGGTGCGTCGTTGATCGGCACCCATGGTCCGAGGACCACCGCGGCGGAACTCGCGTTGTCGGCGACGGTGTCGCACAGGGTGATTCGCCAATCAGCGATCCGGCTGTCGACGATCTCGAGCGCGGCGGCCACCGCGTCGGTCGCATCGAGGACGTCGGCGACGCTGACGCCTGGTCCGCGCAGTGGACGGTTGAGACGGAACGCGATCTCGGGTTCGACCCGCGGGGCGCACAGTGATGACACCGCGATGGTGCCGCCATCGGGATAGACCATGGTGTCGAGGATGTAGCCGTAGTCCGGCTCGTCGACGCCGAGGAGTTCCTGCATCGGTGCCGATGTCAGACCGATTTTGTGGCCGACCAACCGAGCACCTGCGCCGAGCAGCCGCGTGAGATTTCGCTGCTGGATTGCATAGGCGCCGGTCACATCCAGGTCCGCAATGCTCTCGCTCAGCGGGGGAATGGGTGCGCTGTCGACCAGTGCGCTGTGCAGTGTGTTCGCCCACGTATCGATGTCGGCGGTGGACAGGGGAGAGCTCATGAGTCCTCGTCTGGAGTTGATTGGTTTGGGGATGATGTGGCCAGGGCCAGCGCGGCATCGATGACCATTCGTCCGTGCAGATCGAACAGGGCGGGGAGATCGACCGAATCTCCGCCGATCTCTTTGGCGATGAACAGTCCGTCGGCGCCGGCCATCGCGTAGATGGCAAGTTGGTCGAGTGCGGCGTCGTCAAGATCCGGCGCCAAGGTGGTGGCCGCGTCACGCAGCTGCGATTGGGCCTGTGCGCGCACCCGGAGGTACATCTCTCTGGCACGCGGTTCCACCGGGCGGCGTTCCAGCGTGAGCATGAGGCCCAGGCGTAGGAAGTCGGGTGAGTCCAGCAGCGCCTTGGCCACGTGCATGGTCATCTCGGCAACCCGCTCGCGTGGCTCACCGTCGTCGGGCATCCGCCAGGCCGACAACCACTGATCGAAGCTGCGCTCGATCACTGCTGCGATTAGGTCGTCCTTGTCGGTGAAGTGCCAATAGATCGAGCTCGCCGGTAAACCGCAACGTTTGCTCACCAGGTTGATGCTCGTGCCCTCGTATCCGCGTTCACTCGCGATTTCGGTTGCCGCGTCGAGGATTTTGGCTCTGGATGCCTCGCCGTTGGCGCGGCGACGACGTGGTGTGTCTGCCATTGGTTCACCCATCTGGAACGGTCCGGAAAGTGCCTACGAAAGTCTGTAACGATCACTACGGTAAGCCCTTGACGGCGCCGGGTCAAGCATTTACCGTAATGATCACTACAGTAATTTTTCGCCCTCTCATCCGGCGACGAAGCCCGGCTCAAGGAGACCCTGTGTCTGACATTCCGCACTATGACGTGGCGATCATCGGCTATGGCCCCACCGGGGTCACCGCGGCCAACATTCTCGGCCAACAGGGACTGAATGTGGTTGTCCTCGAGCGCGATCCGGACATCTACGGCCGCGCGCGGGCGATCTCGACCGATGAGGAGGTCATGCGGATCTGGCAGCAGGTGGGACTGGCCGATCGACTGCAGGACGACATGCTTCCTGGCGGCTTCGTCGCCTTCGTCGACTCTGAGGGCCAACCATTCGCTCAAGTGCAGCCGACTTCGCGAGGCGCGGGCCACCCGCCTCAGCAGTTCATCTATCAACCCGCCGTCGACAAGGTGCTGCGTTCGGGCGTGGAGCGATTTCCGAACGTCACGGTGCTGACCCGACACGAGAGCCTCAAAGTGCTCCCCGGCGCCGACGATGTCGAGATTCTGGCCGCCCACCTGGCAGACGACAGCTTTCGGCGACTCCGCGCGTCGTATGTAATTGCCGCCGATGGCGGTTCCTCAGCGACCCGTGGCCAGCTGGGGATCGGTTACCAGGGAACGACGTACACCGAGCGATGGGTCGTCATCGACACCAAGGTGCTCAGCGATTGGGAGGGCAGTTCGCGGCTACGCTTTCACTGCGACCCAGCACGTCCCACGGTGGACTGTCCGACGCCGCTGGGCCATCACCGCTGGGAGTTCCCAGTACGCGACGGTGAGGACGAGGATTATCTTGTTACACACCAGGCGATCTGGTCGATTTTGGGGAACCAGGGGATCACCGAGGACCACGTCGAGATCCTGCGTGCGGTGGTGTACAGCCACCACGTGCGAGTCGCCGATCGCTGGCGGGTCGGGCGGGTCTTCCTCGCCGGCGACGCTGCGCACGCGATGCCGCCATGGATCGGGCAGGGGATGGCGTCGGGTGTGCGCGACGCCGCCAACCTGTGTTGGAAGATCGCCGCCGTCCTCGACGGAGGTTTGCCGGAGTCCGCGCTCGACAGCTATCAGGTCGAACGAGAGCCTCACGTGCGGGAGACCACCGCCCATGCGGTGTTCGCGGGCAAGGTGATCACCGAACGTCGGCCCTGGGTGGCGACGTTACGCAACAACGTATTTCGGACGATCTCGAGGGTCCCGGCATTCCCGCGCTGGATGGTGGACACCAAGTGGATCCCGGATGCCCACTATCGCGACGGGCTGTTCGGTGATCAGACACACCCGGCTCGGGGCCGACAGATCCCCCAGCCGTGGGTGCTCGACGAGAACGGTTCACGGGTTCGTCTCGATGACGTGCTGCGCGGTCGCTGGGTCGTGCTCGGTCTCGACGATCGAGACCACCCGGCATGGCGCTCCCTTGGCGTCGACCACCTGCGAGTCCTGCCCGCGGGGCAGGAGCCCGGACCGGATGCCGTCGTCGACGCCGACGACGTGCTCCGCACGTGGCTCACCAAGCATCACACCTCGACTGCCGCGCTGCGTCCCGACGGATTTATTTACGGCGCAGCCGATTCCGGACAAGTACTCCCCGCACCGCCCGCAGGATTGCGTGCAGCAACCGCGACCTCTCGATGAAGGAAATCTGATGTTGGCTCCCGACAACGCATCCCACACTGACACCACATCCCACACGATCACCGTCAACGGTGACACCGAGATCTTCTATAGTGAGTTCGGGGCCGGTGAACCGGTGGTACTGCTGCACGGTGGCGGCCCGGGCGCCTCCGGGCTGTCGAACTACACCCGCAACATCGACGCCCTCGCAACTCGATTCCGGGTGATCGTGCCCGACCTGCCCGGCTACGGGGGGAGCAGCAAGAACCTTGAGCAGAGCGACCCGTTCGGTGCCCTCGCCGACGCCATCCGGGCCCTTCTCGACCACCTCGGACTCGAGTCCGCTCACCTGGTGGGCAACTCGTACGGCGGCGCCTGTGCACTTCGCCTGGCCCTGGACACCCCGCACCGCGTCGACCGGTTGGTATTGATGGGTCCCGGCGGGATCGGCACCACACGAGGAGCGCCCACGAAGGGCCTCAACGCACTACTCGGCTATTACACCGGTTCAGGACCCAGCCGAGACAAGCTCGAAGGCTTCATCCGCACCTATCTTGTCTACGACGCCGAAGCCGTACGGGAATCGGCGATCGATGAACGCTACCAATCGTCGATCGACCCGGAGGTCGTCGCCAATCCACCACTGCGGCGCCCCTCGGGACTGGGCGCGTTGAAAACGCTGTGGCGCATGGACTTCACGCGCGATCCGCGCCTGCGCGCGCTGACGAACCGCACGCTGGTCATCTGGGGTCAGAACGACAAGGTGAACCGTCCGGCCGGAGGACAGCTGCTGGTCGACGCGTTGCCCAACGCCGACCTGATGATGCCGGCCCGAACCGGCCACTGGGTCCAGTGGGAACGGGCCGACCTGTTCAATCGGGTCGTCGCGGATTTCCTGGACGGCACGTACGCGTGAGAGACCTTGCTATGACTACCGCGACAGCCGAAGCATCGTCGGTGTTCGGCAATGTGCATCTGGGCTACATCGTCATCGAAAGCGAAAGGTTCAGCGAGTGGCGACGATTCGGAAAGGACGCCATCGGAATGCACCTCGACGAGGTGTCACCCGAGGTGATTCGGTTCCGCCTCGACGACCACCAAGCACGTTTCATCATCGTGCGCGGGCCGGCCGAGGACGTCGTCGCGCTCGGTTGGGAACTCGATGACCACGAGTCGTTCGATGAGATCGTCGGCAGGGTGACCAATCGCGGTGTACCCACTGTTGCCGGCACGGACGAAGAAGCCGCGATCCGTGGCGTCGAACGGCTGATCCGCTTTCCCGGCCCCAACCGGCTGGCTCAAGAGATCTTCACCCGCGTGCACCTCACCGACGAACCCTTGGCGATGACCAACCGGCGCGGATTCGTCACCGGCACAGCCGGAATGGGACATGTGGCGATCACATCCACCAAGCCGCAGCAGATGCGCGGCTACTACAACACCGTCTTCGACGCTCGACTCACCGACTACATCGACGAGACCATCAGCGGAGCGAAACTCAAGATTCGATTCCTCCGTGTCAACGAGCGTCACCATTCAATCGCCATCGCCAATGTTCGCTATCTACCGGTCAATCCGATCCGTACCCGGGTTCAGCACTTGAACATCGAAGTCGCCTCACTCGACGACATGACCCAGGCCTACCAGCGGGTCAAACAGCTGGGCTTCGACATGGCACTCTCGGTCGGTCAGCACACCAACGACAAAGAGCTCTCGTTCTACGCGCAGACTCCGTCGGGCTTCGAATGGGAAGTTGGGTGGAACCCGCTGACCGTCGACGAAACGACCTGGGAGCCAAGCACGCATAGCGGCATCAGCATCTGGGGTCACACACCCGAGGGGCAGACCATCGTCGACAAGCTCGGTCAGTTCCGTCGAGCCGCGATCTCGGTTCGGAACGACGAAGACTCGGTGCCGGCTCTCGCAGGAGTGGGGATTCCCGATAACTGATCCATGGGCGGAGCAGCGCAATCACTGGCTAGGCTGTCACAATGGGCCTCCTGCTGAACCCCGCCACCCGCCAGTACTCGGAGTTCGACGCCGAGACGCAACGACTGCTGCGCGCGACCATCGACTTTTTCGAGTCATACGGCAAGCAGCGTCTGCTGCAGGCCGACCTGAATGCCGAGTGGGTCGCCGACTTCCTCGAGTTCGAGAAGAAGGAAAAGCTGTTCGCGACGTTCCTCACCCCGTCGGCCTACGCCGACGGGGACGAGAACCGACGTTGGGACGGCGCCCGCAATGCCGCGCTCAGCGAGATTTTCGGGTTCTACGGGCTGTCCTACTGGTATGCCGAGCAGGTGACCATCCTCGGCCTCGGGCCGATCTGGATGTCGGGTAATGAGGTCGCGAAAACCAAAGCAGCACAGCAACTTCTCGACGGCGAAGTGATGGCATTCGGACTGTCCGAACAGTCGCACGGTGCCGATGTGTACAGCACCGACATGATCCTGACCGGCGACGACGCGGGCGGTTTCACCGCGTCGGGCACCAAGTACTACATCGGCAACGGCAACGTGGCAGGCATGGTCTCGGTGTTCGGCCGCCGCGCCGACGTCGATGGACCCGACGGTTACGTCTTCTTCGCCGCCGACAGCCGGCACCCGAACTACCGGCTCATCGACAACGTGGTGCACGGGCAGATGTTTGTTTCGACCTTCGCACTCGACAACTATCCGGTGGGCGCCGACGACATCCTGCACACGGGTCCCGAAGCGTTTGCCGCCGCACTCAACACCGTCAACGTGGGCAAGTTCAACCTGTGTCACGGCTCGATCGGCATGTGCACACATTCACTGTTTGAGGCGATCACTCACTCCAACAATCGAATCCTCTACGGCAACCCGGTCACCGACTTCTCCCACGTGAAGAGCAATTTCGTCGACGCCTACGCACGGCTCTCGGCCATGAAACTCTTCAGTGATCGCGCGGTCGACTATTTCCGATCAGCAAGTCTTGAGGACCGCCGCTACCTGCTGTTCAACCCGGTCACGAAATCGAAGGTGACGTCGGAGGGCGAGACGGTGATGACACTGCTGCTCGACGTCATGGCAGCCAAGGGCTACGAGAAGAACACCTACTTCCACCAGGCCAACCGGTTCATCGGCTGGTTGCCGAGGCTGGAGGGTACGGTCCACGTCAACGTCGGCCAGATCCTGAAGTTCATGCCCAACTATCTCTTCGGGCCGGTTGACTATCCCGAGATCGGAACACGCCTCGACGCCGCCGACGACAAGTTCTTCTTCGCACAGGGGCCGGTCGGGGGAGCAGGCAAGGTGCGCTTCGCCGACTGGACCCAGCCTTACACGACGCGCACCGACGTGCCCAACGTCGCGGTGTTCTACGAGCAGGCCCAAGCTTTGCAGACACTGCTGCAGACCGCAGCACCCAGCCCCGAACAGCAGAAGGATCTCGACTTCGTCCTCACCATCGGGCATCTGTTCACGCTGATCGTCTACGGGCAGTTGATCCTCGAGCAGGCCGCCCTCACCGGCGTCGACGCTGACCTGCTCAACCGGATCTTCGATGTCCAGATCCGCGATTTCTCCGGCTATGCTGTGGCGCTCTACGGCAAGCCGAATGCCACACCTGCGCAACAAGAATGGGCGTTGGGCGCCATTCGACGACCCGTCGCCGACAGCGACTCATTCGATTCGGTCTGGCAGCAGGTCAGGGCCCTCGACGGCGCGTACGAGATGCCCGCCTGACCAGAGGCATACTGGTATACCACGAGGCATACTCGCACGGTGGTCTCATCGAGAGGCTTCTCGACGGATATGAGCGTCGTAAGCGAATGGAAGCATTCGGCTCGGCGATCCGTGGCGCTGACGATCACTACCGGGACGAATTCAGGGAGTGGGATACCGCGATCGCCACTGACAATGATCAGTGAGTAGCGGCGAGGGATGGTCGTATGGGCGGAGCTGGATCCCGTCCGTGGTCGCGAACAGGCCGGCAGGCGTCCTGCTCTCCTGATTGCGAGCGACATCTACCTCGAGCAGGCCGATACGCTCGCAATCATCCTGCCCACCACAACAACTAATCGAGGATGGCCAAACCACGTCCTGCTGCGCGGACCATCCTTCACACCCACGCAACCGACATTCGCCATGACCGAACAACCTCGCACGGTCACTCGCGAGCGCCTTCACGACGTCATCGGAGTCGTCGATTCGGAGACGATGGGAGAGGTCGACGGCTGGCTGCGCGACTTCCTCTCACTGCCTACAAGGTGACCAGACGACCAACTTCTTGACAGTCGGTTGTGATGTGCTTCATAGTATGTCTGCTAGACCGGTTTAGTAGACCGGTGCACACCTGAATTCCTGTGGATCAGACATACAACGAAGCGTGAGGACCCACCATGACCACCATCCCGTTACGACGGCTCGTCGCGCTGGTCAGCGCGATTCTGGCTGCGATCGCGGTACTTTCGGCGTGCTCGAGCACCGGCGGCAAAGCGGATACCTCCGGCGGGGGAGCGTCCGCCGGTAAAGCGAGTACGCCACAGTTCACCGTCGCGATGATCACCCACGGACCGCCTGGGGATACGTTCTGGGATCTGATCCGCAAGGGTGCCGAGGCCGCGGCGGCCAAGGACAATATCGATCTCAAGTACTCCTCGGAATTGCAGGCGCCGGATCAGGCGAACCTGGTGCAGAACGCGATCGACAGCAAGGTCGACGCGATGGCGGTAACTCTCGCCAAGCCCGAGGCGCTCGCACCAGCGGTGGAAAAGGCTGTGACAGCGAAGATTCCGGTCGTGGCCTTCAACGCCGGCATCGACAACTGGAAGTCGATGGGTGCGATGTCGTTCTTCGGCCAGGATGAAAAGGTCTCCGGTGAGGCCGCCGGTAAGCGGCTCAAGGACGAGGGTGCCAAGAAGGTCATCTGCGTAATCCAGGATCAGGGCAATGTCGCACTCGAATCCCGTTGTGCGGGCGTGCTCGCCGGAATGGGTGGCAGCGGTGTGGAGAATCTCAACGTGAACGGCACCGACCTGCCGTCGGTGCAGGCGACGATTTCGGCCAAACTACAGCAGGATACGAGTGTCGACCACATCATCACCCTGGGCGCCCCGATGGCGCTCACCGCGGTGAAGTCCGCCGGTGATGCGCACAGCAGCGCCAAGATCGCCACCTTCGACACCAACGCTGCGCTGGTCGACGCGATCAAATACAACCAGGTGGAGTGGGCTGTCGATCAGCAGCCGTACCTTCAGGGCTACCTCGCCGTCGACTCGCTGTGGCTGTATCTGAACAACCGCAACGTGATCGGTGGCGGCCTACCCACCCTTACCGGTCCGGCATTCGTCGACAAGTCGAACATCAACGCCATTGCCGACTACGCCAAGAGCGGTACCCGCTGAGCGGAGGTGTACTGCGCTTCAGAGGTGACCGCCACGTGCATGCCCCGCCACCCTTTGGTGGCGGGGCAGACGCAGTTGTCGATGCCATCGACATTTCAGATGGCCGGCGTCCGGTCATACAAACACTGCAGAGCTGGTCAGATGCCGCGTGGCCGAGCGGTGGTTGCACGAACGACCAGCTCCGGGGTGAGCGTCTCGGTGGATTGTTCAACACGGCCGCCGTCGAGGCGCGACACTACTGCCTCGATCGCGTAGTCGGCCTGCACGCGAGGCTGTTGACTCACCGTGGTCAAGTCGACGCTGCTCAATCGGGCCAGGGCGCTGTCGTCATAGCCGGTGATCGAGACCTGTTCGGGGACAGCGACACCCTCGCGTCGGAGTACGTCGAGCACACCGACCGCGAGCCGGTCGTTGGCACAGACAACGGCGGTGGGCAGGGGCCGTTCGAGCAGTGTGCGCGTGGCTACCATGCCAGCGTCCTCGGTAAACGAATCAGCCTCTACCACAGCATCATCGGTGGATAGCCCGTGCCGCCGGAGAGCTCGGAGGAATCCGTTGCGACGATCGGCGGCGATCAGGCCCGGCCCAGCAGCCACATGCACGATCCGTCGGTGACCCAGTCCGACAAGGTAATCGACCATTCCGGCTATACCCTTGCCGTCATTGGTCCGCACGACGTCCACCGATGACGCTTTCATCCGCCGTCCGATCACCACGGTCGGCATCTCAGCCGAGAGTTCCTCTATCACCACGGAGTCGAGTTCCGGTCCGATCAGAAGCATTCCCTCGCAACGGAAATCGCGCAGTGTTCCGATAACGCGCGTCTCGCTGTGTGTCGGTGTGACCGCGCCGAGCACGATCTCGTAACCAGCACGGTCGGCCGCTGCGACCAGAGCTTCGGCGATCTCAGCGTGAAAGCCATTGCGGATCTGGGCAACCACTCCGATGAGGTGGCTGCGCCTCGCCGTCATCAACGCCGCAGTCCGGTTCATCCGGTAGCCGAGTTCATCGGCTGCGGCCATCACGGCTCGCCGGGTGTCGTCGCCGACACCCGGCGCCTTGCGAAACACCAGAGAGACAGTGGCTTTGGAGACGCCCACCTTGTCGGCGACATCCTGCATCGTCGGTCGATTCGATGTCGATCGCATCGATGACTCCTCATCTCGTGTCGCGCGGTTCACGCGCAGGGGTTGACACCCGCGGGCGCTGCGTCCATAGTAGACGAACTAGACCGGTTTAGTAGACCGGTGTATATCGATTCCTCGTACAAACCCCCACAAGTCCCGGAGAACTGACATGTCCTCGAACTCCCTCGGTGTCGCCGTGATCGGCGGTGGCATGGCCGGCCGCGCGCACGCCGCCGGCTACCGCACCGCATCCACGCTGTTCGGCACCGACCGGCCCGACGTGCGGCTCGTCGCCATCGCCGACGCCAACCCGGCCATCGCCGACGACAACGCCAAGCGCTACGGCTACAAACGCGCCGAATACGACTGGACGGCCATCGCCGAGGCCGACGACATCGACGTGGTCAGCGTCGTGGTCGCCAATCACCTCCACCGAGAGATGGTCGAAGGGCTCCTCGCAGCCGGCAAACACGTGCTGTGTGAGAAGCCGCTGGCCGGCTCGCTCGCCGACGCCGAGGCCATGCTCGCCGCCGCCCGCAACGCCTCCACGCAAGCCGCGGTCGGCTACACCTACCGCCGCGCACCGGCCGTCGAACAGATCCGCCGGGAACTGGCGTCCGGCACCGTCGGCGATCTGATCCATTTCAACGGTCACTACTGGTGCGACTACGCGCTGGATCCGACCTCGCCGATCACCTGGCGTTACCAGGGCGGGCCGGGTACCGGTGCGCTCGCCGACGTCGGCAGCCATCTGATCGACCTCGGCGAGTACATCTGCGGTCCCATCGTCGAGATCTCCGGCGCCCGCTTCCACACCGTCGTCACCGAACGGCCCGTCCCCATCGGTACCACCTACGGCCATACCAAGGGCGCGGTCTCCGACGAGCTCGCACCCGTCGCCAACGAGGACGTCGCCACCTTCACCGCGACGTTCGCCTCCGGCGCGGTCGGCACCTTCTCCGCATCGCGGGTGGCCCACAGCCTGCCCGACGGCCTCGGCTTCGAGCTGTTCGGCACCAGCGGCTCGGCCTCCTGGGAGCTCGCGCGGATCGCCGAGTTCCACCTGGCCAACGGCGATGTCCGCTCCGACCTCAACGGCCCACGCCGCATCACCATCGGCCCCGACCATCCCTACATCCGCGGCGGCCTGCCGATGGACGCAGGCGGCGTCGGCCACGGCAAGGCCGAACTGTTCGCCTACCAGGCACGCGCCTTCCTCGACCAGGTCGCCGGCATCGACGTCCTCGGTCCGCTGCCCGGCTTCGACACCGGCCTGCACTCGATGCGCGTCGTCGACTCGATCACCGCATCCGCCGCGAATGGCGGCGCGACGATCGACGTCAAGCCCCTCGAAAACGCCTGAACGCCATCACTTCCGCTGCCCCGAAAAGGAGAGACTCATGAAACTCGGTGTCTACACCGCCATCCTGCACGACCGTCCACTGCCCGAGGCCCTTCAGGTCATCGCCTCGCTCGGCCTGACCGGCGCGGAGATCAACGCCGGCGGATTCCTCGGCACGCCGCACCTGCCGGTGACAGAACTGCTCTCCGGTGAGGTCACCGCGAAGGAGTACCTGTCGACGTTCGACGGCACCGGTGTGGACATCGCGGGTCTGAACTGCAACGGCAATCCGCTGCATCCGGATCCAGAGGTTGGCCCCGAAGATGCCGACGACCTGCGCAACGCGATCCGGGTTGCCGGACTGTTGGGAGTGGATCGGGTGGTGACGATGTCGGGTCTGCCGCACGCGCATCCGGGTGGGCAGTGGCCGGCCTGGCATGTCAACACCTGGGACTCCGGCTATCTCGACTCGCTGGACTACCAGTGGGATGAGATCGCGATCCCGTTCTGGACCGAGATCGACGCACTGGCCCGCGACAACGGTGTGAAAGTCGCTATCGAGATGCATCCGCAGAACCTGGTGTTCAATCCACCGACGATGAAGCGTCTCGTTGACAAGGTGGGGGCCACCCATGTCGGTGCCGAAATGGACCCTTCGCATCTGTTCTGGCAGGGGATTGACCCGGTTGCGGCCATCGAATGGTTGGGGCCGTTGGTTTTTCATGCTGCGGCCAAGGACACCCGGATCAATGAGAACTGCAAGATCTATGGGGTGCTCGATGAGCGATTCACGCGGATTCCGTTGTCGGAGAACCCGACCGGGCTTGGCGGTAAGCATGTCGTGAACAAGTGGCCGGAGGATTCGGCGTGGGATTTCGTCGCGGTCGGCCGCGGCCACGACGTCGATTTCTGGACGCGGTTCCTGGCCGCGCTGGAGAAGGTCGATCCGACGATGGCAGTGAACATCGAGCACGAGGACGTCGAGTTCGACCGCATCGACGGACTCCGAGTAGCCGCGCAGACGCTGCACAAGGCGAACTCGGCACTGGGCGTCTGAAGCAGTGACGAATTGTCTGATCGACCGCACATCAACGATGGGAGCGCCAGCATGAAGGTTGCCCTCGACCCGACACCTTTCCACCACAGCCACAGCCTCCTCGAACTGCCGCAGGTGGTGGCAGAGCTGGGATATGAGTGGCTGCAACTGACCCCGCATGTGGACATGATCCCGTTCTTCAACCATCCCAAGGCCGACGACGACCTGGTCGCCAAGTTCCGCAAGGCGTGCAGCGATGCGGGTGTCGGGATCGCCTCGGTGCTGCCCGTGCTGCGGTGGTCGGGGCCCGACGAGGATGCCCGCGAGGCCGCGGTGCGCTACTGGAAACGGGCCATCCAGATCACCATCGACCTTGGTGTGAACGTGATGAACACCGAGTTCTCCGGCCGACCCGAGAAGCCCGAGGAATCCGAGC
>JAEYMI010000047.1 GCA_023461275.1 Actinomycetes bacterium | reverse complement strand
CCCCCGCCCCGCTGCGCCTATCACCCCGGTATCCGCCACTGCGGTGTTCGGATTGATGACGCAGATGCGCAACGTTAGAGAGCGCTCTCTTCCAGCGTGCCGTCCTTGGCCTCCGCCGATTCGACGGGAACCTCACCGGTCGCGTAGATGAAGCTCTTGGGCAGGTAGGTCATACCCAACCAGTACACGACGGCGCCGGCTGCCGCACCCATGAACCAGGTGAAGCTGGCCTGGTAGGCGGTACCGAAGATGACGAACGAGATCGGCAGCAGCGATGCGATGATGACCGAGAGCACCGCGACCGGGTTCCACCCGTTCTTGTAGGAGTAGGTCTTGCCGGGCTCCATGCTGAACAGGTCGTCGACCTCGATCTTCTGTTTGCGGATGACGTAGAAGTCGATGATGAGGATGCCGAACAGCGGACCGATCACTGCGCCGAGGGTGTCCATTGTGTAGTGGATCGCCGACGCGTTGTTGAACAGGTTCCACGGGGTGATCAGCACTGATCCGACTGCGGCGATCATGCCGCCGGTGCGCCACGAGATCTTGGTGGGCGCGACGTTCGAGAAGTCGAAGGCTGGGGAGACGAAGTTCGCGACGATGTTGATGCCGATGGTGGCGATCGCGAAGGTCAGCACGCCCAGGACCGCGGCGGTGGTGTTGTCGATCTTGTCCACGATGTGGACCGGGTCGGTGATGATCTTGCCGGTCTTGGGGTCTTTGCCGATGACGGTCGCCGCCGCCGAGACGGTGCAGACCACGAGCAGCGAGAAGAACAGGAAGTTGACCGGCAGGCCCCAGAAGTTGCCCTTCTTGACCTCGGCGAAAGACTTGCCGTAGCGAGAGAAGTCACCGAAGTTCAGCATCGGTCCGGAGAAGTAGGAGACCACCAGGGCGAAGGCGCTGATCATCTGGGTGATCGCCGACCAGCCCGACAGGCCCGGTCCCTCGGCGAGGTTGAAGTGCACATTGCTCCAGCCGGCCTTGATGATGAGGTAGGCGGCCAGCGCGATCATCACCACGTAGACGGCCGGCCCGCAGAAGTCGATGAACTTGCGGATGGTTTCCATGCCGTTCCAGAACACGATGGCCTGCAGCACCCACATGAGGGCGAAGCCGGCCCAGCCGAGCGGTGACAGTCCGAGGAAGGCATGTGTTCCGTCTTCACCGTACTGTTCCAGCGACGGCCAGAACTTCAGTGCGAGGAGGCCGAAAGCGACTGAGGCCAAATAGGTTTGGATGCCGTACCAGACCACCGCGATGAGACCGCGGATGATGGCCGGAATGTTGGCGCCCTTGACGCCGAAGGCAACTCGGGTGGTGACCGGGTAGGGCACACCGGCCAGCTGCGACGGCTTGGCGACCAGGTTGCACAAGATATTTACCGCGACGATGCCCACCAGAAGAGCGACCAGCACCTGCCAGGCGGCGATGCCCAGTGCGAAGAGGCTGCCGGCGAAAACGTAACCACCGACGCTGTGGATGTCGGACATCCAGAAAGCGAAAATGTTGTACCAGGTCCAGCTCTGATTCTTCAGCGGGGCGAGGTCCTCGTTGGTCAGTTGCTGGTCGTAGCTGAGTTTGATGACACTTTCACCGGCGCCACCGGAGCCGGGTGTGGACGCTATTTCGTCCATCGGTGTGGCTGACATTGGTCCTCCCAGAGATTCGCGGGCCCGTAATGGGTGCCGTTGTTGTCCTGGGAACAAGGTAAGAACGGATTGTTACCTCGGAATGAACCCGCTGATATATTTCCCGGAAAAGGGCCACGTCTTTCCGGCGATTTCAATCCCGATGTCCGATTTCTTGGTGTTGCTGTCAATCCGGTTGTCGGACATCGAGGTCGGCGGCGGTCTCGGTGATCGCGCCCTCGAGTCGTTCATGGTGGAGCCGGGCCACGTCGAGGACCGCTGCGGTGTCACGCGCTGCGACAGCATCGAGCATCGCCGCGTGATCGTCGTTGAGGGCTTGCTGGGTGGGGGTGCTCACCGCTCGCATCACCTGAAACGGTTCGGTGAGATTCCACGTCGAGTCGAACATGTTGAGCAGGCGGGGCATTGCGCACGGCGTGACGAGTTCGCGATGGAACTGTCTGGACACGTCATGAAAAGCCTTGCTGTCGCTGTACTTCACCGCGACGACGAGTTCCTCGTGGTAGGTGCGGGCGCGTGCCAGCGTGTCCGGATCGCAGGCCTCGACTGCCTGGGCGAGCGCGGCTTGCTCGAGAACGCCTCGGACAAAGTAGATTTCGCGGAGTTCGGCAACCGACAGCAGGCTCACCCGGTAACCGGCATGCGGTTGGTGGACCACGAGGCCCTCGCCGACCAGGGTTTTCAGCGCTTCCCGAACCGGTATGGGGCTCACCTGGAAAGCGTCGGCCAGCTCGCCGGGTGAGATCTGCGCCCCCGGAGGTGCCCCACCCGCGAGGATCAGTCGACGTAGCTCTTCGAGGACGTTGGCTCTGGTGCTCGGTGAACGCGTTTCGGCGAGCTGCGCGATCAATGAACTGGTGACGCGGCGACCTGTCATCGGTGTGTCACCCCGCAGTCGGATCAGGTGAGGTGCGAGCCTCGGTGCGGTTCGGATGAGCCCGCACCCAGGATGCCACCGCCTCGGTGAGGCGTTGCTGGTTATCGCGTTTGACGATCTCGTGTCCCTCGTCGCTGAACATCAACAGTTCGGCGACCGCACCGCGGGCCAGCAGTTCGGCGACGATCTGCTGGGATTCGCTCACCGGCACGTTGGTGTCGTAGGCGCCGTGGATGACCAGCAGCGGCGCGGCGATGTCGGCGATGCGGTGGATCGGGGAAAGATCGCGCAGCAGTTCGCGATCGGAGTCCGGATGGCCGTACTTGGTGTAGGCGGCCACCGCGATCCATGGCTCGGTGTTGCGGAAGAACGACTCGAGATCGCTCATGCCACAGATCGCGATACCGGCGGCGAAGGTGTCCGGGTGGAAGGTGAGGCATGCCAGGGTCAGATAACCGCCGTAGGAGCGGCCCGAGCAGTACAGCTGCTCGGGATCGGCGAATCCGTTGTCGCACAAGTAGGTCGCACAGTCCTGGGCATCGTTGATGCCTGCGTAGCGACCGTACCGGTCGTCGGCGTGGGAGAACAGCCTGCCGTAACCCGACGATCCCCGCACATTGGGGGCGAACACCGAGATTCCGGCGTCGACGAGGGGGCCGAACATGAAGTTGTACTCCGGCCGGGTCTGCGCCTCCGGGCCACCGTGGAAGTACAGCAGCGTGGGGCCGGGGGCGTTCGCGTCGGAGTTCGTGGTGGAGCGGGCGCGGAACAGCCAGCCCGACAACGGCATTCCGTCGCGGGCGAAGAACTCGTGGAGCTCGGGTCGCAGTCCGGACGACGGTCCCTCGCCGGTCACCACATCGTCGGCGACCTCGGTGACGGTGCCGGTCGTGGTGTTGACCAGATAGACCAGTGGCGAGTGCTGCGGGCTGGACACCGTCAGCGCTGCCAGGGTGCCCGCGGCGCTGATCGAGAGGTCGCCGGCGACGGCGCCGGGCAGTGCGATGGGTTCATGCAGGGTTTGGTCGGGCAGCGTCATGATCTGTAACTCGCTGTAGCCGTTGACATTCCACAGCATCGCGATGGTCGACTGGTCGTGACTGACGACGAAATCGTCGAGCCCGACGTCGCCGCGCTGGGCCAGCACCCGGAACCGGACACCGTTGCGGGAGACCTCGATACCCAGTAGGCGAGGGAACTTGGCGTCGAAGTCGCTGATCACCAGAGCCTGAACGCTGTCGAGGTCGCGATCGGAATCCTGTGGTGGTCCGACGAACACCAGTGACGGATGATCGAAACCCTGATCCAGGATGTGGCCGTGGTCGGTGACCGATCCGGGATCGTTGGGCAGCAGCGTGGTCATCTCGACGTCGTCGGGGGCGTCGATGCGTCGGCGCAGCAGCACCATGTCCCGGTAGCCGCGCGGCCCGACCCGGACCAGGGTGGCGCCCTTCCACGAATCCATCAGTGCCGCACCGACACGCACGTCGAGGGTCATGGTGGTGCCGGTGCCCGGATGGGTACGCAGCGAGTGCGCGGTGCCATCGGAATCGGTCGCGGTGATCAGCACCCAGTCGGTGTCCCAGCCGACCAGACTCACCGTGCCGAACGAGCGGCCGTCGGGGGTGGTGGCGGCGATCCGGTGCGCGGTGTCGTCGTCGGGGTCGGTGGTGACCACCCACACCTGATGGTGCTCACCGCCGCTGGGGGCGAGTTCTACTGCGAGCCAAGCACTGTCGGTGGAGTGCTTGAGCTTGCGGACCGGGCCGGTCGAGGGGATCTGGACCCAGCGCAACTCGCCGACGCCCTCGGGTGACAGTGAACGCTGGGCCGCACGCGGGTAACCGGTGCCGTCGTCGATGATGTAGGCGAACGCCGAGCCGTCCGGCGACACCGACGGTCCGTAGGTGCGCCAACCGTGCTGGTCGAAGCGCAGCGTCACATCGGTGTTGTCCGTGGGCGTTTCGCTGGTGGGTGTGGTGGTTTCGGCGCTCACCGGGAGGCTTCTTGCTCCATGGTCTGCAGCCACATCTCCAGCAGGGCGACCTGCCAGAGTTCATTGGCGCCCATGGTGGTACGAATTCCATTGGGGTCGGCGAAGAGTCGGTCGAGGGCGGCCGGGCGGTACAGTGCCCGGTCCTTGGCCGACTGCGAGTTCAGGGTGTCGGCGACCAGGTCGAGGACGCCGCCTTCGAGGTGGCGGATGCCCGGCACCGGGAAATACCCCTTCGTCCGGTCGATCACCGCGGCCGGCAACAGCTTTCGGCTGGCTTGTTTGAGTACGCCCTTACCGCCGTGTGCCAGTTTCAGATCGGGCGGGCAGGTGGCGGCGAGCTCGACGAACTCGTGGTCGAGGAAGGGCACGCGGGCCTCCAGGCCCCACGCCATCGTCATCGTGTCGACACGTTTGACCGGGTCGTCGACGAGCATGATCGTGGTGTCCAGGCGCAGTGCCGCGTCGACAGCGGTGGCCGCACCCGGTGCCGATTGGTGGGCGAGAACGAATTCGTAACTCGGGTCGTAGTCGGAGTCGCCGAGCAGATAATGCTCGGAGAGCAGGCTGGTGATGTCGGCGTGACCACGGTCGAAGAAGACATCGGCGTAGGCCTTGGTGGTGTCCTCCCGCGGGGTGTGCAGCAGCGGCGGATACCAGTCGTAGCCGCCGAGGATCTCGTCGGCGCCCTGACCGGACTGCACCACCTTGATCGACTTGCTGACCTCTTCGGACAACAGGTAGAACGCCACGCAGTCGTGGCTGACCATGGGTTCGCTCATTGCCGCGATGGCGTCCGGGACGGCGGGCAGCAGGCGGTCGGTGCCGATGTGGATCTTGTGGTGATTGGTCCCGAATGTGTCGGCGATGAGGTCGGAGTAGGCGTACTCGTCGCCGGATTCGCCACCGGCGGAATCGAATCCGATGCTGAAGGTGGCCAGATCCTTCTGGCCCTGCTCGGCGAGCAGCGCGACCACCAGCGACGAGTCGATGCCGCCGGACAGCAGCACGCCGACCGGGACGTCGGCGACCATGCGTCGGCGCACCGAGGTGCGTAGCGAGTCCATCAATTCGTGTTGCCAGCGTTGTTCATCCCAGTCGGCGCGATCGGGATGCGGTTGGAATTCCGGTGTCCAATAGCGTCGTTCGGTGCTGCGGCCGTCGGCGGTGATGGTGCGGACGGTGGCCGGCGGGAGCTTGCGGATGCCGTTGTACATCGTGTGCGGTGCCGGTACCACCGCGTGGAAGCTGAAGTAGTGATGTAGCGCGATGCGGTCGATGGAGGTGTCGATGTCGCCGGCGCGCAGCAGTGCCTGCACCGACGACGCGAAACGCAGCCGCCCCGGAGTCTCGGCCAGGTAGAGCGGTTTGATGCCGAGCCGGTCGCGGGCGAGGGTGACGGTGCCGGTGTCGGTGTCGACGGCGGCGAAGGCGAACATGCCGAGCAGATGGTCGACGCAGCCACTGCCCCAGCAGTCGAATGCCTTGAGGATCACCTCGCTGTCGGCGTGGGAGAAGAACCGGTAGCCGCGGCCCTCCAATTCGCTGCGCAGCTCCTGATAGTTGTAGATGCAGCCGTTGAAGACCAGTGCCAGCCCGAGCTCGGAATCGACCATCGGCTGACTGCCACGCTCGGACAGGTCGATGATCTTCAGTCGCCGATGTCCAAGCGCCACGGCGCCTTTGACGAAGATGCCGGAGCCGTCCGGGCCGCGCCGGTGCATCGCGCAGGTCATCGTGTCGACCGCGGCCGCATCCGGTGACGAGCCGTCGAACCGGATCTCTCCGCAGATTCCACACATAACTCAGACCTCACTATCGGATCGGTAAGCGTTCTCGGGGTGGACACCCTGGACCCAAGTATCCTTACCACCTCCGCCGCGGGAAGAGTTCACGATCAGGCTTCCGGCGGGTGCCACGCGGGTCAATGCGGCCGGTGCGACGTGGGCGGTGATCGAGTCACCGCCGCCGGCGCGCAGGTGGACGAAGACGCGAAGGTCGACGTGGTGGGCGTAAAAACCGTTGCCGTCGAAGGTCGGATGCGTGGAGAGTCCCACCACCTCCTGTGCGATGTAGCGTTCGGGCTGGGTGAGCAGATCGACGCGGCGCTGGGCGAGTTGCTCGTCGGTGCATTCCGGGCCGATCGTGATGCCCGAGCCGCCGAGTCCGTCGATGGGTTTGACCACGAGTTGGTCGAGGTTCTCCAGGACGTGGTCGCGTTGATGGCGCTCGGCGCACAACCAGGTCGGCACCTGCTCGATCAGCGGCTCCTCGCCGAGGTAGTAGCCGATCATGGCCGGCACGTAGGCGTAGATGGCCTTGTCGTCGCCGACGCCGTTGCCCAGCGAGTTGGCGATGGCGAATCGGCCGCGTTCCAGGCCGGCGAGAATCCCCTGGCGCAGCGGGAGTCCCTCGATTCCGTTGGAGGACAACAGCATGTCCTCATCCATTCGGACGTAGGCGCAGTTCACCGGTGTCTTGTCGGTGCCGTGGTGGACGAAGATCCGGCCGGCGTCGGGGCCGTCGATATCGCCGACGGAAAGATCCTCGGGGACAGCGAGTTTGAGTCCGGCGCCCTCGGCGAGCAGCTTGTGCTCGAACCAGGCCGAGTCCTGCCAGCCCGAACTGAGCATGATGTTGATGCCGTCGGGATGCGGATCCGGCGGCGCCGCGGCGGCGATCGTTTCGCCGATCATCGCCGGCACCCCGTCGACGGGCAGCGTGTTCGGTGGCATCGGGATCTCGGGCAGGAACTGGGTCATCAACGCGCGGTTGGACATTGCGTAGGCCACGCCGGACGGCACGCGCAGGTTATCCTCGAGTACGACGAACTTGCCGGGTTCGGTGGACACCAGGTCGGTGCCGCAGATGTGGGTACGGACCCGCTGCCAGGCTGGTACCCGTCCGGTGGAGCGGAATCCCGGGGCACGGTCGAGTGCTTCGGCGGGGACGATGCCGTCGGTGACGCATTCCTGCGCACCGTAGACGTCGAGCAGGAAAGCGTTGAGCGCCAACGCACGTTGCTTGAGGCCCGCGCCGATCTCGACCCAGTCGTGGGCTCCGATGAAGCGGGGCACCACGTCGAGCGGGAAGAGTTGGGCGCGTGATTGACCGGTCACGCGGAATGTCACGCCGTCGATGCTCTGTTCGCGCTCGATGATGTACTGCCGTTTGCGTAACTCCATCGCGCTGAGCTTGGCCGCCGACGCGAGGATGTCGTCGTATCCGGGCCGTGGTCGACCGTCCTCGCCGACGGCCTCGTCGTAGGCCGGGGTGTCGGTTTCGGCGACCTCGGGTTGCTCATCGGGCGGTGCGCCCTTGCGCGGGTAGCCCAGCAGCAGGGTGCCGTCCGGGTCGTCGGGCACGGTGATCGGCAGCAGCGTGCCGGCGGTCTCGGCGAGCAGGTTGTCGACGACGGCGGCCAGCCGTCCGCGTCGTCGAAGGGTGCGGCGTTGACGCGACGACGAACTGCCCGCCTGCAGGGTGCGCTCGGTCAGTTCGGTGACGGTTTCCCAGTCCCCGGTGGACTCCAGCTCGGCTCGCAGCGACTCGGTCAGCGATCGCACCACCTCGGGTGCCGGCCGTGGAGATGCGGACCGGATGTCGATGAGGTCGCCTTCCAGACCGGATCGCGCGGCCTGCCACAGTGCCGCGCGATAGAGCGTCGGCGATGGTGGATCCACCGGGGCGGTATCCAGGCGGGCCGCCTCGCGCAGCACCATCGCCCGGAACAGCCCGGCGATGAGCGCGATGGTGTCCACCGACGGGCAGCTGTCGCACACGCGCAGTTCCAGAGTGTTGACCCGTGCCGACGGCCGGACGTCGAAGTAGACCATGCCCGGATCGGTGATCACCTCCGAGAGGATCAGCCGCGCGATCTCGGCGTCGTAGGCGCGGGCGTCGGCGACGTCGGGAAATGGGCCGGTGGTGGGCCACCGCTGCCAGACCAGGGTGCGGGCGCTGGCGTAGCCGGTGTCGCTGCCGTCGGCCCAGAACGGCGAGCTCGTCGACAGGGCCAGCAGGGTGGGGATGTCGGCGGAGAGGCGGGAGGCGATCTTGACCGCCTCGTCGCGGGAGGTGACGTCGACGTGCACCTGGGTGCCGCAGATCAGTTGTTCGCGGGCCAGGAGCTGGTAGTCGGCGAGCATACGTCGATAGCGCGGCGTTTCGGTCACCCGCATCTCGGTGGGCACCGACAGCGGAACCGACCCGGCGGCCACCACTCCCATACCGAGTCTGCGTGCGGCCTCGACGAGCAGATCGCGGTTGTGCTGCAGATCGTCGCGTAGGTCGGCCAGCCGGGTGAAGACGCCGCTGTTGGCCTCGATCACGCATCGCTGCAGCTCTTCGACGTACGGGCCGTCGGGCGGCAGGATCTCCAACAACTCCGGTGCGCGAGCGGTCAGCCGCGACGTGCGTAGATCGACGAGGTGGAATTCCTCTTCGACGCCGACTCGACGTATCCCGGCTGTCATCCACCCAGCCTAGGACCGCAGCGCGTCAGCGGCAGGGTGAAGCGAAGCGTCGACGGAATCGGATCAGCGCAGGGTCACCCAGGTGGTGATGTCACAGTGCACCACTTCGGTCCCTGCGGTGTCGATGACGCGGACGCTCACCACGACATCGGTTCCGGTGGTGATGTCGTCGAAATCGAGGGGCGTGGTCAGGCTCGCCTCGGCGGTGAGTCGGGTGGTCGCCTTGGCAAGGTAGCTGGTCTGCATCGCCTTGGGAATCCACCGATGCGACGTCGGGGTGGTGGCCTCCATGAGCATGCCCATCGCGGCTTCGGCGAGGTTGCAGGCGGCGATCGCGTGGAAGGTGCCGATGTGGTTGTGCACGCCCATCCACTTGGGGGCGCTCACCCGGCAAAACCCGGGGCGCATCTCGTCGACATAGGGCAGGACGGTACCGAAGTACGGGACGCGCGCGACCATGCCAAGCGAGAACACGATGCGTCCGAGCGGGTTGTCGGGTAGGCGCTGCCGGAGCCGGTAGGTCGCCGACGGCGAGGTGTTCCCGGTGGTCGTGGTTTTCTCGGCCGGTACGGCTGTGTGGTGCTCGGTCACGTTCCTCACGGTATTCGACGCGGGCTCGCGGGTGGTCGGTGGCCGAAAAGCCGACCGTGGCAATCAGCGCCTGGGACTTCACCGACAGTGGATTCACAGACAGCTGATTCACAGGGTATTGGCAGGTGCGGCACCGTTTCGCGGCGTCCGGAATGTGGTTAGCGTCGACGGTGGTCACTCGATCCGTCTCGCGGATGGTGGCCACGTTTTTCGGGGGACGCATCGATCGCCGCTGCGTCGACCGCCACGAGACCACCGTGGGCGGTTGCCGGTGTCGGCGACGTCCCGTGCACAAGGGGAAGGGACATCTCAATGAGTCACACGAAATCGAGTCACACCAAGCTCACCCGCGCGGCGGCGGGCGTCATCGTCGGCGGTGCGCTGATCGTCGGTCTCGGGGCCGGTGTCGGCACCGCGGCGGCCACGCCGCACGGCCCCCAGGGACCTCAGGCAGGCCCGCAGGCACCCGGACCTGGCGGACCGGGCGGACCCGGCCGACCGGGCGGCCCGCACCAGGGTCCGCCGCATGGTCCGGGACCGCAGCATCACGGCCCGGGACCGCAGCACCATCAGCCGCCGGCGCCGCGTCCGGGGTTCTTGTTCGGCGGAATCTGGATTCCTTTCGTCGGATCGTGATCCGCGCATTGGCGGCCGTCGGATCGTGATCCGCACATTGGTGGCCGTCGGATCGTGATCCGCGTGTTGGCGTGGCCCGTTCCCAGTCGGGGGCGGGCCACGTCGTGTTGTGAGGTGGTGTGACGCTGGTGGCGGTTGAGTCACGGTTGTTCCAACTCGCGGACACGTCGTCGGAGGTGGGCGCAGTATGGACGCATGGCCGATTCCCCCGCTGGCCCAGGTCCGAGTCCCGCCGATTCAGGTGGTGGCGCTGCATCGTCGAATACGAATAGCGTTACCGCAGAAGAGAACTCGCGTCGTTCCCGGGTGAATCCGTTGTGGTACAAGGCGGGTATACCCGTCATCGTCGGCGTGATCGTGTTTTTCCTTCCGGCGCCGTCGGGGGTGGACCCCAACGGCATGCACATGCTTGGGATCTTCATCGCGACCATTGTGGGCCTGATCTTGCAGCCGCTGCCGACCGGCTCGGTGGCGCTGGTGGGGCTGGCGCTGGCGATGATCACCAAGACGATGGGGATGAGCGACGCCCTGGCCGGTTTCTCCAACAAGACGATCTGGTTGATCGTCGCGTCGTTTTTCATTGCCGAGGGTTTCATCGTGACCGGGCTGGGTCGTCGGGTGGCGCTGCTGTTTGTCAGGTCGATCGGAAAGTCGAGTCTGGGCCTGTCTTACGGTATGGCGGTCACCGACCTGATCCTGGCGCCGGCGACCCCGTCGAATACCGCACGCGCCGGTGGCGTCGTCTATCCGATCATCAAATCGCTTGCCGTGTTGGAGGATTCGACGCCCGAATCCGATGCCTCACGACGCAGACTCGGTGCGTACCTGCTGTTGACCGCGCTGCAGGTGAACGTGGTGACGTCGGCGATGTTCCTGACCGCGATGGCGGGTAACCCGTTGGCCAAGGAGGCCGCGGGCAAGATGGGTATCGAGATCACTTGGGCCAAATGGGCTTTGGCGGCTATCGTGCCCGGCATTGTCAGTTTGATCGTGGTGCCGTGGGTGATGCAGAAGATCTACCCACCCACGTTGAAGAAGACGCCCGAGGCGCCGGATCTGGCGCGGCAGCAGTTGCGTGAAGCGGGCAAGATGTCGGTGCACGAGTGGATCATGGCGGTGACTTTTGTTCTGCTGCTGGTCTTGTGGTGTCTCGGCGACCAACTCAACGTCGACGCCACCGCAACCGCATTCACCGGCATCGCCATTCTGTTGGTGACCGGTGTTCTCACGTGGAAGAACCTCGTCACCGATCAAGGTGCGTGGCAGACGCTCATCTTCTTCGGTGTGCTCGTGGCGATGGCCGACGAGTTGAAGAAGCTGGGCGTCATCGAGTGGGTCGGCGACAAGGTGGCCTCCAGCGTCGACGGCCTGCCATGGGTGGTGGCGTTCGCGATCCTCACGTTGGTCTACTTCTATGTGCACTACCTGTTCGCGTCGAATACCGCCCAGATCGTTGCCATGTATGCGGTGTTCCTCGGTGCGGCTGTTGCCACGGGTGCGCCGCCGTTGTTCTCCGCGTTGGTGTTCGGGTTCATCGGCAGCCTGTTCGGCGGGCTGGCGCACTACTCGTCGGGCCCGGCCGGTGTGATGTTCGGTTCGGGCTACATCAAGACCAGCGAATGGTTCCGCGTCGGGTTCATCATGTCGGTGGTGATCATCCTGATCTGGACGATCGTCGGCGGCGCGTGGATGAAGCTCATCGGCATCTGGTAACCGTCGTCGACGGCGCCCTGGTTCCCATCGACGGCGCCCTCGCATCCATCGACGGCGCCCTCGTTCCCGTCGACGGCGCCCTGGCACCCGTCGACGGCGCCCTTGTTCGCGTTGACGGCGCCCGGTTTCAGGCGAAATGAACGATGCTGGCCAGGCCGACGACGAAGCAGTAGATCGCGAATGGGAACAGCGTCCGGGTGTGGAACCACTTCGCCAGGAACGCGACAGCTCCGAGCGCCGCGAAGAACGCACACACGGACCCGACGATCACCTGACCGCCGATTCCTGCACCCTCGGGGCCGAAGAGTTCGGGGATCTTCAACAGGCCGGCCGCCAGAATGACCGGGGTGGCCAGCAGGAATGCGAACTTTGCCGCATCCTCGTGATCAAGATGGCGCAGGATGCCGCCGGAGATAGTGGCGCCGGAACGCGAAATTCCCGGCAACAGTGCCAAAATCTGGCACGCGCCGATGATGACGCCGTCACGATACGACAGGGCTTCAATGGATTCGACGGCGTATGGGTCGACGGTCGAGTGCCGGCCACTGTGGGTTTGGCGTCGACGCAGCATTTCCGCACCCAGGAGGACAAAACCGTTGATACACAAAAAGATTGCTGCGGCCTCTGGTGTTGCGAACAGCACTCGGAGTTTCTTCTCGGCGAGCAAACCGACCAGGCCGACGGGGATGGTGCCGACGATGATCAACCATGCGAGTCGAGAGTCCGCGGTGTCGACGCGTCGGGTGCGCAGGGAGTGAATGAACCCACTGACGATCCGCACCCAGTCGCGCCAGTAGTAGATGATCAACGCGATCGCAGTCGCCACGTGTAGCGCGACGATGAACGCGAGGAACGGTGTGTGCCCCGGTGCATTTGATTGCGTGACCAGTGTTTGCCAGCTTCCGCCGATCCACGCGGGCGCTAGCAGCGAGTGTCCCAGGCTGGAGATCGGGAAGAGTTCGGTCACGCCCTGGAGCAAGCCCATCACAACGGCCTGCGGGTAGGTCAGATCGCTCACGTGCGACAACTCCGTTCGGTGTCCGATTTGCGAACTCCGGGAAGGCTTTTCGCAACGCGTGTCGACTATAGAGGCACCAACCTGAAGGCGCGCTGTGAACGAGACGGAGGGCGCCGTCGATGGTGACGAGGGCGCCGTCGATGGGCGGGAGGGCGCCGTCGATGGTGACGAGGGCGCCGTCGATGGGCGGGAGGGCGCTGTGGGCGGGGGCGTGGGCGCCGTCGAGGGGCGGGAGGGCGCTGTGGGCGGGGGCGTGGGCGCCGTCGATGGGCGGGAGGGCGCTGTCGACGTGGCGAAGGGCGCCGTGAACGTGACGGAGGGCGCCGTCGACGTCAGTCGGGCTTGCGTCGGAAGCCGAAGCGCATCGCCTCCCGGTTCACCCCCGCGACGGCGTCGAGGGGGATATCGGCCGGGCAGACCGTGGCGCATTCACCGTAGGTGGAGCACGGCCCGAAGTCCTGCTCCATCTGGCCGGTGATCGCGCGGGCGCGTCGGCCTCGTTCACGTTTGCCGTAGGTCAGCTCGGCCAAATGCAGGAGCTTGGCTCCGGCGAACAGATGCGCGGCACCGTTCGGACACGCCGCCACACATGCGCCGCAGCCGATGCAGGCGGCGTAGTCGAGGGCCTTCTCGCTGTCGTCGTGGGGGATCAGGGTGTTATCGGCGTCGGTGGCCTGACCGGCGTTGACCGCCACGTGACCGCCGGCCTCGATCACCCGGTCCAGCGCGGAACGATCCACCACCAGGTCTCGCACCACCGGAAATGCCTTGGCGCGCAGTGGTTCCAGCTTGAGATGTGTGATGTCGCCGAAGTGGCGCAGATGCTGCCGGCACGATGGGGTGTTCGGCGTCGGTCCGTGCGGTCGGTCGTTGACCATCATCCCGCACGATCCGCACACACCTTCGCGACAGTCCGAATCGAAGGCGATCGGTTCGATGCCGTCGTCGACGAGGTGGTCGTTGAGCCGGTCGAGCACGTCGAGCAATGACATCTCGGGTGTCGCGTCGTCGATTTCGTAGGTCTCGAAATGTCCGGTCGCGTCGTGGTCCCTCTGTCGCCACGCCTCGATGGTGATCTTCATGCTCACCTCACTGATAGTTGCGGGTCGCGAGTGGGACCGCCGTGAACTCCAGCGGTTCGGTATGACGGACCTGCTTCCCGTCTTCGGTTGTCTCCCAGGCTGATACGAAGCAGAAGTGGTCGTCATCGCGCAGCGCCTCGCCGTCGGCGGTCTGGTGATCGGTGCGGAAGTGCGCGCCGCACGACTCATCTCGGTCGAGTGCGTCCACGCACATCAGCTCGGCGAGCTCGAGGAAATCCGCGACCCGTCCGGCCCGTTCGAGTTCTTGGTTGAACTGGCCACCGGTGCCGACGACACGGACGTCGGACCAGAATTCCTTACGCAGCGCGGCGATCTCGTCGATGGCGGTGGTCAGCGATTCGACGCTGCGTGACACCCCGCACCCGCGGTAGAGGATGTCGCCGAGCCGACGATGAAAACGATCCGGACCCGTCGTTCCGCCGACCGCGATGAGCGCATCGACTCGATCCTGCACGGCCTGGGCGGCGTGGAGAACCGCCGGATCGTTTTGCGCCAACGGTTCCGAACCCAGCAGTGGCGCAAGGTAGTTCGGAATCGAGTAGGGCAGGGTGAACCAGCCGTCGACGCAAGCCGAGAGCAGCGAGTTGGCGCCGAGCCGGTTGGCGCCGTGGTAGCCCCAGCCCACCTCTCCGCCGACGAACAGCCCCGGGATCGACGTCATCTGGTCGAAGTCCGACCACAAGCCACCCATGGTGAAGTGCGCGGCCGGTGCGATCCGCATCGGCACCTCGTAGGGGTCCTCGCCGGTGGCATCGCGATACATGGTGAACAAGTTGCCGTAGCGTTCGGTAATGGTCGGTTTGCCCAGGCGTGCAAGGGCATCGGCGAAATCGAGGTACACGCTGTTGTGCAGTGGTCCGACGCCGTGACCGCTCTCGATCTGCTCGCGGGCCGCGCGGGATGCGACGTCGCGCGGGGTGAGGTTGCCGTACGTCGGATACTTACGTTCCAGGTAGTAATCGCGCTCGTTGTCGGGAATGTCGTTGGGTGGCCGGTCGTCGTGTTCCTTCTTGGGCACCCAGATCCGACCGTCGTTGCGCAACGACTCGCTCATCAGCGTTGTCTTGGACTGCCATTCGGCACTGACCGGCAGTGCCGTCGGGTGAAACTGGATGAACGACGGTGAGGCCAGTAATGCGCCCCGACGATGCGCCCGCCACGACGCGGTCGCGTTGCAGTTGCGTGCCAACGTCGACTGGAAGTACACCGTGCCATACCCGCCGGTCGCGAGGACGACGGCGTGTGCGGTTTGTGCCGAGATCTGGCCGGTGACAAGGTCTCTGGTGATGATGCCCTGGGCTCGGCCGTCGGCGACGATCAGGTCGAGCATCTCCTGGCGGGTATGCAGCGTGACCGAGCCCGCCGCCACTTGCCGCAGGAGCGCCTGCGACGCGGCCACCTGAAGTTGCTGGCCGGTCTGCCCGCGGGTGTAGTACGTGCGCGAGACCTGCACGCCACCGAAGCTGCGGGTGGCCAGCGGACCGCCGTATTCACGGGCGAACGGAGCGCCGATGGCGTTGAGGTGATCGATCACCCGAACCGATTCCTCGGCAAGGCGATACGCATCGGCCTCCCGGCCACGGAAGTCGCCGCCCTTCACGGTGTCGACGACGAAGCGGTGCACCGAATCGTTGTCCACCTTGCGGGCCCGCGCGGCGTTAATGCCGCCCTGTGCGGCGACGCTATGTGCTCGTCGAGGCGCGTCGTGAAAGGTGAAGGAGTGCACGTTGTAGCCGAGTTCACCAAGGGCCGCAGCACATCCGGCGCCGGCCAGACCGGTACCGACGACGATCACGGTGAACTTGCGACGGTTCAGCGGCCCGACGAGTTTGTAGGCGTCGCGTCGTCGTTGCCATGCGGTGGCGGCGTCGCCGTCGGGCACGCCGCCGTCGACGGTACCGCCGAGAGTGCGCAGGCTGTCGATAGCGGATTGGGCTGTGTGAGAGTCGATGTCGGTCATCACTTAACCACCCCGGTCAGCACCGCGAGCGGGATGGTGATGTTGCCGATCATCACCGCAGCGGCCAGCAGTAACGCGATGCCCGCGCCGACTTGGCGTACGCGTTTGCCGGTCGCACCGAAATCGTTGACCACACTCCACAATCCGTGCACCAGATGGATGCCCAGCAACACCATGACCACGATGTAGAAGGCCGCGACCGGCCAGCGCTCAAAGCTGGCCACCAGGTTGTGATAGGCGTGCGAACTCTGCTCGGTGGTCTGAATGAACTGGTCACTCGCCGCGGGTCTGGCGCCGATCGTGAGGTCGAGAATGTGGAAGATGATGAACACCAACAGAATCAGGCCGGTGTAGGGCATCAGGATCGCGGGCCAGCGTTTCCAGCTCATGCCCTTGCGTCGAAAACGGCCCTTTGCTTGATGGGCGCGGCCGATCAGCATGAACGATGCCCCGACGTGCGCGAACAGGCACAGCAGCAGCACGGCGCGGAAGATCCACAGCATTCCCTCGTAGGGGAGAAGCGGCTCCAGCAGGGTGCGCAGCCAGTGGGCGTAGGCGTCGAAGTGGGTGGCGCCGGTATAGACCTTGAGGTTGCCGATCATGTGCACCAGAACGAACAGCGCGAAGATCGTCCCGGTCACCGCCATCGTCACCTTCAACGTGACGTTGCTGGGCCTGGGCCGTCGGGTCGACGGCAGCGTGGCGTCGACCCGTGGGGTGGGGATCTGCTGATCCTGGTTGCCTGTCGATGGTGAGCTCGGGGGGACGAGCGTGCTCATCGCGTGGCCTTCCCTGCGCCCGGGGCTGTCGGGTGCAGTGTCGGTTCCCTGGTTTGAGCGTAGAGCGCTATCCGCCAACTCGTACCGTTTCGGCGGTGGGTTGATATCCGTTGGTGACCTTGCGGGTACGCGGTGAACTCATCGATACTCCGCCCTCATGGCTAACTCCGTACTCTTGGTCGTAATAGGCGACCAGAACTACGGAGCTGGGCCGGGGCCTCGGCTACCGACGGCCCGATCCTCCGGAACCCGACGCTCAGCCGCAGAAGTTGTGGCAGTTCTGATATCCGACGACGCCGACGAGGTTGCCGGTGAGCGGCGAGACCCCGACCGCGAAGAGCATCACCCACTCCGACATCCAGAAACCCTCGTATCGGCGCCGCTGCTCATGCACCAGCGCGTAGTAGACATGGGCATCGACGACATTTGCTTCGAGCAACACGCGGGCCCGGTCGGGGGTGCCGTCGTTGGCCTCGTCGGAGGTGAAGAAGCTGCTGGGAGGTTTGGATGCGGCCGACGATTGCCTGATGGCGGAGTTCCAGCTCATTCATTCGGTCGCCGAAGACACGATTGGCGGCCCGCAGAGCGCGGTTGGCTGCGGTGGTGATCCGCAGGCCCAGGACGTCCGGTGTCGTCGACGACGCCGCGGGCAACACTGTGACCGATACCAATTCACCGACGGCATTGGCCGTCACTGTCACCGTCTCATCGTCGTCACTGACCGACGCAGCGTTGCGCGCGTGGCGTCCAGCACCTCTCGGGACAGCCCGTCGTCGGCTTTGGCCACTGCTCGCGCGACGGCTACCGCCCCGAGCTGCGCGGCAGCTGTGGCCGTCGCCAAGGTGTGGCGCTCGTCGTCGGACATGGTGTCCGGCAGTGAGGATTCGATGAGCGAGACGAGGTCGGCGAATGCGGCGGCGAAGCTGTCGCCGACGGCGGTGGGCTGGCGGCTGATCTCGCTCGCCGAGGCGATCATCGGGCATCCGTCGGCCATGGTGTCGCGCACCCTCGTGGAGATGAGGACGTCGAGGTAGTCCTCGTACGACGGGTCGTGTGTGTCCTTCCATGCGCGGATGCGCTGGTTCACGTCGGTGGCCGCGTGGGTGAACGCCGCGGCCGCCAACGCGTCCTTGTTGTCGAAGTGCTTGTACAGCGCGCCGTGGGTCAGGCCCGCCTCGGCTGCCACCTCGGCGACTCCGGTGGACGGAATTCCCTTCTCGCGAAACAGCTTTCCTGCCGCGTCGAGTAGATCGCGCCGATTCTGCTCGGCCTTGGCCTTGGAGACCCGCACCGGCTTCTCCTCTTGTGTCGTCGAACTATTGATTGCGATCATAATCTATGTGTGTTTAGATTGCGACCACAATCAAAACGACGGCGTCAGCCGGCGACATCACGCGAAGGGAACTCTCATGGCAACGACAAACGCACTGGGCAACATCGTCTTGGTTCACGGCGCCTTCGCCGACGGATCGGGGTGGCAGCCGGTCTATCAACGCTTGGTGGACAAGGGATTTCATGTGACCGTGGTGCAAGAACCGGAGACCGGCCTCGCCGACGATGTCGCGGCCACCCTGCGGGCGATCGACCAGTCCGACGGTCCGCTCGTGCTGGTGGGCCACAGCTGGGGCGGGCAGGTGATCACCGAGGCGGGAGCGCACCCGAAGGTCGCGGCGCTGGTTTACGTGGCGGCGCTGGTACCCGACGTCGGGGAGTCCACCAACTCGCTGCATGCCCGCATCCCGGCGGCGAGCACCGCGGTGATCCCCGGCGATGACGGGTTCCTGACCATCGATCCGGCACAGTTCCACGCCGACTTCGCCGCTGATCTACCGGCCCGCGACGCCGACTTCATGGCGCATGCGCAGGTGCCCATCCGTGCCGAGGCGCTCGACGCCCCGGCGGCAGCTGCGGCGTGGCGCGACCGTCCGTCCTTCGGGATCGTCGCCGGCGCCGACCGCACCATCAACCCCGACCTCGAGCGGTGGATGTACGACCGCGCCGGTGCCGAGATCACCGAGGTGGCCGGATCGAGTCACGTTGTGATGCTCTCGCATCCCGATGTGGTCGTCGACGTCATCGAGCGCGCCGCCACGACAGCCGCAGCGGCCGTTGCCTGAATCACCTACTGTCAGTGATCGGAGCTAACACCATGAGCGACAACGCTATTCGCGACGCATCCATGCGCTACCGGGTATTCGGGCAGCACACCGGCCTGCGGGTATCCGAATTCATCCTCGGTACAGGCAATTTCGGCACCCGATGGGGACACGGCTCAACGCCCGACGAGTCGTCGAAGGTCCTTGATGCCTACGCCGACGCCGGCGGCAACTTCCTCGACACCGCCGACAGCTATCAGTTCGGCGAGTCCGAGGAGATCCTGGGCCGCCTGCTCCAAGGACGACGCGACGATTTCGTGCTGGCCACCAAATTCACCCAACGGGCCGACCCGGCGGCGGGAATCCTGGTGACCGGCAACAGTCGCAAGGCGATGGTGAGTTCGGTGGAGCAGAGCCTGCGACGACTGCAGACCGACCACATCGATCTCCTCTGGGCGCACTACTCCGATGGCGTCACGCCGGTGGAGGAACTCCTGCGTGGATTCGACGACCTCGCCCGCGCCGGCAAGATCCTCTACGCCGGACTGTCGGACTTTCCGGCGTGGCGGGTGGCGCGGGCGGCCACCATCGCCGAGATTCGCGGCACGCTACCGATCGCGGCGCTGCAATTCGAGCACAGCCTCGTCGAACGGACCGCCGAAGCCGAACTGCTGCCGGCCGGCCAAGCGCTGGGGCTCGGTCTGGCGGCGTGGTCGCCGCTCGGTGGGGGTGTGCTGACCGGCAAGTACCGCGACGGTGCGACCGGCCGCGCACAAGGCTTCGGCGGCAAGGTCTTTCAGCCGGAGAATTCGACGCAGCGCACCGCGATCCTCGACGAGGTGATCGCCGTGGCGACCGAGGTGGGAGCAACGCCCGGGGAGGTGGCCATCGCCTGGGTGGCAGCTCACGGTGTCACGCCCATCATCGGACCGCGCTCGGTGGAGCAGTTGCAGAGCAATCTCTCGGCACTCACCGTCGACCTCTCACCTGAACAGCTCGCTCGACTCGACGCGGTGAGCGCGCCGACTCCGGTGTTCCCGTACACGCTGCTCGACGACCCCGATAACCAGCAACGCATCACTGGCGGGCAACTTGCCCGGTTCGACCGGCCGGTCGTACCCGTCGCCTGACCCGAACTCGCTACGACCCAGAACAACCAAAGGAGAATCGCCATGCCCATGATCGATATCTACGCACCTGCCGGAACGTTCGCCGACACCGCGCAGCTCGCCGCCGACGCCGCCAAGACGGTGATGACCGTCGAAGGAGTCCCGGACATCTCGATGTTCCGCGATAACACCGCGGCCTTCGTGCACGATTTGCCGTCGGGTTCGTTCGCCGACGTGACCGGCAACGCCCATCACGTCCGCGTCCAGGTCCTGACCAACGCCGGCGCGCTCACCCGCGAGCAGCAGCTGGCTGTGGTCGCCCAGCTCACCGATCTGGTGGTGCGGGCAGCGGCCGACGACTCGCTCGCCGACCGGACGTGGGTGCTGCTCACCGAGGCGGTGCCCGGCGGCTGGGGGCTGTGGGGACACGCGCACACCAACGAGGAGTTGGTTGCTGCGGCACGCGCGGAGATCGCGAAGGCCGCAGGCTGAGCCGGCGCTGAATCCGTTCGCTCCCGATGTGGTCGTTCGCGATTGATGCATCACGAGCGGACGACGACATCGCGAGCGAACGGGTGTCGGCCGGAGCGACGAACCGGTCGGTACCCCACATCCGACCAGGATTTGGATCGAGCCCCCGACCTGGTGCATACTTGTCGGGTTGCCTTGAGCGGCGTACGCAGGTTCTTGCATGTCAAGAGGTCTGCTGCACGATCAGGTGAATGACTCCCAGTCCCGGTTACGGGGGATGGGCGTGTAACGCGTGCCCTGAATCAATCTGTTGTAAAACGGTTTGCTCAGAAGTACGGCCACGACACGCCCGACCGCGGGTGCCGGACAAACCCGGAGCAACAGCCGGCTCGACACCGTCGAGCCAACGTACAACGACAGATGAACAGCGTCGATCCCCGAATCTCACTCGGGTGGTCATGTGCCCGCCGACGATTTGGCAGTCGGAGCCCCATGTGGGCTGCCCCGGTCACGCGGTGTTTGTCGTCGAGAACAACTGACGGAAGAGGACACAGCGTGGCGGGACAGAAGATCCGCATCAGGCTCAAGGCCTACGACCACGAGGCTATCGACGCTTCGGCGCGCAAGATCGTGGAGACCGTGACCCGTACGGGTGCACGCGTCGTCGGCCCGGTGCCGTTGCCCACCGAGAAGAACGTGTACTGCGTTATCCGCTCGCCGCATAAGTACAAGGACAGCCGCGAGCACTTCGAGATGCGTACACACAAGCGACTCATCGACATCCTCGACCCGACGCCGAAGACCGTCGACGCGCTCATGCGCATCGACCTCCCGGCCAGCGTCGACGTCAACATCCAGTAGGACGGGGGCGAAAAACAATCATGGCTAATCAGAGCGCGACCAAGGGAATTCTGGGCACCAAGCTCGGCATGACCCAGGTCTTCGACGAGAACAACCGCGTTGTTCCGGTCACCGTTATCCAGACCGGACAGAACGTGATCACTCAGATCCGTACCGCGGAGCGCGACGGCTACACCGCCGTTCAGCTCGCCTTCGGTGCGATCGACCCCCGCAAGGTGAACAAGCCCGTCGCCGGGCAGTTCGCCAAGGCCGGCGTCACGCCGCGTCGTCACGTCGCGGAGATCCGTGTCGCCGACGCCGGCGAGTTCGAGGTCGGCCAGGAGCTGTCGGCCGACATCTTCGCCGACGGTGCACTGGTCGACGTGACCGGCACCTCCAAGGGCAAGGGCTTCGCCGGCCCGATGAAGCGTCACGGCTTCTCCGGTCTCGGCGCCAGCCACGGCGCGCACCGCGTGCACCGCGCACCCGGCTCGATCGGTGGCTGCGCCACCCCGGGTCGCGTGTTCAAGGGCATGCGCATGGCCGGCCGGATGGGCAACGACAAGGTGACGACGCAGAACCTCACCGTTCACAAGGTGGACGCTGAGGCCGGCCTGCTGCTGATCAAGGGAGCAATCCCGGGTCGCAAGGGCGGCATCGTCGTCGTCCGTGACGCAGTGAAGGGTGGTGCCGACAAGTGAGCACCGAAACGAGTACAAAGCTGACGCTGGACGTCAAGACCGCCGACGGCAAGACCAACGGAACCGTTGATCTGCCCGCCGAGATCTTCGACGCCCCGGCCAACATCGCGTTGATGCACCAGGTTGTGGTGGCCCAGCAGGCCGCCGCACGCCAGGGCACGCACGCCACCAAGACCCGCGGCGAGGTCCGCGGCGGTGGCGCCAAGCCGTACCGGCAGAAGGGCACCGGTCGCGCCCGTCAGGGTTCGACCCGCGCACCGCAGTTCACCGGTGGTGGCGTGGTGCACGGTCCGCAGCCGCGCGACTACACCCAGCGCGTGAACAAGAAGATGAAGGCCGCCGCACTGCGCGGAGCCCTCTCCGACCGTGCACGCAACGAGCGCATCCACGTGATCACCGAGCTCATCGCCGGCCAGGAGCCGTCGACGAAGACCGCTCGGCTGTTCCTGGAGAGCCTGTCCGAGCGTCGTAAGTTCCTGGTGGTCCTGGGCCGCGAGGACCTGACCGCCTGGAAGAGCGTTGCCAACCTGAAGAACGTGCTGCCGATCGCTCCCGATCAGCTCAACACCTACGACGTCCTCGATTCGGACGAACTGGTGTTCAGCGTCGAGACGCTCAACGCGTTCATCGCCGGTAACACCAAGACCGCCACGCAGACAGAGGAGGCCTGAGATGGCTACGCAGGCAGACCCGCGTGACATCATCCTGGCGCCGGTGATCTCGGAGAAGAGCTACGGGCTCATCGAGGACAACGTCTACACGTTCCTCGTGCACCCGGAGTCGAACAAGACCCAGATCAAGATCGCGATCGAGAAGATCTTCGACGTGACCGTGACCAGCGTCAACACCGCCAACCGTCAGGGCAAGCGCAAGCGCACCCGCTTCGGTTACGGCCAGCGCAAGGCCACCAAGCGCGCGATCGTGACGCTCGCCGACGGCAGCAAGCCCATCGAGATCTTCGGAGGCTCGGTCAGCTGACCGGGACTCGAAAGTAGAGGGACTCACACACTATGGCTATTCGTAAGTACAAGCCGACAACACCGGGCCGCCGTGGCTCGAGTGGTGCCGACTTCTCTGAGGTCACCCGTGACCATCCGGAGAAGTCGCTGGTTCGCCCGCTGCATGGTCGCGGCGGACGAAATGCGCACGGACGCATCACCACTCGTCACAAGGGTGGCGGCCACAAGCGTGCCTACCGTCTGATCGACTTCCGTCGTAACGACAAGGACGGCATCAACGCCAAGGTCGCTCACATCGAGTACGACCCCAACCGCACCGCGCGGATCGCGTTGCTGCACTACGTCGATGGCGAGAAGCGCTACATCGTGGCGCCCAAGGGCTTGTCCCAGGGCGACGTGGTGGAGAGCGGACCCGGCGCCGACATCAAGCCCGGCAACAACCTGCCGCTGCGCAACATCCCGACCGGTACCCAGGTGCACGCCGTTGAGCTGCGTCCGGGTGGCGGGGCGAAGATGGCCCGCAGCGCGGGTGCCTCGATTCAGCTGCTCGGCAAGGAGGGCGCCTACGCGACCCTGCGTATGCCGTCCGGTGAAATCCGTCGCGTCGACGTGCGCTGCCGCGCCACCGTCGGCGAGGTCGGCAACGCCGAGCAGTCGAACATCAACTGGGGCAAGGCCGGCCGTATGCGTTGGAAGGGCAAGCGCCCGACCGTCCGCGGCGTCGTGATGAACCCGGTCGACCACCCGCACGGTGGCGGCGAGGGCAAGACCTCCGGTGGTCGCCACCCGGTCAGCCCGTGGGGACAGCCTGAGGGCCGTACCCGTAAGAACAAGGCCAGCGACAAGCTGATCGTCCGGCGTCGTCGTACCGGCAAGAACAAGCGATAAGCAGGGAGGAGTTAGAGAATGCCACGCAGCCTCAAGAAAGGCCCGTTCGTCGACGACCACCTCCTTGCGAAGGTGGACGCCCAGAACGAAAAGGGCACCAAGCAGGTCATCAAGACCTGGTCGCGTCGTTCGACCATCATCCCCGATTTCATCGGTCACACCTTCGCCGTCCACGACGGTCGCAAGCACGTGCCGGTGTTCATCTCGGACAACATGGTCGGGCACAAGCTGGGCGAGTTCGCGCCCACTCGCACCTTCAAGGGTCACATCAAGGATGACCGGAAAGCGAAGCGCCGGTAACCATGAGTACTCACACCGATAATCCGACAGCCAAGGCCGTTGCGCGCCACGTGCGCGTGACGCCGATGAAGGCGCGTCGCGTGATCGAACTGATCCGCGGCAAGAGCGTCGACGAAGCCCTCGACATCCTGCGGTTCGCCCCGCAGTCGGCGAGCGAGCCCGTCTACAAGGTGGTCGCCTCGGCGGCCGCGAACGCCGAGAACAATCAGGGCCTGGATCGCCGGACCCTGATCGTCTCGCAGGCCTTCGCCGACGAGGGTGCGACCCTCAAGCGGTTCCAGCCGCGTGCGCAGGGTCGTGCGTTCCGTATCCGCAAGCGCAGCAGCCACATCACGGTGATCGTGGAGAGCCTTCCCGAGAAGGCCGCCGCCGGAAGTGGCCGGTCGCGTCAGCCGAAGAAGAAGGGAGCCTGATAGTGGGCCAGAAAATCAACCCCCACGGCTTCCGTCTGGGCATCACCACCGACTGGAAGTCGCGTTGGTACGCCGACAAGCAGTATTCGGAGTACGTGAAGGAAGACGTCGAGATCCGCAAGCTCCTCTCGGAGCCCATCCGGGTCAAGGGCGAGTCGCGTCCGATCGAGCTCGATCGTGCCGGCATTGCGAAGGTGGAGATCGAGCGCACCCGTGACCGGGTTCGCGTCGACATCCACACCGCACGCCCCGGCATCGTCATCGGTCGTCGCGGTGCGTCGGCCGACGTGATCCGCGCTCGCCTGGAGAAGCTCACCGGTAAGCAGGTGCAGCTGAACATCCTCGAGGTGAAGAACGCCGAGTCTGAGGCCCAGCTGGTGGCCCAGGGCGTCGCTGAGCAGCTGAGCAACCGTGTGGCCTTCCGCCGCGCGATGCGCAAGGCGATCCAGTCGGCGATGCGGCAGCCGAACGTGAAGGGCATCCGGGTACAGTGCTCGGGTCGCCTCGGCGGCGCAGAAATGAGCCGCAGTGAGTTCTACCGCGAGGGACGCGTGCCGCTGCATACGCTGCGCGCCGACATCGACTACGGACTCTACGAAGCCAAGACCACCTTCGGCCGGATCGGCGTGAAGGTGTGGATCTACAAGGGCGACATCGTCGGCGGCCGTCGTGAGCTGTCCGCAGCCGCACCCGCCGCCGAGGACCGTCGTCCGCGCCGGCCCAGCCGGCCGCGTCGCAGTGGTGCCTCGGGTACCACCGGGACGAGCACCGAAGCGGGACGCGCAGCCGAGGCTGCCTCCGCTGTGGTCACGGTCGACGCCGGTGCCGCTACCGAACCTGCGTCCGCGCAGGGGAACCAGGAGGGCTAGGCCATGTTGATTCCTCGACGGGTCAAGCACCGCAAGCAGCACCACCCCAGCCTGAAGGGTCAGGCCAAGGGCGGAACCAAGGTCACCTTCGGTGACTTCGGCATCCAGGCCCTGGAGAGTGCCTACATCACCAACCGGCAGATCGAGTCCGCTCGTATCGCCATCAACCGGCACATCAAGCGTGGCGGCAAGGTGTGGATCAACATCTTCCCCGACCGTCCGCTGACCAAGAAGCCTGCCGAAACCCGCATGGGTTCCGGTAAGGGTTCGCCGGAGTGGTGGGTGGCCCCGGTCAAGCCGGGCCGCGTGCTGTTCGAGATGACCTACCCCGATGAGCAGACTGCTCGCGAGGCCCTGCGCCGCGCGCAGCACAAGCTCCCCATCAAGACCCGGATCGTGACCAGAGAGGAGCAGTTCTGATGGCACTCGGAGTTGCTGCGAACGAGCTGCGTGAGCTCAATGACGCCGATCTGGTTGACCGCCTGAAAGAGTCGAAGGAAGAGCTGTTCAACCTTCGTTTCCAGATGGCCACCGGCCAGCTCGACAACAATCGTCGGCTGCGGACCGTGCGTCGCGAGATCGCGCGGATCTACACCGTGATGCGTGAGCGCGAGCTGGGCCTGGCGTCGGGACCGGACGGTGAAGACGCATGAGTGAGGACCAGAAAGTGACTGAGACCCAAGAGGCATCGTCGCAGACCAAGACCCGTAACAGCCGCAAGGAGCGGATCGGTTACGTGGTCAGCGACAAGATGCAGAAGACCATCGTGGTCGAGCTGGAGGATCGTAAGCGTCACGCGCTGTACGGCAAGATCATCCGGACCACCTCGAAGGTCAAGGCCCACGACGAGAACGGTGATGCCGGCATCGGCGACCGCGTGCGGATCATGGAGACCCGCCCGCTGTCGGCGACCAAGCACTGGCGTCTCGTCGAGGTGCTGGAGAAGGCCAAGTAAGGCTTCTCCCAACGAGATTCGCGTAAAGCGGCCCGTCCCGGTTTCCGGGGCGGGCCGCTTTTGTCGTGGTGCAGGGGGCGCGGTGAATCGGGAAACACGTTCGCTCCCGAAGTCGTCGTTCGCGAGTGATGCATCAGTCGCGAACGAACAGATCGCTCGCGAACCCGTGGGAGCTCGACGGGTAGGTCAGTAGACCACCAGCTGGATCGCGAGGCCGGCCCCGACGGAGAACACCGCGCACAGCATCATGGGTAGGAAGAACGAGCCGTTCAACAGGAACGAGCCCTGCTTGGTGGACCCGGTCTTGTCGGTCAGGATGCACGCCTGACCCAGGCCGCTCATCGACGCGAGAAGGTTGTTGCCCACCGTCGCACCGAGCATGCCGGCCATCGGTCCGACGCCCAACCCCGCGGTCAAGGCCGCCGGGACGATGATCGCGGTGGTTGCCGACTGGCTCTGGATGAGAGCGGTCAGCAGGAACAAGATGATGGCGAAGAGCACCACGGATACCCCGATGGCGCTGTTGACGAACGAGACGATCTGGTCCATGTGGTCGTTGAAGATCGTGCCGGCGAGCACCGGAACCGAGGTGAGCAACAATGCCGCGATCAGACCCGTGCCGATGATCTCCTCCTCGAGCACCGCCTTGGTCTTGATCTTGCAGACGATCATGATCAGGCCGGCGACGGCGAACATGATGATCGGGATCAGGAAGGACATCGAGACGGTTGCCTCTACCGTGCTCCCGTCAGCCAATGACTTGCTGTACGACGGCCGAAGCGGCTGAACCAGGCCGAGAATCACTCCGACGATCACGCCGCCAAGGAAGATGTAGGCGCTCCACGCCGCCCGCGGCGGCAGTTCACGTTCGGCGCTCTGCTCGGTCGACGATGCGGACGGTTCGATCTCGCCGGCAGCCAGCCGTCGCTGGTACTCCGGATCGTCGTCGAGATTCTTGCCCCATTTGGACATGATGACCGATGTCAGGACCGTGGCGATGAGCGTGCTCGGAACAGTGACCATGAGCGTTTTGCCGAGCGAATTTCCTTGGCCCTCAGTGAGGTTGAGGAAGATATAGGTCACCGCGGCCACCGGGCTCGCCAGCAGCGCGAGCTGTGACACCGTTGTCGCGTCGACAGGATTCGCTCCGGCCGGATCTTCGCACCGTATGAGACCTCGTACATGATCGGAACGAGGGCGAAAGCGATGTTGCCGGTTCCCGACATGACGGTGAACAACCACACCACCAGCGGCCCCACGATCGGGATCTGGGAGGGATGGCTGCGTAGGGTTTTCTCGGCAATGCCCACCAGGTAACTCATTCCACCTGCTGCGCTCAGCGCGGCCGTCGCCGAGATCACCGCCAGGATAATGAAAATGGCGGTCAGCGGCGGAGATGCCGGCCTCAGCCGCATGAACTCGACGAGGATGAAGACCGATACCCCCGACATACCGATCAGCGCCATCGGGCCGTACTTGGCGCCAAGGGCCAATGGGACGATGAACAGTACGATCTGCGCAATCACATACAGCGTGTACATCGCCGATTCCTTCGCTATCGGTACCGCCTGGGGCGGTATTCGCCATTGACAATGCCGGGTTCACGATATGCGATCGACTCTGGGTTCGTGTCAAGGTCGCGGGATTCACAATTGGCGGTCTTTCGGTTGTCGAATTGTGTGTCCAATGGATTGATCGCCCGATACGCTCGGAAGCGACTGGGTACCCCTCTTTCCCCCGACTTCTGAGGATGGCGATAGTGGCTGCACAACACAGGTCCCGAGGATGCGCTTGTAATCTTCCCAAGCGCATCCTCGGCCGAACTCTTCTCTCGACGATCAGTTTGGCTTCAGTAGGGGCAATGATGCTGAGTGCCAAGCCATTTGATGGCTCGGGGGCCGAGGCGCCGGACTCGGCCGAGCCAACCAAGCCCGATACTTTGTTCAAGAATGTGCGCGTCTTGGACGTCCGTGCCGGTTTGCTCGGCGAACCGACCGATGTGCTGATTCGCGGGAACATCATCTCGACGATCGGTCCGGGACAGGAAGCCGATGCGCAGACGACTGTGATCGACGGTGCCGGACGCACGCTGATGCCCGGACTGATCGACAATCACGTTCACATGGTGTTCGGCAGCGTCACCATGGCTGACCTCATGAATCCGGATAATTCGCTCGAATACTACGGTTCGGCGGCCCTGACCTCGGCACGTGAGACGCTGCTGCGTGGCTTCACCTCGGTGCGTGACATGGGCGGTCCGATCTTCCCGCTCAAGGCGGCGATCGATAAGGGTGTCGCTCCGGGTCCCCGGATCTGGCCGTCGGGCGCGTTGATCTCGCAGACCGGTGGACATGGAGACTTCCGACTGCCGCAGGATCCGCCCCGCAAGTTCACCGGTCAGCGTTCGCGGGCCGAGGATGTCGGCGCGACCTTCATCGTCGACGGCGTCGAGGAAGTGCTGACCGCCGCGCGCGAGAACCTGCGGATGGGGGCGAGCCAGCTCAAGGTGACCGCGGGCGGTGGTACGTCGTCGGCTTACGATCCGGTCGACGTCACGCAGTTCACCCTCGCCGAGATGACCGCTGCTGTCGACGCGGCGTCGGACTGGAACACCTACGTCACGGTGCACGCCTACACACCGAAATCGGTACGACGAGCGGTCGATGCGGGGGTGCTGTGCATCGAACACGGCCAACTCCTGGATCAACCGACGCTGGATCTGATGGCTGAGCGCGAGATCTGGCTCAGCGGACAGTATTTGGTGCCCAATAACGACAAGATGGACCCCGCGCGCATCGCCAAACGCGCACCGGTCGTCGAGGGCAACGACTTCGTGTGGCCGGCCGCGAAGGCCACCGGCGTGAAGCTGGCCTGGGGCACCGACTTCCTGTTCGACCCGGACCTGAACCCGCAGCAGAACGCCATGCTGATGCCGTTGTCCGAGTGGTACAGCGCTGCCGAACTGATCCGACTCGCCACGTATGACAACGCACAGCTATTGGGGCTCAGCGGACTTCGGAGTCCGTATCAGGGTGTGCTCGGCGTCGTCGAAACCGGCGCGCTTGCCGACCTGCTGCTGGTCAACGGCGATCCGCTCGCCGACGTCAAGCTCATCGCCGACCCGGGCAAGAACTTCGACGTGATCATGAAGGACGGAGCGATCTTCAAGGGTGCGTGATCTGTCGGCTTCCCGCGACCTCAGCCGGTTCCCGCGAACGTAGTTGAGGTCGCGCGAACGAGTTGAGGTCGCGCGAACGATCGCGGACCAGATCTGTTGGGGCGTGCGAGGTCTCGATACACCCCTCGCCTTGGCGGCTCGGGGCACTCGACCAGCGGGTGGGGCTACTCGAGCAGCGGCGGGCCTACTCGGTCGGCGCGGGGCGGTTCACCAGGGACGATGGTGTGAAGTACTGCAGCACATAGCTTTTGCGGATCGCATGGCGGATCGCGCTCTCGATGTCGGGCATGTCGACGTCATGGGCGTGCATATCGCCGAGGACGTCACGCAGGAACAGTCGGTCGCCCATCCTGGCGAACATGTGGCGGATGTCGTCGGGATCGACGGGACCGGGGAGAGTCGCGCATTCCGCACCGCAGATCGTCAAACTCGCATGAGTACGAACGCATTTCGGGCACCGTCCACAGTTGAAGGCACCGTCGCGGTTCTCCCAGCACACCCGCAGGTGCTTCATCGCGATGGGTGAGGAGCTGATTCGCCGCGTTTTCCCAGCACGGCCAACGCCGAATTCGCTGTGCTCGATGGTGACCGCAGAGCTCGACCACAGCGGATCGAGGTGTGGATGCGAACCCCACGGCTCAAGGCCGGCCCGAGAGATCGTCGACGGAATGATGACGGTCCCCACGTGCGGCGCGAGCGCGGTGGCCACATGGGCCAGCGCCGGACCGTGATACACATGGCCCCAAGGCAATCCGGCGACATCGCCGATCGACGACCGGATGGTGGTGCGGACCTCGATCAGTGGTTTGCCGAGCTCGGCGGCGGCCTCCCGCGCGGCGTCCAGAGCCTTCGACGCGAGGGCGTCGTCGTCGACCCGGATATCGAAGCCGAGGACGAAGATCAGATGGGTGATGCGGTCGACCTCCTCGAGCGCCGCGTAGAAGCTGTCCACGCCGCCGCTGAAGAAGCAGCCGACACCGTCGGACCGCTGCTGGGCGGGTGCACTCGCGTCGGCCGAGACCTGCACCGACGCGAAATGCCGGGGGAACCATTCCGCGATCATGGCGCCCGCCCGGGATGCCGACGCCAGCGACTCGGCATCGACCGCGCCGTCGATGGTGAGGTCGCAGCCCCACCGCATCGCTGCCGGCAAAGTCGCCGACAACCACGGGGTCGATGAGTGGTCCAGGCTGACATTCGCTTCGGTGGCGGCTGTCAGCGAGCGGCCGTCCGGCATGGCGATCGATGCGCTGATCCGGTTCGGCGCGTCTGCGGCCGGCCGGACGGCGAGCGTGCGGCCGGCTTCGGGTTTGTGCCCGGCGGGCGTTCGGTGCGCACGGGAGACGAACTGCCGCAGGGTGGTCAGGGTGGTCACGGCGAACCGAGCATTTTCTCGACCACGGCGCTCGCTTCGGAAAAGTCAGCCGTCAGCTGCACGTCGGGAATCGAACGGAAGTAGTCACGATATGCCGCAGAGACCTTACCGGTCAGGTTATCGACGAGGACTGCGGGCTTATCCAGTAGGACCGCCAGAATTGCGGCGTGTAATCGGTCGGTCACGACGATCCGGCCGCGCGAGAACGTATCCACTGCATTGTTCATGATGATCGCCGATTGTTTATCGAATGCTCTACTGCTCCACGGATGAATTCTCCTGCGGACCCCGGACATCTTGCTGAGCAGCACCAAAGACATCGAGCTCGGCCACCATCGGAGATCATCTCCGAACCAATCGAGACGCCAGTCGTGAACACAGGATCTGCGCACCAGGTCCGACGGAATCGTCTCCGCCGAATGGGCGGCCTCGCCGTCGGACCTCTTGAGGAGCACGACGTCGTGGTCGGGTTCGCGACTGGGCCGCAGCGGACCGATACTGAAGGCCATGTCGGGGCAGAAGCACACCGAGTTCGACGGAAACTCCTGTGCCACAGTGCTCACGCTGGCACGATCGCGAATCATGATGGTCAGATCCGGATGTCGCGCATAGACGGTGCGGGCACGCGCGAGCGCGTGGGCGTCGGAGAAGTCGAACGACTGGGGGAGTGACACGATCTGCCGGTCGGGATGCTCCGACACGACTTTCTCGCGGAACAATTGGTTGACCGGATATCGATCCCCGAAGTTGCCACCACCCTGCAGCAGTATGGGTCCATTCGGCACTCTCGTGCCCAACGTCGTGGCGTCGTAAGTATTCATGTCCGAGAGATATTCGACGCTGCAGTCCAACGCGCTTAGGCAGGCGATCTCTCCCCGATAGATCATCACGTCGCCGGCGTTGACGTAATTCGGGAAATCGAGAAGGGCCACGTCGGACCCGGGTGATATCACGGAGCTGATCGCGGTGATCGTATCGCCGCGTATATGGTCGATCACCGACGTGGCCACGAGCCGGATATTACGCGCCCGTCGTGATCATTTCCGGAATATCGCGCGCCGGTCCCACCCCGCCTGGTGAACGAGTGCGTCCCACGTGAAAAGGGTTCTGAAAAAAGTAAAGGGCCCGCTCCGGATATGCAGTCACGGAGCGGGCCGAGACGACGCGATCGGTATGCCCGGAGAGGTGGCCGGCGCGCGATCCGTCATCAGGGTGAGCGTGCGTCCACCAACACTCACGCTTAAAAGCGTACGAACTCGACCACCACGTCCGACAGGGACCAAGGGCCCGAGTTGGGTGGGCACAAATGAGTCAGATCCGGCTTTGCAACCAGGAGAGGATGTCCGGGGTCACCTTGTCGGCCTTGTCGGCGTAGTCCGGATTCTTCTTGAGGAAGGCGGCCACCAGCGGGCAGACGCCGACGATCCGCAATCCGCGAGAGATGGTGTCATCCAACGCTTCTCGCACCAGAATGGTCCCGAGACCCCGACCGCCGTACGCGTCATCGACCTCGGTGTGGAAGAAGACGCGTTGTCCGGCGTCGTCGGTGGCGCGATCACGGTAGGCGGTGAGGCCGACCGTGGAACCATCGACGCTGATCTCATAGCGCTGCTCGGCGGGGACGTCGGTGACGGTGGTCTGGGCGCCGGTCTTGTCAGTGGCCATGCTGGCCAGGATAGCGACTGGCATCGCGCTTCTCCGTCGACAGAATCCGCTCACGTGGTAACGGAGTCAGCAAGCGGTGTGGTCGCCAGTTCAGTTTCTCCGGATCCCATGGCCGCAGGATGAGCCACGAGATGGTCGAGGTGAGCAGTCTGATCGGAAGCTGGGCGTACATCCCGCGCAGTGCGGCGCGGTCGCCCCGTGCGCGCGCCGTTCGTATTCCACCGAGGATGTGGTCGCGGTTGGCCCACGGTGAGTGACGAGCTTGCCTGCCCGAGGCGCCGACGATGATGCCCGGCTCGAAGCGGATGCCCAGCCCGGCGCGGCGCAGCGCGATGGCGATGTCGATGTCCTCCCAGGTCCCGTCGGCGTCGTCGCCCGACAGCAGGTCGTCGCGGATCTTTCGCCATGCCGTACTGCGTATCGAGAGGTTGGGCCCGGCCATGCCCACAAAGGCTTTGCCGCTGTGCGGATCAGCGCCGGCCGCCCGTGCTCGCCGCATCTCACGCTCGGTGAAGGGGCCGTCGGAGACGATGACCGGACCGGTCGCCGCTGCGCAGTCGTGGTCGTCGTGGCGATCGAAGACGTCGACGATCCTCGCAACCCAGTCCGGCTCGGCGATGCAGTCAGCGTCGACCCTGGCGATGATGTCGGATGTCGCCGCATCGAAGCCGCACTCTCGGGCCGCGGCGACGCCGGGCCGGAACTCCTCGATACGACGCAGCGTTGGGGTGCGCTCGGCGTAGTCGTCGACCACGGATGCGGTGGAGTCGGTGGAAGCGTTGTCGACGACGATGATCTCATCGGGCGGCCGTCGTTGGGCGAGGATGCTGTCGAGACATTTCCCGATTCTCAATTCCTCGTTGTAAGCGGGGATGACGACTGTCAGCGTCGATATCGGTAGCATGGCTCCTTTCGATGTCGGTCGTCTCAGCCGAAGCTACCTGTCCATAGTTGGACATTTCGGACTTATCGTCCATTCCCCAGGATTTCTTGACGGTCGGTCACTTTTGCGGGTCCGCTGTTTGTGAGTGCTGATCGGGCGTAGGAGTTCGCCTCGTTGCGACCGGCGCCACGGGGGTTAAATACTGCAAGTCCAAGAATTTGGATGGCAGTATCGACGTTGATGGTGTGTCAGTAACTCAGCGGGTGCGGGGAGCGACATTCATCGAGAAGTAATACCTGATATGTGTGGAGAGGCAACATCGGATAGGCGCACTCGCGGATTCCTTCCGACGTTTATCTCAATGCCCACGATCGCGACATCTCGACCGTAAGGAAATCATGACCGAGGCGACGGGTGAGGGTGCCGACCTCAGTTCCTGGTGGGCATCGGACCCGTTCGCGCAGCCGGACCCGATCGCCGACCAACTTCGCCGATGGCGTGCCGAACTGGCCGCCCCGCCGACTGACACTCCCTCGACCGAAACCAGGCCGACTGAGGCCAGGCCGACCGTGACTCCGCCGACCGTCACCCACCCCGCCGTGAACGGCTACGACGTCGCCAGCGGTCCGGAGAACGGCAGCGCAGGGTCCACCGTCAACCGCCACGTCGCAGGTGACCGCATCGCCTTTCATCACATAGCCGATCGATTCGAGGGCAACCGCCACACCGCCGACCACCACTTCGGCGATCACGACAGTCTCGATAGGCCCGGCGTCGACAAGCCCGAAACCGACAAGCCCGAAACCGAACGGCCCGAAACCGAAGAGCGCAGTGCCGAACCCCGAAATGGCGATCACCACAACGGCGTTGGCGCACCGGAGTTCATGATCACCGGACTCGTATTGCCGATCCCGCGGGTCGCTCCCACCGACAGCGGCCCCGGCACCCACACACGGTCGTCGGATCCCACGGACCCGCGTCCACTGCACGACGATTCCGGTCCGCCGAGTGGTCGGCACGCGAGAATCGTCACCGAGCCCGACGGTGCAACGGCGCCCATCCCGACTGCGACCCCCATCCCGACTGCGTCCCCGATCCCGACTGCGTCCCCGATCCCCGCGACGGCGCCGATCCGGAGAGTGGCCCCGACGTCCGCCCCCATCCGCCCCTCGACACCGCCGGTGACCAGTCCCATCCCGCGAATCGCGAAGCGGGGCCCGGCCACCGCGCCGCCGGCGATCGAGGCGAAGAATCTGCGCAAGCAGTTCAAGGACGCCGTCGCCGTCGCCGACGTCAGCTTCACCGTGCCCACCGGCAGCATCGTCGCGCTGCTCGGACCCAACGGCGCAGGCAAGACGACCACTCTGAACATGCTGTGCACCCTGATCAAACCCGACGGCGGGACGGCGAGCGTGCACGGCCACGACGTCGTCGACGACGCCCCGGCGGTCCGACGGTCGATCATGCTGACCGGGCAGTTCGCCGCCCTCGACGAATCCCTCACCGGCCGTGAGAATCTCATCCTGTTCGGCAAACTGCTCGGGCTGCCGAAGGACGCCGCCAAGAAGCGGGCCGACGAGTTGCTGCGCGTCTTCGACCTCGTCGAGGCCGGCGGCAAACGCGTCGGCCGCTACTCCGGCGGCATGCGACGTCGCATCGACATCGCCTGCGGGCTGGTCATCGCTCCCAAAGTGGTGTTCCTCGACGAGCCCACCACCGGTCTGGATCCCCGCAGCCGACTCGACGTGTGGGCGCTCGTAGAGCGTCTGCGCGACTCCGGCGTGACGATCCTGCTGACCACGCAGTACCTCGAGGAAGCCGACATGCTCTCCGACAGCATCGTCGTGATCGACAAGGGCCGGGTGATCGCCACCGGCAGCTCCAACGACCTCAAGGCCGCGACCGGCGCGTCCTACTGCGAGGTCACGCCCGCGAACACGTCGGAACTGCCTCGGCTGCACCAGATCCTGACCGACCTGTTGCCGCGCGAGGAGCTGCAGCCCGGTGCGGTGTCGGTGTCGGTGCCCGCGTCCGCCGGTGCCCAGACGCTGGTGTCGGTCATCGAGCGCACGTCGGCAGCCGGCATCGAACTGTCGGATGTGTCGATGCGCCGACCGTCCCTCGACGAGGTGTTCCTGGCCCTGACCGATTCCGACCGTGGCGACTCCGTCCCGGCCGAGCCGGCGGCCAGCCGATGACTGTCACCGACCGAGCGGCCGCCGCGGCGCCGCCCGTCGCCGGCGTGCGTGGCGGGTCCGACGATCTCACCGACATGCTGATCTCCGGTCCCACCGAGGTGCATACGCGGCCCTGGCAGCAGCTGACGACGCTGGCCGAGCGCGGTGTCGGGAAGGTGATCCGCAACGGGGAGTTGATCTTCGCGTTCGTCGCACCAGCGTTCCTGGCCGCCTGCTTCTATCTGCCGCTGAGCAGCATCATGAACCGCTATCCCGGTGTGAGTTACGGGCAGTTCCTGATGCCGATCATCGTGCTCCAGTCAGTGGGCTTCTCCGCGTCGTCGGCGGCCATGCGCTCGGCGCTCGACGGCGCAGAAGGCATCAACACCCGATTCCGGGTGCTGCCGATGCCTGCCGCGGTCCCGATGCTGGCCCGGTTGGTGACGTCGGCGTTTCTGCTCTCGGTGTCACTGGCGTGTGCGGCGATCGCGGCGTTGGCCATCGGCTGGCGACCCCAGGGCGGCGTGTGGGGTACCGTCGGCGTCTTCGGAATCGCCTTCGTCGTCGGTGCGGCTTTCGCGCTTCTCGCCGACGGGATCGGCCTGGCCGCCGGATCGCCGGAGGCCACCAGTCAGACCATGGCGTTGCCGACGTTGATCCTCGGAATGCTCTCCACCGGTTTCGTCCCGGCCTGGATGTTCCCCAGTTGGATACGCGGATTCGTTCGCAATCAACCGATTTCGCAATTCGTGGATTCGATGCGTGCCATGGATACCGGCACCGCGACGTGGCGGGTGATGGCGCCCACGGTGTGGTGGTGTCTGGGCCTGACCCTCGTTGCCGCCGTGCTGGTGTTCTGGGGCAGCGGAAAGATTCGGCGGTAGGCGCATGGCGGTGACAGACGTGACGGTGACAGACGAGACTGTGACAGACGTGAATGCGGCCTATCTGACCGATGTTGCGCCCGTCGTCCATGCCGAGTCGTCGGCTCGGGGCTGGTGGTCGCAGACGCGTGCGCTGACCGGCCGGCAGATCCGGGTGAACCTGCGCGACCGTCTCACGCTGGCGCAGTCGCTGCTGTTCCCGGTGGCCAGCATGATCATGTTCAAGGTCGTCCTCGGCGATGCCATCGGCCGCGCGACCGGGCAGAACAGCGCCTACGGCACGGTGCCGCTGGTGATCCTGATCAGCGCCATGTTCGGCAGTCTGGCCGGCGCGATCCGCCTCAATTCCGAACGCACCACCGGGCTGATCGAGCGACTGTACGTATTGCCGATCAACCGGTCGGCGGACCTGTCGTCGCGGGTGCTCACCGATCTGCTCCGCATCCTGGTGACCACGCTGTTCCTGCTGGCCGGGGGATATCTGATCGGGTTCCGGTTCACGCAGGGGATCGGCCCGGCGATCGGGCTGGTCCTCGTCGCGCTGGCCTACGGGGCGGCGTTCGCGATGTTCACGCTCGCTCTGGCGGTCAACGCGCCGCCGGGAGCGCCGATCGTGCCCTACCTGGGGCTTTTCTGCAGCGTGCTGATGTTCTTCAACTCGGGCTTCTCGCCCGTCGACGCTTATCCGTCCTGGCTGCAGCCGCTGGTCGCCAATCAGCCCATGACGCCGGCGATCAATGTCATGCGTTCGCTGGCCGCCGGCGGACCGCTGGCTTCGGATCTGGTCAAGGTTGTCATTTGGACAGTCGTCATTCTGGGGCTGTCGATCGTCCCTGCCCTGCGTGGATACCGGCGAGCTGCGGCCGGCTCATGACCCTGTATTGACAATCGAGAATTTACTAAGTCGAATGGTGTGTGATGGTTCATCGTTGTTGGTCGAGGTTGTGCTCCTGCCCGCAGGGGATCGCATGCCGATCCGCCCACTGCGCCAGGCGGGGTGTCACCGCGCCCGTCGCGACAAGCCGCAGATCATCGACCGTCGACGCTCCGTACCGGTTCGACGCTTCACGCCACCTCACCTGCCACGTAACGATTCGCAGCGCGATGCGCGATATATCCACAGTGACTTCGGGTAGTCATCCGTCGGGCGACGGATCGGCCGATTTCAAAGTAGTTATGCTGGGTAACAGATCTGAATCGGGTACCTGAACGAACACGTGCTAGCGGGGGCCGTGAGTTCTAATCAACGGGGCGCAGAATCGACACGTTGGGAGTAGAAACGCCCGTGGCAACGACCGACCACCGCTTAGCCGAATTCGGTGAATCGGAGGCGACCGCTGAGGTCCTTCCGCTCACCGCGGCCCAACGTGGAATGTGGTTCGCCGAAACCCTGTCACCGGATTACTCGGTCAATATCGCCCAATACGTCGATATTCGGCACGAACCGGGTGGACTCGATATCGAGCTCCTCGAGCAGTGCTGCGTCGACGTCGGCAAACTCGTCGAATTCCCCTTCGTCCGGCTCGCCACCGTCGACGGGGTACCCGTGCAGTACGTCGACCTCGATTTCGACCAGCACGTCGACATCCTCGACATGCGTGCCGAGGCCGACCCGATCGCCGCGGCGATGGCCTGGATGAACTCGGAGTATCGACGGCCCGTCGACCTCATCAACGATCAGCTGATCGTCATCGCCATCATCCGCGTCGCCGACGATCGGACCCTCTGGTACAACCGGGCACACCACATCATCATCGACGGATACGCTGCGTTGTCCATCATGCGACGTACCGTGGACCGGTACAACTCGTTGCGTCGCAACGAGATTCCGATCGACAAGACGCCGGCCACGATGGCCGAGATCGTCGACTACGAGCAGGCCTATCAGGCCGGTCGTCGCCGAGCAGCCGATCGCGACCACTGGCTTGAGCGGGTCGCCGACCTGCCCGAACGGGTGACGCTGGCCCAATCGTCGGAGATCGCGCCGCTTTCGTTCGACAACGTGGTCGTCGGCGGACAACTCGCACCCGAGCTGCAGGCGCGGCTCGACGCGATGGCCGGCGAACTGAACAGTTCCATCGCCGTATTGCTGACCGCGGCGTTCGGTGCGTTTCTGGCGCGCATGACCCAAACCGACGACGTGGTGATGAGTCTGCCGGTGACCGGCCGCACGACCGCCAAGATCAAGGCGTCCGGCGGCATGGTGTCCAACGTGCTGCCGATCCGCCTGCGCGACGTCGCGAAGTCCAGCGCCGCCGACCTGATCCGGGACGCCCAGCTCGAGCTCACCGGCGCACTGCGACACCAGCGGTACCGGTCGGACGATATTCGCCGCGACGCCGGATTCGACGGCGGATCGGTGTCGTTCGGTCCGACCATCAACATGGTCTTCTTCGACGACGAGGTCGCCATCGACGGCACCACGATGCAGTACCGGATCCTCACCTCGGGCATCCTCGAAGACCTGCTGATCAACCTCTACCAGTCAGGACCCGACGCACCGCTGGTGGTCGACCTGCACGGCAACCCGCACCTCTACTCGCCGGCGCAGATGAGCATCCACCACCGGCGCTTCCTGGCCTTCGTCGAACGTTTCATCGCCGAACCCGATCGCCTCGTCTCCGACATCGACCTGTTGATCGACGGCGAATCCGACCAACTCGCCGGCCTCGCCGTCGGACCCCGCCAACAGTGGACGCCGGAGCAGATCGGGTCCGGCCGCATCCTCGACGGGTATGCCGACCAGGTGCGTCGCAATCCGGATCATGTTGCCATCAGCGATGATTCGCGGGACTGGACCTATGCCGAGTTCGATGGGATGCGCCGCGGCATCGCACGTCGACTACGCGATGCCGGCGTCGGTGTCGGTGACCGAGTGGTGGTCGCGCTGCCGCGGGGAACCGACCAGGTGGCCGCGGTGTACGCGGTGCTCGGGCTCGGAGCCGCCTACGTGCCGGTCGACCTCGATCAACCCGCCGCCCGACGCGAACTGGTGCTGTCAATCGCCCGCCCGAGGTGTGTCATCGACCGGGAGTTCCTCGATCGGCCGCTGTCGGATGCCTCGAACAACGCCGACCGCTCCGATGCGGATCTGGTCGACCACTCGCCGGATCTGCCCGCGTACGTTATCTTCACCTCCGGCTCCACCGGGACACCGAAGGGCGTACAGCTCTCCCACCGCGCTGTGGTCAACCGGCTGGCCTGGGGGCAGTACCACTACGCGCTGACACCGTCGGACACCGTCCTGTACAAAACGCCGATCACCTTCGATGTCTCGGTCCCGGAACTGTTCGCGCCGTTGCGAGTTGGCGCGCGGATGGTGATCGCCCGGCCCGACGGGCACCGCGATCCGGTCTACCTGCGTACGACGATGGTGCGACACAACGTGACGTCGGTGCACTTCGTTCCGTCGATGCTGTCGGTGTTCGTCGATGTGTGGGGCGACGGCGACGAGCCGATCCTGCCCGCGACGGTCCGCCGGGTCTTCACCTCGGGTGAGAGTTTGCCTGCGCCGCTGGCCAATCGGGTGCTGGCCGGTTCCGAGGCCGAGGTGGTCAACCTGTACGGCCCCACCGAGGCTGCCGTCGAGATCACCGAATATGTGGTCCGCCCAGGCGATCTGAGCATTCCGATCGGTCGCCCGGTGCCCGGTGGCGCGGTCCGGATTCTCGACGCCCGACTGCGTCCGGTGCCGGTGGGCGTGCCCGGCGACCTGTATCTGTCCGGTGTGCAACTCGCCGACGGCTACGTCGCGGCGACGGGTCTGACTGCCGAGCGATTCGTCGCCGACCCATTCGCCGCCGATCAGTCCGCGACCGAACAGTCCGCCACCACCGAACGGATGTACCGCAGCGGTGACCTGGCCCGCTGGAACGACGACGGAACAGTGGAATACCTGGGCCGCAGTGACTTTCAGGTCAAGATCAGAGGGCAGCGCGTCGAACTCGGGGACATCGACGCCACCCTGCTGGCCGACCCCGACGTCGATGGCGCGGTCACAGTGGTGGATGACCGCCCGGGTACCGCGGTGCTCGTCGCCTACGTCAAGTCGCAGCTCGCCAACTCTACGGCCGCCGAGGAACTGGCCAACCGGCTGCTCATCACCTGCCGGCGTCGACTGCCGTCGCACATGGTCCCCGCCGCGGTGACCGTCCTCGACGCGTTCCCCGTCAACGGTTCGGGAAAACTGGATCGAAAAGAACTGCCCGACACCGTGATCAGCCGCGACACCGCAGTGGAATACATCGCGCCGTCGTCGGAGGTGGAAAAGACCATCGTCGCCACCATCACCGATCTCCTCGGCATCGAGCGGGTGGGCCTGGCCGACAACATCTTCGCCCTCGGCGCCGACTCTCTGATCGCGGCCCGGCTCGCCTCACGACTGCGGGTCGACTCCGGCCTCGACATCTCGGTGGGCGACATCTTCGAGATCCGAACCGTCGGTGAGCTCGCCATCGCGGCACAGTCCACCGCACACGTCGCCGGTCCCGAGCACGACCTCACCGGTATCGTAGTGCCGGAACATATTCCGCTCGGCCTACAGCAGACGCGCATCTGGTTCATCAACCGGATGGACCCGTCGTCGGGCATGTACAACATCCCGGGTGCGGTCCGGCTCGGGCCCGAGCTCGATCGTGATGCCCTCGCCGCTGCCATCGCCGACCTGGTGGAGCGGCACCAGACGCTGCGCACCACCTTCCCCGACACCGATGGTGAGCCGGAGCAGGTGGTCCATCCGATGGTGGCGGCCGGCGCGGCGGCCACTCTCGACGAGGTCGATGTCACCGCCGGTGGTGAGGTCGCGCGGATCGTCGACCTCACCCGCCAGGGATTCGATCTGGTGTCGCAGTTCCCGATCCGGTCGACGCTGGTGCGCGTCGCCGACGGCGATGTCGTCGTCGATCATGTCCTGGTCGTCGTGCTGCATCACATCGTCGCCGACGCCGCGTCGCTGAATCCGTTGATCACCGACATCCTGACCGCGTATGCCGCTCGCGCACAAGGCCATCCGCCCGCGTGGCGGCCACTACCGGCCCACTACGTCGACTACGCGCTGTGGCAGCGGGAGATGCTCGGCGCCGACACCGACGAATCCTCGGTGAGCAGCCGTGAGATCGAGTTCTGGCGAACCGAACTCGACGGCATGCCACCGCTGACCGTGCTGCCCACCGACCGTCCCCGCCCGGCGACGCCGTCGGGCACCGGTGACATCGTCGACATGTGGCTCGAGGCAGGCATCGTCGACGGGCTGCGCGAGGTGGCCGCCCGTCACGGCGTCACGCTGTTCGCCGTCTTCCAGTCGGCGCTGGCAGTGGTGCTGTCGAGACTGAATGAGCGCAGCGACGTCGCGATCGGCACGGCCGTCTCCGGGCGCGACGATGCCCGCCTCGCCGAGCTGATCGGCATGTTCGTCAACACCGTGGTCCTGCGGACGCACGTTCATGAAACCGACACCCTCGGTGCGCTGCTGACCGGCGCGCATCGGGTCCGGGCCCGGGCGATGAGCAACGCCGACGTCCCATTCGAGCAGGTTGTCAGCGCGCTCGGCGTCACCCGGTCGCGGGCGCATTCGCCGCTGTTCCAGGTGGAACTGGTGATGACGCACGACCAGATCGGTCAGGTCTTCGACGCCCATCCGGGGCTGGGGCTCATCGATACCCGGGTGCGGGCGGCGAAGTACGACCTGTCGGCCAGCGTCGTCGAATACGGTGACGCGGGACCGCATGCCAACCAGATCTCGATCGAATTGTGCTACGCCACAGATCTGTTCGATCGTCCCACCATCACGCGGCTGGCCGGATTCCTCCGGACCGTCCTGGGCTCGATGGCCGACAGCGGCCCCCGGATGCCGATGGTCGCTGATCTCCTGGACTTCACCGGCACCGAGAACGACGCCGTCCGATCCTGGTCGCAGGGAGCCGCGGTCGACGTCCCGGGCGCCTCGTTCACCACCGAGCTCTTCGACTGGGTCGCCGCAACGCCGCATGCACCAGCCCTCGTCGAGGGTTCGCGGGTGGTGGACTACCAGGAATTCGGCGGCCGGGTCGATCACCTTGCGCGCGAACTCATGTCGATCGGCGTGGGCCCCGAGGTGGCAGTCGGTGTGTGTCTGCCGAGATCGGTCGAACTGTTGGTCGCCGTACACGCGGTACTGGCGGCCGGTGCTTACTACGTCGCGCTGGACCCCCAGGCGCCCGCCGAGCGCACCGGCTACATGATCGAGACGTCGGGAATGGCCATCGTGCTGGTTCCCGCCGGGCAGCCGGTGCACGAATCACTTACCGGCCGCGACGATCTCACGGTTGTCACGGTGAACACGGCCGGGCCCACTCCTGAGCTCGACGCTGCGGCCGCTGAACTGCCCGGTCGTGCCCCGATGGGTGCGAGTGCCGCGTACACGTTGTTCACCTCGGGATCCACCGGCCGCCCCAAAGGCGTGGTGGTGTCCCGAGCGGCCATCGTCAACCGGATCGCCTGGATGCAGGCACATTATCCGCTTTCGCCGGCTGACGTGGTCCTGCACAAGACGCCCGTCACCTTCGACGTCTCGGTGTGGGAGTTGTTCTGGCCGTTGATGACCGGCTCCTGTCTGGTCCTCGCGGAGCCGGGCCGGCATGGCGATCCGGAGTATCTCGCTGATCTGATCGAAGAACGCCGGGTGTCGGTACTGCACTTCGTGCCGTCGATGTTGTCGACCTTCATCGATGTGCTCGGCACCGCACGCCTGGAGGACATGAGCGCGCTGCGGACGATGTTCACCTCCGGCGAGGCGCTCACGCCGGCCACCGCACAGCGGGTGCTGCGCGCACTACCGGCCATCGGATTGCACAACCTGTACGGTCCCACCGAGGTTGCCGTCGACGTCACCGAACACCGGGTCGCAGTAGACGAGCCTTCGGTGCCGATCGGCCGTCCGGTGTGGAATACCACTGCACACGTGCTGGATTGGCGTTTGCGGCCGGTGCCGACCGGTGTGCCCGGAGAGCTCTACCTCGGCGGCGTCCAGGTGGCGCGTGGCTACGCGGGGCGTGCGGCATTGACCGCAGAACGATTCGTCGCCGATCCGTTCGGGTCGGCCGGCGCCCGGCTGTACCGCACCGGCGACCTGGTGAAGTGGTCCAACTCGGGTGAGCTGGAGTACTTGGGGCGCAACGATTTCCAGGTCAAACTGCGTGGCCAGCGGATCGAGCTCGGTGAGGTCGAGGCGGCCGTCGCGTCGGTGCCCGGCGTGGTCCACACCGCTGCCACGGTCGCGCAGGTGGCGGCCGCCGATCACCTGGTGGCCTATTTCTCACCCGACGACCTGGACCTGGGCGTCGTGCAACAGACAGTGGCGCAACGACTTCCGGAGTACATGCGGCCGTCGATCTGGATGCCGCTGCCCACGATGCCGTTGAGCACCGCGGGCAAGGTGGACCGTAAGCGATTGCCGGCGCCGACGGCGTCGACCGGTGACTACGTGGCGCCGCAGTCACCGATGGAAGAAGCGGCGGCAACGGTGTTTGCCGACGTCCTGGGTCTGGAGTCGGTGAGCGTGCAGGATTCGTTCTTCGCTCTCGGTGGCAATTCGCTGAGCGCGACGAAGGTCGCTGCCCGATTGTCGGCCGTTCTGGACCGCAACATCGGAGTCAGCGCGCTCTTCGACGCTCCGACGGTCCGCCAGATCTGCGAGTTCGCCGCCACCAACGATGCCCGCCGCCGACCACCGATTACCGCTCGCGCACACGGTGATCGGGGCCCGGTGTCGTCGTTGCAACGAGGTATGTGGCTGATCAACCAGGCCGATACCGACTCGCCGGCATACAACGTCGCGATGGCCCTACGCCTGCGGGGAAGCCTCGACCGCGACGGGTTACGCCGGGCCATCGAGGACCTGGTCGACCGGCACGAGAGCCTGCGCACCCGATATCCGATGATCGACGGCGAGATCGTCCAGGTCGTCATGTCGCGCGACGCAGCGCTCGACGAGATCGAACGACGCTATGTCGAGCTCGCATCGAGTCGGGACCACGGCGATCTCGAGAACGCGATCGCAGCGGTCGCCGGACGCGGCTTCGACGTCACCCGCCGTCCACCGGTGCGCCTGGCGGTACTCGCCCTGTCGCCGACCGAACACATCCTGATCCTGGTGATCCACCACATCGCCGCCGACGGGTCATCGATGGCGCCCCTCGCGCGTGACGTGATGACCAGCTACGTCTCCCGCAGCCTCGGCCGACGCCCGCAATGGCAACCGCTGCGCGTCCACTATCTCGATTTCGCCCTGTGGCAACAGAACTGGCTCAACACCCGGGGTGCCGACGGCCGTACCGAGGAACAGCGCCAGCTCGACTACTGGATCGACCGGTTGGCCGGCGCACCGAAGCGGCTCGAGTTGCCGACCGATCGCCTCGCGCCACGCACCCGGTCGTTCGTCGGCGCCGAGGTGGAGTTCACCGTCCCCGATACCGTGATCGGAGCGCTGGAGGTTGTCGCACGCGAGAACAACGCCACGCTGTTCATGGTGATGCATGCCGCGTTCGCGGTGCTGCTCGGCAGGCTCAGCGGGGCGCGTGACGTGGTGATTGGCACACCCTACGGTGGTCGCGCCGATGAAGAGCTCGATGACATGGTCGGAATGTTCGTGAACACCTTGGCATTACGCACCACACTTCGCGACGACGAGAAGTTCAGCGAGTTGCTCAACCGCGTGCGGGACCACGATGTCGCCGACATGGGCAACGCCGATGTCGCCTTCGAAACTGTCGCGTCCGCGGTCGTCGGGTCCCCCGACGCCTCCTACAATCCGATCTATCAGGTGATGTTCGCCTTCCAGAATTTCACCATGCCAGCCCTCGAGCTACCCGACCTGACCGTCGAGCCGGTCTCCGAACAGCTCACCTCGGCGAAAGTTGATCTCCAGTTGACACTCTCGGCCAACGACTCGTCCGTCACCGGACAGGCGAGCGGTATGAAGGCCCAATTGATCTATGCCGTTGACGTTTTCGACGAGAAGACGGTCGATCGGTACGCGCAGCGCTACCTGCGGGTGCTCGAGGTGATCGCCGATGATCCGCGAGTCCTGGTGGGCGACATCGCCATCACCACCGACGCCGAGGAGACCGCCGCGCTCGCGCAGACAGTGCAGCCGGTCGCGTTGCCGGCGCTGGTGGGCCAGGCCGCGCTCGCCGCACCGGATTCGGTCGCGGCCGCTCATGACGGACAAACCGTGACCTTCGCGGCACTGTCCGCGATGACCACCGCGATGGCGGCCGCACTGCCCGACCAGGACTCGGCACTGACCACCGCGCTGATGAGCCTGATGCCCGGCGTTGCCGCGGGCGGACCGGAAGTCCTGGGAGCGGTGTTGACCGATCTGCGGATACATGCGGCAGCGGCAGTGGACAATTCGGCAGAGATCGAACGCGGGGGAGTGGCACACACACAGGGCGGGCCGACGAAAGGGCCGAATCAGACGTGAAGCGAGTCGACTCCACCGCAACCGACTTTTCACGAATCTGGGGACCCGCCCCGACGACGCTCGACCTGATCGCATTCGCGGCGTCGATGTCACCGCAGACCGTTGCGCTCGACGGCGCCAACGGCGGACTGACCTTCCAGGCGCTGCATGCGCAGGCCTCGGCCACCGCGACCGTGCTGGCCGCGCAGGGTATCGACACCGATGCCGCGGTCGGCGCGGCGATCACCGGTGCACTGGGAGTGGTGGGCCTCGCCCCCGATGAGGTGGCATCACGGACCCGTGCGGCGATCGCCACCATCCGGTCGCGGGCCGCGGAGCTGGCGGGTTCGGCCGATCTCGCCTCGCTGCCCGGCATTCTGGCATCGATCACGCAGCGCTTCGGTGACCGTATCGCGGTCAGCGATCCCGACGGAACCGCCTTGACCTACACCGAGCTCGACGAACGATCCGACCGTCTCGCGGCCGGACTGATCGCCGCGGGCGCCGGGCCGGGACACCTCGTCGGAGTCGCGCTCCCGCGCACCGCAGAGGTGCTCGTCGCACTCGTGGGTGTGCTCAAGACCGGTGCCGCGTATCTCCCGCTGGACCGCTCGCATCCGGTCGCCCGGCTGAGCGGAATCGTCGACGACGCAACACCGTTGCTGGTGCTCGCCGATCCGGACACGATCGCCGCCTGGGCTGATCTCGACGTCGCGATGTCCACGCCGGACGCTGTCGCCGATCGTGCCGCAGCAGATGCCACGCAGGTGCTGCCACGGCGGATCGACGATCGGCATCCGGCCTACGTCATCTACACCTCGGGATCCACCGGACGCCCCAAGGGCGTGATGATCACCCATCGCAACGTCGTCACCCTGATGTCGGCGGCGTTGGCACGCTTCGACATCGACCACACCGACGTGTGGACGATGTTTCACTCCTACGCCTTCGATTTCTCTGTCTGGGAGATGTGGGGTGCCCTGCTTCTCGGTGGTCGGCTGATCGTCGTCGATCCTGATCTCAGTCGTGACCCCGAGGCATTCCTGGAACTACTCGCCGGCGCCGGGGTGACCGTCCTGAGCCAGACGCCGTCGGCCTTCTACCAACTGATCGAGGCCCGACGACGCAACCGCGCGCCACTGAGCCTGCGCTACATCGTATTCGGCGGCGAGGCACTGAGCTTCGACCAGGTCCGCCGCTGGTACGACTCGTATCCTGAGGACACCGCGCAGCTGGTCAACATGTACGGCATCACCGAGACCACGGTGCATGTGAGCTTCCGGGCGCTGGCCGCGGCCGAGGTGTCCGCCGCGGATCCGTCCTTCATCGGTGAAGCGTTGCCGTCATTGCGTATTCACGTCCTCGACTCTCGGTTGCGGCCGGTTCCCGAAGGTGTCGTCGGCGAAATGTACGTCACCGGTGGCCAACTGGCGCAGAACTACCTGCGGCGCGCCGGCCTCACCTCGGACCGGTTCGTGGCCAACCCGTTCGGCGGAGACGGTTCCCGGATGTATCGCACCGGCGACCTCGCCCGCCACGTGGGCGGCGACATCGAATACCTGGGCCGCGGTGACGCACAGGTTCAGGTCCGTGGCTTCCGCATCGAATACGGTGAGGTGGAATCGGCTCTGCTGCAGTCGGATCGGGTCACCGCGGCGGCCGCAACGGTGGTCGACGTGCCCGGTCGCGGTGACGTTCTGGTCGGCTATGTGGTTGCCGACGCCGAGAGTGAGATCGACACCAGGGCGGTGCGTACGGCGGCCGCTGCGGTGGTGCCGGACTACATGGTGCCCGACGTGGTCGTCCAGCTCGAGCGGCTACCGCTGACCGTCAACGGCAAGCTCGACCGAAAGGCGTTGCCGCGTCCCGTTATCGCTTCGACAGCACGGTTCGTCGAAGCCGACGGCGAGACCGAGACCACGCTCGCAGCCATCGTCACCGACGTCCTGGGCCTCGACCGGATCAGCGTGGTCGAATCGATCTTCGACGTCGGCGGCAACTCCCTGCTTGCCGCCCGTATCGTCGGTCGTGCGTCGGAAACCCTCGGCGTCGACCTCACCGTGCGTGATCTGTTCGACGCACCGACCGTCCGTGATCTGGCCGAGGTCGCCCGCGACAAACAACCCGGCCTGCCGCCGATCGTGGCGGTCGAACCCCGCCCCGATGTGATTCCGCTTTCGCTTGCCCAGCAACGTATCTGGTTCATCAACCAACTCGACCCACAGTCGGCGGCCTACAACATCCCGGTCGGGCTGCGGCTCACCGGGACCCTGGACATCGACGCGCTGCGGGCGGCGCTGGGCGACGTGGTCCGCAGACATGAGGCGCTGCGCACCACATTCACATCCGACGACGGAGTGCCCCGACAACTCGTCACACCCGCCGCCGACGTCGACGACGTTCTGGACTGGGCCGAGGTCGACAACGTCGACGAGGTCTACGCGGTGGCCTACCGCGGATTCGACCTGAGTACCGAACAGCCACTGCGGGCCCGGTTCCGGCGGGCTGCCGCCGACGAGGCGATCGTCATGCTCGTCATGCATCACATCATCGCCGACGGCGAGTCGCTTGCGCCGCTGTCCGCCGATCTGATGGCCGCCTACGCGGCGCGTTCGGCCGGGCAGACGCCCAACTGGGCACCCTTGCCGGTCCAACTCGCCGACGTCGCGCTGTGGCAGGCCCGGGTGCTCGGCTCGGCCGACGACCCGGACTCGCTGATCGGCAGGCAGATCGACTACTGGACAAGCCAACTCGACGGGCTGCCCGATGTCATCGAACTGCCTACCGACCGGCCCCGGCCGCCGGTGGCCTCCCAGCGTGGCGCCCGGATCGACTTCACGGTGCCGGCCGATGTCGCCCGACGGGTGTCGCAGTTCGCGACCGATCGTGGCGCGTCGTCGTTCATGGTCACCCACGCCGCACTCACGGTGCTGCTGTCGCGGCTCGCGGCCACCGACGATGTCGCCGTCGGGACGCCCATCGCCGGGCGCGGTCAACAGGTCCTCGACCCGATGGTCGGCATGTTCGTCAACACCCTCGTGCTCCGCAGCGCGGTCGATCCGGCAATGTCGTTCGCCGCGCTCGTCGATCAGGTCAGGACCACCGACCTCGCCGCGCTCGACAACGCCGACGTGCCCTTCGAATCCATCGTCGAACGCCTGAATCCGGTGCGCTCCGCAGCATTTGCGCCACTGGCCCAGGTCTGGCTGACCTTCGATCAGTCCGCGGTGGCCGAGCTGGCGTCGGGGCGAATCGACACCGACGTCCTCGGCGATCTCGGGGTGGAGGTGCTCACCCCGCCGGAGGTTCCGGCGAAGGTCGACCTGATCTTCGGGTTCACCGACGAGGGTGATTCGTGGCGGGGATCGGTCATCTACGCCACCGATCTCTATGACGAATCCACCGTCTCCTCATTGGCTCGACGTTTCGTCGTGATGCTCGACGCGTTGTCGCTGGCGCCGCAGACATTGGTTGGCGACGTGGCCTTCACCGGCCGTGGCGAGCTCGAGCAGATCGCCGAGTGGTCCGACGGTGACCTCCACGATCACAAGCACGGCGATCACAAGCAAGGTGATCACAGGCAGGGTGATCTCACGCAGGCGGACCGTGATCCCGATGCCACCTTGGACGACCTGCTACGCGCTGGATCGATGAAAGATGTGGCAGCCGAGGGTGGTTCGGTGGCGCTGGTGTTCGCCGGGCGCGAGATGTCGCGCGCGGAGTTCGATGCCAGGGTCGACGCGCTGGCCGGCGAGCTGATCGCCGACGGAGTCGGACCCGACATCACGGTGGCGGTGGCGATCGGACGCTCGATGGAACTGCTGGTGGCGATCCACGCGGTCATCCGCGCCGGTGGCGCCTACGTTCCCGTCGACCTCACCGTGCCCGCCGAACGTGTGCAGTACGTTCTCGACACGGCCGCTGTGCGGATCTGCCTGGTCGGTGCGTCAGTTCCGGAATCGCTGTCGGCACCGGGGTTGTCGGTGGCACTGCGGACCGTCGACACCTCCGGTCCGGTCCCGCCGGCACGGGCGATCACCGACGCCGATCGACTTCGGCCGCTGCGGCCGGAGAACGCGGCCTACACCCTGTTCACCTCCGGCTCCACCGGACGGCCCAAGGGTGTCACCATCTCCCACCGCGCCATCGTCAACCGATTGCGCTGGATGGCCGACCGCTACCGTATCGACGCCTCCGACGTCGTCCTGCAGAAAACACCGGCAACCTTCGACGTGTCGGTGTGGGAGTTGTTCCTGCCGTTGACCGTTGGTGCCCGGTTGGTCATCGCCGAACCCGACCGCCACGGCGATCCCGATCATCTGGTCGATCTGATTGTCGGCGACGAGGTCTCCGTCATCCACTTCGTGCCCTCGATGCTCGCCGCCTTCAGCGATGTGCTCGGCCCGACCGGGCTGGCGAGATTGGGTTCGCTGCGTGCGGTATTCGCTTCGGGCGAGGCGCTGAGCGCAGCGGTCGCGCAGACGGTCATCGCGGCTCTGCCCGAGGTGGCGGTGCACAACCTCTACGGACCCACCGAGGCCGCCGTCGACGTCACCGCTCACCACGTGCTGCCGGGCGAAACGTCGGTTCCGATCGGTGCGCCGGTGCCGGGAACCACCGTGCACGTGCTGGATTCACGGCTGAAGCAGGTACCGGTCGGGGTGGCAGGCGAGCTCTACCTTGGTGGGGTCCAGGTGGCCCGTGGCTACGCATCACAGCCCGCCCTGAGCGCTGAGCGGTTCGTCCCGGATCTGTTCGCCGACTCTTCCGGAGCGCGGCTCTACCGCACCGGCGACCGCGTGCGGTGGAATGCCGACGGTGAGCTGGAGTATCTGGGCCGCACCGACTTCCAGGTGAAACTCCGCGGCCAGCGCCTCGAACTCGGCGAGGTCGAGGCGGTCATCGCCGCGGTCCCGGGTGTGGTGCACTGTGCCGCCGCGGTGGCCCGGATCGGTGCCGACGACCATCTGGTCGCCTACCTGAGTCCGGAGTCGGTGGACCTCGATGCGGTCAAGATGGCTGTGGCCCAGGCACTTCCGGAGTACATGCGGCCCACCATCTGGATGCCGCTGGCGCAGATGCCGCTGTCCACAGCAGGCAAGGTGGCCCGTCGCGAACTCCCCGCCGCCGAGGTCGCGGTGGCCGAGTACGTGCCGCCGGCAACCGACACCGAGACGACCATTGCCGGCATCGTCGGCGACGTGCTGGGCGTCGACGAGGTCAGCGTCACCGTCGGCTTCTTCGACCTCGGCGGCAATTCGTTGTCGGCGACCCGGGTGGCCGCGCGGGTGGCTGCCGCGCTCGATGTCGATGTCTCCGTGCGTGATCTGTTCGACACCCCGTCGGTTCGTGAGCTCGCCGCCGTGGCCGCGGCCCGCGGTCATCGTCGTAGCGCGCCGCTGGTGGCGGTGTCCCCACGGCCGGACCGTGTGCCGTTGTCGGTGGCCGGGCGTCGGATGTGGTTCATCAACCAGTTCGACACCGCATCATCGGCGTACAACATTCCGTTGCCGCTGCGGATGCGTGGCGACATCGACCGGGCGGCATTGCGTTCGGCGTTGGCCGACGTGGTCGGCCGTCACGAGGTGTTGCGCACCATCTACCCGTCGGATTCGTCCGGTCCGTATCAGCAAGTGCTCGACGCCGACGATGCGGCCACCCGGCTGGGCGACGGCTCGGTCAGCGACCGCTCCGAGCTGTTCGCCACCGTGACACGCGGATTCGATGTCGCCACCGAGCTGCCGATCCGGGCCGCATGGTGGAGTTCCGACGAGGAACCCGGCCTGACCGAGATCGTGATCGTCGCCCACCACATCGCCTTCGACGGGCAGTCGATCGGGGTGTTCGTGGCCGATCTGCTGACCGCCTTCACCGCCCGGGTCCGCGGCGGGGCACCGCGATTCGACGAGCTCGCGGTCCAGTACGCCGATTACGCACTGTGGCAGCGCGATACGCTCGGCGACGCCGACGATCCGTCGAGCATGATGGCCGCACAACTGCGTCGTTGGTTGCAGGTACTCGACGAACTCCCGGCGGTCACCGACCTGCCGATGGACCGGCCGCGGCCGGCGGTTCTCGACCCGACCGCCGACGTCGTGCGGGTCTCGCTCGACGACCAATTGGCCAGCGCCATCACCTCATTGGCGGCACGACATGGCGTGACCACCTTCATGGTCCACCACGCCGCGCTGGCCGTCACGGTGGCACGGCTGGCCGCCACCGACGACGTGGTGATCGGCGCGCCCATCTCCGGTCGCGTCGATCCCGCCCTCGACCCGCTCGTCGGCATGTTCGTCAACACCCTGGTACTGCGTACCAGGGTCGCGGGTTCGGAGACGGTCGCCGAGCTGCTCGACCGGGTCCGGCGCACCGACCTCGATGCCTTCGACAACTCCGATGTCCTGTTCGAACAGCTCGTCGAAGCGCTCGCACCGGCGCGTTCCACCGCGCATTCGCCGCTGTTCCAGATCGCGCTGACCCACGATGTCGGCGGCGTCGAACTCAAGCCGGTCACGCTGGAGGCACTCGGTGTCTCGGTGGAACCGCTCGACGTCGGAATCGCCGAGGGCAAGGTGGACCTGACCGTCAGCATCACCGAATCCGAGGCGCAGATCCCGGACGTGCGCGCCGAATTCGCCTACGCCACCGCACTCTTCGACGAGTCGACGGTACGTCGGTTCATCGCGGTCTGGCAGCGGGTACTGGCCGCGATGGCCGCCGACGCGGCCGCGGTGGTCGGAGACATCGATCTGACCGGCCGAGCCGGGGTGGAACAGGCTGGGGTGGAACAGGCTGGGGTCGACCAGGTCAGCCGAAGTTCACTGGGGACCGGTGAGATCGCCGCCGACGGAGGCATCAGCACGCCGGCGACGCTGGTGGAGATCCTCGCCGCGCGGGAACTCATCGGCACCCACCCGGCGCTGGTCAGCCAGGGGCAGGCCCTCGACTACGACACCCTGGACTACAACACCCTTGATTATGACGAGTTCGAGGCGCGCACCGATCAGGTCGCGCGGACGCTGATCGCGGCCGGCGTCGGTCCCGGCGACATCGTCGCGGTCGGTATCGAGCGGTCCGCCGCGTCGGTCATTGCCACCTGGGGCGTCATCAAGTCCGGCGCCGCTTACGTTCCGATCGACCCGAGGTTCCCGGCCGACCGAATCAGCTACATGCTCAACGACTCCGGTGTCCGGATCGGGCTGTCGGCCGGCGACGACGAACGCCTCGCCGAATCGGATTGCCAGTGGATCGACGTCACGGGGCTCGATTCTTCGGGAACGTCGGTCACCGAACAGGCTGCGCTGCAGCGGATTCGCGAACCGCTGCTCGATGACCTCGCCTATGTCATCTACACCTCTGGATCCACCGGACGCCCCAAGGCGGTCGGCGTCACCCATCGTGGCATCGCCAACTTCGTCGACGCGCTGCGTGAGATCTCCGGCACCGTCGCACAATCACCCGATGTCCGGGTATTGCATGTCGCCACACCGAGTTTCGACGCCTCCGTGCTGGAAATGGCGTGGGCGATCTGCTCGGGCCACACCCTGGTGGTGTCACCGGCGGAGATCTACGCCGGCGACGACCTGGCGTCGGTGATCTCGGCCAACGCGGTCACCGACACCCTGATCACCCCGTCGGTGCTGGCCACCATCGACCCGGCTCGCGTGCCGACCATCCGCACGCTGGCCACCGGTGGCGAGGCCTGCCCGCCGGAGCTGGTCGCGCGTTGGGCTACACCTGGGCGTCGACTTCTCAACTGCTACGGGCCATCCGAGGCCACCGTGTGGGCGCTGACCGGCTGGTCGCGGCCGGATCGGCCGGTCACCATCGGCTATGGCGTACGCGGATTCCGGACCCACGTCCTGGACCGCCGACTGCATCCGGTGCCGCGCGGCGTGGTGGGTGAGCTCTACCTCTCGGCCGACGGTCTGGCCCGCGGGTATCTCGGCAAGGCAGGTCTGACGGCCACCGCGTTCATCGCTGATCCCTTCGCCACCGAACCCGGTGCACGGATGTACGCGACCGGTGACCTGGTGCGGGTCAACGCATCCGGTGAGATCGAGTTCGCCGGCCGGTCCGATGATCAGGTGAAGATCAACGGTCAGCGTGTGGAACTCGGCGAGATCGAGTCGGTGCTCGCCGATCAGGACGGTGTCCGGTCGGCGGTGGTGCTGGGCGTGACAGACGCGAGCGGCGATGCGGGGACCGGCCGCCGACGGTTGGTGGGTTACCTGGTCGGCGATTCCGATGCCATCGACGTCGCGGCCGTCGCTGCGGGTGCGGCCGGGCGGTTGGCAGCCCACATGGTGCCCCAGCAGCTCGTGGTCATCGACGAGTTGCCGCTGACACCGAGCGGCAAGCTCGATCGGGCCGCATTGCCCGATCCGGGGACGGCATTGGTCGACGGCGACGCCGTCGCACCTGAGGGTGCGCAGGAGGAAGCGCTCGCCCGGATCGTGGCCGGACTCCTCGGCGTGGAGCAGGTTTCGGTGACCGAGTCGTTCTTCGCGCTCGGCGGCGACTCCATCATGTCCATCCAGCTCGCATCGGCCGCACGCGCCAACGGCATCGAGCTGAGCCCGCGAGAGATCTTCGAACACAAGACCATCCGCTCGATGGTTCGTGCCGCGGCGGTTGATCGAATCCGGATCCCCGACGTCGTCGAACCCGCTCCCGATGTGCGTGCGCCGCTGCCGCCCGTCGTCGCCTGGATGGTCGAGAAGTCCGGGGTTGACAATGATCAGTCGGCAGCCGATTTCGCCGACTTCCACCAGTCGATGGTCTTGCGCGCACCGCACGGCCTGGCTGCCGAGGACCTCGCCGAGCTGCTGCGAGCAGTCGTCGACGTTCATCCGACACTCACGTCGCGGCTATACCAGGACGGCGATGGCTGGCGGATCGAGGGGACTGACCACTTCGATGCGGAATCGGCCGTCCTGGACACCCGCGCCGTCGGCCCCCACAGCGGTGACACCGATCCCATGGCGCAGGCCGTCATCGACACCCACGCGCAGTTGGTCGCGGGTCTCGACCCGCAAACAGGTGTCCTGTTGCGGGCCGCCATCGTCACCACACCTGACGGCGCGGACGCCCGCGTGGTGATGGTGATTCATCACCTCGCCGTCGACGCGGTGTCGTGGCGCATCCTCATCGAGGATCTGATCACCGCGTGGGCACAGCACAGTGCGGGACAACCGATCTCGTTGCGCGGCGAGGCGACGTCGGCCCGGGCATGGTCGGTTGCCGTCGCCGAGACCGACCTCGACGTGGAGATCGGTTACTGGAGAACACGACTCGACGCGGTACAACCCTGGACCGCCGAGGCCGGGACCACCGGGCAGATCCGCCATCGGGATACCGAGTCGTCGATCACCCTGTTCGACCACGACCTGAGCGCACCCCTGATCGCCACCCTGCCCGATGCCTTCGGCGCGGGCGTCGCCGATGTGCTGCTCGGCACCCTCGCCCGCGCCATCGCGTCCTGGCGATCGAGTGTGGATGGCGGGCCCGGTTCGGACGGCGGCCCTGGTTCAGCCGCCACCGTCAGCGTGCTGACCGAAAGCCATGGGCGCCATGAGGACACACTGGTTGCCGGGCCCACGCCACGCCGCGCCGATCTGTCGCGGACAGTGGGCTGGTTCACCTCGCTCACACCGCTGACCATCGATCCGCACGGCGATGTCATCCACGCGGTCAAGGCCGCCAAGGAAGAGCGCCTCGGCCAGCCCGACCATGGCCTCGGCTTCGGCGTCCTCCGGTTCGGTGCATCGTCGGTCCTTGACGGTGACCTGCCGCCGGTGGCCTTCAACTACCTCGGCAATGTCGTCGGCGGCGATGGCCTGACCGGCGATTTCCTGCCCGTCTCCGGCGCGCCGACCCTGCCGTCGACGATCAGTGGTGCGATGCCCATGATGGCGCCGCTGAGCATTGACGCCGGCGTGGTGAGCGCCGATGACGGAGCACGAGTGCGTGCCGAACTGCGTTATGCCACCGATGTTCTCTCCTCCGACGACATTGCCGACCTCACCGCGCGATGGGCTGCTGAGCTGCAGACGCTGGTCGATTCGGTGACATCGCGCGCCGACGCCGGATGGTCGCCCTCGGATGTACCCGGGGTGGCCGTCACCCAGGACGACCTCGACGCGGTGGCTGTCTCCGCGGGGCCGGCATTGGTGTGGCCGCTGACGCCGCTGCAGCAGGGCTTGTACTTCCAGTGGGAGATGTCCGGACCGGACGCGATCGATCTCTATGTCGCGCAGGCGGTGCTGCGGCTGTCGGGTCGGGTGGACCCGGAACGACTGCGGGCCGCGGCGACGGATCTGCTTGCCGCGCATCCGGTCCTGCGTTCCGGGTTCATCCGCACCGACGGCGGCGGGGTGGTCACCGTGGTGCCCGACGGCGTCGAGGTGCCGTGGACGGTCATCGACCTGGACGGCTCCGAGGGTCATGGTGCCGACAATGATGCTGTCGCACAGGAGATCTCCCGAATCGCGGATGAGCAACGGATCGCGCCGTTCGATCTGGCGCATCCTCCGCTGATCCGGTTCGTGTTGGTGCGCCACGGTGAGTCGTCGGCGCTGGTGGTCACCAACCATCACATCCTCCTCGATGGTTGGTCGGGCCCGCTGGTGCTGGCCGACATGATCGCGCTTTACCTGACCGGACGTACCTACACCGAACAGATGTCGGGCAGCGAGACAGCCGATTTCGGCGACTATCTGCGTCGCGTGGCCACTCAGGACACCGCGCCGTCACTGCAGGTGTGGCGATCAGTCCTCGACAACATCGACGGCCCCACTCTGGTGGCGCCCGCCGCTCACGCCGCCGCCGACGCCATGCCCGTCGATCACGTCGAATTCCTCGACGCCGACCAGACCCGGGCGGTGGAGTCGCTGGCCCAATCGCACGGCACCACCGTGGCGACCGTTCTGCAGCTGACCTGGGCGATCTTCCTGTCGCGCTTGACCGGCCGACGCACGGTCACCTTTGGTGAGACCGTCTCCGGGCGTCCCGCCGACCTGCCAGGCGTCGAATCGATGGTGGGCCTGTTCATCAACACGCTGCCCGTGGTGGTCGACGTCGATCCCGAAGCCTCGGCGCAATCGCTGCTCGCCGCGTTGTCGGCGGACAAGGTCCGTGTCCTCGACCATCAACTCGTCGGCCTGGCCGAGATCGGTTCCGCGGCCGGGCTTGCGCAGCTCTTCGACACACTGACGGTGCACGAGTCGTATCCGGTTGACGCCGAAGCGCTCTCCCTTGAGAGCGGTGCAGCCGAGGGGACCGGCGGCGGACTGGCCATCGACGACGTCACCACCCGCGACGCCACCCACTTCCCGCTGACCTTCATCACCTCCCTCGTCGACGGTCGGCTCCGGCTGGCGGTCAAGTACCTGCCCACCGCCTTCGACGCCGGACAGGTCCGAGCCTTCGGGACGGCTCTCACCGAGATCCTGCGTGCGCTGACCACCCACACCGATCGCGCGGTGGCAGACATCTCGCTGGTCCCGACCAACGCCGACAACACGATTCGATCCCTGTCGACCGGCTCGGTGTCCACGGGTGTCGCAACGGGAGACAATCTCGCCGACGCGGTGGCCGCGCAGGTTGCCGCCACACCGGATCACGTCGCGCTGATCTTCGGGGACCGGACGGTGACGTATCGCGAGTTCGGCGACCGCGTCGCGGCGCTGGCGCGCACTCTGATCGACATCGGAGTCGGACCGGAAGCCGCTGTCGTGGTGGCCGTTCCGCGTTCGCTGGAGATGCTCATCGCCATCCACGCGGTGGTGGCCGCCGGCGGACAGTACGTGCCCGTCGACCCCACCGCCCCGGCCGAGCGCGTCACCTACATGGCCACCACCGCCGGTGCTCGGGCAATCCTGGTGCGCCCCGGCGAGATACCGCCGTCGATCGCCGAGATCGACGATGCGATACCGGTACTCGTCGTCGACGCCACTGCCGATGTTCCCACCGGCATGCCGGCCGTCTCCGATGCCGAGCGCACTGCACCGCTGCATACCGATAACGCCGCCTACACGCTGTTCACCTCCGGTTCCACCGGCCGCCCCAAGGGCGTGACGGTCTCGCACCGTTCGATCATGAACCGCATCAGGTGGGTGGGGGACTGGTACGGCATCGACCACCGCGACACCCTGCTGCAGAAGACACCGGTGACCTTCGACGTGTCGATCGGCGAGCTGTTCGGGCCGCTGACCGCCGGCGCCACCCTGGTGATCGCCGAGCCGGACCGGCACGGCGACCCGGACTATATCGCCGATCTCGTTGGCGATCAGCAAATCTCGATCATCCACTTCGTACCGTCGATGCTCGCGGCCTTCCTCGACGTCCGCGGCGACCGAGTCGCCGAACTGACCTCGCTGCGCATCATGTTCACCTCCGGTGAGGCGCTACCCGCGTCGTCGGCGAACGCGGTGCTGACGCAGCTACCGCAGGTTGCCATCCACAACCTCTACGGTCCCACCGAGGCGGCCGTGGAGGTCTCCGCCTACGACGTCGTCGCCGGCGACACGATCATCCCGATCGGACACCCGGTGCCCAACACCACCACCTGGGTGCTCGATGCGCGGCTACGGCCGGTGCCGGTCGGCATCGCCGGTGAACTCTATCTCGGTGGTGTGCAGGTGGCCCGCGGTTACGCGACCCGACCCGACCTGACCGCCGACCGGTTTGTCGCCGACCCGAACGGTGCGCCCGGCGCGCGCCTGTACCGCACCGGCGACCTCGTGCGCTGGACCTCGTCGGGTGAGCTGGAGTACCTGGGCCGCACCGACTTCCAGGTGAAACTGCGCGGCCAGCGACTCGAACTCGGTGAGGTCGAATCGGTGATCGCGTCGGCCCCCGGCGTGGTGCACGCCGCGGCGACCGTCATCGAGGGCGCTGGCGGTGGGCGGCTCGTCGGGTACGTCGCCCCCGATACCGTCGACGTCGCCGCCGTCGAGCACACGGTGGCCCGCGAACTACCCGACTACATGCGGCCCACCTCGTGGGTTCTGTTGGCGGACATGCCGTTGAACAGTGCCGGCAAGGTCGCCCGGCGGGAACTGCCCATTCCCGACGAGCCGGTCGGCGCTGTCGTCGCACCCCGAACACCCGCCGAACATGCTCTCGTCCGGGTCTTCGCCGACGTCCTCGAGCGTGACGAGAGCGACATCGGCGTCACCTCATCGTTCTTCGACCTCGGCGGCAACTCGCTGTCGGCGACGAGAGTGGTGGCCCGCGCGGGTGAGGCACTCGACGCCGACGTCACCGTGCGCGACCTGTTCGACGCACCGACCATCCGCGACCTCGCCGCCGCGCTGTCGGGCCGGTCGGGTTCGCTTTCTCCGGTGACCCCGGCCGACCCACGGCCGCAACGAATTCCGCTATCGCTGGCGCAACAGCGGATGTGGTTCATCAACCAGTTCGACACCTCGCTACCCACCTACAACGTGCCCACCGTGCTGCGGATCGACGGTGATCTCGACGTCGACGCCCTGCGTGCCGCGCTGCTCGACGTGATCGCCCGACATGAGGTGCTGCGCACCACCTACCCGGCGGTCGACGGCCGGCCCTATCAGCGCATTCACGACGTCGATGATGTTGCCGGTGTCCTGGATTGGGCCGTGGTGGCCGCCGAGTCCGAGGTGATCGACGTCGTCACCACGGGCTTCGATGTGTCGTCGGATCTGCCGGTGCGGGTACGCATCCTGGCCGAAGGCGAGCAGAGCTTCGTGGTGGCCATCGTCGTCCATCACATCGCCTTCGACGGAGAGTCGCTGCGGCCGTTGATGTCTGATCTGCTGACCGCGTATCAGGCACGCAGCGTCGGCGTCGAACCGGACCTGCCGCCGCTGGCGGTGCAGTTCGCCGACGTGGCCGTCTGGCAACAGCAGGTGCTCGGCGGTGGTTCCGAGGCCGGCTCCGATGCCGACTCCGAACTCGCTCGCCAGCTGGGCTTCTGGCGCGACCAGCTTGCCGGACTGCCAGAGGTGCTCGATCTGCCCGCCGACCGGTCGCGACCGACCGTCGCCTCCTACCGCGGAGCCCGGTGGATCGGCGAACTCCCGGCGGAACTGGCCGAGGGCGTGCGCGAGGTCGCCGCCGCGCATCGCGTGACCCCGTTCATGGTCATCCACGCGGCGCTCGCGGTGGTGTTGTCCCGGCTGTCGGCCACCGATGACATCGCCGTCGCCACCCCGGTCGCGGGACGTGGTCAGCGCGAACTCGATCCGCTGATCGGCATGTTCGTCAACACGCTGGTGCTGAGGACCGCGGTCAGCCCGAACGCGAGTTTCGCCGACCTGCTGGCGCAGGTGCGCGACACCGACACTGACGCCTTCTCCCACGCCGACGTACCGTTCGAGTCGGTGGTCGAAGCCGTCGCGCCGGTGCGTTCGGAGGCATTCGCGCCGCTGGCGCAGATCATGCTCACCCTCGACCAGCATGGCAGTACCGAACTGTCCACCGGTTTGTCCGCCGATGCCGGGGAATTGCACGTTGCCGGGCTGACGATCACCCCGCTCGACCAGGTGACGCCGCCGGCGAAGGTCGACCTCATGGTCGGTGTGAGCATCACGCCGTCGGCCGCCCCCTGGCCACTCGAGATGGTGTACGCCACCGACCTTTTCGACGAGGCGACGGTGGCCGGTTTCGCCGACCGGTTGGTGGCCACACTGGAGGCGATGGTCGCCGATCCGAACGCTGCGGTGGCTGCGCGTCCGTTGGTGGCCGACACCGAGATCGATGACCTGCTGGCGCTTTCGTCCGGGGCCCGCGTCGACAGCCCGGAGTCGACCGGACACACCGTCGCCGATGCCATCCGCGCACAGATCAAGCGCACCCCGCAGGCCACCGCCCTGATCTTCGGGGATCGCTCGATCACCTACGCCGACTTCGGAGATCGGGTCACCGCGCTGGCCGCAACCCTGCGTGCCGCCGGCGTCGGCCCGGAGACCGCGGTCGGCATCTGCATGGACCGATCGGTGGAGATGCTGGTCGCCGTGCACGCGGTGACCGCCGCCGGGGGACAGTACGTACCGTTCGACGTCGAGACCCCGCCCGAGCGCGTCGAGTACATGGTGGCTGTTGCCGGGGTGGCGGTTCTGCTCACCGCACGTCACCAGAATGCCTCGGCAGCAGAGCATTTCGGTGACGAGATCACCAGGATCGTCGTCGACGAATCCGGACCCGCGCAGACGCCGACCTCGGATTCTTCGGCACCGAATGTCGTGCGCCGTACACTGACTCCGCAGCACGCGATCTACACCCTGTTCACCTCCGGCTCCACCGGCCGCCCCAAGGGCGTGACCCTCACGCACGCAGCGGTACTCAACCGCATTCGTTGGGGACTCGACCGCTACCCGTGGGGCCCGGCCGACCGGGTGATGCTCAAGACGCCCTACACCTTCGACGTCTCGGTCCCGGAACTGTTCGGCCCGTTGATGTCCGGTGCCGCGATCGTGATCGCCGAACCGGGCGGTCATACCGACCCGACCTACCTCGCCGACGAGATCGACACCCGCGGGGTCACTTCGGTCCACTTCGTTCCCTCGATGCTGTCGGTCTTCCTCGACGTGGTGCCGGCCGACAGGCTGGCACGTCTGACGTCGTTGCGCCGTATGTTCACCTCGGGTGAGGCACTGCCGACCGCCACTGTCGCCGCGGTACGCAATGCCCTGCCGCAGACGTCGCTGCACAACCTCTACGGACCCACCGAGGCTGCCGTCGAGGTGACCTACGCCGACCTCGAACGACTCGGCCAGTCGGTCCCGATCGGGCGGCCGGTGTGGAACACCACCACCTACGTCCTCGACGCCCGGCTGCATCCGGTACCGGCCTGGGTACCCGGCGAGCTCTATCTCGGTGGTGTGCAGATCGCCCGAGGCTACGCTGCCCGTGCCGATCTGACCGCCGAGCGCTTCGTCGCCGACCCGTTCGGCGAACCCGGCTCACGCCTCTACCGCACCGGAGACCTGGTGCGCAGGAACAGCTCCGGCGAGCTGGAGTATCTCGGCCGTACCGACTTCCAGGTCAAGCTGCGCGGGCAACGTATCGAACTCGGCGAGATCGAATCGGTGATCGCCTCAGTGCCCGGCGTCGTGCATGCCGCGGTCGCCGTCGTCACCACCGCGACCGGAGCCGAGCATCTGGCCGGATACGTCTCGCCCGCAGTGGGTATCGATGCAGTCGATCTCGACGATATCCGCGCCGAGGTGACACAGGCTCTGCCGGAGTACATGCGGCCCACGGTCTGGACTGTTCTCGACGACGTGACCCTCAACAGTGCCGGCAAGCTGGACCGACGCGCACTGCCGGCACCGGATTTCGGGTCGCTGCAGGCGGATTACGTCGCACCGGCCGACGGCGCCGAAGAAGTGCTCGCCAGCCTGGTCGCGGGCCTGCTCGGACTCGACCGCGTCAGCGTCACCGACTCGTTCTTCACCCTCGGTGGCGACAGCATCATGTCGATTCAGTTGACGTCGGCGGCACGTGCCGCGGGGTTCACGCTGTCTCCGCGGGACATCTTCGAACACAAGACCATTCGCGCGCTCGCCCGGGTCGCGTCGTCGGCCACCGACCGTCTGCCGCAACTCGAGGTGCCGGATGGCGCTGAGCCGCTTGCCATTCCGCCGATCGTTTCGTGGATGCTCGAACTGTCGGACTCCGCGGCGGCCTACGCAGACTTCAACCAGGCGCGGGTACTCGTCGCCCCACCGGAGGTGACCGCCGACGGCGTCTCCCGGCTACTGACCGCTGTGCTCACTCGTCACCCGATGCTGACCGTGCGACTGACCGAGGTCGACGGCCGACCGGTGCTGCGGCACAGCGGTATCGACGGACAGCACGTCGACGAACCCACGGTCGTATCGGTGGCCGAAGTCGAGACCGGTCTGGCCATCACCGACCCCGCATTCGACGCTGCAGTGCTGGCCGCTCACGCCCGGGCGGCGAGTGAACTCGACCCGACCACCGGGACCCTGGTCCGGGCCGTGCTGGTCCGCGCCGCGGCCGGCCCCGGCCGCCTGGTCGTGGTCATCCACCATCTGGGTGTGGATGCCGTGTCCTGGCCGATCATCATCGAAGATCTGGCCACCGCCTGGGCCGGCGGCGATGTGCGCGCCGAGGAGACCGGTGCCGACGCCTGGCATGCCGCCGTGCCGGGCTACCTGACCAGTCTGGCCCCCGAACACCGTGCGGCCGAGGTCGACTTCTGGCTGAGGCGACTACCGAAGTCGCCGACCGATTTCGGTGAACAGATCGACGCCCACCGTGACACCGAGCAGTCCAGTCGCACCGTGCGTTTCGGCTTCGGAACCGAACTGTCCGCCGACGTGCTCGGCGCGGTGCCCGCAGCGTTCGGCGCCACCGCCAACGACGTCCTGATCGCTGCGCTGGCGCGAGCGGTACGTTCCTGGCAGCGCGACCGCGGGATCGTCGACGATCAGGCGGCGGTCGGCGTTCTCGTCGAAGGCCACGGGCGGTACGAAGAAGTGCCCGAACACTTCTCACCACCACGCCGCGCGGACCTCTCGCGTACGGTCGGCTGGTTCACCACCATCGCGCCGCTGGCCGTCGACCCCGGCGTCGACGTCATCCACGCGGTGAAAGCGGCCAAGGAGCAACGGCTCACACTGCCGTCGCAGGGCATCGGATTCGGGCTGCTGCGGTACGCCTCCGACGTTGTCGAGGCAGCGGCAGAAGCAGAAGCGGCTGCCGCGCAACTTCGCTCGCGTCCGTTGCCCACCATCAGCTTCAACTTCTTCGGCGGCGGAACGCAATCAACGACCCAACCCGACGACATCGCGTTCCTGCCCGCGGCTCAGGCGCCGACGTTGCCGCCGACCATCACCGGCGGTATGCGCGCGGCCAGCGTTCTCAACGTGAACGTCTCGACCACCCCGAGCGCCGCCGGACGCGAACTCGTCGCACACATCACCGTCCCGACGGCGATCCTCGCCGACGACGACGTCACCGACATCACCGGCCGGTGGCGCGACGAGCTGAACCACCTCGCCGAGACCGTCCAGACGGTGCCCGACGTCGGCTGGTCGCCGTCGGATATCCACGGCGCCAACGTCACCCAGGATGACCTGGATGACCTCGCGCGCCGCTACCCGCACGCCAAGGTGTGGGCACTGTCACCGCTCCAACAAGGCCTCTACTTCCAGGCCCAACTGGCCGGCGGGAACACCAGCGCAACGATGAGCACCTCGGTCGACGTGTACGTGACCCAGGCGGTGCTGCATCTGCGTGGCGACGTGGATCTGGACCGACTGCGCCGAGCCACCAACGAGCTCTTCGCTCATCACGACGCGCTGCGATCAGCGTTTGTCACCGCCGCCAGTGGCGCGGTGGTCGCGGTGGTGCCCGACGAGATCGAGATCGACTGGACTGCCATCGACCTCGGTGCCGCCGATGAGCAGACAGTCAGCGATCGGGTCGCGGAAGTCTTTGCGGCCCAACGAGTACAACCGTTCGACATCAGCGTAGCGCCACTGTTGCGGGTGGTTGCGGTCACCCATGCGGGTGGCGTCAGCGTTGTCATCACCAACCACCACCTCCTGTTCGACGGATGGTCCGGCCCGCTGGTCCTGGCCGACCTGCTGGCGCTCTACGCCGACGGCGCCACCTACACCGGCCGCGCCGGCACCGAACACGGCGAGTTCAGTGACTACCTGGCCTACCTCGCGTCGAGAAACCACGACGCCGCACTGGACGCCTGGGCCGGTGTGCTGGAGCCCGTCACCGAACCCACCGTGGTCGCACCGGGCGCAGTGGCGTCGACCGACGCACTACCGACCGACGTGGTGCACATCCTCGACGAGTCCCTCACCGCCGGAATCGAATCGGTCGCCCGGTCGCATGGTTCGACGACCGCGACCGTGCTGCAGGTCGCCTGGGCGTTGCTGTTGTCCCGGTTGACCGGAAACCGGGTCGTCACCTTCGGCGAGACGGTCTCGGGCCGTCCCGCCGACGTACCCGGCATCGAGACCATGGTCGGGCTGTTCATCAACACCCTGCCGGTGGTGCTCGACGTCGACCCGTCGGCATCTATTGCCGACCTGATCGGCGAACTGGCCCAGGAGAAGGTGTCGGTCCTCGACCATCAGTACATCGGTTTGGGCGAGTTGGTCTCGGCATCCGGACTTGACACCCTCTTCGACACGCTGACCGTGCACGAGTCGTACCCGGTGGACACCGACTCGCTGGCCGCCTCGGGCACCCAAGCGGTGGCCGGGTTGGAGATCAGCGACATCGAGGTCGCCGACTCCACGCACTTCCCGCTGAACATGATCACCGCGCCGGCCGGAAACCGGTTGTCGCTGAAGATCAAGTACCTCCCCGATGCCTTCGACGCCGGACACATCGAGGTGCTGGCCTCCTCGCTGATCGAGATCCTGCGATCCTTCGTTGCCGACACCGGCACCCTGGCCGGCGACGTGACACTACTCTCGGCGCGCGACCGCGAGCACGTGATGACATTGTCCCGCGGTCCGGTTGCCGACATCCCCTCTGCAACCATCGCCGACGGGCTGCTCGGCCAGGTACAACGTTCGCCGGAGGCAACGGCGCTCATCTTTCGCGACCGGACCGTCTCCTACCGCGAGTTCGGTGCGCGGGTCAGTACCCTCGCCGCCCGACTGAACGACCTCGGCGTCGGACCCGATGTCGCAGTGGGCGTGTGCATTCCGCGGTCGGTGGAGTTGATGGTGGCGGTGCACGCGGTGGTTACCGCGGGCGGTCAATACGTGCCGATCGACCCCGAAGCACCCACCGAACGCGCCGCCTACATGATCGAAACCGCGGCAGTGACAACCATTCTGGTGGCTGCCGGGCAGGTGCCGGACGCGGTCTCGCCCCTTGCTGATGGCACCGGAGCCGATGGTCTCCGGATCGTCGAGGTTGATGCCACAACCGACATCGATCCGGCCGTTGTTGATCAGCCCCGCGATTTCCCGGTGCGCGGCGATTCTGCGGTGTACACCCTGTTCACTTCTGGCTCTACCGGTCGTCCCAAGGGTGTGACGGTGTCGCATGCGGCGTTGGTGAATCGGTTGGTGTGGATGCGTGATGGGTATGGGGTGGGGGCGTCGGATGTGGTGTTGCAGAAGACGCCGGTGACTTTTGATGTGTCGGTGTGGGAGTTGTTTTTGCCGTTGTTGGTGGGTGG
>JAEYMI010000046.1 GCA_023461275.1 Actinomycetes bacterium | reverse complement strand
GCCCGCCCGCCGGCGCGCCCCCCGGGGGGGCGGCGTACCTGCTCAACCCTGGCCAGGTCGAGACCGCCGTCGAGCAACACCGGCTCATCACCGGCGAGAGCCTCAGCGCCGACGCCGTGATCGCGAGCCTGCCATGGGCATGACCACGACAGCCGCGGAGGCGCTCATCGCACGTGCATGGACCGTCGGCGAGAAACACCGCCTCACCGGTGATCACGCGCTCGTACAAGCCATCTGGGCGTTGGAAGACGCCATCGACCACCACACCACCGACGTCGGCCACGCGGCCGAGCGCGTCGAGAACCTGATCGGAGCATTGTCATGACGGCCACCCAGAACCGTCCCGACGTCGACGAACCCCGCGTCTGGATCGGCTGCCTCCAGTGCTATAACGAGGGCCGCCTCGTCGGCGATTGGTATTCATGCACCGAGGCCGCCGAGATCACCACGTCACAGCTGCACGGCCGGCCGATACCCGAACACAGCCATGAAGAACTCTGGTGCCTCGACACCGACAACATCCCCGTCGACGGCGAGATGAGCCCGCAAGAGGCCGGCGAGTGGGGCGAGGTCTATACCGAAGTGGGACCCGAGCAGTGGCCAGCCATCTGCGCGTGGGTTCGGTCGGGAAGCTATACAGCACAAGGAGATTCAGATCGTCCTGTCGTCAGCGACTTCGAGCAGGCCTTCGCCGGCGTCTGGCCGAGCTTCACCGCGTATGTCGAGGACCTCGTCGAGGAGTGCGGCCTGCTCGACGGCGTGCCCGACGAGCTGCGCGACTATTTCGACGTCGGCAGATACGCCCGCGACCTGGCCGGGGACTACAGCGTCGAGCGCGCCCCCGCCGGCGAGGTCTATGTGTTCCGGAGCTTCTGATGCAGAACCTGTATCCGTCCACGCCGACCGTCCTGCGCTGCCCGACGTGCGGACGCTCGGCCATCCACGATGAGCGAGGTTGCCGGCCATGCCGGTCCGAGGCTCTCGATCGCCTGGTCGACGCCGTCATCGCCGCCGAAACCCTGACCGGCCGATGAAACGGCGCCCCGCCAGGGGCGCTCCCCACGGCCCCGGCGCACACCCGCGCCGGGGTCGTCCCATTCCAAGTCATCCATCCGAACGACCAGATGTGAAGTGTGTCACAGTGTTGACATCGTGTGATAGGGTATGCGGCGGTTACTAATTGAGGGAAGTGCCGCATCTGCCGAGCGCCCCGTAACCGCCTCTTCCGCAGCGCTTCTCGCTGTCGCATATCGCTGTTAGTAATAGTCCGAAACCTCGCAACGGACTCGTTTGCGCACGTCACACCCGTTCGGACTATTCACGGAGGTAATGGATTTCCATGCCACACATCGACCTGTACACGATCCACAGCCTCGACCGGCGTCAGCCGCCCGAAGCTCTGGCAGCCCAACTCACCGCACGGCTCAACTCCGTCGATCCACGAGATGCCCTGTCACGCAGCCGGATCGATACCGCTCGGGCGATTCTCGGAGATCCAGCCCGGCGGGCTCGCTACGACGCGGCGCTGGCTGATCCGGCCGCGCCGACCCTCGACGAACAGGCCCTCGCCGCCATCGCCGGACGGCCTGCACCCACCGCGGCACGACCCGGTCTGGCCAGCGCGTTCGCCGGCAAGCGGGTCCGCATCCTCAGCACCATCACCGCGGCGCTGGCCGTGATCCTCGTTGTCGGGATCGTCGCCGTCGCGTGCGGCGGGGGCGACTCGACGCCGACGGCGACGCAACAGTCGGGAGATAGGCCGTCGCCGTCGGCGTCGGCCGGGCCTGCCGCATCGACCGATCCCCTCGATGAGGTCTACCCGGCCTCGCGCCGGGTGGCCATCGGCGGCACCGTGACCGACCCGTCCGGCAAGATCACCTACCGCATCAACGGCATCAGCCGGGTCACCGACCCGGCACCCCAGTGCCCCGGCGAATACTTCGCGGTGGCCACCACGGCGACGACCAGTGACAAGATGTCCAGCGGCCGGGGGAACCTCTACACCGTCACGCCCCTGGACTTCGTCAGTGCCGACCTCAACGGGCAGACCAACACCGCCAGCGGCCGGCGCGACGCCCAGGGCAACCCGTTGGCCGCCACCTCGGCCGATCCGCCGCTGACCTGCGCACCGGGTGACCCGCTGCAGGTCTCCCCGTCGACCTCGGTCCCGGTCACCTCCTACGCCCGGGTCGCCGGCCTGGACAATCCCGTGGCGCTCTCCATCGGCAACGGCAACAAGGCCGTCATGCTGCCGGAGAACCTGCGCTAAGGCGTACACCTGGACAATCCCAGCACCAACGAACGAAGGAACACCCCCATGACCACTCGAACCACCCTCAAGCGCATGGCCACCGCCACGGCCATCGCCGGCGCCACCCTGACCGGCACCCTCGGTATCGCCACCGTGAACGCGGGCTCTGCCGCCGCAGCCGTAGACAACGGCCGCTACACCCTGACCACCATCAGCTACGGCATCTTCCCTGTGTCCCAGGACGTCACGGTGCGGGGCAACGCGATCTACGGCAACAGCCCCACGCCGCTGCGGCTGATCTCGACACCTCGCGGCGGCTACGCCGACGTGAACCTCGCCCGCTACACCTTCACCAAGCGGGGCCAAAACTACTACGGCCACGTGTTTCTCGGCGGCGTATCCATCGGCGACATCAAGCTCATCAAGCGGAGGTAGAACGGCATGGCTCAGCGCTGGGAGTACAACCAGGCCTTCTTCACGATCCACAACACGACCAACGGACGTCAGTTCTGCTGGAAGCGCGGTACTCAGCTCTTTACTTTGGTCGATGCCCTGGACATACTCGGCGGGCAGGGTTGGGAACTGGTCAGCATCGAGTCGGAAAGTTTCGAGCACGCTGACCGAGACGCCGATGCCGCCGGACGCCGGTTGTGCGAATACCCCTACAAGACCACCTACGCGACCAAGAAGCGGGCCGTATTCAAACGACCTCTCTAACAAGAGTTCTCACCCCCCAACGATCCCCAATGCCCACGCGGCATTGGGGATCGTTATTTCACTCTTTCTTCGGCATGCGCTCGTGCACACGAGTAATCGCGTCCGTGAGTCTCGCGGGCGCGTCGTAGCCCGCGAGGTCTAGCCAGCGAAACACACCCCATTGCAGGGTGTCCGCAGCCGCTTCCACCATCTCGGTGATGAAAACGGCGTCGGGAGTCTGTGTGCTCCGGAAATGCCCGGGCTCGTACTCTTCGCCCAGTTCTACGTCGTAACCGACAGTGCCGAACCAGTTCTGGCCGTGCCCGGCGCCACTCGCCGCGTTCCACAGGAACGACCATTGGTCGACATCACCCCCGACCGTGGCGGCGGCTTGCTTCACCAGTTCCTCGTATCCGGGCGGCTGGTTCTGCGGCGCGACCCCCACTCCGAGGTCGGTGGCGCGCTGCACCGTGTCAGCCATCCGCTGCTCGATGTGCTCGACAGGACGCCCCCTGGCCAGCTGCGCCTTGCGCTGGTAGCCGAAGTCCTTGTACATCATCCGCAGCAGGCGACGTACGCAATCACGTGGATCGCCGACATCAGCGAGCAACCACACCGCATGAGCGCCTGACTCCAGCCCAGCCCGTGCCATCAGCAAGTAGGGCCGGTACCTCACGTGATTGATATGTGTCTCGTCGAACGAGTAGGGCGCCACCAGGTCGGCCCACAACAGCATGTGCTCAATGCCTGCGGTCAGATAGCTACGTGACCACGTCGACACCTTCTCCCATTGGTACAGCTGATCGGCGAAGGCGAGGAAGCTGCCTGGGTTCGGGTCGACTGCACCGACGAGCGCGAGTTCGCCTCCGCGGATCAGGTACGTCGCGGCCGCCCAGCGCTGCTGATGCTCCTCACTGAGAAAGCCCTCTGGTGTCGTCACCCAACGATGATCCCATTTGGAAGGCCCTTAGATCTGTCCGCAAGCCGGTCGTTGACCGGACAGACCACCATCGAACGCTCGACCAGCGACGGCAGGTGTCCGTAAGACCTGGTCGGTCGAACTGAGCGCGTGGCCGCTCTTACGGACACCACAGATCATCGCCAGCTGTCGTGGCCAGACGACCCCGCTACCGATTGCCCTTCGAGCGATTGTGCGTGACGCACAGCATCTCGCAATTGGCGAGAGTGGACGCACCGCCCTTCGACCACGCCGTCACATGGTCAGCATCCATCTCCTCGAACTCATAGATCCTGCCGGCGTTGTTGTTGCTCCCGCCAGCGCACATCGGGCAGTTCGAGACTCCATCTGCCTCAGCTTTTTTCGTCTGCTGCCCGTATGCCGCGAGCTTCGTCTTGTCGTCGAACACCCGGACATCGAGGAGCTTGGTCTCCAATTCGCCACCGAGCAGGTATGGGTAGATCCCTCGCTTGTTCTTGACATCCGCATCGGCCATGAGCGACGCGACCCTGTCTTCGAGTGCATCAGGGTCCAGCGCGTCGGTCTTGTGCTTGTTATACAGCGGACCCCACTTCACCGACTTCATCTGGGCGCGCTTCTTCGGGAATGTTGCGGCTACCCAGTCGATCACACCCTTGAAGTAGAGCCACAGCTCGTTGGCGTTAGTGTCGTGCTGGTGGTCGCGCATGTACTCGTCGACCTTGCCGTTGTTGATCCACTCCACAGCGGTTTCGAGGTAGTCCTGTCTGATCGGCGACCCCGTCATGTAGTCACTCGCGATCTGGTACGCCGGACACCCGGTCTTGCTGAAGTACCGCTTCGCAGCCGACACCCAGGTCCCGTGGTAGACGGCGTTGCGCAGCTCCTGATCGGTCAGCTTCTCGCCGGCGATGTTGATCGTCTTGAACCAGTCGAGCTTCTCCGAGTCCGTGCCCTCGCACAGATACACCGTCAACTCGTAGTTCAGGATCTGGTCCTGCTGGTCGGGCTGCAGATTGTGAAACGCGAGCTGATGACTGTCGATCTCTATCGAGAAGTCGCCCTCGACGTACTGGCAGATGCTGATGGTCCGCTGCTGCCCGTCAATCACCTCGAACGTGCCGTCGTGCTGCACAGCCCAGTACATCACGTTCAGCGGGAAGTCCTTGCGAACCGTTTCAATGACCGCGTCACGCTGTTTGTCCTTGTAGACGAACTCACGCTGATACGGCGGGCGCACATCGAGCTTGCCGCCATAGGCGCGGACGCCCAGTTCATCATTGTCCTCGTACCCGTCGACGAGGTCGCGGACACTGATCCGCTCGAACTCAATCTTCACGAGTCCGCGCCTTTCCGCCGCACCAGGATGCGTTTGAACACCACGCGGGGCTTCGGCTCCATCAACCCCAACATCCGCATACCCGCCGTGCGATGACCGGTCCCGCCGTTGGACTTGTACGCGTCGATGAAGGCCTGACCGAGTGGCCGGACCCCCATTTCCTTCATCTGATCGGCGTCATCGCTGTTGCCGAGAATCTCGAACTGCTCCGGGCTGAAGTAGTCCAGCAACGTGACCGGCACACCCATGATCCCGTCGTAGTCGGCAGGGATGTCCTTATAACTCGCGACGTCGATCGCGTCGAAATTCACGTACTTCGGGTATTCCTCCGGAACGTACGGCCTGTACAGGATCAGGTCCTCGTGGCGCTCGGGGTAGTCCAGGTTGGTGAACCACCGCACGCCCTTCACCCGGATGAACTTGTTGCCGTCGTCGTCGACCCGAACCCCTGCCGCGGTCAGTGGGTAGTCCTCGGGCACGCCGAACTCGCGGTCGCCACTGCGGATACTCGGGCCGTACCACAACTGATTGTTCTGGATGTGCCGGAAGATCTCTTTGTAAGTCACCGCGTTCATGTTGCCGATTACCAGAAACTTCTTCTCATGCTCAATCAGTTGGGCTATGTACTCCCTGAACAGCGAGAATGGCGGGTTTGTGACAACGATGTCAGCTTCCTTCAACAGCTCGATGGTCTCAGCACTGCGGAAATCCCCATCGCCGTCGAAATGGCGGACTTCTATCTCGTCGGCCCCCGGGATCCGATCACCGTCCTTGTCACCCTCATATTCGAGGTACACGGCCCGCTCGGAGTCGTTCTGGCTGAACAGATCCGCGTCCTGATTCTTGTAGCAGGCCGCGATCAGCTTCTTGAGTCCGAGCTTCTCGAAGTTATACGAGAAATAATGGAAGAAGTTACTGGCCCGCGGGTCATCGCAGTTGCAGTAGACCACCTTGCCCTTGAAGTGCCGGCGATAGTGCCGCAACTCCTTCTCGATGTCGCTGAGCTGCGTGTAGAACTCGTCCTTGCGCCCGGCCTTCGCCGTCGCCAACCGGCTATTACCCGCCTGCGCGCTCGTCACCGCAGTTCACACCCCGCCAAGTCGTGGATCACCATGGGTCTCACATTAGACATCGGGCCACCGACACCTGGACGCCGACACCCGATGACATGGAACCCGGCGACCCGCTCCGAGTCCGGCGTCCAGTGATACAGAGCCTCACCGACATTTCCTCGCACACCCGTTCGATCATCTGGGGTACACCCTGCTCGGGCATCGGCGGATCATGGATATTCCGTCAAACCAGGGTCATTTAACGATTCGCTTGACACAATCCAGTTGATCTCTTAGACTTGGGTTGTACACAACGACAGGGCCGCGACCGACGCGGACGAACGAAACGGAGACCGGATGACGACCATCGCCGCGCCGACATTGGCCGAGCAGGTCCGCCTCGACCGTGAGGATTACCCCCTCAACGGGGCCGTCATTACTGATGACGGGGAGACCGCCTTCGACCGGTGGGATGCGACCCACCGCACCATCTCGAACTTCGTCGGGGAACTGTTCATCATCGCCGCCGCCGAAGAGGTCACACGCGAGGCCGCCGTACGGCGGGCGACGCGGCGGGCGCAGACGATGCTCAGTGAACCGATCGTCGACCCCAATGGCGACCGCATGGCCGATGAGGTCATCGACCAGCTGCGCACGACGGGTGTGCCCGAGCGCGTGGTCCGGGCTGCCGAGCGGGCCATCGCCGGGTGGCCCGCATGACTGGCCAGCGGATCGGCTACAAACGGGTGTCCACCGTCGACCAAAAGACCGATCGCCAGCTCGCCGATCTCAAGGTCCCCGTCGACAAGGTCTTCGAGGACAAGGCGTCGGGTAAGAACGTCGATGGCCGGCCTGAACTGCGGCGGGCCATCGAGTACGTCCGCGAGGGCGACACTCTGGTGGTGCACTCGATGGATCGTCTCGCCCGCAACACCGTCGACCTGCATCAGATCGTCGACGCGCTCACCAAGGGCGGCACGCTCATGTTCGACGACAAGACGATCGAGTGTCAAGGTGGCGTGGCGGTCGAGTTCGACAAGGAGGGAAGGACTTTCACCGGAGATGACGGCTCGGATGCCACCCTCATGCTGGGCATCCTCGGTGCCGTCGCCCAGTTCGAGCGGTCGATCATCAAGGAGCGCCAGCGCGAGGGGATCGCCCTGGCCAAGGCCGCGGGCAAGTACCGCGGCGGCCAGCCGAAGCTCACCCCCGAGCAGGCCGACGACCTTGCCCGTCGTCACGCCGCCGGCGAGCGCGTGGCCGACCTGGCCCGCGAGTTCGGGGTGTCACGCCAGACGGTGTACACGTACCTCGCCAGCCGGTAACAGCAAGATAACAAGACCCCGACACCGCTGCGGTGTCGGGGTCCTGTCTGTTCGTCGATCACGCGCCCCAGGGCGGTGCCGGCGTTCGTGCGGCGGCCGCCGCCCGGCGCACCGTCGCGACGATGTCCTCGTCGCTCAGGTCCGCGAGGTCGTCGATCGCAAGGGGCGCGCCGTCGGACGCCCCCAACGTGCTCCTGGCGGTCAGCCAGTCCCACACCTCCTCCGCGCTGTAGGCGCGACCGTGCTCGGCCACGCGCACCGGGTCATCGCGACCGGCGTCCGGCGACAGCAGCAGCTCGGCCGGACAGATCCCCAGCGCGGCGGCAAGACTGAGCAAATCGTCTATGCCGCACCCCTTCTCGTGCCGCTCGATCAGCGCGATGTAGCGGTCGTCCACCCGATGACCCACCCGCTCGGTGGCCCGTGCCAGCGACGCGCACGTCATCCCGGCCGCCGTGCGGTGGTGCGCCAGCGAGGCCGCGATCGTCGCGGAGACAGCCGTGGGTGTGAAATTGCGAGCCATGTCGTCTCTCCTTCTGGTCGGAAGACCCCCGTCACCGCGTGGTGACGGGGGTCTTGCGCTCCGCGCCGCTACTGCAAGTGCCCCACGTTGCTGTCACCGATCAGTACCGCGATGCGGTCGGCGTGGCCGTCCCCGTCGGAGTCGTAGGCCTCCAGCGCAGCGCCCTGCACCGGGACCCCGGCCACCACGAGATGACCGTCGGTGACGGTGGCCGGAACCGATCCGACGGTCGCACCCAGCGGCACCGGCGGCGGACCGTACACGCTCAACGTGTAGTTCCCGTCGGCCACCGGCATGGTGTCGATGGTGTCCGCGCTGGCCAGGCCCGCGCCGAGCACGAGGCCGGCTCCGGCGACGGTAGCAGCGATGGTGGCGCGAATGATGTTCTTGCTCATGATATTTCCTTCTTTCGTGTGTTTTGTTTGATGTGTGTTCGACCGGATGACGGTGATGACCTACCTACTCGGAACTGCGCTGCTGCTGCTACTACTCGACGAGGCATCACCCCCCTCCGGTGCGGCCTCGGCCAGGCGAACAAGGACGACCGAATTGCCCATGACGGCCACGGCCGCGTCCGACCGCCCCGCGATCCCCTGGATCGCCGTGACGTCGGCCCGACCGTCGACCAGGCCAGCCGCGTCGGCCGGCACTTTGCCCGTCGCCGCATAGATCCCCGGCTCACCGGGTTCGCAGCTGCCCGCACCGCCCTGGTCGCCACCGGCCCACACGCGGTCACCGGTCGCCTTGATCTGGTCTTCGGTGACGGTCACGTCCGCCTTGTGATAGCCGGGGCGGGTGACCTCCTGCTTTCGCTCCGCCTTGGTCAGCGGCATGGTGGTGTACACGCCCCAGCCGGTCCGGGTCAGCTGGAGCATCGAGACCTTGCCGCTCACACCGTCGGCGTTGGGGCCCGACGCCGCGATGAACGGACCGGGCAGCGGGGTCGCGCTGATGACGTCGAGGCGCAACTTGGGTGCCTCGCTGCCCTTCGCCATCGCATCGCCAAGACCGCCGGGACCACTGAGCTTTCCGGCGCGGCAGGTGTCGATGGCCACCGCTGCCGCATCACCGCGCACCTCCGACGACTTGGCCACGACACTGCTGGACGCCGCAGCGTACTTACTCGCCGCACCGGCTTTCACATCATCCACAGTGTTTTGACTGCCCACACCGTTCAGCGCGAACACGACGCCAACACCGATGACCACCACCGCGACCAGCGCACCGCCGACCAACAGCAGCTTGCTCTTGCGGTTCAGCGTCGGTGCTGCCATCTCCGGCGAGGCCACCTCACCGACCTCTGCGGGCACAGCGAACGCAGTTGCATCGGCCGTCGAGGGCGTCGGCGTGACCGGGTCGTCAGGAGCATCGTCGACCGCGAAGTCGATCAGCGGATCATCGGTGCCGGTCGGGGTCGGCCGGCTCACCTCGGCGTGCTCGACAGGTTGGTCCGGCACATCGTCGACATCAGGCAGGTCGAAACCGAAGTCATCGACATCGACCGGGTCACCGTCACCGCCGGGAACCTCGTAGTCATCGAGATCCGCCGGGTCGATCTCATTGCCGTGCTCATCGAGATAACGCGCCATGATTCACGCCTCCTTCTGCTTGCGGCGCACAACTACGACGTCGTCGCTCTGCACCTGTGGGGTTGTCTGACGCGGCGCAGCGACCTGTTGAACCGGAGGGGCAACCACGGCCTGCTGCGTGGGAATCGGAGCGGATGAGGGCGTGGTCACTACACCCTTGCGCTTGAGGCTTGCCAAGATGCTCGGCAGCAGCGACGGGAACACGACCAGCGCGCCCACCATCGCGGCGGCACCACCGGCGATGAACAAGTTTGAGAAGATGCCCATCGCTGCACCCACACCCGCCCGCAGTACAAGGAACCCGATCGCATACGCGGCGGAGATCAGCACCATGACCGGCAGATTCGCCTTGGCCAGCGCGGTGCGGTATTCACCGGCGATCTGCGCAATCACGCCCTTGGTGACGGCGAAATCGTCTGTACCGCTGCCATTTCGGGCAGGCACACTGATACGGCCCGCACCGTAGGCGAGTCGCACCATCATCACGATCATCATGGAAAACCCGGACGCCGCGACCTCGGCATTTGGTCCCTGTGCGACCGACCACGCAATCGCACCGGCTCCGCCAAAAAGCAGAATGGTCGCGACGATCCGCAGGATCTCACCAGTGCCCGATTGCACATGGATGTCGATCTTCTGTTGTTCGCTCATTTCTTTCCTCCATTGCGATTCTTGGTGCGACGTGGTGTCCGGACCGGCTCGGCTTCGGTGAGTTGCCATCCAGCGCGTAAACCGGTGGCCGAGCGGTCGAGGAGTTGCCCTCCTCGGGTGGTCACGTCGGCGGCAATCGCTGCCACGTCGTCGGTGCTGCGGTCGCGCCAGGTGAGCCGAAGCCAGATCTCGCCATCACGCGACCCCCAGATGTCACGGTGGGCCGGGCCATGCGGCGCGAGTACTTCCACGATTTCGGCTTGCTCAGTCATCCACTCCGGCGCTTCGAGCGTGCTTGTCATTTGTTTCCTCCAGTTACGTTGTCCTGCTTGCTTTTCACGAACCCAGGCACCACGATCGCCGCGATGCCCGCGACCACCGCCGCCGCACTGGCCACCCGCCACGCGCCGCCATAGACGACGCCCGCGACGACCAGCGCGATACCGGCCAGTGCGAGCAGCGCGATGGCCAAGCCGAGCAGTGCGCCGCGTCGTGTCGACGGCGGCTCAACCTGCTCGGTCGGCGTCGTCACCGGCAGTGGGGGATCACCGTGCAGACGTGTGTAAATCGCTCTGGAACAGTTCATTTCGTGTCCTCCGGCTGTTCGGTCGCCCAGGTCTTGACGCGATCCCAGGTCGTCACGTCCCGCTCCGGGTCGAGCGCGACCTTCCGCGAATCTGGGGTCGACTTGAACGAGCCGTCCTTGCGGCGCGGGTTCGGGGTCACCGCGTTCCGCGGCACGCCCGCCCAGCCCCAGGCCCGCACCAGCCACGCGACTGTGGCCAGCGCAATCACCAGCTGCCATGCCGCCCAAGCGCCCCACGGACCGATCCGGACCAGATCGGTCGGGAAGTGGCGAGTGAACTGGAGGCCCACGCCGAGCGGGAGATCCAGCGTCCAGGCGGCCACCGCGAGGACGCCCGCGGCCGCAGCCCACGGCCACGCCCACAGACGACCAATGCGCGGCGAATATCGCCAAAGTGCTTGGTAAACGCCGTATCCGATACCTGCGCCCACGCCACCGACGATCCCGCCAAGGACGACCACACCCGCGTACGTGATCGCCTTGATCGGCGACCGACCTTCACCAAGGGCCACCCGCCGCCACAGCGGACTCGTTACCTCGTCCTGTGCGACCGCAGCGGTGAGACCATGCGTGTCACGCTGACCGCGCCGGTCGGCGCGGGCCAGCAGCTCGGCACGGCGGCGGGCACTGGTGCCCGCACGGCTGTGCGCCAGGCACCAGGCCGAGCGCTCGCGCTCCCAACGAGATGTCATCGGTCACTCGCCGCCGTCCAGGCAGTAGTCGAGTTGCGCGACCGATGCGATCGGCAGACACGATTCGATCTGCTGCCGCTGATCCCCGGCCTTTGTGTCGCCGATTTCCATTCCGGCGAATATGCCGATGACAACAAATATCGCCGCGACAAGAATCAGCCCGAATGTGCGTGCGCCGATGAGACTCCGTTTCTTCTCTTTCGCCATCATTCGCTCCTTACATACCCCCTGCGGGTATCGCTCTCGGTTGCCACCAAGGTACCCCTTGGGGGTATCGTTGGCAACACGGAAAGTACCTCTGACCAGTAACGATGTAAGGACCGATACCGAATGAACAAACTCGACGCACGGCAATTAGTGCCTCTGACCAGCGCGGAATTGAATCAGCTCAAGAATGATTCCATTACCCAAGAAATTACGGCGGGGTTGTATGCCCGAGCCCTTTTGTTGCACGCCATGGACACCATGACACCCGACGAAATCGACGCTGCCGTCGCGGTCGCGAAAGCCGAAGCCGCGGCCCGGCTGTCGGCCGGCGCACGCGAGGCCGTGGCCAACCGATGGGGGAAGAAGTGATGTCTCAGAAAACAGGTCGCCGCGTGATCGACACCCCGTACGCCGGCGTGCTCGACGGCAAGCCGCTCGACCACGGGCAACCACACCTGTTGATCAGCGGCCGGACCGGATCTGGCAAGTCTCGGACCACAATTTGCCCGTCCATCCTGCGGTGGACCCGGCGACCGGTGGTGGCCGTCAGCTGCAAGGACGACGTCGCCAAGTTGACGGCGCGCATCCGTGCCCAGCACGGTCCCGTCTATCTGATGGATCTGTCGGGCAAGGTGCCCGATGACTCGACCATCGGCGTCAAGACCATTCGCGTGTCCAGCGACCCGACCGTCGGCATCGTCTCCGACGACACCGCGCTCGACGTCGCCTCGCTACTGATGGATGTCGGCGATCTCGGCACCGGAGACGGCAGCGCGGGCGGCGGCAACGACAAGACGTGGAAGACGTTGGCCCGCAGGCCGTTGGCCGCAATCCTGCGCGCCGCCGCGTCGTACAGGCACCCCGAGACCGAGCAGGTCGTGCCCGGCGGTGGCATCGACTGGGCCGTGTCCGCCGGTGACATCATGGGCAGCCCCGCCGAGGACGGAAACGTCGACTACTCGGCGCCCTCGTGGGTCACCGCCGCGGCGCGCTGCCACGTCAGCGGCTCCCGGCACGGCGTGATGCTCATGAACGCGATGGAGATGGACCCAGGACAGAGGGACAGCATCCGCCTAAACATCTACAACGCACTGTCGACATGGGCCCGCGATGAAGTGGCCCGTCCGGTGGGCGACACTGTTCCCTTCCATCCATCGATGCTGGCCGAGGCGGGAGCCACGCTTTACATCATTTCGCCGGACAGCGGCGACGCGGCGCCAGCGGCCACAGCGACGCTCACGGCCATCGTCGAATTTTGGCGACTGCACGACTTGCCGCACCTGCTCGCCGTAGTCGACGAGCTTCCCTCGACGTGCCCACTGCCCAAGCTGGCCAACTGGCTGGGAACGCTCCGGGGTGAAGGCGTGCGCATCGTCGCTGCCGTGCAAGCCAGCTCGCAATTCGCCCCTCGGTGGGGGCGCGACGGCTTGCAGATCCTCAGGGACCTTTTTCCGGCTGTGCTCGTTTTACCAGGTGCCCCTGAGCCCGAGATCCTCGACCAGGCAATCTGGATGACGCCCAGCAGCGAGAGACTCACCGCCAGTGTCGATGCCAGCGGCAACGTGTCGCACAGCCACGGCGCGGCGGCGGCGGTGACGAAAGCCGATCTCGTGCCGCCGGCCGGATACGGTCGGCTGCTCATCCTCGGCCAGATGGGCCGTCTGGTGCGCCTGCCCGACATCGCGGCGACAGATTTGCTCGACCGCAGGCCCGCGGCGGCACCACAGCCTGCCCGGCCAGCCCAACAGCGCGGCAGGCCGGGCCTGTGGCAGCGCGTGGTCACGTGGGCCACCGAATAGCACCCGCGATGAGAAACACCCCCGTAGGCAAGATGCCTACGGGGGTGTCTTGTTCTCGGTCGGATGACGTCGCGGGTTCTCACATGCGCTGCCCCTGCCCCGCCTTCTGTTTGCGCGCAGCCTCTTCGCGGCGCGAGACGGCGGCGCGCTTGTTCATGTCCTTGACCTCCTGAACCTTCTGTTCCATCGTGGCCGACCGGACCCGGTCGGCCTGCTGGGTCTTGTTCTGACGGCGGTCAGCACCCGTAGCCGGCCGGTGGCCGGTCTGGGTCGCGGTGCCGGCCTGCTGAGCCTTGCGCTGCTCCGCATCGGCCTTGATCTGCTCGGCCCGCTTTTCACGGCCTTCCTTGGCCATTCGGCGCACCGTGACCCGCCGCCGGGCCTCCTTGGCCTCCTCGGTGCCCGCACCCCCAGCACGCTGCACGGCCTGCTCGTCACCGGTCGCGATCGCCGCCTCAACGCGCCTCACGCGGCGCTGATCGAGGTGCTTCTGATCCTCTTCATTGCTCATCGTTCAGTCCTCTCCATCGTTCTTAGTTGTCACCGGATCTCTGATTCCAGCTCGGCTGCTTGGCGCCGCAGCCGGAGTGCTCGTCGTTCGAGATCGTCGGCTTCGGACTCCTCCAACATCTGCTGATACCGGCCCGCCGTCCGCAGATCCGGCTGTCGCCGGGCCACCGCCTCGCGTTCCAGGGCCAGCGCAGCGTCGCGAAGCTCATCGATCCGAGCAAACAGCGCCTCGTACCGGGCGCTTGGGTCCGGTATCCCAGCGTTCATGCCCATCGTCATCGTTCATCACCTCCTCTCTACATCGACTGTCCACGGCGCTGGCCACGGCGCTGGCCATCACTCTGCCGATCACTCTGACTCGACGACGGCATCGAGCCCTTCAACTTGGCGGCGATCTCAGCCTTGCGCGCTGCGGCCTCGCCACGAGTGGTCGCCATCGTCTTGGCATTCGGCTCCACTCCGTGCTTTTCGAGGAATTTCGCCCGCGCCCGCTCATCGGCGATGTCGGCCAGCGACCGACGCTTACCGGATTTCGTCGGGAGGGTTGTCTCTTCGAGAGCCTGCTCTCTGAGGTGAGGAAGTTGGTCCTTGTTGACTTCGATGCTCTCGATCGCGTCGTCATACCGCTTTCGAGCCTCCTCGGCAGCGCGAGCTTTCTCCGCGATCCGGTCTGCTCTTCCGGCGAGGCTCTGCGCCCGTGATGCGACATATTCGATGCCCTCCTTCTGGCCCAGCGGTCGACGCTCGTACATCTCCCGGATCTCGTCGACGGACCGACCACCGCCATCGACGGCCTCGCGGGCATGCTCCATGGCGACGACCGCTTCCGTGATCTGGGCATCGACCACAGCGCGGGCGGCCGCGATCTGGGCGCGCTCGGCCTCGACCCTCACCGCTTGTTCGCTCAGTTCACGCTCACGCTCATCCTGCTCGGCTTCGATCCGTCGACGCTCGGCCTCGATGTCGGCGGTCGCAGTATCACGGATCTGGCCGGCCTCGCGCTGCGCGGCGTCGACGATCTCCTCGGCCTCGCGCCGGCCAACCGCCCGGCCCTCCGACCGACCCTTGGAAATACCACGCCGATAACCACGTTCCATCTGCGCGGCCTCCTCGGCCTCAGCCCGCTCGCGAACCTTCGCGGCATCGGCCTCGGCCTCGCGCTGGATGGCCTCGGCCGCCAACTCGGCGTGAGTCTTGGTTCGCTCCGCACCGACCACGGCGGACAGGGCTATGTCGGCGAGGACCGTCTGGTGCTGATCCAGCTCGGCTTCGGCGATCGTCAGATCCAGATCAGCCTCGTCGACCGCAGCGCGCTCGGCCTCGACCTCGGTCCGCAAGATCTGCAGCTCCTTGTAGTCCGGAAGGCTCAGTTTTCGATTGTGCCGTTCCGCATCGCGTTCGAGGGCAACCTCGTGCCCCCGCTCGACCATGAACTCCTTGAACTCGACGTGGAAGCGTTCCAGCTTGCGACTCATCGATTCGCGGACCATCTTCGGAGAGCCATCAGGGTTGAAGAGATCCTCGCCGGTGGCCGGATTCCGTCCGTGCACCATCCGGTTCGACCGGTGCGATCCGAACGCCAGCGAGAACCCCTTCGTCATCTTCAGCGGGTCTTTTTTCGTAGGCGTCTCATAGAAGGTGTCGGCCAGGATCTGGATATGAGGGCGGCTCTCGTCCAGATTGATGCTGTAGCCGTGGATCGCCTTCTGCCCATCGGGCAGGAGCCCTGCATCATGCTCGATGCAATCCGAGAAGTATCGCATCGCCTCGTCCCACCGCTCTGGCTTGATGCGGTAGCGCGGGAGCATCACTGGGACGCCCAGCGCCGTCACCTTCGGCCTGCCGCTCTCATCACGCGCCTGGTACTCGGTGCCGTCCTCTTCGAGGTAGTCCCACGGGAGCTGGTGCACGAACGTCGTCGCGAAACACTCGCCCGCCTCGACGCCGTTGAGCACCCGCGCTTCCCGGCCGTCGCCGTACGCGACCACGTCCGCGATCATCGTGGATGGCCGGAAACCGCCCGCACCATCATTAGTCATGTCGATATTCCACAACGTCATCTCAACGTTGATCGCCGGGTTCTGTGCCGCCCAAAACGCCACCGCCTCCGGACCCGCCGTCTTGCGCTGCGCCTCAATGCTGATGTTCTTGCGCGACTTCGAATGCCCGGACCGCGAACCAGAGTCGCTCTGCTGAAACTGGAAGTCCATCGACGCCCGGCTGACACCGGGCGCGTTCGCTGCGCTCACCGTCGCCTCCCTTGCGGTCGATGTCTGGAAAGAAGAGAATCCCCGCCTGCGGCGGGACCCGCGCCCCGTCGCTGTGGGGCCCTGGCCGTGCTCGCTGGCGCTCACCGGCCCGCCCACACCGCCGCGTCGCGGGACGGGCAACCCGGCATCTCCGGTTGATACCCGGTCTGATCGTCGGGGGCCCCTGACCCCACCGATCATACCCATGGGGGGTATGGGTATCAACCTCCGACACCGGGTGTCCCAGGCGCCATTGGACACCCGGTCGCTGCGCTCCCTGCTCGCTACGCTCGGGTGTCCTATGTCGCCCTGCCGGGGGCACGACTGGAGATAAGAAAAGACCAGGTCAACGGCTTACGCCGTCGACTGGGAGCATCACCGGTCCCGAACACTCGCTCGCTCGCGTCCTGAACCGGTGCCACGACGGTCGTCCCAGAGCACCTCTTCGGCGCTCCGTGACGACCCAAAAGCCCATACCCCCAACACAACTCGACTCGCCGCCTCAAAACCCCAGGTCGCAGTGGTTAGCGCCCCCTAAGTCGACCAGACGACCTGCGGAAACGCAGGTGTCCACCCCTGAAATGGACGCACCCCGTGTTTCACTGCTTTTCAGGCCGTTTTCCCAGGTCGGACACGGGGCGCTGGGATACCGGCAGACATTCTCGATGCGCCGACCATCGGGGCCGGAATCGATTCGCCGCGAGGTGATTACGCACCTCCGGGACACAGGTCCGGGGTCGGATCGAGACCCGGATCATCTCGCCCACTGGCATCCCCGGACGCCGCACGCGGCGCCGGGTATGCCACTCGGCGGGCGCCACCCGCAAGCGGGCGGCTGGCCTCGTGGAGCCGACACAGCGGGCTGTCCGGCGGCGGGATCGGGCAGGCGCGCCAGCGCGCCGGCCACCCGCCTCCGTGGGCGGCGATGGCTGGCCACCGGGCCGGTCCCGCGACGGTGATCGACCACCCCGGCACGGTCGGGGCGGACGCCGGATGGGTCGGGTGAAATGGCCCTCGATGGCATGGCGCGGCACGCCCCGGTGGAGGCTTGTGCACCGGTGCGTGCCGTGCGCGGCCCCGGCTGGCCGGTGTCGTCGAGGATGGCCAGCGCGTTGAGCAGCCGCTGAAAACCATTACCCCCGTGGAAAACTCGTGCTCTCGGGACGCAACTTCGCCGCTTCATCGCCCCCGATCGGAACCTCTATCGCCTCCGATTGGCGGCGTACTTGCGGCAGTGACGGGGCGAAGTCGCGGCTTAGGTAACCCTTGGGCCTCCGATCGGAGGCCTCGCAGCGTCGCAACACGGCCCATATGGAGGCCATGTTGCGGCTTAGGGCACCCTACGACGCAAGATCGCCGCATGATCGCCTCCGATAGCGGCCCGTTTCGCCGCTGTAGCGCCGCCGATCAGAGGCTGAGGGTGACCTTCCGACGCAAGTTTGCGGCGTTATCGAGGCGTTGACGCCTCCCGTAGCGGCTCGTTTAGCCGCTCCATCGCCTCTGAATGGAGGCTGAAGGTCGCCGAAACACGCTGCCCGCCAACGAAAACACCCGCCGCACCGGGCTGGTGCGGCGGGTGTTGTTCGACCGTTTGTCCTTAGACAGGATGAGATGTAGATGTGGTCAGGCCGCAAGCTCCGGCGGAACACCTTCGGCGGCGCGATTGAGCCACTCCGAGAACCCCACGATTTCGGCCGCTGTGATCGGCCTCATCGGCGACGCCTCGACCTCGACGGCGACGTTCCGGCGACGCAGGCCGCGGTAGCTCCGCTTGAGCATGTCGGGGGTCAGCGTCGCCCGGGCCCGGCGGTCGAGCTTGGACGCCGACTGGTTGATCCAGTCGTTGAGGCCGTAGTCGACGCTGATCAGCTGCGGGGTGCTCATCATGGTCGACGGCCGGATGCGGGCGTCGGGGTTCTCGCACGTCCACTCGGCGTCGTCGCCCTGGGACTCCAGGGCCGCCAGCAGCGCGCCGGTGAACTTCTGGAAGCCCAGCGGCTTGCCGGTGGGATAGTTGTTGGTGAACCACGCCTTGTAGAGGTCGTAGAGGTAGGAGAACGGCAGCAGGTCCCAGGTGAAGGACTCGGGGTCGTCGTCAAACTCCGTCCAGAAGGCGCGCACGGGGTCGTTGGCCACCTTGAAGTCGTTGAGCGCGGCCACCACGGCGGCGGGCTCGGACAGCCGGTCATAGTCCATGGTCAGCACGCGCTTGAGCACGTATTCGAGGACCTCGGGCCTGGTCAGGTAGTCGTCCTTGATGTACTTGCGCTCGGCACCGGTGAAGCTCTTGGTGAACTTCACGAACAGCTGCCGACGGTAGAAGCTCTCGCTCTTGTCCTTGATCTGCGGCTCGTCGTTGAGGCACTGCACCATGAAGCCGAAGTGCTGATGGGCGATCGGGGTCTTGTGCTTGCGGTTGATGGTGATCACGTCGTTGGTGACCACGGCCTTGAAGTTGGCCGAGCGCTCGACGAACGCGCCGACGTCGTTCTCGTCAACGAGAATGGCTGATGCACGGGTGAGCGGTTCGAGCAGGAAGTCCTTGCCGAAGTCCAGCATCGGAATGCTCGCGTAGTTGCTCACGCCCAGGATGTTGCGCATCAGCGACACGAGCGTGCCCTTGCCGTTGTTGCCCTTGGCGGCGTAGAAGAACGCGCACTTGCCCCAGTTGGTGTAGGGGCGCACCGATGCCCCGACGATCTGCCAGAGCAGCTCGGTCATCTCGGCGTCGCCGGGGAAGAAGTCAGCCATCCACGACTCGACGTCCCAGTCGGTGCCGTCGTCGCCATGGTGCAGCACGACGTTCTCGGCCTCGGGGTTCCAGTCCACGTCGAGCTTGGCGATGAAGATGTGCTCTGGGCTGAACGGCTTGAGCGTGGGGACGCCGTTGGCGTCGCGGTCGTGCTGGTCGACGATGCCGTTGCGCACCGCGATCAGGTGCGGCTCCCTGCCGCGCTGGACGACGGGGACCGAGTCCTCCATCGAGGCCACCACCTCGGCGAATCCCTTGGTCGGCATCGCCGGGGCGTAGCGGCGCACGATCGAGCGCAGGTGGGTCTGAGCAGTCCGGTAGGTGCCCCAGTGCTCACTGGCGGGGTCGTCGTCGTAGGCGGCCAGCTGGTAGAGATCCGGGTCGGCGTTCTTGTTCGACGGCGCGATCTTGACGATCGAGTACAGACGGGCGACCAGCTGCCCGACCTCGGGGAAGTTCAGTCCGCGGATGGGCGGGATGGTTGGCCCGCGCAGGGAGTCGTCATCGTCCTTGATCCGGGCGTTCTGGATGGCCAGTTCGGTATTGATCAGGTGCGTGAGCTCGTCGTGCACCGACGAGGGCCGGCGGGCGCGCAGTTCGTCGATGTCGGCGTCGGCGAAGAACGTGGCGGAGACATCGGCGGAGATGGTGGCCAGAGTCCGATAGTCATCAGACACACCACCCTCGGGCTCGCTCGACATGGAATTGGCATCGTTATACACTTTGGCTGTCCTCTCAAAGACACCGAAGCCTGTTGGCGCAGACTTCATTAACACCGTTCCGCATTGCGGGGCGGTGTTTTCGTTTTACGGATTAGTTGTTACGCCGCAATAATGCGTGGAATCGGGATGCGATACGTGCACGCCGGACCGCGCTGGATAACGCCCGGGATCATGCCGCGCCCAATCCAGGTGTAGATGGTCCGCGTCGACACACCCATTCGGCGAGCATGAGCGGCGACACCCTCGTATTCCATCGCGGTGGTCTCGACCATCGGAAAGCTCCTTCCTCTCGTTCTGTCGACACCCAGGGTATGGACAAACTTCAACATCCGCAACCAGTTGCCGCAGGTCAGGATAGGTTTTTCACCATCTGAAGAATGTGTCCGGAGTAATGGAAACAATGGTCTGACACCCTCCGTTAGGCGCTGTCACCACCAGCGATGCGCCGACCGCAATATCGCGTCGGGTAGGGGCAAAAAACACCACCCTCAACCGTGAAACTCGTCTGAATCCAGCGGTGTCCGCGGGGCCGGCGGTGACACGGTTTCCGAGCGTGACACGATTTTGGATTCGGAAATCGTGTCACTTTTGGGTGCACGGAAACGCCTCTACCAGCAACGATGGCGGTCGTGACACGATGTTACGATTTTGACCCCGTTTTGAAAAAGATATACAGGCGCAGTGCGGCCGAGACGTGAACGAAACGCAAGGAACTTTTTTGGGGCCATCAAAATCGTAACATCGTGTCACAGGGGGTAAAAGCGCAGGTCAGGCCCCTATGGATACGACACGGTTTTAAATACTGGAAAATAGGGTAAAAGAAGAGAAAAGGCCCTGACCTGGGGTTTAACGGTTTTCCAGCGACACGATTCTGGAAAATCCAGAATCGTGTCACAGGCCCGAAATCGTGTCACGACCCCGTCCACCACCGCCGTCACGATCCCGTTGACGACGCGCTCGGTGGCCACTGTCACCGCGACCTCACACCACCTCATCCATCTCGTGACCAAGACCCACGGGTGAGCAACTGGTCGAGCGATCCGACAGCTCCGGTCCTTGGTCGCGGTGGAAACACGAGGTGGTGGCAACGCGTTCGATGGCCACCGTCAACGGCCGACCTCGCGGCCGCTCGAACACCACCTCATCTCATCGGCTGTCTAAGGACCACTGGTTCGAAAGATCGATCGAACCCTCCGTCAGCTCCGGCCACCCAACGACCGCCGGTCACCGCGACCTCACGACCGCCGTCATCGGACACCGTCACGACGCCGTCACGGGAGAGTCAGATCAGATTTCCCGCATCGTCACGCTCGAATCCCATCTCAGCGAGAAATCGATCCGGTATCGGCTCATCGAGCCAGTGAATCGGGCCTCTGTCTTCCGGTCGAACCCGCTCGCGGCTGTAATCCAGCGCCGACGCAACGGCGCGCAGATCCTCCTTGTGCACGTGCGCATAGGTGCGCAGCACCAGTTCTCCGCCGTCACTGTGCCCCAGCCACGCCGCCACTTCCGCCGGCGTGACACCCATCGCGATCAGCCTCGACGCCGCCGTGTGGCGCGACGCGTGCAGCCGCCGTTGCGGCACCCCCGCCGCCGCGAGCGCATCGTTCCACCAAAAGTTGAGAGTTCGCGGACTCGCCGGCCGCCCGTTTGGTTGCGTCAACACGTACGGATCGTGGCCACCAACCCATCGTTTCCCGTATAGCTCCCTCTCGCCGTCCTGGCGAGCCTTCGCTGCTTTCAGCACCGCCAGCGTCGGATCTGGCAGCGGCAGCCACCGGCCGGCGGATTCCGTCTTGCCGACGCTCTGCTCGATCACCTTGCCGCGCACAGCAATTCGCGTCGTCACGGCCACCTTCATCGTCCCGTGTTCCAGGTCGATCGACGACCACCGCAACCCCGCCATCTCCCCGCGTCGCAGGCCGACGAGGCCCAGCGCGATCATCGGCGCCCTTAGCGCGGCTAAATATCCGGGCGATCGTAAGTGGCCCTCGGCCGGCGGCGTGGCCGGGTGCGCGGCTTCCAGCCGCGTCACCTCCGCGTCGGTCAGCCGATCCGACAGATCCAACATCCCCGTCGACGCCGCGACCGGGTCGTCGCGCTTGCGCAGCGGCTTCACCAACTCGACGACATTCCTCGCGAGCTTCCCCTGCTCGACCAGGTCCGCCCAGACGCTCTGCCACCTGGCCCGCATCGGGTTGATCGACGTGCGAGCCCACTTCCGGCCGCCCGGGCCGTTTCCCTCGCGCAGGTCCTTGATCAGCGCCACGACGTCGGACTTTTCGATCGTCTGCACCTTGCGTCGTCCGTATGCCTCGACCACCGGCGCCAGCGCGGCGGTGTACGCCGCCCTGGTCGACGGCGAGATCTCCTGGGCTGCCAACCACTCCTCGACTGCCCGGGCCACGGTCAGCCCGGTGGTCGGCACGAGCTTGCCCTGCGCCGCGGCCGCTCGCAGTTCCTTGAGCTTGTCCGAGGCCTCCCGGACGGTTTCGAATCGGAGCCGCTTCTGACGTCTGACGCCGTTGACCTCGGCGTCGACGCGGATCTCGTAGCGAACGGTTCCGGACTTGTACTCGACCCGTTTGACGCCGTCTGGGATTCTCGCCACGGAGTAATTCTACGAGTAATGCCAGGTCGAATGTGTCAACTCGTGTGTCAACTTCGCCGACCGGCTCCCGAACGAAACAAGGGCCAGGTCGAGATTAACTCTCTGACCTGGCCCTTCTCTGCGGAAGCGGAGGGATTTGAACCCCCGGTGGTTTTACCCACGCTCGCTTTCAAGGCGAGTGCATTCGGCCGCTCTGCCACGCTTCCCTGGCGAAAAGGCTACTGGAGAGCCCCGTCGAATCCCACACCGGCCGGTCCGCGCATCCCCTCCCACGTTCGTCAACGGCGCGCAGACGTCAGTCGACAGGCCGAGCACCCCGCACCGACGCCCGCACCCTGCGAAAGGCATCCGCCACTGTGGCGATCTCCTCCTCGGAGAGCACCGACATCACATGCTCGTCGACGATCCTGCGACGGACTTCGTAGGCCCGGTTGAGGAGGTCTACGCCTGCCGGGGCGATCTGGACCAGTCGGTAGCGGCCGTCGGACGAGTCCGGCACCCGTTCCAGAGCGCCGCGGTCGATGAGCCTCGCGATCTGGCGCGAGATCGTGCTCAGCCGGACGTGGCACATCTCGGCGGTCTCGCTGATCGTCGCCGCTCCGGCGTTCTTGACGGCCTCAAGGAGTCGCATCTCGGCGATCGACACCTCGGAAGCGCCGAGTTCCTGATCGATCAGCCCGACCAGCGCCCAACCGCCCGCAGCGATATCGCGCCACACCGTGAGATCGACGTGACCACCCGGGCCATGACCGTCCTGTCCATCGGCAATCTCAGAGGACGTCACCATGTCGAAGCCTCACTCTGGGTGTTCTGCGGATTCTGGCTACGGCAACGTTAGAGCACATCGGCCGATCCGGGGTGGCGACGCCGACGGCTATACCGATTTTCCGATCTTCCGGAAAGCCTTTGCTACAGTTCGATATTCGTCCGGCTCGAGCACATTGACAACATGTTTGCGGACCAGTTCGTCGCGGACCTCACAGTAGCGGGCGAGCTCGGCTCGACCTTCGGCGGTCAACCGCACGACGCGGTGCCTGGCGTCGGATCCACCGGGCGCACGCTCCACCGAACCGACCGCGATCAACCGTGTGACCTGCCGCGAAACCGTGCTGAGCCGCATGTAGTTGGCACTGGCGATCTCGCTGATCCCGGCCGCCCCAAGGGAATCGAGCATCTCGAGAATCCGCAGCTCGGTGAGGCTGATGCCGCTCGCGGCCAGCTGATCGGTGAACAACGCCATCAACGACCACCCGTTGGTCGTTATGTCGCGCCACCCCTGTAGGTCAGCCGCCGTCGTAGCGCGGGGGCGCCCCATGTACCCAGTCAACGGTGCTCTCAGTCCATTCGCTCACCACACCCAGCCAAGCTCTTTGTGAAAGCAAACTTAATTGGTGAAGCCATGGATCGCGAATCGATGACCAGGCCGAGACCAGGATGCAACCATAATTTGTAGATCAACCAAATGATCCGAGGGTGCGCACGAGGTGATCCACCTCGAACGGCGTCGAATACGGCGCAAGTCCGATGGTGACCGCGCCACCGAAGTCGTCGGCGCCCATCCGGGTCAACGAACGGCTCGGATGGTCGGCCAGCGCGCACACCCCGTTGTCCGACAGCCGACGCACCACCCGCTGTGCCTCAACGCCTCGAACGGTGAAACTGATCGTCGGCACCCGGTCTTCGCAGGACCCGATGACGTGCACGTGGTCGAGCGGCTCCAGCGTGTTCAGCAGGTAGAAGTGCAGCCGGGCGAGGTACTCGTGAACACCGTCGAGCGCACGAACCAGTCGTCGGCGGCGCTTGCCGATCGCGTCGTCGTCGAGGCTGGCCAGATGCTCCACCGACGCCACCAATCCCGACAGCAGCCCACCTTGCAGGGGCTCGAGCTCCAGCCGTGCCGGCCCCTTCGCCCGCGGGTCCATTGCAATAGGCCGTAGCCGGCCGATGTCGGCGGAGTCGCGAAACACCATCGCCGCCACGCGCGGGCCACCCCATCGCTCCGCCGACACCACCACGACGTCGGCGCCGAGCCGACCCAGGTCCAGCGGTAGGTACGGCGCTGCGCTGGTCGCGTCGACGACCAACATGGCGTCGACGTCCTTGGAGCGCTTGGCGATGGCACCGATGTCGGTCACCGCCCCCATCGTCGACGACGCGAGGGTGACCGCGACGACGGCGGTCTGCTCGGTGACCAGATCGTCGAACTGCCAGGCCGGTAGCGCGCCGGTCTCCACATCGATCTCGGCCCAGCGGGCACGACCTCCATAGCGATCGGCCACTCGCAGCCACGGCACTATGTTTGGTTCGTCGTCGGCGCGGCTGACCACCACCTCGCCGCGCAGCCAGGTGTTCGGCTGGATCGATTCGGCCAGCCCACTGATCAGCGCCGCCCGAGACGGTCCCAGAACGACGGCCTCGGGATCAGCGTCGAGCAGATCGGCCACGGCCCGACGCGCCTCGGTGACGGTGTCGGCCGATGCGCGCGCCGCCGGGTAGTCGGTTCCGGGCACGGACACCGCGCTGCGGAATCCGGTCGACACCGCGGTCGACACCGATGCGGGAATCTGCATCCCGGCCTGCGGATCGAAGCGAATCCAGCCGTCGCCGAGCGAGGGGAACAGTCCTCGCGCGTGGGCGACATCGAACGCCATGGGTCACACCATAGACCGACACCCCCGGCCGTTACCGCAGCCGATCAGGGCACAATGGTCGTATGACCTCAGGAGGATTCGGCAACCCTGACCCACAACCGGGCTCCGATGACAGCATCGTCATCGTCGACCCGGAAATCGCTGCCGCCGCGGGCACGGGTGACACCGACGACGACGCCAAAGGTGTCGCCGACATGGTGGAACAGCCCGCCAAGGTCATGCGGATCGGCACGATGATCAAGCAGCTCCTCGAGGAAGTGCGTGCCGCTCCGCTCGACGACGCCAGCCGCAACCGCCTCCGTGAGATCCACCAGTCCTCGGTCCGCGAACTCGAGGACGGTCTGGCACCGGAGCTGCGCGACGAACTCGAGCGCCTCGCGCTGCCGTTCTCCGACGACGCAACCCCGTCGGACGCCGAACTGCGGATCGCGCAGGCGCAGCTCGTCGGTTGGCTCGAAGGCCTGTTCCACGGCATCCAGACCGCGCTGTTCGCCCAGCAGATGGCCGCCCGCGCGCAACTGGAACAGATGCGTCAGGGTGCCTTGCCGCCCGGCGTGATCGGTGGCGCCGGACCGGGCGGTCCCGGCCCCGGTCAGTACCTCTAGCGGGCGGGCGGCAAAGTCCGATGACCCGCCGCTTGTATGCTGAGTCCCCGTGTCTGCGGTAGTCAACGACGACGCGGTTCCCGCGCCACCGGAATTCTCCGATTCGCGCACCCTGTCGCGCGCCTTCGGTGATCTCGCCGACGGCCTCAAGGCCTCCGAACTGTGGCTGCTGCTGGGCTGGCAAGACATCAAACAGCGCTACCGCCGGTCGGTGCTCGGCCCGCTGTGGATCACCATCGCCACCGGCGTCACCGCGGTCGCGATGGGCTTGCTCTACTCGCAGCTGTTCAACGAGGACATCAAGACGTTCCTGCCATATGTGCTGCTCGGTTTCATCTTCTGGGGTTTCATCGAGGGCTCGATCCTCGAGGGTTCCGAGGTGTTCGCCAAGAACGACGGGCTGATCAAACAGATCCCGGCACCGCTATCGGTGCACGTCTACCGGCTGACGTGGCGGCAGTTCATCATCTTCCTGCACAACATCGTCATCTACATTGCGATCCTGATCATCTTCCCGCAGCCGATCAACTGGACCGTGGTGCTGATCGTGCCGGCGATGGCGCTGTTCATCCTGAACTCGGTGTGGGTGGGGCTGGTGTTTGGCACGCTGACCACCCGTTTCCGCGACATCGGGCAGTTGCTGACCACCGCGGTCCGGCTGGTGTTCTTCATGACGCCGATCATCTGGAGCACCAACTCGCTGCACAAGGTGGCCGGCGGGTCGTCGAGCCGGGCGCGGATCGTCGAGCTCAACCCGATGTACCACTACCTGGAGATCACGCGCGGACCGCTGCTGGGGCAGCCGGTCGCCTTCTATCACTGGCTGATCGTGATCGGCTGCACCATCGTGGGATGGCTGTTCGCTCTGGCAGTGATGCGCAATTACCGTGCACGAGTGTCGTACTGGGTGTGATGGGGTGAGTTCATGAGCAAGGTCCGAGTCGACACCTGGGATGCCTGTGTCGATTTCCCCATCTTCGATGCCAAGACGCGGTCGCTGAAGAAGTCGGTGATCGGTGCGGCCGGCGGTGTGATCGGCGCCAACGCGTCGAATGTGGTTGTGGTGGAAGCCCTCAAGAACATCAACCTGCATCTGCAGCACGGTGATCGGGTGGGCTTGGTCGGTCACAACGGGGCAGGAAAGTCGACGCTGCTGCGGCTGCTGTCGGGGATCTACGAACCGACGCGCGGTGCCTGCCGCATCCAGGGCAGGGTGGCACCGGTCTTCGATCTCGGCGTCGGCATGGACCCGGAGATCTCCGGTTACGAGAACATCCTGATCCGCGGCATGTTCCTCGGGCAATCCCGCAAGGAAATGCTGAAGAAGACCGACGAGATCGCGGAGTTCTCCGAGCTCGGCGATTACCTGAACATGCCGCTGCGCACCTACTCGACGGGTATGCGGGTCCGCCTGGCGCTCGGCGTGGTCACCAGCATCGACCCCGAGATCCTCATCCTCGACGAGGGCATCGGTGCGGTCGACGCCGAGTTCATGAAGAAGGCGCGTACGCGTCTGCAGTCGCTGGTCGAGCGGTCGGGAATCCTGGTGTTCGCCAGCCATTCCAATGAGTTCCTGGCGCAGCTGTGCGACCGGGCGCTGTGGATCGATCACGGCGAGATCCGGATGGACGGCGGCATCGAAGAGGTCGTCGAAGCCTACGAGGGCCCAGGCGCCGCCGAGCATGTCCGTGAGGTGCTCGCCGAGATCGCCCGTGACGGAAGCGGTTCCGACGGCACTTCCGGCGCTGGGTCCGGCTCGTGACCGAGCGGGTCATCGCGGTGGTGGTAACCCATCAGCGTGCCGAACTGCTGGCGGAATCGCTGAAAATCGTTGCCGCTCAGGATCGTCCGGTTGATCACCTGATCGTCGTCGACAACGCCGACGAAGCAATTGTCGCCGAACTCGTTGCCGCTCAGGATGTTCCGTCGACATACCTGGGTTCCAAACGCAATCTCGGTGGCGCCGGCGGATTCGCACTCGGCATGCTGCACGCGCTGGCGCTGGGAGCCGACTGGGTGTGGTGCGCCGACGACGACGGGCGGCCCGAAGGCCCCGAGGTGCTCGGCACGCTGCTCGACTGCGCCCGTCACCACGGGCTCGACGAGGTGTCGCCGGTGGTCGCCAACATCGACGACCCGGATGTGCTGGCCTTCCCGCTGCGACGCGGACTTGTGTGGCGCCGCAAGCGATCCGAGCTGTTCGAGAACGGCGAGGACTCCGGCGAGGACCTACTCGAGGGCATCGCGTCGTTGTTCAACGGCGCCCTGTTCTCCGCGCGTGGCATCGAGGTGGTCGGCGTTCCCGACCTGCGCCTGTTCTTCCGGGGCGACGAGGTGGAAGTGCACCGACGCCTGGTGCGCTCGGGTCTGCGGTTCGGCACCTGCCTGACGACGGCATATCTGCATCCGTATGGCACCGACGAGTTCCGCCCGATCCTCGGCGGCCGGATGCACACCCAGTACCCCGACAACCCGACCAAGCGCTTCTTCACCTACCGCAACCGCGGGTACCTGATGAACCAGCCCGGCATGCGTCGACTCCTGGTGCAGGAATACGGGCGCTTCGGCTGGTATTTCCTTGTCCAGCAACGTGATCTGACCGGCTTCCGCGAGTGGCTGCGCCTACACCAGCTCGGGCGTCGGGAGCGGTTCATCCGGCCTTCCTGAGGGGCTGCCCCATTCGCGGGTCGCGTCCCTCATACTGGTCGAGTAGGACCCGCGAGCGCAGCAGCGAGTGGGACCGTACCGAGACCCGGCGCACGACGATCTCGATACGCCGCGGGCTCGCTCCGCTCGCTCGTGGCTACTCGATCAGCATGTAAAAGTGCCGCACCACAACACAACTCGATCAACATTCAAACCCGCCTCAGCACAAGAGAACCCGGTCAGCAACCGAACTCACTCAGCGTCGCATCTCGATGACCTGCGAGTTGTTGAACTGCGTGCGGCCGGCCAGATGCAGCCCGGCACCGGACAATTCGCGGTAGAGCGGCGTCGAGGTGAAGTGGTACAGCTCGAACCGCCAGTAGGTCGTGCCGCCGGGCAGCAAGTCTGACCGCCGATCACGCTCGGCGTCAGTGACCACCCAGATGACACCGCAGGTCCTCGCGAACTCGGTGTAGGCAGTCACCGGACGATCGGTGTCCCACAACATGTCCGACGACGCCGCGGGCCGATGCGGGCCGACGTCGCGCAGCCCGACGAAGTCTGCAGGTTTGGCTGCCCGGACCACCCGCATCGACACCGGACTCCACGTCGGCTGCTCGGCGAAGGCGACGCAGTCGCCGGGGCGGGCGTGATCGCCGATGTAGTCGGCGACCTGGGAGAAGTCGGTGCCGCCGAACCGGCCGTACGGTGCACGCTGGCCGAGATAGTGCGGAATGGTCACTGCGACAAGCAGTCCGGTGATCGTGACCACCAACCAGAGCCGGCCGCGCGCGAGCTGCAGCACCGACCACCCCAGCGCCAGCGCCACTCCGGGCAGCGCGACGATCAGGTACCGCGGCGTGTAGGTCGGGGTCGCCAGCCACGAGTAGGCCAACACCACAATCGTGGGGACCAGCCACCAGGCCAGCCCGACGAACAGGACCTGCCAGCTGCCCGCAGTGACTCCGGCCAGCGCGGCGGCCGCGACCCCGCATACAAGCACCAGCGCAGCAACGACCAGATAAACCACAGAGCCATCGGGGATCTCGAAGAGAGAGTAACTGGCCAGGGTGTCGGCCGACATCGGCGGAATCCACGAAACCTGCTCACGCTGCCGGAATGCCGCCCACCCGAATGGCAGTACCACTGCGGCGATTCCGGCCGCCGCACACCAGAATCCGAGCGGTATCCGATCCTGGATCCGGCTCTGCCGCCGCAGGATCACCACGATAACGACGTGCGCAAGAATCACCGTGACCGACAGGAAGAACCAGATGGCCGTCGCCACACCCAGCGCCGCGTACGCCGCCCACCACCAGCAGCCCCGGTCCAGCGCTATCAGCAGCGCGAGCGTGAACAGCACAGCCAGTAGCAGGGTGCCGGCATAGGATCGGGCTTCGGAGCCGGCCCACATGGTCCGCGGCATCGCGACCAGCACTACACCGGCGACGATCCCGAATCGCCTGTCGCACAATCGCTCACCCAGCACCACCAGTGCCGCACCGGCCGCGCCCACCGCCAGCGCCGACGGAAACCGGAGGGCGAACTCGGAGTAGCCGAACACCGATGTCCATGTGTGCATGACGAAGTAGTAGGCGGCGTGCACGAGGTCGGTGTGCTCGACGAGCCCACCGATCTGCCGCAGCGACCGGTCGGTGGCCGAGACGGTTGCGGCCTCGTCGTACCAGAACGACGGCCGCCACGTGCCGTAGGCGGCCGCAGCAACACCGAGTATCCCGACAACCAGCGGCGCGAACCACGCTGTGCGCGTGAGGTTGCGCGCAGAATCAGCCTTGCGCGCAGAGTCGGTCATGCGCACAGGGTCGGTCATGCGCACGGGGTCGGTGATCGAAGCGCCCGCAACGCCGCGTTCGCCGCCCCGTATCCGCACATGCCGTGCACGCCACCACCTGGTGGCGTGGCCGAGGAACACAGGTAGACCCCGTCGACGCCCGTCGCATACGGATTCGGCGACAACCGCGGCCGTGCCAGCAGGTGCCAGACGTCGTTGGCTCCGCCGCCGATATCGCCACCGAGGTAGTTGGCGTTGGCCTGCTCCAACTCCGCCGGACCCGACGACACGCTCGCCACGATCCGATCTCGGAATCCTGGCGCGAAACGTTCGATCTGCGCGGTGATCGCCGCGGTCGCGTCCCCGGAGAATCCCTGGGGCACATGCGCATACGCCCACAGTGGACGGTGCGATGCCGTCAGCCCCGCCGACCGCGACGGATCAGCGACCCACTGCTGCCCCACCAACACGAACGGCTCCGCCGGCATCCGCCCGGCGGCCACCTCGTTCTCCGCTGCGACGATCTCGTCGGCGGTACCACCGAGGTGCACGGTGCCGGCCTTGGCGCACTGCGGGTTTCGCCATCCGACCGCACCGTCGATCACATAGTCGACCTTGAATGCGGCCGGTCCCCGACGATGCCGACGGTAGGCGGAATCGACCCGCCGCGGTAGTCGTCCACCGAGAATCTCGCGGACCGCCTCGGGCATCACGTCGAGCAGAGCGATATCGGCGTCGGCGATATCGCTCCATCGAGACACTGTGGTGCCGGTGATGATTCGTCCGCCGGCGTCACGCAGGGCCGACGCGAGTGCGCTGGTGATCGCGGCGGATCCCCCTTCGGCGACCGGCCAGCCGAAGCGGTGTCCGGCGGAGATCAGCATCAGTGCCGCGGCCGAGGAGCCCGGCCGGTCGAGGCGCGAAAAGGCATGTGCGGCATTGCCGGTGAAGAGCGCTCGGGCCTGTGGCGTCCGCAAGAGCCGGCCCAGCACCGAGGCCGGCAGCATCGCCCGCATCCCGAACAGTCCCAACGTCACCAGGTGTCGCGGCACCGACACCATCGGTGACAGGATCTCCCCGCGCAGATCGTCGAATCGGTTCACCAAGGGACCGAATAGCTCTCGCCACCGCGGGCCGTCGACACCGAGACCGTCGGCCGTCGTATCGATGGAGCGCAGCAGCAGTCCCGCGCTGCCGTCGTCGAGCGGGTGGGCGCAGTCGATCTCCGGCCACTTCCACCGCAGGCCGTGGTCCTCGAGGCCCAGAGTGGGGAACACGGGTGATCCGGCGCCGAGCGGGTGGAAAGCCGAGCAGTGGTCGTGCTGGACACCCGGCTCGAGCAGCTCGCTGCTACGGGTGCCGCCTCCGATGATGTCGGCAGCCTCGAGAACCGTCACGTCCAGACCGGCACGCGCGAGGAGCACCGCCGCGGTGAGACCATTGGGTCCCGATCCGACGACGACCGCCGACCTCGTCACGCCACCTCACCTGCCATGAAACTGTTCTAGCTCATCCGGGCCAGAGGGCATCGGACCCCACCTGATCCAACTCAGCGCATCCGGAAGATGACCCGCCGCTGGACGACGAAGTTGATGACCGTCGCCAACCCTTGCGCGATGACGTAGGCGATCAGGCTGTACAGGCCGTTCTCCGGCCACAAATGCGAGAGGTAGGCGTAGACGCCGACGTTGACGAAGAACGTGACCGCATAGAGCGCCATCACCGCGGCCATGCGAACGAAACTCGGCTCGGCGCTGAACGTCCATCGACGGTTGATCAGATACGCGGTGGTGGTGCCGAGCAGAAAACCGCAGGCCTTGGCCCATCCGGGCGTCACACCGAACGCGTACTGCAGGAGCATCGTCAGCCCGAAATCGAGCGCGCCCGACCCGGCTCCGACGACGACGAACCGGATGATCTGGGTTTTCAGGTCGACGTTGTCCGGCGGACGCTCGACGGCGACCGGGATCTCGATGGGCAGCGGCCCGGTGGCGTGCTCGTCGTCGCCAGCGGGTTCGACGCCGGATGACTCAGCGCTTGACACCCTGCCACCCTAGAGCACGCCTGGTGACGAGCTAGAACTCCACTTCCTGGAACTCTTTTTCCTAGAACTCTTCTTCCCTAGAACTCTTCTTCAAGGTCGGAGTCGCGTGCGGCCTTCTCGCCGCGGTCGAGGTCGAGCAGGGCGACGAGGTCGTCGCTGTCGAGTTCGAAGTCGAACAGGTCGAGATTCTCGATCTGTCGGCCGGCGTGCGACGACTTGGGGACCACGCTGATGCCGTTCTGCACGGCCCACCGCAACGCGATCTGCGTCGGCGATTTGCCGTATTTGCGGGCCAGCCTGATGATCACACCGTCACCGAGCAGGCCTTCCTTGCGGCCGGTGGGATGCCAGGCCTGTGCATGAATACCCTTGTCCCGCATGAACTCCCGCAACTCGTTGCGAGCCATCGCCGGGGAGCACTGGATCTGGTTGAGCGCAGGCCAGCGACCGGTCTCGTCGTAAAGCATCTGCAGGTGATGCTGCTTGAAGTTCGACACCGCGGGCACCCGGATGAATCCCTCGTCGGCGAGGGTGAGCAGCGCCTTCCAGGAGTCGACGGTGCGCCCGAGCGTGGGGCACGGCCAGTGGATCACGAACACGTCGAGGTAGGCGACGCCGAGCCGTTTGGCCGATTCGGTCGCCGCGGTGATCGCCTCGTCGAATCCCTGGTCGCCGCCACCGAGCTTGGTCTGCACGACGATCTCGTCGCGGGGCACGCCGGATGCGACGATGCCCATCCCGACGCTGCGTTCGTTGCTGTAGCGGGTGGCCGTGTCGAGGTAGCGGTATCCGGCCTTCAACGCCGAGTCGACAGCGCTGATGCACGGTCGGCCCAGCATGTCGTAGGTTCCCAAACCGACCATCGGGATCGAATATCCGTTGTTGAGCTCCACCGTAGGGATGTCCACTGGGTCAGGATAGGCATCACCGATGCCACCTCGCCGGACAAGAGATCTATGCGAAGGTTGACACCGTGCGCCACTACGACGACATCATCATCGGGGCCGGCCACAACGGGCTCACCGCAGCGGCCTATCTCGCGCGGGCCGGACGATCGGTTCTGGTGTGCGAGAAAGCCGATCACGTCGGTGGCGCCGCGGTGTCGGCAACGCCGTTCGCCGGGATGCCCGCCCGCCTGTCGCGCTACTCCTACCTGGTCTCGCTCCTTCCAGAGACGATCATCACCGATCTCGGCCTCGACATCCGGCTGATTCGACGCCGCTACTCGTCCTACACCCCGGATCCCGACGATCCCGCCCGCGGCATCCTCGTGGACACCTCCGATCCCGACGCCACCGCCGCGTCGTTCCGGGCGGTGACGGGCAGTGACGCCGAGCACCACGCGTGGGAAGAGCTCTACGGGGTCATGGGACGCATCGCGCAACGCGTCTTCCCGACGATGATCGAGCCACTGCGCTCGGCGTCGGCGATGTCCGGCCTGGTGTCCGACGCCGATCCGGTGGCGGCGCGACTGTGGGAGAACCTCACGCAACGCCCCCTCGGCGAGCTGATCGAGGGCTCCTTCGACGACGACCTGGTCCGCGGCATCGTCGCCACCGACGGACTCATCGGCACCTTCGCCGACCTCGACGACCCGTCGTTGCGCCAGAACATCTGCTTCCTCTATCACCTCATCGGCGGCGGTACCGGCGACTGGGACGTTCCGGTCGGCGGGATGGGTGCGGTGACCGGTGCGCTCTATCAGGCGGCCACCGCATTCGGCGCCGAGGTCGAGACGTCGGTGACCATCGACGGCATCGACCCGGTCGACGGCGTCGTCGAATCCAGCCTGGGCACCCTGCGCGCCGAGATGGTCTACGCCGGCTGCGCACCCGCGGTGATCAACCGGTATCTCGACGACCCGATCGACACCGAATCATCGACTGCCGGTGCGCAATTGAAGATCAACCTGCTACTCGACCGGCTCCCGGGGTTGCGCGACGACGCGGTCTCCCCCGACGCCGCATTCGCCGGGACCTTCCATATCAACGAACGCTACGACCAGCTGCGTACCGCCGTACACAGCGCGCAGCGCGGGGTGTTCCCCGAGCTTCCGCCGTGCGAAATCTACTGCCACACACTGTCCGACCGCTCCATCCTCGGTCCTGAACTCGACGGCATGCACACCCTCACCTTGTTCGGCCTGCACGCGCCGCCGGAGGTTTTCGACGAGCCAGGTGCCATCGACCACGCCGTCGGAGCAACTCTTGCGTCACTGAATTCTGTTCTGGCCGAACCTATTCAGTCGGTCATCGCGCACGATCGCGACGGCAACCCGTGCATCGAGGTGAAGACGCCGGGCGATCTCGAGGAGACCCTCGGCCTGCCCGGCGGCAACATCTTCCACCGCAGCCTGCAGTGGCCGTGGGCGGAATCCGACGACGAGCTGGGCACGTGGGGCGTCGAAACCCGACATCCGCGGTTGCTGGTGTGCGGGGCAGGCGCGCGACGTGGCGGTGGCGTCAGCGGCATCCCGGGTCGCAACGCGGCCGCAGCAGTGTTGGGCGGGGCGGTGTTGTGACAGGGCCACGACCATCGGAGCTAGCAGAGCGGCATCGAGACGAGATCCACAGACTCGCCGCAGCCCATCACGGCCCGAACATTCGCGTCTTCGGTTCTGTGGCAATCCTGGGGTCCGGAGACCAGCCTGAGGGTTAGCGTCACTCCCAGGCAACACGGCGCCCCAGAACTCTTCAACATCGTTAAACCGCGACTCGCCATACCAATTGCGTAGGACCGGCCGGCGATCGTCATGAACAACAGCTATGTTTCCTATCGTGAACCGCATCAGCGCCACCCTGTCTGCGATTGCCGTCGGTGTACTCATCCTCTCCGGGCTCGCCACCTCTACCGCCCGAGCCGACGACGAAGTGCCCGTCGGTGCACCTGTGTGGTCCGGCCTCAACGTGACCGACTATCGCGGGCCCATCCCGAAACCGGGATCACTGATGGCCGTGAAGCCTCTCGACGCATCGGTGAGCCTGCCGAACTCGGGTGCGGCATACCGCATTCAGTATTCGACGATCAACCAGCACAATGCTCCGGCCACCAGCACGGCCGCCGTGTGGGTACCGAAAGGCCAAGCGCCGGTTGGTGGTTGGCCGGTGATCTCGTGGGCGCACGGCACGGTGGGCATGAATGATCTGTGCACACCGTCGGCCCTGCCCCGTTCGGCACGCGACGTCGAGTACCTCGGCCACTGGCTCGACCAAGGCTATGCCGTGGTGGCGTCGGACTATGTCGGTCTGGGGACACCCGGCTTGATGGCCTACCTCGACGGTGTCGCGGCCGCCCACGCCATCGTCGATGTCACCATCGCCTCCCATCAGATGGGCCTGCCATTGGCCAAGCGTTGGGCGATCATCGGGCAGTCGCAGGGTGCTGCGGCGGCTCTCAATGGCGCGCGGTATGCCACCGAGTTCAGTCGCGGCTCCGGTCTGGACTATCGCGGCGTCGTGGCCACCGGCATCCCGGCCAACCTCGAGTACCTCTATCAGACGGCCGGACCGTTGGTCCCGCCGATCACGCTGCCCGGCGCTCTCAACGCCTACACCGCGTTCATCATGGCCGGCTTCAACGACGCCCGACCCGACATGAACATCACCCGGGTGTTCACGCCGAAGGGACTGCAGCGTCTCGAGATGGGCCGCACGCTCTGCTACCCGGTGCTCAAGGACAAGCTCGCCGGCGAGGACCTGCGCACGTGGTTCTCGGCGCCCCTGCTGTCGATCCCCGGATTCAGCGCGGCGTTGAGCAAGTACATGTCCACTCCGTACAGCGGTTACGACCGGCCGATCTTCCTCGGCCAGGGCCTCAAGGACGTCGACGTGCCTGCGCCGTCCGCACTGTCGCTCTACGCACAGATGAAGGCGGCAAACCAGCCGGTCACACTGCATGTGTACCCCGATCAGGACCACTCCGGGACCGTGCTGGCATCGATGCCGGATTCCACGCCCTGGCTGGCCAAGATCCTGAGGTAGTCGTCGCGCACCCGACGTCGTCGGGCCCTAGGTCCTCACCGAGTACCCTCTTCGGTGATGACTATCAACGAAGTGCTGCCCATCGAGACCCGCAAACTCGTGGGATGGGGCCGGACGATGCCCATCGAGGGGCACGTGCTGTCGACCCCGTACCCCGAGGTCATCGCCGAGGCGGTTGCGCGCGTCGCCGACCACAACTCCGACAAACCGGCCTACCTGAAACGCGGCGTCATCGCCCGCGGGCTCGGCCGGTCCTACAACGAATCGGCGCAGAATGCCGGCGGCCTGACCGTCGACATGACACCGCTGACGCGCATCCATTCGATCGATCCCGATGCCGCGCTCGTCGACGTCGACGCCGGGTTGTCGCTCAACGACCTGATGATCGCCGCGCTGCCGTACGGGCTGTGGGTGCCGGTGCTGCCGGGAACGCGGCAGGTCACCGTCGGCGGCGCCATCGCGCACGACATCCACGGCAAGAACCACCACAGCCAGGGCAGCTTCGGCAATCACGTCCGCGAAATGCAGCTGCTGGTGGCCGACGGTCGCATCCTGACGCTGACGCCGGAGGGCTCCCCCGACGACCCGGACGGTTCGCTGTTCTGGGCGACCGTCGCGGGCATCGGGCTGACCGGCATCATCCTGCGCGCGAAGATCGCGATGAAGCGCACCGAGAGTGCGTTCTTCCTAGCCGACACCTTTGTCACCAACACGCTCGACGAGACCATCGACCTGCACCTCGTGCAGCGCTACGAGGACGGCTACGAGTACGCGTCGGGCTGGTTCGACACCATCAGCGGGCCACCCAAGCTCGGTCGCGGATCGTTCTCGCGCGGCAACCTCGCCACCTTCGACGAGCTGCCGCTGAAGTACCAAAAGGATCCGTTGAGCTTCAACCCGAAGCCGCTGATCACCGTGCCGAACATCCTGCCGCGCGGGCTGGCCAACAAGTTCGACTTCTCCATCGTCGGCGAGGCCTACTACCGCATGGGTTCCAACAAGCAGGGCCAGATCAAGAATTTGGCGCAGTTCTATCACATGCTCGACGTGATCGGAGACTGGAACAACGCCTACGGTCGCGGCGGCGGATTCGCGCAATACCAATTCATCGTGCCGACCGGCAACGAGACCGAGTTCAAGAAGATCATCACCGACATTCAGGCGTCGGGCCACGTCAGCTTCCTCAACGTGATCAAGCTGTTCGGCGAGGGCAACAAGGCCCCGCTGAGCTTCCCGTTCAAGGGCTGGAATGTGTGCCTCGACTTCCCGATCAAGAAGGGGCTCAACGAGTTCCTGCGGGGTATGGATCAGCGCGTGATGGCCATCGGTGGGCGGCTCTACACCGCCAAGGACTCGATCACCACCGCCGCCAACTTCCACGCCATGTACCCGCGGATCGACGAGTGGCTCGAGGTCCGGCGCAGCATCGACCCCGAGCATGTCTTCGTCTCGGACATGGCGCGCCGCCTCGATCTCGTCTGATCACCCCACACCTGCTGTCCTGAAAGCACTTTCCATGAGGAGACCACGACCATGATGAACGCTGTCGGCGTGCCCCGATCCATTCTCGTTCTCGGCGGGAGCTCGGAGATCGGGCTCGCCATCACCTCCGAGTTCCTCAAGCAGGGACCGATGCGCGTGGTTCTCGCGACCGTCCCGGGCGACCCGACGGCGGCCGCCGCCATCGAAACGGTCAAGCAGGCCGGCGCGACGTCGGTGGAGCAGATCGACTTCGACGCACTGGCGACCGACACCCATGCCGCGGTGGTGGACAAGGCTTTTGCCGGTGGTGACATCGACATCGCCATCGTCGCCTTCGGTGTGCAGTTCGACGACGACACCATCTGGCAGGACCAGCCGAAGGCGGTCATCGAGGTGGGCATCAACTACACCGCGGCCGTCTCGGTGGGTGTGCTGCTCGGTGAGAAGTTCCGCGAGCAGGGCTTCGGGCAGATCATCGCGATGAGTTCGGTGGCCGGCGAGCGTGTCCGGGCCAGCAACTTCGTCTACGGCTCCACCAAGGCCGGACTCGACGGCTTCTACCTCGGCCTCGGAGACACGTTGCGCCCGTACGGTGTTCGCGTGCTGGTGATCCGGCCGGGCCAGGTCCGGACCCGGTTGTCGGCGCACGTCGCCGAGGCGCCGTTGACGGTCGACAAGGAAGACGTCGCCCGGCTGGCCGTCGAAGGCGTCGCCAAGGGCAAGGAGATCGTCTGGGCGCCGGCACCGTTCCGGCTGATCATGACGGTGCTACGGCACATCCCGCGGCCGATCTTCCGTCGACTCCCGATCTGAGGCTGCTAGAACTAGTTGCGTGACCGAGTCGAGTGGCGCCGTGACCGAGCCGTCTGAATCTCCGACGACGAGCGCGACGTCGGAGCCGGTGCCGCCGGCTGCTCCGTCAGCACCGTCGTCGGGGTTGGTGTCGGGGCGTGTTCGGGACCTCGGGTTTCTGATCGTCGCTGCTGTCATCGGGGCCGTCGTGTCGGCCATCGGGCTCAAGGTCATCGACGCCGTCGACTGGCCGGCGTTCAACTCCTCCAACGTCACCCGCGCGCTGACCACCACCGGCCAGGTGGGCATGGTCGCGCTGCTCGTCGTCGTGGTGTTGCTGAATCGGTCGTCGAAGGCGCGGGAGCGCTGGGCGTCGGTACTGACCCCGGTGGTGTCGTCGGCCGCGATGGCCGGGCTGGTGACCATCACGATGGGGATGCCGCTGGGCGCGACGCGGCTCTATCTGTTCGGGTTGTCGGTGGATCAGCAGTTCCGCACCGAGTACCTGACCCGCCTGACCAGCAGCCCGCATCTGGCCGACATGACGTATCTGAATCTGCCGCCGTACTATCCGGCCGGCTGGTTCTGGTTGGGCGGGCGCTACGCGTCGACGATGGGGATGCCCGGCTGGGAGGCGTACAAGCCGTGGGCGATCATCTCGATGGCGGCCGCCGCCGGTGTCGGGGTGGTGCTGTGGAACCGGTTGGTCGGTGCCGGACGTGGCGTTCCGGTCGCGCTGGCGGTGACCGTGGTGACGCTGATGTATGCCGGGCCGGAACCGTATGCGGCCGTGTTGATTCTGCTCAGTACACCGATGCTGGTCACCGTGCTGTACGCGTTGCGGGGGCGGTCCCGGGTCGCCGACGGTCCGGTAGCCGGACTTAGACGCGCGACGAGCTGGCCCGCGGTGATCGCCGCCGGATTGTTCTTGGGCCTGAGTGCCACGTTCTACACGCTGTACACCGGATTGTTCGCGCTCACAGCGATTGTGATGGCGCTGTGGCTTGCGGTCGAGGGGTGGCGTCGAGCGTCGAACAAGACCACTCCCGACGCGGAGAGGTCGCGTCAGCGGCGTGGAGTCATCGGTTCGGTCGCAGTCCGGTTGATTGCCATGGGCGCGGTGTCGGGTGTGATCGCGCTCGTCGTGTGGGCGCCGTATCTGTTTGCCCGGTTGACCAATGAGCCGGCCAGTGGCGGTACCGCCGAACACTATCTGCCCGAACGTGGTTCGATCCTGCCGCTGCCGATGTTCCACTGGTCGCTGGTGGGGGCGCTGACCCTCGTCGGATTGGTGTGGTTGCTGCTGCGGTTCCGCGAACGCACCGTCGCGCAGGCGCTGTTCGCCACAGTGGTTGGGGTCTACCTGATGTGTCTGCTCTCGATGCTGTTGACCGCAGGCGGAACCACCTTGCTCTCCTTCCGGCTGGAGCCGATTCTGGTGGGTGTCCTTTCTGCCGCAGGCGTTTTCGGTGTCGCCGAGTTGTCGGTGGTGGCGATCCGACGCTTCGGCGATGTCCGGTTCGTGATCGGCACGCTCGCGGCGCTGGCGGCAATCGCAGTGGCACAGGGTGTTCCGGGTTACCTGAGCTCGGAGATCACCACCGCCTACACCGATACCGACGGCTACGGCGACCGCGCCGACAAGCGTCCGCCGGGTGCGGAATCCTACTATCCGCAGTTGCGTCAGCTCATCGCCGAGCAGACCCGACGCCCCGCGACCGAGAATGTCGTGTTGACCGCCGACTACGGTTTCCTGTCGATCTACCCGTACTGGGGATTCCAGGGACTGACGTCGCATTACGCGAACCCGTTGGCGGAGTTCGACAAACGTGCGGCCACCATCGAGAAGTGGTCGGAGTCGTCGAGTTCCGATGAACTCATCCGTTCGCTGGATTCCTCCCCGTGGCCGCCACCGAACGTGTTCCTGTTCCGTTACGGCGCCGACGGATACACGTTGCGGCTTGCCGAGGACGTGTACCCGAACGATCCGAATGTGAAGCGCTACACCGTGACTTTCGATCGCGCACTGTTCTCCGATCCGCGCTTCCAGGTCACCGAGGTGGGACCGTTCGTATTGGTGGTTCGACGATGAGCCGGCCTCCGTTCGAGATCACCAGCGTCGACGCCGGGTCGTCGACGGCGCATCTGGTGACCACGCCGTCGGTGAATTGGATTCTGCTGCAGGAGGGTTCGGACCTCACGCTGATCGACGGCGGGTATCCGGGGCAGGCCGGGCTGGTGGAGGAATCGATCCGGCAGATCGGTGGCCGAGGTGAGGACATCCGGGCAGCGTTGATCACGCACGGGCATGTCGATCACATCGGCGGGTTGGTCACACTCCAAGAGCGCTACGGATTCAACGTCTACGCCGACCCGCTCGAGGTGGCCCATGTACGACGCGAGTACCTCGATCAGGTCTCCCCTGTCGAGATCGCGAAGATGAGCTACCAACCACGGGTGTGGCGTTGGCTGGCCGAGATCATTCCACTGAAAGCGTTGAGCCGTACGGGAATCGACGACGTCGCGGCTTTCGACGACGTTGCAGTTGTCGATCAGGAGCTCGACCTGCCGGGCCGCCCGGTGGCGGTGGCCTCGCACGGGCACACCGCCGGGCATAGCGGCTATCTCCTCGCCGACGGTCAGGTGTTGGCCTCGGGTGACGCGTTGATCACCGGGCACATGCTCTCCGCCTCGGCCGGACCTCAGCTCCTCGCGGCATGCTTCCACCACGACGTCGACGAAAACCGCAGCGCCGTCGAGGCTTTCACGTCGCTCGATGCCGACGTCGTGTTCGCCGGACACGGCCCGGTGTACCGAGGCTCGGCGTCGGAGGCTGCGCGTAAGGCCCTGGCCCACTGATGCAGCCGCATACGCCGGTTCAGTAGCCGTCCACGCTGGTTGCGTGGCCTGCAAGCTTTCACGGTGGTTGAGTTACCTGCGAGCGAAGCGAGCAAGCGTATCGAAACCCCCTGCGCTCCAACCCCTCTCCCACAGAAACCCCACTTCTCGTCAGAAACACTGCGCGCGCGGAGTGTTTCTGACGAGAAGTGGGGTTTCTGTCTGGCGCCACATGATCAGTCGGCTTCCGCCGCCCGCTTGATGGCGGAGAGTCGTCGGTCCCATCCCGCCGCGATGGAGTCGATTCGACGAGCGAGAGCATTCAGGGTGGTCCCGACGGCGCGGTACTGAATCTCTCGTCCCACACGTTCGGATGCCACCAACCCGACCTCCTCGAGCACGCGCAGATGCTTCGCGATCGCCTGTCTGGTGATGGGGAGTTCGTCGGCGAGTGCCGACGCCGAAGCCGGGGCGACGCCGAGGCGGACCAGGATCTGCCATCGACTGTCGTCGGCGAGGGCGGCGAACATGCTTGCCGGAGAATCGGTTTCAGAAACAGCTACGTTTGACATGGATCTCGTGGAGTCGTCCAGTTGAACGTCGTCGAACTCAGCCGCGCTCTACGGCGGCCGTGAGCGCATGCCGGGCGAGGTCGAGCTCGATCCGCCAGCCGTCGGTGTGGTCGGCGAACCGCGAGCGACGATCGACCTCGGGCTCGTCGAGTGACGCGAAGCCACTTTCGGCCACCTTCAGTGTCACGCCGTCGCCGTGCTCGGTGATCCAGAACTCGACCAGAGTCGTTCCGGCAGAAAGGGTCTGGATGTCCGAGTGCCAGCGGAAGGCCGCGTATCGCGGCTCGTCGAGTTCGACGACACGAAAGGCGAACCGGCCGTGGTTGGGGTCGTGCACGATCACGAGGTCGCCGTCGTGCTCGATGCGATGCTCGGTGAGCTCTTTGTCGTTGATGAACCAGCCGGGTTCGGAGATCAGGGCCCACACCTTCGACGCCGGTGCGGCGATCTCGATCTCCCGCTCGATGCGGTCCAGCTCAGTGATCGTGGTGTTGGATGTTGCGGTGTCGGATGTCGTGGCGTCGGACATGGTGCCTCCTGGGACGGGAGCGTGGTGCAACCGGTCGGTTGCTGCAACTCAAGGGTTGCACATTGCAATGCCAACGTGCAACCCCCGGATTGCAGTTAGACCGTCGATGGCGGGAAACGACGTAACGGTAGTAGGCATCGATACGGTCCATCCGCCAGCGCTTCGGGGCCTACTCGACCATCAATGGGTATGCGGCGCAGTGTGATTCGCTGAAACAGAAACACCCTATCTCGCTAGAAGCACTGCGCGTGCATAGTGTTTCTAGCGAGATAGGGCGTTTCTGTCCGAAAGGCGGGGCCGGGTCTCGATACGGTCCCTCCGCTGGCGCTCCGGGGCCTACTCGACCAGCTGCAGGCGGGCACTGTCGATGCGGGCGAGGGCGCCGTCGGCGGTCAGCCGACCAGCTGCGCCAGGCGTCGAATCGCGAACTCGTAGCCGCTGATCCCGAACCCGGCGATCACCCCGGAGGCGATCGGCGAGACGTAGGAGTGGTGCCGGAAGGCCTCACGCTTGTGCACGTTGCTGATGTGCACCTCGAGGACGGGCACCTCGGGGACCACCAGCGCGTCGGCGAGCGCGACCGAGGTGTGCGTCCAACCGGCCGGGTTGATGACGATGCCGCTGATCTGTCCGCGCGCCTCGTGAATCCAGTCGATCATCTGGCCCTCGTGATTGGTCTGGGCGGCACGCAACCCGAAACCCAACTCCGACGCCACCCGCTCAGCGAGCGCCACCACGTCGGCCAACGTGTCCGAGCCGTAGACCTCCGGCTGCCGCACCCCGAGGGTGTTGAGGTTGGGCCCATTGAGCAGCAGGATCGGCAGCGGATCGCCACCGGACTCGGTGTCTGACATGGCACTCACCCTAGACGGTTACCATCTCTCTTTGTGCCATCCCAGACCGTCCGACGAGCGAGGATCGTCGCCATCGTCACCGGTCTGCTGGGCTTCTTCATGGCGCTGGCGACCCCACTCATGCCGGTCAACCAGACGACCGCCGAGATCAGCTGGCCGCAGCAGAACACCATTGGCTCGGTCGCAGCGCCGCTGATCGGCTACACCCCGATCGACCTCGACGTATCGATCCCCTGCTCGGCTGTCGAACGGCTCGCACCCGGCCAATCGGTGCTGCTGTCCACGACGCCCAAGCAGGCCTCGAAGGCGGCCGAGCGCGGTCTGTTCATCCGCAAGACCGGCCAGCCGAGCGACCCGCCGGACCGGCAGTCGGTCGAGGTGGTCATCCGCAACGTGCCGCTGGTGTCGGCGACGCTGGCCCAGATGCGCGCCGGCGATTGCCGCGACATCGTGGTGCACGCCGACGCCGACGCCGTCTCGGCGGAGTTTGTCGGCCTGCGAAACTCCGACGGCAAGGCGCTCACCGGCACCACCGCCGGACGTGAATCCAACACCTACGGCAAAGACCAGCGCCCGCAAGTGACCGGCATCTTCACCGACCTCGACGGCGCGTCGTCGTCGATTCCGGGCTTGCGCGCACATGTCACCATCGACACCCGCTACACCACCGCGCCGTCGATCCTGAAGTGGATCGTGCTGATCGTCGGCATCCTCGCCACGATCATCTCGCTGATCGCACTGGCCGCCCTGGACTCCACCGACGGCCGCAAACACCGTCGTATCCTGCCCGCCCGCTGGTGGCGCCTGAACCCACGCGACTACGTGGTGGTGGGCCTGCTGATCCTGTGGCACTTCATCGGACCCAACACCTCAGACGACGGCTACCTGCTCACCATGTCGCGCGTGGCGCAGAACAGCGAGTACACCGCCAACTACTTCCGCTGGTACGGCGCACCCGAGGCACCGTTCGGCTGGTACTACGAGGTCTTCGGCCTGCTGAGTCACGTGAGCGTGGCCAGCGCCTGGATGCGAATTCCCGCGCTGCTCTGCGGAATCGGTGTCTGGCTGATCCTGAGCCACGAGGTGCTGCCCCGCCTCGGCCGCGCCGCGATCACCCGACCCCAGGTCGCCTGGACGACGGCCTTCGTCTTCCTCGCGATGTGGTTCCCGTTCAACAATGGGCTGCGACCCGAACCGATCATCTGCCTCGGTGCGCTGCTGACCTGGTGTTCGGTGGAACGTTCGATCGCCACCGGCCGATTGCTCCCGGCCGCGACCGCCTGCCTGATCGGCGCCTTCAGCCTCGCCGCCGGTCCCACCGGGCTGCTCGCGGTGGCCGCGCTGATCGCCGGCGCCCGACCCATGATGCTGGCATTGATCAAGCGCGCCAAGGCGATCGGCGGCGATCGCTGGTCCTATGTGGCACTCATTGCGCCGATCCTGGCGGCCGGCACATTTGTCATCTTCGTGGTGTTTTCCAACCTGACGTTGTCGACGTTCGTCGAGGCGTCGAACATGAAGTCGGCGCTGGGTCCGTCACTGCATTGGTACAACGAGATCGACCGTTACTCTTCGCTTTTCGAGTTCTCCGCGAACGGTTCCATCGCCCGACGCTTCGCCGTCCTCGCGATGATCCTGGGGCTGGCGATCTCGGCGATGATGCTGATCCGACGCTCCCGCATCCCCGGCACCGCGCTGGGTCCGACTCGTCGGATCGTCGGAATCACCTTCGCGTCGTTGGTGTTCCTGATGTTCACCCCCACCAAGTGGACCCACCACTTCGGCGTCTTCGCCGGACTCGGCGCCGCGCTGGCGGCCATCGCCGCGATCGCGATGGGCCATCACGTGATGCATTCGCGACGCAACCGCACAATCGTCGCCGCGCTCATCGTCTTCATCACCGGCCTCGCCTTCACCGCGCCGAACTCGTACTACTACTCGTCGGCATGGGGAATGCCCTGGGGCACATCGCCGGTGGCGTTCGGGATGGATCTGAGCCGAATCCTGCTCTACCTCTCGCTGGCGCTGTTGCTGCTGGCGCTGTGGTTCCACTTCCGGGAGCCGTTCGCCACGGCAAAGGCAAAGGCCGACGCCGAGACCAGCTCCGGAAGCGACGACGCCGAGGACCCCGCCGAGCACCACCTCCGACGACCGGCCGTCACGTGGTTGCACCGCATCGGCGCGCCGATCGCGGCCGCACCCCTGGCTTACATGGCGGCCGCGGTGGTGCTGTTCGAGATCGTCACCGCGGTGTTCACCGGTATCCAGCAGAGTTCGTCGTATTCGGTGCCGCGTACGAACCTTGAGGCCTTCGCTGGCAAGCAGTGCGGGATGGCCGACAAGGTGTGGACCGAGCCGAATCCCAACGCGGACATGCTTTCTCCGGTCGACAAGTCGCTGCCCGACCCATTGTCGGGTCCGGACACCGCGCCGTCGAACAGTGACCGGCCGGCGACCACCGGCTTCGACGCCAACGGCGTTCCCGACGACGTCACCGCCCAGGCCAGCGCCGGCTCGCTCGGCGTGCTGGCCGGCAACGCGACGTCGACCAACGACGTCCTCGACGCCAACAGTGGCGGCACCGGCGGCGGCACGACCGACAAGCCGGGTGTCAACGGCAGCCGCGCCGCGCTGCCGTTCTCCCTCGATCCGGCGCGCACCCCCGTGATGGGCAGCTATTCCACGACCGATCAGGTCCCGGCACACCTGACCAGCGGCTGGTACGCCCTGCCGTCGAACTTCCGGGACCGGCCGCTGCTGACGTTCTCGGTCGCCGGCGAGTACGACAATCCGAACCTGAAACTCGAATACACCACCGAGAAGATCAATCCGCGCACCCGCGACGCCGAGCTGACACCCACCGGCTCCACCGAGATGATCGACCCGGGCCCGCGCCCGTCGTGGCGCAACGTGCGGATCACCACCGATTCACTTCCGTCGGACGTCACCGCGGTGCGCATCGTCGCCGACGACGAGAACCTCTCGCCGGACCGGTTCATCGTGGTCACCCCGCCGCGGGTGCCGCGCATGCAGACGCTGCAGGATCTGGTCGGCACGTCGGACCCGGTGCATGTGGATTGGACGTCGGGTCTGGTGTTCCCGTGCCAGCGGCCGTTCACCCATCACGACGGCGTCGCCGAGATCCCGAAGTGGCGCATCAAGCCGGGCGCCGACCTCGCGGCCGCGGTCTCGGCCTGGCAGGACTCCTATGGCGGCGGACCGCTCGGCTGGCTCGAGGTCTCCCAGCAGCCGCAGACCGTCGCCACCTATCTGATGGGCGACATCGGCCGCGACTGGGGAGCACTGGAACGCTACGAGCCCTACGGCGACGTGACGACGCTCGCGGACCTGACCCTGGGCACCGCGACCCGCAGCGGCCTGTGGAGTCCGGCGCCGATCCGGCACTGAGGACTCCGCACTCGCCAAACGCGGGTCTGGTTTCCAAACGCGGGCTGTACACGCACGGCGTCTGGAAGCTCGCGCCGCGTTTGGGAAGCTCTCCGACGTCCGGGGTGGTCGCGAGCCTGGCACAACCTCGGTAGGAGCGGCAGCCCGCGTCGATAATCGACGCCGCGACCCCCCGGCCCCGAGGCTGAGTCAAGCACTCTCGCCTTCGTCCACGGCGGGCGCGCGCGAACGCGGGGTGAACTCGCAGGCGCGGGCTGGGTACGGGGGCGTTTGCATGTCCGGCCCGCGTTGGAGATCTCCGACGCCCGGGGCGCGAGCTTGGCACAACCTCGGTAGGACCGGCGGTCCGCGGCGGAAAAAGACCCCCCCACCCCCCCGCACCC
>JAEYMI010000045.1 GCA_023461275.1 Actinomycetes bacterium | reverse complement strand
GCCCAGATGCTTGCTGATTTGAAAGAAAAACTGGAAGAAATGCGTATCAATACGTTGCTTTCCGGTGAATATGACAGCCACAACGCCATATTAAAACTGAATGCCGGTGCCGGCGGAACCGAATCCTGCGACTGGTGCAGCATGCTTTACCGCATGTTCTGCCGATGGGCGGAGAAAAAGGGCTTTCAGACGGAAGTGCTTGATTATCTTGATGGTGATGAAGCTGGAATTAAATCCGTAACCATACAGATCAATGGTGTCAATGCTTTTGGTTATTTAAAGTCAGAAAAAGGGGTTCACCGTCTGGTACGTATTTCACCGTTTAATGCGGCTGGAAAGCGTCAGACCTCCTTTGTATCCTGTGACGTTATGCCTGATATTGAAGAGGACCTTGATGTGGATATTAACGATGAGGATTTAAGAATTGATACCTACCGCTCCAGCGGAGCAGGCGGACAGCATATCAATAAGACCTCATCTGCCATTCGAATCACTCACCTTCCTACAGGAATTGTGGTGCAGTGTCAGAATGAACGGTCTCAGTTCCAGAATAAGGATAAGGCGATGCAGATGTTAAAAGCAAAGCTTTATATGTTGAAGCAGCAGGAGAATGCGGAGAAACTTTCCGGAATCCGTGGAGATGTGACGGAGATCGGCTGGGGTAACCAGATTCGTTCTTATGTGCTTCAGCCCTATACCATGGTTAAAGACCATAGAACCAATTCGGAGACTGGTAATGTAAACAGCGTCCTTGATGGAGCGTTGGACCAGTTTATGTATGCATATCTGCGATGGTTGAGTACCGGAGCAAAAGCTGGTGAAGATTCAGCAGAAATCTAGTTTTTTCATGCATTTTTTTTAATACCGAATAAAATAAACTCAAAAATAGTTGCATACCATGCATAAATATGATAATATCTTCCCTATGAGCACAGATGTATTTCCGATGCGGACACAGAAGGGAAGATATTTTTTTATGGAAGATAAAAGTAAATATTTTGTGGTAAAGCAGAAAGCTGTACCTGAAGTATTGCTGAAAGTTGTTGAGGCAAAAAAACTATTAGAGTCGGAACGGGTTATCACCGTACAGGAGGCAACTGACCGGGTTGGAATCAGCCGAAGTTCCTTTTACAAATATAAAGATGATATCTTTCCGTTTTATGACAATGCCAAAGGAAAGACCATCACACTGGTTATGCAGATGGATGACGAACCTGGTCTTCTTTCGGATTTGCTTCATGTGGTAGCTGTGTACCGCGCGAATATATTAACCATTCATCAGAGTATTCCGGTCAATGGCGTTGCCACCCTCACATTGAGCGTTGAGGTTTTAGAAACAACAGGCAATGTTTCAAAGATGGTTGAGGATATGGAAGAAAAGAATGGAGTCCATTACGTAAAAATTTTAGCCAGGGAGTGAGAAAATGATGAATGTTGCAGTTATGGGCTATGGTACCATCGGATCAGGAGTTGTTGAAATTCTGGAACAGAACAAAGATATAATTGCCAGACAGACCGGTGACACGGTGAATGTGAAATATATTCTCGATTTAAGAGAATTCCCCGGTACACCGATTGAAAAAAAGATTGTTCATGATTTTTCCGTCATTGAAAAGGACCCGGAGGTATCCATGGTAATTGAAACCATGGGAGGTTTAAATCCGGCTTATCCTTTTGTGAAGGCAAGCCTTCAGGCGGGCAAGCATGTGGCCACCTCCAACAAGGCGCTGGTAGCAGCATATGGAACGGAACTTTTAAAAATAGCAGAAGAGAATCAGGTAAACTTTCTCTTTGAGGCAAGCGTAGGAGGCGGTATCCCTATAATCCGTCCTTTGTATACTTCACTTGCAGGTGAGAAAATTGAAGAAATAACCGGTATATTAAATGGAACCACCAACTACATACTGACTAAGATGGACAAAGCCGGAGAGACTTTTGAAGAGGCACTGAGCAAAGCCCAGGAACTGGGATATGCGGAGCGCAATCCGGAGGCAGATGTGGAAGGACATGATACCTGCAGGAAAATTGCCATATTAACTGCGCTGGCTTCGGGACACGAAGTGAATTACGAGCATATTTATACAGAAGGGATAACTAATATAACGGATGTGGATTTCCGTTATGCCGACGCTCTTGGAACTTCTGTTAAATTATTTGGATCCAGCAGAATCAGTGATCATGGAGTTCATGCGTTTGTAGCTCCGGTTATGATAGGAAAGGATCATCCGCTGTATTCCGTAAACGACGTTTACAACGGCATTCTGGTAAAGGGAAATATGCTGGGGACTTCCATGTTTTATGGAAGCGGAGCCGGAAAGCTTCCCACAGCCAGTGCAGTTGTAGCAGATATTATTGAAGCCCTTAAAAACCCAGGTCATCATGTGAAGATGGGCTGGGATGGAAATCGCCTTGACATCTCTGCCATGGACAGCGTTTCCTTCCGGTATTTTGTAAGAATTAAGGGAATTGCTGCAAAGCGGCTTGCTGAAGCAGAGGCTGCTTTTGGAAAGGTAGAAGTAACAGAACTGGACCACATGGATGAATTTGCAGTCATGACAGAGGTTATGACTGAGGAGGAATACCGTTTAAGAGCGAAAAAGCTGTCAGGAATCAGACAGCGCATCCGCGCAGAAATTTAATTTTCGCCAGGAGGCATCAATGTTAGTTGTTAAAAAATTTGGCGGTAGCTCCGTCGCAGACAAAGAAAGAATATTTAATGTAGCAAAACGCTGCATTGAGGATTATGAAAAAGGCAATCAGGTAGTTGTGGTTTTATCCGCTATGGGAAAGACAACAGACGGTCTGATCGCCAAAGCTCACGAGATAAACCCGAATCCTCCAAAGAGAGAGCTGGATATGCTTCTGGCAACCGGAGAGCAGGTGAGCGTGGCACTGATGTCCATGGCCATGAATGCTCTTGGTGTACCGTCTGTATCATTAAACGCGTCACAGGTAGCGATGCATACCTCTTCCGCTTATGGAATGGCTAAGTTAAAGAAAATTGATACGGAGCGGATCCAGCATGAGCTGGAAGCGAAGAAAATCGTTATCATCACAGGTTTTCAGGGTATTAATAAATATGATGATCTGACAACTCTTGGACGAGGAGGGTCAGATACCACGGCTGTGGCTCTGGCTGCTGCGCTCCATGCCGATGCATGTGAGATTTACACAGATGTGGATGGAGTTTACACAGCAGATCCACGAATCGTTCCCGATGCCAGAAAGCTATTGGAGGTTTCCTACGATGAGATGCTTGAGTTTGCTTCTCTGGGAGCCAAAGTACTTCATAACCGTTCGGTAGAGATGGCGAAACGATATGGAGTACAGCTGGTTGTACGGTCAAGTCTGAACAGAGAAGAAGGTACCATCGTCAAGGAGGAAACAAAATTGGAAAGAATGCTGGTGAGCGGAGTTGCCGCAGATAAAAATGTAGCCCGTATTTCTGTAATCGGGGTTAAGAATGAGCCGGGAGTCGCATTTAAAATCTTTAATCTTCTGGCAAAACACAATATTAACGTTGATATCATTATCCAGTCCATTGGCAGAGAAGAAAGAAAAGACATCTCCTTTACGGTGGCAAAACAGGATTTAAAAGAAACCATGGATCTTTTAAACGAACACAAGGATGGGATTACGGCTCAGAATGTAACCAGTGAAGAGGATGTGGCGAAGCTTTCCATCATCGGCGCAGGGATGACCAGTAATCCAGGAGTTGCTGCAAAGATGTTTGAAGCACTTTACAATGCCAATATTAACATCAAGATGATTGCAACATCTGAAATTAGGATTACGGTTCTCATTCATGAAGAGGACGTAAACCGCGCCATGAGAACGGTTCACGATGCCTTTGATCTTGCAGATTAAACGAAGGTGGAACGAATGATCTGGTTAGAAAAAATTTGGAAAATAGGATCCGTCTGTATCTTTCATTCCCTCACCGGGCTCTACTGCCCCGGCTGTGGGGGAACGAGAGCAGTGCGGACTTTGTTACAGGGGGACCTGCGGATGAGCGTTCAGTATCATCCGCTGGTCCTTTATACTGTTATCGCTGTTTTTGCTGAGATAATCATCCGGTTTTTATCCAAAAAAAGAAAGCACCCGTTGGACCATAAAAAAAGGGAACGGATACTTATTCTTATTGGAGCTGCAATTGTTGTTATAAACTGGATCTTTAAAAACTATATGCTGGTGGTAAGAGGAATCGATCTTTTACCGCCGTTAAAATAATTATCTGCCTACGCCGCCC
>JAEYMI010000044.1 GCA_023461275.1 Actinomycetes bacterium | reverse complement strand
GGGAGAAGGTGGATTATATCCGGCAGATAAAGAATTTTTGTCCGACTTAAGAAAAATCTGTGATGAACGGGATATTCTACTGATTTTTGATGAAATCCAATGTGGTATGGGTAGAACCGGCACTATGTTTGCATATCAGGGCTATGGGGTTAAACCGGACATAATTGCCTGTGCGAAAGCTTTAGGCTGCGGTGTTCCGGTAGGTGCCTTTGCAGCGACGGAAAAAGTGGCTTCCGCTTTTGAACCGGGTGACCATGGTACTACTTATGGGGGAAATCCCTTTGCCACTGCTGCGGTTAGTAAAGTTTTTGATTTGTTTGAGTCGGAACAGCTTCTAAAGCATGTAAATGAAATATCTGTTTACCTGGAGGGTAAATTAGATGAACTGGTAAAGAAATATCCGTTCATTGTTGAAAGAAGAGGCAAAGGTTTAATGCAGGGGCTTGAATTTAATATATCCGTTAAGGATTATATTGCAAAAACCATGGATAAAGGCCTGATTCTCATAGGAGCCGGCCCTGATATTATTCGTTTTGTACCGCCATTGATTATAACCAGGGAACATGTGGATGAGATGATAGAGATTCTGGAAAGCATTTTTTAGGAATCAGTGTATGAAACCGGTAAAGTCCCGTAAAGGGTAACTTGCCGGTTTTTCTGTCTGTTTAGGGATTTGACTAAGTATGATTCGAGTATTAATTCCCTCAACGTGAATTTATAAATATATATTTACTCGTATTTATTTAAAATATTGAAAAGCGCTGAAGAATAGGACATGCATATCTGAGTGAAATACTGCAGATTTCCTGATATAGTATGTTTTTAATCTGGGGTGAATATCCTTCCATACTTTTGGTAAAAATATAACTGACGGATTTGGATATTATTAGCAGCCGTACTAATTTACGAGGTGATTTATATGATGGGATGGATTGTTGCAATCATATCAGGTGCATTGATGAGTATCCAAGGGGTTTTTAATACAGGTGTAACCAAAGAAACCAGTATTTGGGTATCTTCCAGTTTTGTTCAGTTTACAGCATTTATAGTATGCCTTGGTGCCTGGTTTATTACAGGACGGGAGAGCGGTTTCGGAGCAATTTTTAAAGTGGATAATAAATATATGCTTTTAGGCGGTGCAATCGGTGCCTTTATTACTTACACGGTTATCCGAAGTGTTGATTCCCTTGGGCCGGCAAAAGCCATTATGTTAATCGTGACTTCCCAGCTGATTATGGCATATGTTATTGAACTTTTTGGTATCTTCGGGGTAGAACAGGTAAAATTTCAATGGCGTAAATTAATTGGTGTAGCGCTGGTAATCGGAGGCATCATTACTTTTAAATGGGACTAGTAATGCCCGGCACAATATCACTTAACCAGACACCGGCTAATTATGCCGGGTTGTACTAGTTTCTAACGAAATTCTTACAATTAAAAATCTTTCGAAATACCTATTGTAATCAAACAATTTATTAGGTAGAATAATATTATGCAATGAAGTATTGAGGATACGATATTGACATGACCTTTTTTATATTACTTGTGAATAACCGGACAGTAAAAATTGTCTGAAAAACCCACGAGTGAATAAGAAAGGATAATTTATGGAAAAACGTAAGTTGCTAAAGATTGGTATTGTGATTTTACTTCTGACGGCGGCCGGCACTTTCTACAGTTGTAGAGGAAACAGGGATACGGGAACGGTACTCTCATTTGAGAATAGCTCAGGGGAGGAGCCGGTTTCGGATGCCGCTTCCGGCAGCAGTAATCAGGAGAACTCCATAACAGTTCAGGAAAATGGGAATAACTCCGTTATCGATGCAGAGAAGCCGGAACCTATGGCAGCAAACGGTAATTCATCGGTTAACACTGGTGATAAGCCGGAAGATACGGTAATTTCAGTGAATTATATATACATTTACATTTGCGGAGCTGTTGAAAAACCTGATGTTTACAAGGTAGAAGCAGATACCAGGCTCGTTGAGGTAATTGAACTGGCAGGCGGACTGACTAAGGACGCCGCAGGAGATTATGTGAATCAGGCGGCACTGGTTCAAGACGGGCAGAAAGTATATATTCCGACGAAAGAAGAAGTAGAAGGTACCGTACCGGAAAGTTATTCTGGTAATAATCAGGATACTGCCACTGGGAATACACTGAAAGAGGTTAACAGCAGCGGAAAAGTAAATATTAATAAAGCTTCCGCGGAGGAATTAATGACTCTTCCAGGTATCGGTGAAGCCAAAGCGGCAGGCATCATTGCCTACCGGCAGGAACAAGGCAGTTTCAAGAGTATTGAAGAGATAATGAATATTAACGGTATTAAGAATTCCGTTTTTAATAAAATCAGTGATAAGATTACAGTGGACTAATGGTTTCACAGTTTTGACGATCAACTTGGGAAAATATAGGATGGGTGATGAATGTGGGAAAGAAAGTACTCGTTGTCGACGATGAAAAATTAATTGTAAAAGGTATCCGGTTCAGTCTGGAGCAGGACGGTATGGAAGTTGACTGTGCCTATGACGGTGAGGAAGCCTTGGATGCAGCAAAGAAGAAAGAATATGATGTGGTATTACTTGACGTTATGCTTCCGAAGATGACGGGTTTTGAGGTATGCCAGCAGATACGTGAATTTTCTAGTATGCCGATTATCATGCTGACAGCCAAAGGCGATGATATGGATAAAATTCTGGGATTGGAATACGGTGCGGATGATTATATTACCAAGCCTTTTAAC
>JAEYMI010000043.1 GCA_023461275.1 Actinomycetes bacterium | reverse complement strand
CGCCCCCGCCCCCCCCCCCCCCCCCCGCCCGCCCCCCCCCGCCCCCCCGCCCCCTACTCAATCGGCGACTGCAAAGCACCGACCACATCACCGGCGGCATTGAGGTGCAGCCACCCGTCAGGCGGGTCCAGCGTCGTCGACTGTGCTTGTGCCACAGCGGCATCGGCGTCGGAGGCATCCGGTCCGCGACGTTCGATGCGGGCGATCCGTTCCGCTTCGGACAGTTCCAACCACACCCCGACGAACGGGACGCCGGACCGCTCGGCAACGTCCTCGAGACCACGACGATCGCCATCACGCCCGAACACCGCGTCGGCGATGACGCTCATGCCGGACGAAAGATACACCGCCGCAAGCTGATTGATCTCGCCGTACACATGCGCACTCATCTCAGGGGTGTAACCCGACGACGGCAGATGCGTCGTAATCCCGACGCCGGCAAGCTGTTTGCGTAGTACGTCGCTACGTAGGATGCGGGCGCCGGGCGCCCGGCCGATGTCACCGCCGATCGCGCGGGTCACCGTCGACTTACCGGTGCCCGATCCACCGCCGATGGCATAGAGCCGAGCCGGCACCGGGTGGGTCAGCGACAGTGCCAGCGACAGATAGTCGTTCGCGCGATCGGCCTTCCCTTCGGCGGCACAAACGTGCGCACGTACCGTAGCTCGGACGCCGATCATCAACGGCAGCAACACAAATGCGTGCTCGTCGGCAGGGGAGAGATCCAGATAGGTGTTCACGACGACGTTCGCCTCGTGCCGCAATCCGCGGGCCCACAGGTCCATCACCAGGAATGCCAGGTCGTACATGACGTCGGTGGTGGCCATCTCGGCGTCGAACTCCAGGCAGTCGAACGGTACCGGGACGTCGTCGATGATCGCGATGTTGGCCAGGTGCAGGTCGCCATGCCCGTGGCGTACCCGGCCGGAGCGGGCCCGCTCGTCGAGAAGTGTTGTGTGCGTGGCGGTCATCTCGGTGAGTCGCTCGGTTAACTCGCCGGCCCTGGCCGGTTCGAGGATCTCGGGGAAGGCCGACATGCTGCCCAGGTTGCCGTCGACCACCTTCTGTAACCGGGCCGCACCCGCCGGATCGTCGCAGACCTCGGCGGTGTCGTGGAGCGCCGCCACGCGGGCGGCGAGTTGCTGGAGTAGGCCGTCGTCGAGTCGGCCCGCGTCGGCTACCCGGGACAGGAGCGCGTCGTCGTCGAAGCGGCGCATCTCCAGCACCCAGTCCTGTGCCCGGCCGGGGCCGTCGAGGCTGACCGAACCGTCGGGCCCGACGCGCACCGAGTGCAGGCCGAGGTAGAGGTCGGGTGCGGTCCGCCGGTTGAGTCGCAGTTCGGCGGCCAGGGCCGCGTGCCGCTGCTCGACGGTGCTGAAATCCAGGTAGCGAAACTGCACCGGCTGTTTCATCTTCCAGGCGCGGTCGCCATTGAGCACGATCGTCGCCGCGTGGGTGTCGATGCGTTCGGTCGGGAGGTCGGGATGAATGGCGCCGCACCGCAGGAAGTCGTCGACGCCGGTCACGTTGGCCACAGTATTCGGTGGCTCTGGACCCCGGATCGACGCGGATCGAACTGTGATCTGGCGCATAGTGTGGCGACCTGCATAGTATGCTGGGACAAAGACGCGCGATTGTGTCAATCGCGGCTGAAGCCACTTGCATGATTCGACGCATGCCTGGTTCGACAGAGGAGCACGATGACAAAGCCTGCCGAGGTCACACCCGCCACACGACGGGAATCCTCTGAAGATCACACCCTGACCGAACTGCTCGAGATCCAGCGCGCCGCCTTCCTGCGCGATGGCATTCCCGACGCCGCGACCCGGATGGATCGCATCACGCGGCTGGCGTCGTTGCTGCTCGACAACGCCGAGGAGATCGCCGCCGCTCTGCGCGCCGACTTCGGCACCCGCCCCACCGAACTGTCGGTCTTTGCCGACGTCACCGGCTGCATGATCGACATCGCCCATCAGCGCCACTCGTGCGAGGAGTGGATGAAGGAAGAGAACACCGCAAAGGTGCAGGGCGCCATCGGATTCAAGCAACGGCTACGTCACGATCCGCTTGGCGTGGTCGGCATCACGGGCCCGTGGAACTTCCCGCTGCAGCTCACGATCGTCCCTGCCGCGTCGGCCTTTGCCGCGGGTAACCGGGTGATGGTCCGTCCGTCGTCGGTCACCGCCACCACCACCGAACTGATCGCCCGGCTGGCGTCGAAGTACTTCTCGGTTGAGGAGTTCGCGGTCATCACGCCCAAGCACGGCAGTGGCTCCGACTTCGCGAAACTGCAGGTCGATCACATGTTCTTCACTGGATCACCCGAGGTGGGTGCGTCGGTGGCCGGCGAGGCGGCCAAGAACCTGGTCCCGGTGACGCTGGAACTCGGTGGCAAGAACCCGGTCATCGTCGACCCTGAAGCCGACATCGACAAGGCGGCGACGATGGTCGCCGACTCACGTCTGGTCAACGGCGGCCAGGTGTGCCTGTGCCCGGACTATGTCTTTGTGCCCGAGGCCAAGCTCGGCGAGTTCACCGACAAGGTCATCGCGCGCTGGACCGCGCAGTTGCCGACCATCGTCGGCAACCCCGAGTACACCTCAACGATCAACGAGAAGAACTTCACTCGCATCGTCGGTCTCATCGACGACGCGGTCGAACTCGGCGCCACCAAACGTCAGGTGATCCCGACGGGGGAAAACCTTCCCGACGCCGACACCCGCAAGATCCCGCCGACGCTGCTCACCGGCGTCAAGGCCGGCATGAAGGTCGAAGACGACGAGGTGTTCGGTCCGGTGCTGACCGTCTACCCCTACCGGGATATCTCTGAAGCCATCAAATACATTGCGTCACATCCGCATCCGCTGACGATGTACTGGTGCGGCGACGACAATGACCGCATGCAGCAGGTGCTCGACGGCACCCGCAGCGGCTCGTTCAACGCCAATGATTTCGCCACCCACATGTTCGGCCTGAACCTGCCGTTCGGCGGCGTCGGTCGCAGCGGCATGGGCAGCTACCACGGCAAGGCCGGTTTCGAGACCTTCTCCCATGCCCGCGCGGTGACCGTGTCGACGTTGCCGATCCGGATCTCGGAGCTGATGTCGCCGCCGTTCACCAAGCGCGACAGGAAGATCAACGACGGATTGCTGTCCATGTGGCGCAAGCTCAACGACCGCGCGGCCAAGAAGCTCGCGAAGAAGCGCTGAGAGGGGACCAACCCTCCGGGTACACGCTGAGGACCCTTTCGGGTAGCCGGCTACTCGTGCACCCGACATTGTCGTCGTCGACCATTGCCTCATCGAATCGGATGAGGGAGATGCGGCATGACTGTGGAGAAAGAGAGACTGGCGATCCTGCGGCTTCGGCACGACCCGACCGTGATGACGATCTCCGACGAGGCATGTCGCGCGGTGCTGACCACCGGCTACCCGTCGGTGCTGGGGTACTGGGAAAACTCGACGTACGGTTACCTCGACCTATCCGATTATGTGATGTCGGAGTGGCTCGACGTCACGCTGACCGCGGCTGATCTGTTCATCTCCGATCCCGTCAACAATCCGGGAACCGCAAAGGTACTCCGAACCAGGCAGGGCGAGTTGGCCATTGATGCCTTCCGTGCCAGCCATCCCGGTGCCGATCCGCTCGCCGGAATCGACGGGGTGGTGGTGGTGACCCTGCCCGGCACCGCCTTCGTGATGGCCAACCCACAGGCCGGCATGCCCGGGCAGCCGGCCAATTTGAACGTGTTCTTCGACGGCGGGACCGACCATGCCCGCGATTTCACCGTGGCCGCTATACCGATCCAGCCCTCGACCATGTCATTCGCCGCCCACGAGGTGGGACACGTTCTGGGACTGAGGCATTCGTTTGGAATCTTGAATCAGGGTTCCAACTGGAACGCAGAAACGACAGCCGACGACTGGCTGCCGAACTACGGGTCGCCCTACGACATCATGTCCGCCGAGCAGTACGGCGGCGGCGATCCCACTTTCGACGAATCATTCAGCGCGGCAGCGGGAGTCAACCCTGGGTGGCCTGGTGGCAGGTGGGTCACCATGGGTCCGTCGCTCTCCGCCGCCGGACTGCACAACAAGTGGCCGCGCGCTCTCGACGGACGCAAGGTGGTTCGTGAGCTGCCAAGCGGGTCTGGTACGGGAACGGTGACACTTGTTCCCGCCAGGCATTATTCGGGAACTGTCGCGCTGATCCTGCGCCCGCCGGGCTCTGCCGACGCGCCGGACCCGACCGGCGACATCGTCGTCGAATACCGGACGCCGGTCGGGTGGGATGCCGGATTGCCCACCACCGGAACAGGTCTGGCGCGTTCGGGGGTCGTTGTTCACGAGATCCTCGATACCGGAACAGATCAGGGTCGCCAACCGTGGTACCGCGGCAACATCGTCGACGACGGGTTGCGTGACAATCTTGTCGTCGAGGGACACGAACTGGTGATCACCGCGTTCTTTACCGCAGCAGCCGATGGTACGCCAGATCACGTGACGGTGAAGTACGAGACATCGCGGCCGCCCGCGGTGTCGATCGTGAGTACCGAGCGGATCGACGAGATTGTCGGCGGTACCGCGACACGGACCTCGCGGACGCCGTGCGGCGACAAAGTCGAGTATGGCCGTTGGGAACTGCGGTCGGTGGAGACCTTCGGGGCGCGGGTGACCGGACTCGCATCGACGCCCGCCCGCACGGATGACACCTCGCCGATCGACGTCGAATGGCGTGTCGGAACCGAAAGTGTCCCGGACGGAACGGGTTCGGTCAGCGTGATCGTGGGTGGGGTTTCTGTTGACGTACGTACCTTCGTGGACTCGGCGGCGCGCACACTCACCGTGACCGCGCCGGACGGCGTTGCGGTGTCGACGATGATCGGCGTGCGGGCGACCGATAAGGTCGGCCGCACCGCTGCCGGCTGGCCTGTCGCGTTTACGTGTGCGGGCTACTACACCGGCATCAAACCCAGCCACATCGCGTCGATGGCCCAATGCATTGCCCGCCTCGTTCCGCGCATCCTGCTCGATCCCAAACACTTTGAGCTGCCGCCGGACCCGCGATACATCCAAGACCTCTGGCGGGTGCTGGCCGGCCCGACGATTGAGACACTCACGGTGTCGGCGGAGTTGGACCGCGACTCGCGCAAGGCGCTGGGCGCGATCGAGCAGGTGATCGACATGGTGGGGCAAACCGAGTGACCGCGCGCCCGGCGGTCACGTCCGGGGCAGGGGCACCCAGGTAGGCTAGGGACTTAGGTCACCCTTGCTTTTGCACGTCGTCGGCCATATCGTACGCGTATGACTTCGATTGCCGAGTCGGATACCGAACCCGCCCAGTCCGTCGTCGACGATGTTTCGACGGCACCTGGGGCGGACCCGAAAGCCGAGTCCAAGGCCAATGCGGCGGCGCTGCGGGATCTGCTCGCGCCGGTTCGGGGACGTATCCGGATCGCCCGGCTACTGCAACTCATTGCCTCCGCCGCGACGGTGGTGCCGTTCATCGGCATCGTCGAACTCGGTCGGACGCTCCTGGCCGATGGGCCGCTCGACACCCGCCGGGTGTGGTTGATCGTATGGATTGTGCTGTCGGGACTGGGCATCCGTGCGTTCTTCGGCGGGTTGGCGCTCGTCGTCACCCATTTCGCCGACGTCAACCTGCAGGCGAGTCTGCGTCGACGCATCGTCGACACGCTGGCCAGGCTTCCGCTGAGTTGGTTCAGTCGCACGAGTTCGGGGCGGGTCCGCAAGGCGACCCAGAACGACATCGCCGAGATCCACTACCTGGTGGCGCACGCCGATGTGGAGACCACTGGAGCTTGGGCCACACCACTTTTCGCGCTCATCTACTGCTTCTATCTCGACTGGCGGTTGGGTCTGCTCGCCTTTGTCACGTTGCCGCTGTATGCAATCGCCTACGGTTGGATGATGCGCGACGCATCGACGCGGATGGCGGAGATGAACGAGGGGATCGCCAAGATCTCGGCCACCATCGTCGAGTTCGTCTCGGGTGTATCGGTGGTCAAGACGTTCGGCCAGGCGGGTCGCGCGCACCGCGCATTCCTCGATGCGGCAGACGATTTCAACGACAAGTTCGCCGGCTACGTCGGTCCGATGCTGCGCCTGGAGGCGATCTCGGCGATGATCCTTTCCGCGCCACTGGTGCTGCTGATCAATTGCGCGGGCGGATACTGGTTTGTTCGCGAAGGTTGGGTGACCCCCATCGAGGTGTTGGGTTCCACATTGGTTGCGATGGTGTTGCCGACCACCGTCATGACCCTGGCGATGGCATTGCACAGCCGCCAGCAGGCGAGCGCGGCCGCCGGCCGGGTGATCGCCCTGCTCAACGAGAAGGGGCTTGCCGTTCCGTCGAATCCACAGACACCCGAGGGCAATTCGGTTGAATTCGACAACGTCGTCTTCACGTATCCGGCCGACGGTGACAGCGCCGGGGGTGACAGGGCCGGGGGTGACAGGGCCGGGGTGCGCGCCCTCGACGGCATCGATCTGCGTCTGGAGCCGGGAACGATGACCGCGCTCGTCGGCTCATCAGGCAGCGGCAAATCCACGCTGGCCACCCTGCTACCGCGATTCGGTGACCCCGACTCTGGCACGGTCCGCATCGGCGGAGTCGACGTCCGTGACATCGACCCGGCCGTGCTCTACAACCGAGTCGGCTTCGTGCTCCAGGATGTCGCACTGCTGGGTATCTCGTTGCGGGACAACATCGCTCTTGGCCGGCCCGATGCCTCCGACGAGGACGTGGAGTCCGCCGCCCGTACCGCGCAGATTCACGATCGGATCGCCGCGCTGCCCCGTGCCTACGACTCGGTGATCGGTCTCGACGCGCACCTGTCGGGCGGGGAGCAGCAGCGAGTCGCGATCGCCCGCGCCCTTCTCGCCGACACGCCGATCCTGGTGCTCGACGAGGCGACCGCGTTCGCCGACCCTGATTCCGAGGCGCAGATTCAGCAGGCCGTCGGCGCCCTGATCGCCGGTCGTACCGTGCTGGTGATCGCGCACCGGCTCGGCACCATCACCCACGCCGACGCCATCGTCGTCCTCGACAACGGTTGCATCGTCGAACAGGGCAGGCACGACGATCTCGTCGCCGCCGGTGGACGGTACTCGCACATGTGGTCGGCGTATCTGGCCGGACAGGGGGACATCCGATGATCAAGGGCTACTTGACGATTCTGGGAACCGAACGAGCCAGGATGCTGGTCTTCCTGGCATGGGCGACGGTCTACGGTGTCGCACAGGGATTGTCGATGCTGATCCTGGTGCCCTTCACCCGGGAGCTGTTCGACGGCAACTATTCCGCGGCCGGGTGGTGGCTGGTCGCGCTTATCCCGACCGTGGTGTTCTGCTGCGTGACCTTCTATGTCCAGTCCATCGGAGGCATGCACCTGGCGCTGTTCGCGATGCGCGCGCTGCATCACCGCCTCGGCGACCACCTGGTCACCCTCCCGCTGGGATGGTTCACCAAGGACACCACCGGGTCGGTCTCGCAGATCGCGGTCAAGGGCACGCTGTTCGTCGGAACCGCAGGCGCACATCTCATCTCGCCGGTGGTGACCAACCTGGTCGCATCGGGCACCGTCGTCGTCGGGCTGTTCTTCTTCGACTGGCGCATCGGTCTGGTCACGCTCATCGGGGCGGGCGTGCTCTACGTCGCGGGTCTGGGCGCCTCGTCGATGATCGCCACCGCGGAGGAACGCAATCACGACGCCGGAGTCGAGGTCAACACCGCGGTCCTCGAGTTCGCGCGATGCCAACCGGCGCTGCGTGCTTTCGGACGATCCGCGCAGACCTACGAGCCGCTGGATACCGCACTGTCGCAACAACATCGAGTCGGTCGATCAATGATGTGGCGACAGACCGCCGGACTCATCCTCAACGGATTCGCCGTACAGCTGGTCTTCACGATGATCATCGCCTTCGGCGCATGGCTGGCCGTCGGCGGACGTATCGAACCCGCGCTTCTGCTGGCGGTCCTGGGCCTGGCGGCCCGATTCACCCAGCCGGTGGGCGAACTCGCCGAGTTGGGTTCGTCGCTGCGGATGGCGACCGCGGAGATCGACCGGATCGCCGACGTACTGAGGACGCCGTCGATGCCGCAGCCGGAGCGCCCCCAGCCGGTGAGTGCCACCGGCGGTCTCGAATTCGATGGTGTCACTTTCGGATACGACGACCGGACAGTGTTGCGCGACGTCGGCTTCACGGTGCCGGCCGGATCGATGACCGCCCTCGTCGGGCCGTCGGGTTCCGGGAAGACGACGCTCACCCGGCTCGCTGCACGGTTCTACGATGTCGATGCCGGGACGGTGCGCGTCGGTGGCGTCGACGTCCGGGATCAGGACACCGCGACACTGATGGCGCAGCTCTCGCTCGTCTTCCAGGACGTCTATCTCTTCGACGACACTCTGTGGGAGAACATCCGGATCGGCCGACTCGACGCGACCGACGACGAGATCCGAGCCGCTGCCGACACCGCGGGTGTGACCAGCATCGTCGAACGCTTGCCCGACGGTTGGCAGACCCGCGTCGGCGAGGGCGGCTCGGCGTTGTCCGGTGGTGAGCGGCAACGGGTCTCGATCGCCCGCGCGTTGCTCAAGAATGCGCCGATCGTGCTCTTCGATGAGGCGACCAGCGCCCTCGACCCGGAGAACGAGGCGCATGTCGCCGCGTCGATTCGAGACCTGGCCGACCGCAGCACCGTTGTGGTGATCGCCCACAAACTGTCCACCGTGGTCGCCGCCGACCAGATCGTCGTGCTCAGCGGCGACGGCAGCGTCGCCGACATCGGCACGCACGCCGAATTGCTGGAGCGCGGTGGGCAATACGCCGACTTCTGGCAGCAGCGGGTCGCCGCCACCGGCTGGAGCATGACCCCTTGCGCTCTGACGCCTGCGCTCTGACGACACCTGCTCCGACGACGTAGTGCCGGCGGTTCAGAAGGGTGGCGGTTCTCCTGAGTGTCGTCGTTTGTGGTTGCGGTGGCGTTCGGCGCTGCGGCGGGCGTGTTTGTTTGCCAGGCGTGTTCGGCGTCTGGTGGGGTTGTCCAGCGGTTCGGGGCGGGACCGTGTGGTGCGGTGGGGTGGGGCGGTGGCGGGTGCGCTGAAGCGGATGCGGCGTAGGCCGGGGAAGAAGTCTTCCATGGTTTCGGCTTCGCCGGGGATGACGTGTCCTTCGGGGGTGATGTATTCGGTTCGGAGGCGGCCTGATTGGTCGCGGTATTGGTCGTCGACCCAGTCTCCGTAGGTTTTGAGGAGGTGGTCGGGGCGGCATTTGGAGTTGAGGTTGTCGGGGGTGGTCTGGCCGCCGGTTTCGGGGTCGTCGTGGTTGTATTCGGCGACGTGGTCGATGTCGGCGTTCCAGGCGGAGCGTTCGCAGCCGGGGTCGGTGCAGTAGGCGTCGCGGACGCGGATGAAGGTGTCGAGCGCGGTGGATGGGCGGTAGGGGTCGGATGGTCGGTGGGTGGGCAGGGTGAAGGTGCCGTCGGGGTTCATCGGGGTGCCTTGCGGCACTAGTGGTGTGATGACGGCGTCCGGGCGGGCCGCGAGATCTCGGAGGTGTTCGTCGGAGATCACGCCGTGGCCGTCGAGGTAGGCGGCGTTGGCTGCGGTGCCGTCGAGGGTGGCTTCGTCGCAGACGACGTGGATGATGACTTTCGACGTGACGGTGGGCAGTGTGTCGGGGTCGGGGATGTCGGCGGGGCAGTCGTCGGTGCCGCATTGGCATTCGAATGGTGTGCGGGTGATGATCGCGAAGTGTGCGTCGGAGGATCGTTGTTGACGGTTGCGGCCGTCTTTTTTGCAGGCGGTGTCGGCGAGGGTGCGGATGGCGGCGGCCATGATCTTCGCGTTCTCGGTCGAGGTGACGGTGCTCAGTTCGCTGGTGCCGTTTTGGCGGTCTTCGGTCCACATGCCGCGGTTGTCGAGGGCGCGTTGGCGTCGTTCGCGGACGGAGTCGGGGTCGTGTCTGAAGATGATGCGATCGACCATGTCGCGCAGTCGTGTTCGTGACCAGGTGCCGGGTTTGCCGCGCAGGGCGGCGGCGATGTCGGTGCTGACGTCGGCGATCAGGTCGGCGACGATATCGGCGGGTGATCGTTCGGGAGTGGGAGCGGGGTCGCTGGTCGGGTCTGCGTCACTGGTCGGGTCGGGCGTCGGGGTGGGGTCGGTCTCGGGGGTGTCGGGGCCGGTGTTGGGGTCGGCGGGTTGGTCGGGTGTGCGGGTTGGGTTGTTGAAGGTGGCTTCGCCGACGAGGTCGGTGCGGGAGGCGATGAGTTGGGCGTTGGCGTCGGTGATGATGCCGTCGCGGAGGCAGTCGGCGACGTGCGGCATCTCGTGCAGGCTGATGGAGGTGGTGAGGATGGCTTCGGCTTTGTAGCGGGGTAGTGCAAGGGTTTTGGCGACGCGTGCGGCGCAGTCGGCGAATCCGTCTTGGATGAATCCGTCGGTGTGTTCGCGGCCCAGGACGAGGCGCTCATACAGTTGCCAGGCGGCTTGGTAACGGGTCCAGGCGAGGTAGGACTCGCCGTGTGCGGCGGCGGCGATGCCGTCGAGGAGTTCGTTGATGGTGTGGTCGGCGGCAGCATCGGGACGCACGTCACCCAGGAACTCCGGTGGCAGTGTCGTCCAGGACGCCGACATGAGGGGTGCTCCTACTCCACAGAAGAGAAACCGGTCACTGGTGTTGTGACTCAGCTGGGTTGTGACCCAGTGGTTTTGACCCAGCTCTGTGGTGGGCACCGTCGACGCGTCGGGTGATGCGTCGACCAAAGTAGGACCGCTTCCGGAGTCAAGTGGTGCACATCGGAAGTTGGGGAGGCCACCGGAACCCGGCGGACGACCCTCACGAACACCGTCGAAAGCGTGTTCGATCACCTGTCAACCAAGCTACCAGACCCCACCGACAAGAACGTCGGACCTGCCCTGTCTAAGCTGCACCCATGACCTACGACGACGCGTCCTGGCATCAGGACACCACCGAGGATTACGGGCTCGCCGAGTCCGCGTCGGTGACGCACATCGTCGCCTTCTTCGCGTGGGCGAATCGCGTCGGCATTCTCGCTTCCGGGCAAGACCGCGCGATCGCCGCGTTGGCGGATCGGACGGTGTCCGTCGAAGAGTTCGCCGACACCTACATCGACTGGCAGATCGACCCGTTGATGCTGACCGAGCGCGGAAACTGGTTCGCCGAAACACATTACGGCGACTTCCTGCAGTCGCTCGAGGGGTCGCAACTCGTGCGGGGCAAGCGATCGATGTATGACCTCCCGAGCACGTGGGACACCGTCGACGCCATCGCGCCGGTGCTCGACGAGCTCTACCGGTAGGCGATCCGATGATGGGTCAGCCCTTCGCGGCCATCCCTGATGAACCTCCGGTGCAGTACACCTGGCAGGCGGGCCCGGGTGATCTGAACCGGGTGAGTCGACGCCTGGCATTCGCGACGTTGCGACGCCCGGCGAATCTTGTCCTCCTGTTCTTTCTGGGGCTGTCCCTGTGCGCGGTGGCCTGGGGTGCGGGCCAGTGGTGGCCGATTCTGTTGGCGCTATTGGCAGTTCCGCTGATGGCATTGATGTACTACGTGGCGCAACGTCGGACTCTGGCCGACGTCTGGGCGCCGGGCGCCACGATGGGTGCCGGATACGGAATGAACGCGATGACGCTGGTGAGTGCGCGGGGCAAGCAGTGCATTCGCTATGCCAACTTCACGTCGGTGCAGTATTCGCACGGCCTGGTGTTCCTGCACACCGGCGACGCGACCCGACCGCCATTGATGGTTCCTGCGCAGTTGATGCCACCGGATACCTTCGCCTGGTTGGACGCTGTCCTTCGGTTCGGTGGCCCCGCGTCGGCCGAATTCGGCTGGGGTGCAGCAACAATGGGCCTCGGACCGGTGGGGTCGAGAACAGCGGCATCCGGAATAGTGCCGTTGAATCTGCCCTACCGGTGGTGCGCGGACGCGCAATCGGCTGCTGTCGCGGCGCGTCTCTGCGTGATCGAGTTGATCCGACGACCGTCGGCCGTGATGAGTTTCGGTCTGATCGCCGTGGCGTCGATCGTGGGGGCGGAACTGCTCGGCCGGTACACCTTAGTCATCGGAGTGGTGATAGGCATTGCGCTGGCGATCTCCGCTCTCCATCAGCGTTCGAAGGCGGCGATGGATCGGTATCTGGCCGCGGGGATGTGGGTGTCAACGGGATTCACCGCCGACGCGATTCACCTGCAGGACTCCTCGGGGTCTGCGGTGATCGCGCGCTCGGCCATCACCGGCGTGTGGGAGCGCGACGGGTTTGTGATCCTGCGTCGTGGGCGGCAGCCGTTTCTCTTGCTGCCGGCCGCCGTGGTGCCTCCCGAGGAGCGGGCGAGGCTCGGGGCCCAAGGGTGACTCGGTTACCCTGGGGAACCATGCCCGACGACCGTGATGCGCAGGCGGCTGATTCTGATACTCCCGCCAACCGGATCACCGCTGCCCGTGCCTACATCGACGCCTTGGTGACCCACGATCCCTCCGACGTGTCACTGCATCCCGATTGCACCAGAACCGAATTGGGCATCCGGACCGGCCGCAACGGTGACCACATCCGACGCAGCCTGGCGCGCGGACCGCAGTTCCGGCTGATCCACGCGGTCAGTGACGTGGAGGCGAGCGTCGACGGTCACAACGTGACCACCCGCTACCTGGTGCATGTGCACCCGAAACCGTTACGCCTGGCCGCGGAGGTCCGCGAGACCTTCATCGTCGACGACCAACTCCGCATTCGGGCCATCGTCGCGCGGTTCGGGTTGCCGCGCCGCGTCCGCCGCTGATGGTGTGCCTCCTGGTCCGCGCGAAAGTGCTCCAAGGCAACGGAATTCACCGCGCTTTGCGTGCGGCACGTCAGTGAGTGGAGTCCGCGACCGATCCGCATTTCGTGGGTAGGTCGAGTACCCGAGAATGACGTAGGCGCCACAACAGATGCGCGATGCCGAGTCGCGCTCGGCCAAAGCCATCGAGGGGGTCGAAGCCCATCGACGTCCGGATTGTCTCCAGTCGGGACTGCATGGTGCTGTGGTGAATACCGAGTGCCCGCGCCGCCTGGCGCAGCGTCGTCGATGCCATGACCGCCTCGATGGTGGCGTCGGCCCATGGAGTCTGCATCACCGAATCCAGCGCTTCCACATCTGGATTGGACGATCCGGTGCGACTGTCGGCGAGCATGTCGACCAGACCGCCGAGCGAGTCGGCACACACCACCGGCTCAGTCGGGGGCCGGCACAGTCGAAGTGCGATGGTCGCGGCAGTGAACGAATGCGCAAGTGCGTCAACCGAACCTGCGGTGCCGATCCCGCATGGAGTCGCGCCCACCGACATCGTGTCGCCGGGGGCGACGAGAACGTGCAGGGTGCCGTGTGCCGTGGTGATCACGTCCGACGGCCAGGCCACGGTGTCCGACCACTCGGCGAACAACGGCGCAGCGATCACGCGATACGACGACGTCGCCGACAATCCGAGCTGTAACCCGGCAGCACGCCGCTGATCGACGTCGGCATCTGCGTCGACGAGTATGTGCATGTCGCGCACACCGCGTTCGGTCGAGTGGTCGGCGAATCGGATCCGAACTGCGAGGGCCAGACGCTCGGAGATGATCGCGTCGTTGGCCTGTTCGGCTCCGTCGCGCTCGATCCATACCGCCAGATCGTCGGAGATCGTCGTCGAGAACGCAGAACCGGCGGCCGGGGAATCGTCGGCGGGCAAGGATTCACCCATCGGTGAGACGCGCGTGATGCGGCCCCGATGCGATAGCCCCGCCGGACACCCTGCGAGTGCCGCCGCCGCAGCGAGCAACCCGTGAGTGTTCACCTGGCCGACGATCAGCTCGTCAAAGCAGGCGATCACCCGGATCCCGAGGCTGGCGGTGGGGTCGAGGGCCGTGATCCGGCCGAGCAGTTCCTGCATGATGTCCTGTCGTGCGACCGTTGTCTTTCGAAGACCCGGTGATCGACCAGAGTAGTGCCCACATGGGGTCCGGCGCCGTGGATTGATCAGGGCGCCGAACCCCATCGGCCCTATGAACGCAGCGGCCCTAGGACCGCAGCGCCCTAGGACCGCAGCGCACGGTAGACGGCGGTCTCCATGTCGAGGTAGCCGCCGACTGAAGCCGCATCGGCGAACGGGAAGATCTGGGTGGCCCAGTATCCGCCGATCCGATTGCGCCGGTCGATCCAGTAATAGAGGTTGGCCAGACCGGCCCAGCCGAGCGAACCTGCGGGGCGACCTGTCGGAGCCTCTTCGTCGTTGACCATGAAGCTGAACGACCACGATTTCGACTGTCCGGGGAAGAACTCGGCATCGTTGGACAGCGACGGGATGACGCCCGGCAGCATCTTGACCTTCAGGTCGCCCAGATGATTCTGCTCGGCCATCGCGATCGTCTCGGGCGACAGGATCTGTTCACCGGAGTCTGAACGGCCGTCCGCGAGCCACATCCGGATGAACTTCAGGTAGTCCTCGACGCTGGAGATGATGCCGTGACCGCCCATGTGCACCTCGGGGTCGGCCGGCGGCACGAAGTTGTGCAGCGGACGCAGCGATCCGTCGGCCTCACGCTGGTGCATGGTGGCCATCCGTGACTTCAGGTCGTCGGACAACACGAACGACGAGCTGGTCATACCGAGGGGTTTGAAGATTCGGTCGGCCATCACCTCGCCGAGTCGCTTGCCGGTGATGCCCTCGACGACCAGGCCACACCAGTCCATGTTGGTGCCGTACTCCCACTGGGTGCCCGGATCGAACAGCAGTGGTGTGGTCAGCGAGTCCATCGTGGCGCCGACGATCGACGGCTGGCCGTGGTCGGTGGCGAGCCGACTGTAGGTTTCGTTGAAGAAGTCGTATCCGAAACCTGCTGTGTGAAGCAGTAAATGGCGAGTGGTGATGTCCGACGCCGGTGCGCGGGTGATGGGGTTGCCGGAGGTGTCGAAACCCTCGATCACCTGGAGTTCGCCGATCGCGGGCGCGTAGGTCTTGGCGGGTTCGTCGAGGACGAGGTCGCCGGATTCCAGCAATTGCAAGGCGGTGGTCGCGGTCAGGGCCTTGGTGGTTGAGAAGATCGCGAATGTGGTGTCGGTGGTCATCGGTACGTCGGAGTCCACCGAGCACAGCCCGGCGGCTTCGAGGTAGATCGTTTCGCGATCGGTGGTGACGCCGGCGACCACGCCGGGCACCGAAGGCGGTGCGCCGGCGACCACCTCGGCGGCCGCAGCGGCGATCTTGTCGGCGTTGATCATGGGAGCACTCATCGTGTGTCCTTTCACTGGGTGCAATGAATCGCCCGAAGTGACCTGCGGTGATCACGTCGGGTGGTATCGGTGGGGAGCGTCAGTCGGCGAGAGTCCTTTCGACCCACGCGAATCTGGTGCGCAGCATGGCTTTTGCCAGTGCGGTGTGTTGGGCGAAGATGTCGCAGGCGTGGAAGGCGCCGGGCCACACGTGGAGTTCGGCGTTGATCCCGGCCGACCACAGCGCATTGGCGTAGGCGACTGTCTCGTCGCGGAAGATCTCGGTGGTGCCGACGTCGAGGAAGGCCGGTGGCAGGCCGCGCAGATCGACGGCTCGCGCCGGTGCCAGGTACTGCGACACCGCGTCGGTGCCGTAGTCGGCGCCCAGTGCTGCGCGCCAACCGGTTTCGTTGCTTTCCCGGTCCCAGACGCCGACGCCGTCGAACTGGTGGGTCGACGGCGTGATGTTGCGGTCGTCGAGCATGGGGTAGATCAGCAGCTGTCCGCACAGTTGTGGGCCACCTCGGTCGCGGGCGGCCAAGGCCAATCCGGCGGCGAGTCCGCCACCACAGCTCGCCCCGGCGACGAGGAGTCGCCCGAGATCGGCGCCGAGGTCGTCGGCACTGCGTGCGGTCCACTCCAACGTGGCGTACATATCTTCGCGCGCATAGGGATCCGGGTACTCCGGGGCCAGTCGATACTCCGGGCAGATGAGGATCGCACCCAGGCGTTCCACCCACTCGAGATTGATATCGAGTGCGTTGAAACGGTCGCCGAACATCAGTCCGCCCGAATGGGCATACACGATCACCGGACGTGGGCCGACCGCCTGCGGCGAACTGAAGACGGCGACGGTGATGTCATCGCCCGCGTGACCGCTGATGACGAACTCACGATGGTTCACGCTGCGCCCGGCGAGGGTCTCATCGATGGGCGGCGATGCGTAGGAGCGGCGCATGAAGCCGATGAGGTCGGGGGTGATTGTCGGCGGAAACACCCCGCCCACCACTGCCAACCCGGCCTTGAGTTCGGGGTCGAACTCCGGCGCCGGCGCTTGACCCGTTTCGACGGCCGCCCTGTTCGAGCTCAGATCAGTGGTGCTTGACACATTGTCGAGTCTAGGTATTCCAGATCACATCGGTAACCGCCAACTCGACCAGGTTTTCCGGTGATCGGTCCGCCATCTGGCGGACCGATCACGCCGGTCACATCAGAAGCCGAATCAGACGCTCGGCGACCGCACCACCATCGGGACGCCCGGGAAGAGTGCGGCCATCTCGCCGCGTGCCTTGCGCAGCGAGGCGGCGGCGTAGCCCTTCTTGCGGTGCTCGGGGTGAATCCAGACGCGGACGTCGACCTCGCCTGCGGTCAGCTCACCGAAGACCAGACCGATCTTCGACGGACCCTCCACGGCGACCAGCCAGACGGCATCCTCGGCGTCGACGCGCTGCCCGGCGGCGGCGATCTCGTCAGACACCGCGCCCGCCGGCGTACCCGAACCGTCGCCGGCGACCTTGAGTTCTTCGGTCCGCACGGTGAAGATGTCGGCGTCGTCGTCGGCGGAGAACTCCCGCAGCGTGAGCGAGTCGCCGCTGCTCGCCGGACGCTCGGCGAGGGTGAACGTCAGCGCGGTGTTCAGGTCGTCGAGTTCGGCCTGGTTCTTGCGGCGCTGCTCCTTGGTGAGCTGGGCCAGCGACATGCCGAGCACGGCCTCGGCACCGAGCTGGGACTTGCCCAGAAGGGTGGCCACCGCGGCGACCGCGTCGGCACGGTTCTCGGCTTCGACGATGGTGTCGAGTACCTCGTGACGTTGTTCGAGGGCGGTGAGCAGAGCGTCGGCGATGTCGCGGCGGGTGGTGGCCACATCCAGATCAGTCATGCCCTGATCCTAGTTCAGCCGATAGGTACGCGTGTTGCCGTACGGGTTGCCCGCGACGTCGAATTCTCGAGGAGTGCGGGAAGCCGGTCGCTCACGACGTCCGGACGGCGACCCGGCGCGTAGACAGAGTCAAGTGGAAGTCCTTGGGCACCATCGTGAGGCGTTCGTCGACGGCGAGTTCGTAGTCCGGGTCGGCGATCAGGTCGTAGCGATGCAGGACGCTCGCGAGGACCAGCACGGCTTCGTGGAGGGCGAACTGCCGGCCGATGCACGCGCGCAGGCCGGCCCCGAATGGCTTGTAACTGTGGGCCGGTCGCGCTTTGACGTTCTCGGGCAGGAACCGATCGGGATCGAAGACCTCGGGGTCGGTCCACACGCTCGGGTCGCGGTGGACGTGACCGAGGATGACGATCGCCCAGTCGTCCGGGGTCATCGGAAACTGGCCGTCGAGCATTGTCTGCTCGCGCGGGCTCCGCGCGAAGCCGGGCACGGTCGGCCAGATCCGCAATGCCTCGTCGAGGCAGCGTCGGATGTAGCGGAACCGCGCCACCTGATCGAACTCCGGCATGGCGTCGGGATCGGGACCGAGGATGTCGTCGGCCTCCTGCTGGGCCCGCGCGAGGCATTCGGGATTGCGGGACAGGTAGTACAGGGTGAATGAGAGCGCACCCGAGGTGGTCTCGTGTCCGGCGACCAGGAAGGTGAGGATCTGGTACCGGATATTCAACGGCGACAGTCGTTCTCCGGTATCGGGATGTTCGACGTCGAGCATGATGCCCAGCAGGTCGGGGTGTGCGGACTCGGGACGTTGGGTATCAGGTCTTTCCGACGCCGCGCGCTCGGCGATGAGGTCGTCGAGCAGACCGTCGACGTAGGCCTGGGAATCGGAGAACCGTCGGTCGAGCAGCTTGATCAACCACCGACCGCCCGGTGCGGTCGCGAGCCCACCCTTGCGTCGGCCGGTTTCCAGCGCGCGCACCATCGCCGGCACGAAGGGATGTGGTTCGACGGAGGTGAACGAACCGAAGTCATGGCTGAATGCGGCACGACTCAGCGTCTCCATGGTCAGTTTGGTCATGTCGCGGGTGACGTCGGCGTGGCTGCGCACCGACCGGGTGGCCTCGTCGACGGTACTTCGGGAATCCCAGTAGGAGAACAGTTCTCGGGCGGTTTCGAGCATGATCGGGTGGTATGACTGCATCGCCTTCTTGGTGAACGCGGGCATCAGTAGATCGTGTGCGAGCTGCCAATTCGGCTCGTCGTTGAACGCGGTGAACAGTCCGTCGCCGGCATAGTCGCGCAGCGCGGTGATCGCCGGCGGCAATGCCTTGCAGAACCTCGACTCGTCGCACAGTTCGGCCGTGAGCCGGGCCGACCCGACGAAGACGAACTTCTGGCGGAAGACCTGAGTCTCATAGATCGGTCCCAGGTCGGCACCCCACTCCAGGACGCTCAGCACCGGATGGCGGGGGTCGGAGACGCCGAGATCGCCGATCACCGGCCGACGACGACCCGGGTGGGGGAAGGTCTGGCCGGACCAGCCGTTTTTGACCGGCCTGCGCCAGAACGAGCCGAGTCTGCGGCTTGACGGCTCCGATCGGAATGCGTGCACGACCCGACGATGCCGCTGCACCTCGGCGCTGTCAATCGCGGGGTGAAATGACCGGATTCCGACGACCGTGAGACAGGGTCGGAAAATGGTCTCACACCCCCTTTGACCAGCTGGTTTGGCGATCGTAATCCATCCGGGATGTTCTGTGCCGTGGCGCTGGTCAGTTGACCCGATCCAGTCGGGATAGCGTGGTATTTTCTCGGTGATTTCGGGGGTTGGTAAGGGAGTGCCTGTGTTGACGAAGCTAGCCACTCCGATGAGTGGTGTCGGGGACTTCGTGACACTCGGCGTCGACGCCGCGCGCAAACTGTTTCGACGGCCCTTCCAATGGCGCGAGACGGTGGAGCAGTCGTGGGCCATCGCCCGTGTGTCGATGATGCCGACGCTGCTCGTCGCCATCCCGTTCACCGTCCTGGTGAGTTTTACGCTGAACATCCTGCTGCGCGAGATCGGCGCACAGGACCTCTCGGGTGCCGGTGCGGCCCTGGGCACCATCACCCAGATCGGCCCGATCGTCACGGTGCTGATCGTCGCCGGCGCCGGCGCAACCGCCATCAGTGCCGACCTCGGCGCGCGCACCATCCGCGAGGAGATCGACGCGATGAAGGTGCTGGGCATCGATCCGGTGCACCGGCTCGTCGTCCCGCGCATCATCGCCTCGACCGGCGTCGCACTGCTGCTGAACAGCCTGGTGTGCACCATCGGCATCGCCGGCGGCTTCGTGTTCTCGGTCTACCTGCAGGACGTCAATCCCGGCGCGTTCGTGGCGAACCTGACGTTGCTGACCGGCTTCGACGAACTGATGATCTCGATGATCAAGGCCGCGCTGTTCGGCCTGTTCGCGGGAATGGTCGGCTGCTATCAGGGACTCAACGTCAAGGGCGGCGCCAAAGGTGTCGGCGACGCGGTGAACGAGACCGTCGTCTACTCGTTCATGGCGTTGTTCGTCGTCAACGTGGTGGTCACCGCAGTCGGACTGAAGGCGACGGCCGGCTGACATGGCTCATCCGTTCACCCACCGGTTGCACAGCGCGCGCGTCGCCATCGAGCGCGCCGGTGAGGACTGGAATCAGGTCGGCGATCAGGCGCTGTTCTATTGGGATTCGCTCATCGCGATCCCGCGGGCCATCCGGCACTACAAGAAGGAGACGCTGCGGCTGATCGCGGAGATCTCGATGGGCACCGGAGCGCTGGCGATGATCGGCGGCACCGTGGTGGTCGTCGGATTCCTGACCCTGTTCACCGGCGGCACCATCGCCGTGCAGGGCTACAGTTCGCTGGCCAACATCGGCGTCGAGGCGCTCACCGGCTTCTTCTCCGCGTTCATCAATGTCCGTATCGCCGTCCCGGTGATCTCCGGCATCGCCCTGGCCGCCACCATCGGTGCCGGTGCCACCGCGCAACTCGGTGCCATGCGGGTCAGCGACGAGATCGACGCACTCGAGACGATGGCCGTCGCGTCGATCCCGTATCTGGTCAGTACCCGCATTGTCGCCGGGATGGTCGCGATCATCCCGCTGTATGCGCTGGCGTCGCTGGCGTCATTCCTGGCCGCGCGGTTCGCCACGGTGTACCTCTACGGTCAGTCGCCCGGCGTCTACGACCACTACTTCAGTACCTTCCTGATCCCGTCGGACATCCTCTGGTCGTTCGCCCAGGCGATCGCGATGGCCATCGCGGTGATGCTCATTCACACCTACTACGGCTTCACCGCTTCCGGCGGGCCGGTCGGCGTGGGCGTGGCCGTCGGCAACGCGGTGCGCGCCTCGCTGGTCGTCGTGGTCGTGATCACCCTGCTCACCTCGCTCGCCATCTACGGCGCCGACGGCAAATTCAACCTGGCGGGATAGTCGATGTCTCGCCGAATTCAACGCTCCACCACCACCCGTCGGATGGCGGCGGTGGTCATGGTGGGCGCGATCGTCGGGCTGATCATCGCGGCGTCGGGCCAGTTCCTTGGTTGGTGGACCGAGACCGCACCGGTCACCGTGGTCGCGCCGCGAGCGGGTCTGGTGATGAATCCCGACGCCAAGGTGACGCTGCGCGGAGTGGAGGTCGGTCGCGTCGGATCGATCACCACCAACGGTGACTCGGCCGTTCTGCATCTGAACATGGCCACCGATCAGCTGGCCGAGATCCCGGCCAACGTGACCGCGGACATCAAGTCCAACACCATCTTCGGGGCCAAGGCGGTCACCTTGGCTGTCCCGGCGTCGGGTCCGAGCGGGTCCCTGCGGCCGGGCGCGGTGATCGGAGCCGACCGGGTCGTCGTCGAACTCAATACCGTGTACCGGCAACTGGTGTCGGTGCTCGCCGACGTGCAGCCGGACAAGTTGAATGTGGTCATCGGCGCAGTGGACACCGCGTTGTCGGGAAACGGCGCGAGCATTGGTGGCGCGCTCGACACGCTCTCGTCGGTGCTGGGGAAAACCAACCCGCACCTGCCAGAACTCGACGAGCTGATCCGCCAGACCGCCACCACGACCAACGTCTACGGCGACGTGATGAATGATCTGATGCGCACCGTCGATAATGCGACCTACACCGGAAACACTCTGCGCAACAACAGCTCTGAACTCGACTCGCTGCTGATGAACGTCACCGGGATGAGCAACACCATCAACGGCATCGTTGCCCCGAAGAAGTCCACTCTGATTGCCGCCCTTGCCGATTACGATCCGGTGAGCCAGTTGTTCGGCTACCAGGCACCGGGCATCGCCTGCTTCCTGACGTCGACGGCATCGGCGGCGGATCTGGCCAAACCGCTGTTCGGCGGCAAGAACGGCATGCTGCTCCTCGACGCATCCCTGACCACCGGCCGGCAACGCTACCGGTACCCGCAGAACCTGCCTGTCGTCGGAGCGCAGGGACCACCGACATGTGAAGGCGGACTGAGTGATCCGACGACCAAGGAACACGCCGACTTCTATGTGACCGACAACGCCCCGGTGCCGTATCAACCGCGCACCACCGCCAAGGCCGATCGCACCCGGCTGTTCACCCTGCTGTTCGGAGAAGCCCATGGCGGCTGATCGCTCATCTGCCCCGACGGCGGGTGGCTCCACGGCAGGTGATCGCGGCCGGTCTGCGGTGGAGAACCGGAGCCGGGCGTTTCGTGCCACGGTCATCAAACTCAGTGCCTTCGCCACCGTCATGGTGCTGGTGTTCATCGGACTGGCCATCACCTTCAGCAACTACCGCCCAGGCGGTTCCGAGGACTACACGGCGCTGTTCACCAGTGCGTCGCAGATGAAATCGGGCAGCAAGGTCAAGATCGCCGGGGTCGACGTCGGGTCGGTTGCCGACATCACGCTGACCCGTGACAACCTGGCCCTCGTGCGCTTCAGCGTCGGTGGCGACTACCGGCTTCCGGTGTCCACGCGGGCGATGATCCGCTACGAGAACCTCACCGGCGACCGGTATCTCGAACTTCAGCAGGGTGTCGGTGATCCGACCGCGATGCTGGCCCCCGGCGACCGGATCCCCCTCGCGCACACCGAGCCCGCTCTCGATCTGGACACCCTGCTCGGCGGTTTCAAACCGCTGTTCCGAACGTTGAATCCCCAAGAGGTGAACTCTCTTTCATCGTCACTGGTCGAGGTGTTCCAGGGGCAGGGGCCGGCGCTGAACACCCTGCTGACCGACACCGCGTCGTTCACCGCGTCGCTCGCCGACCGGGATGGGTTGATACAGAGCGTCATCGACAATCTGAACGCCACACTGAGTACCTTCGACGCCGACTCCGCGGGACTCGACAGCAGCCTCACCCAGCTGCAGACCCTGATCACCGGACTGTCCGCGCAACGCGGCACCATCGGTGCGTCGCTGACCGAGATGTCGCAGACCACCAACGGATTGGCCGGATTACTCTCCACGACCCGGCCCGATCTCGAGCAGATGGTCGCCAGCACCGGCGATGCGTCGGGGGAGTTGCTCAAGGCCGAGCCGTTCCTGCGTTCGCTGGTGCAGCGGCTGCCCGGCGATCTGAAGAAGCTGTCCAACCTCGGCAGCTACGGTGGCTGGTTGCAGATCTACTTCTGCCGCATCCGGCTGATCGTGTCGGGGCCGGGCAACCAGCAGTACTTCTTCACCTCCAACGACGTCATGGGCGACAAGACCGCGGCGGGAGGGAGGTGCGCGGCGACATGAGCAAATTCTTCTCGTCCGGATTGTTCTCGTCTGGGTTGTTCTCCACCGGCCGGCCCGAATCGAGTGCCGCCGACGTCGCGCGGGAGGCCAAGCGCGGCAAGCGAAGCCGCGCCCAGATCGGTGTCATCGGGGTGGTGATCGTCGCGATGGTGGTCATCACGGCACTGCAGCTCGACAGATTGCCCTACTTGTCGCCGATCAGCCGCTACACCGCCTTCTTCGACGACGCCGGCGGGCTCGCGACCGGCGACCAGGTCACCGTGGCCGGCATCAACACCGGCACCGTGGAGAAGATCGTGCTGGCGCCGACCGCCGACGGCACCAAGGCCGCGGTCACCTTCCGCCTCGCCGATCCGGTCATCCTCGGTACCGACACGCAGGCGGCCATCAAGACCGAAACCGTGCTCGGCAGAAGGAATCTCGCCATCATCCCGCACGGTGGCGGACGAATCGAGCCGGGCGGGGTGATCGACAACCGCAACACCGTCTCGCCGTACTCATTGACCGACGCGCTCGACTCGGCCACCGGGACCCTGCAACAGACCGACACCACCGAACTCACCAAGGCACTCGACACGTTGTCGGTGACGTTCTCGGCCACACCTGACGGAGTGCGGGGTGCCGTCGACGGGGTGTCGCGACTGTCGAAGGCTGTTGCCGAGCGCGACAACGCACTTCGTGATCTGCTGACCAAGGCCAACGGGGTCACCACCGTCCTGGGCAACCGCAACCGCCAGATCAACCAACTGCTCGTCGACGCGAATTCGCTTCTCGGCGAACTGCAATTCCGGCAGATGGCCATCGAGCAGCTGATCATCGGCACCAAAGATGTTGCCGCGCAGATCAGCGGCTTCATCAACGACAACAACGCCCAACTGACGCCCGTGCTGACCAAACTCAACGGCGTCCTCGACGTCCTCAACGACAACCAGCGCAGCGTCAAGGAAACCCTCGATCGGCTCGGGCCGTACGCCAACGCGCTGGGCGAGGCGGTGTCCGACGCACCCAACTTCTCCTCGCTGGTCGGCGTGAGCACCTTCGGCGACTACACCCGTACGTTCATGAAGGTGCTCGAGCAGAAGTATCCGGAAGTGGCGAAAGCCTTTGAGTACACCGGATTTCCATTGCTGCCGCAGGCCTGGAGCCGCGCACCCGACCGCGGCACGAAACCGCCGACCGGCCCCGCTCCGTCACCGACGTATCCCACCCCGCCACCGCCGACCACCGACGTCCCGTCGCGCTCTGCGCCGTCGGTCGCGCCGCCCCGGGCAGGTGGGTGAGCCGATGAGAGACAAACGTCTGTGGCTCGGCGTGGGCGCGGTGGCGCTGATCGCGTTGCTCGTCGCCGGTGGCCTGAATCTGTTCCATCGCGCGACCACCAAAACCTTCACCGCATACTTCACCACCACGACCGGCCTGTACGGCGGCGACCCGGTCCGCGTGCTCGGCGTCGACGTCGGCACCGTCTCCTCGATCACGCCGCGTCGCGGCGACGTCGCGGTGACACTGACCGTCGACCGTGACGTCGAGATCCCCGCCGATGCCCGCGCGGTGATCGTCGCGCAGAGCCTGGTGTCGGGGCGGTTCGTGCAACTCACCCCGGTGTTCTCCGGCGGCCCCCAGCTCGGTGACCGGGCCGCGATCCCGATGGAACGCACCGCGGTCCCGATGGAGTGGGACGACGTCAAGAAACTGACCCGTCTCACCGAGGCCATCGGGCCCGACGGCGACAACGCCGGGCCGGCAGCCCGCATCATCGATGTCGCACAACGCAATCTCGCCGGAAACGGCCGCGCCATCAACCAGTCGATCACCGAACTCTCCGACGTGATGGCCACCTTGTCGTCGGGCCGCGACGACCTGTTCGGGACGATCCGTAACCTGCAGAAGCTCACCGACGCCCTGTCCACCAGCCATGAACAACTCGTACAGTTCAACGGTCGCATCGCCTCGGTGAGCAACGTGCTCGCCGGCAACACCGCCAATCTCGATGGCGCACTGACCAATCTGGACACCGCGCTGGACGACGTGCGGAGCTTCATCACCACCAACCAGGCGTCGTTGACCGCGTCGGTGCAGAAGCTGGCCACCACGACCCAGATCCTGGCCGACAAGGACGAACAGCTCCGCGGACTGCTGCACTCGGCGCCGAACCAGCTGTCCAACTTCTACAACATCTACAACCCGCTGACCGGATCGCTGGCCGGCGTATTCGGTCTGGGCATGGGCCGCAACCTGATCACGCTGCTGTGCGGCACAATGGACGCCAACAACCGACCCGGCCAGAGCGAGGCCGACGTCGCGCATTGCGTCGACGTGCTTGCCCCTGTGCTGCAGACGATTTCAGTGAACTATCCGCCGTTCCTGGCCAATCCGGTCACCGCGGTGAATGCTCGCCCCGACCAGATCACCTACCAGGACGCCTCGGTCAAAGCCCGCGCTCAGACCGGCATCCGCGCGCAGGATGCGGCCACCCGCCGCAACAATGGCGGTGGGCCACTCGCGGACATGCTCGTTCCGTGGGGAGGTGAAGGGTGATCGCCGCCGGGCGCGGTGCGCGTCTGCGGGCAGCGATGATCGTGGCGCTGGTGGCGGCCATGCTCACCGCGTGCGGGTATTCCGGCATCAGCAGTCTGCCGGTGCCGGGCGCGGCGGGAACCGCCAACGGGTCGTACCGGATTCGCGCCGAGATCCCCAACGCGGCCGGACTGGTCAACAACGCGCCGGTGCTGATGAACGACGTGACCGTCGGCAGCATCGGGAAGATCTCGGTGAACAATTGGCATGCCGCACTTGATATCCGGCTCGACCCCGGAGTCCGGGTGCCACGCGGATCGCATGTGATGGTCGGCGCCACCAGCGTGCTCGGCTCGGTTCACCTGGAGATCGTGGCACCCGAACAGGGCGGGGCCGGGTACCTTCGGGCGGGCGACGAGATCCCGCTGCCTGCGTGCCCGCCGTCGTCGAATCTGGCTGCGCCACAGGGCAAGGCGATCCCCGACGTCACGTCGGCCCAGCAGGTCCCCGGCTGCAGTTATCCGACCACCGAACAGGTGCTCAGCGCATTGTCGGTGGTACTCAACGGCGGTGGGGTGGCCCAGTTCGGCGACGTCGTGCACGAGATGAGCGCGGTATTCAATGGACACCAGAAGTCGTTGCGCGCCCTCATCCCTCGACTCAACACCCTCGTCGGCGACCTCGACCGGCAGAAGTCGAGCATCATTGCGGCGATGGTCGGACTCGACCGGATGACCGGCGTCATCAACGCCCAGGCGCCCACGGTGGAGAAGGCGCTCACCGACGGACCGCGAATTCTGAAGGTGCTCAACGAACAACGCGACAACTTCGTCACCGCACTCGACGCGCTCGGCCGGTTGTCGTCGACCACCAACGACGTCCTCGACGCCAACACCCGCGACATCGAGACCATCATCGCCAACATGCGTCCGGCGCTGAAGGGATTCGCCGACGCCGGGCCCGCGCTGCCCGGGTCGCTGCGTCTGCTGCTGACGTTCCCATTCCTCGAGGAGATGATCCCGACCATCGTCAAGGGTGACTACGTCAACTCCGATCTGGTGCTCGACCTCACCTTTGAGAACCTGGGCAACACCATCCTTCGGTCGGCCGGGGTGGTGGGACCCGAGGGGGTGACCGGTAAACCCGCCGGCGCGGCGAAACGTGGGCTCAACCCCTTCACCGCGCCGCTGCAGCCGGGCGGCGAACGCCAACCCGACAGCTCTGTACCGGTCCCCGCGCCGCGTGTCGGGGCGGGTGGTGGCTGATGAAGATCACCTCATTCGTCCGTACGCAGCTGGTCGCCTTCACGATCGTGGCCATCATCGCCGTCGTCGCGGTGGCCGTCTTCTACGTGAAGGTGCCCGCGATGTTCGGTGTGGGGCGCTACGACGTCCGGCTCGACCTGCCGAATACCGGTGGGCTGTACGAGAATGCCAACGTCAGCTTCCGCGGGGTCACGGTCGGCACCGTCGAATCGGTGCGCCTCACCCCCGATGGCGTGCAGGCGACACTGTCGGTCGACTCCGGCGCGCAGATCCCCGCCGACTCCACGGCATCGGTGCGGTCGGTGTCCGCGGTCGGCGAGCAGTTCGTCGAATTCACACCCCCGGCAAGTGAATCCGGCTCGGGTGGTGCTGGATCAGCACTGCTGCACGACGGGTCGGTCGTGACTTCCACCGAAGTGCCGGTGGAGATCTCGACGATGCTCACCCAGGCCAACGCGCTGCTGAACACCGTCGGTCAGACCGACCTGCGCGCGTTGATCGATGAGGCGTTCACCGCCTTCAACGGGACCGGCGAGCAACTTCGGCGGCTGATGGATTCGATGGTGCTGCTGGTGGATTCGGCCGACAAGAACGTCGAGGCGACGATCGACCTGGTACGCCAAGCGGGCCCGTTGATGGCCACCCAGAGTGCCACCGCCGACGAGATCCGTTCCTGGACGGCCGATGTGCTGACGGTGACCGACCAGCTGCGCGCCAACAACCCGGAGGTGACCGACCTGCTGCGCAAGGGGCCACCGGTCGCCGCGCAGACGCAGCAACTCTTTTCGTCGATGGACCAGACGCTGCCGATGCTGATCGACAACCTCGGCGTGGCGTCGAAGACCATGGCGGTCTACCTGCCCAACCTGCAGCAGATCCTGGTGCTCTACCCGCGTCTGATGAATTCTCTTCTCACCGCCGTCAATTCCGGTGATCCGCGGTACGGACCCAACGTCGAGTTCGCGCTGGCCTTCCAGGATCCGCCGCCGTGCACGGTCGGTTACCTGCCGAAGTCGCAGTGGCGCTTCCCGTCGGCCACCGATGCCCGGGAACTCCCGCCCGGCATGCTGTGTCGCGTCCCGCAGGACGCCCAGGTCGCCGTGCGTGGCGCACGAAACTATCCGTGCGCGGAGTTCCCGGGGCGTCGGGCACCCACGCCCGCCGAATGCCGCGACGGCTACCAGCCCTCCGGTGAGTTCCGGCCCGCAATCGAGGGGGTCCCCGGCGTGCCGTCGGCGCCGGCCGGTTTCGTGGTCCCGGGCACGCCCTCCGGACACGAGGACGGACCAGCGGTCTATGCGACCACGTACGATCCGGACACGGGCGAGTTCATCGGACCCGACGGAAAGACCTACGACGCCGGAACCGGCGCACGCGACCGAGGACGTGACACGTCATGGCAGAGCCTGATCACCCAGGCGGTGAACGGCGCATGACCACGCCTGATGATCGACCGGTCGTGCCGGTGCGGTCGGCGCCATTGCGGCGTCGTAAACCGCAGGTACCGGACACGCAAGCGGTGCCGGACAAGCAGGCGGTGCCTGACAAGCAAGCGGTGCCTGACAAGCAAGCGGCGTCGGCGAGTTCATCCGGCGACCAGGACCAGCCACTGAGCTACCGTGAGCGCCGACTGCGTCGCGAGGCCGGTCAATCGTCGGTGGCGCGCTCGTCGGGTGTCCGCCGCTCTGGCCGCGGCATCGGGCGGACGGCACTGGCCGCGATCGCCGTGCTCGTGGTGATCGCGTGTGCGGTGGCCTCGGTGGTGCTGGCCGTCGCGACCAGCCGGATCGAGCACCGCAACGACCTGCGCGCGCAGTACTCCGGCTTCGCCCGCCAGATGATCATCAACCTCACCTCGCTCAATCCGGGCAACGTCGACGACGTGATCAAGACCGTCTCCGAACGCACCAGCGGCAAGGCCCAGCAGCAAATCAAGGACTCCACCCAACAGGCGGTCACCCTTGTGCGCCAACAGAATCTGCGGACCACCGCGAGCATTCTCTCCGACGCGGTGACCACCTTCGACGACGATTCGGCGTCGGTGATCCTGGTGTCGGGCTGGCAGATGGTGCCGCCGGACCCCAAGGAGCAGAGCATCATTCAGACGTTCCGGTGGCGCGTGGAGATCACCCGGATGAACGGCGAGCTGAAGATGACCAACGTCGAGTGGGTGACCTGATGGCCACCACCCGACTGAACACCACCCGACTGAACATCACGCGCTCGGGCTTGATCGCTGCCTCGTTGGTGATGGCGGTGCTGATCGCCGTCGCCATCACCGTGGTGCTCGGCCTGCGCTACGCCGACGCCCGGATGACCGAGACGGCACGCGCCGAATCACTCGATGCGGCAAAGAGTTACGCATCCACCATGTTCGGCTTCGATCCGGCATCGGTCGACGCCAACGTCGCGCACTCCAAGGACGTGGTGACCGGTCCGGCCAAGGCCCAGTACGACGAGATCATCGCGAAGAACAACTTCATCGCGTCGGTGCGCGATCAGCAGGTGGTCTCCAAGGCGTCGATCCAGGATGCCGGGGTGGTCACCAACACGCGCGACACCTCGACCGTGCTGATCTTTCTGAACCAGTCGGTCAGTCGGGGAGGAAAGGAACTCATCCGCGTCGACCCGAGCCGGTTGACGTTCTCGATGACCAAGCAGGACGGCCGGTGGTTGATCAACGGCATCGACATCATCACCGACGACTCGTTCCGCAGCCGCATCGAACACACCGACCGACCACCGGCCGGCGGGGTACCGCTCCCGGCGTCGTCGTCGGGGGTATCAGCGCCTCCCGGATCTGCCACATCGACGTCGAATTCGACTGGGCCACAACCTGGTTGATGGTCGTCGGAGGTGTTATTCGGGGCCGGTCACCTGGCGGTGGCCGGCCCCGAATCCTCCTGTGAGAGGTAAGGAGCGCTGCGAAGTCTAACCCATCGAACTGTGGGTGAACGTGAGTTCTTGATAAGACTTTCCGAGACCTTGTGCCGGTCAGCCGCTGCGGAATCTGATCATCGCGTCGAGTCCGTCGACGGCCTCGGCGAATATCGCGACCCGGCCCGCCACGTCGGGTGCCTCGAGCAGTCGTTGCCGATCGGCGGCCCCGACGGGCAATCTGGCCGCCCAGCCGAAGATGCCGCTGACCTCGAGGTCCGCGTCGTCGAAGCTGGGTAACGCAGTGGTCGTCCGGAGCAGGCCGTCGGCGACGGCGGACTCGAGTAACCGGTGAACCCGAGCGCCGAGTTCGATCAGTGCCGTGTGTTCGGCGGCGGTGGGCGCCGGTTCGGACAGCTCGACAACGCGAGCGCGGGGATAAGGGTCGTCGGGCAGCCATTCGACGACGTCGAAGCGGTCGGTACCGGTGGCTGTCAGCGTGCCACCGCCGTCGGCGTCGCGGCGCAGCACGTCGATCTCGGCGACGGTCCCGGTGTTGAACCGGACCTCGCCGCCGCCGACCTCACTTCCGCGCTCGATCAGAACCACACCGAACCGCGGCGACCCACCGTCGTGTTCGGCCGCCGTCAGGCAGTCGGTCAGCATCTGGCGGTAGCGCGGTTCAAAGATCCGTAGCGGCAATGGCTCGCCGGGCAGCAGTGCGCTGCCCAGCGGGAACATCGGCAATGGGAACACGGGCAGGTCCCGGCCGGCGGATTCGGCGGCCGGCCGGGGCTCGTGGGAGTGGTCGGAGGTCAGGACGCCGACGGTTTGGCGTCGAGCACGACCTCGAACTCGAGCAGGTCGGCACCAGAGGCGACCGGCTTGGCGCGTTCGCCGGAATGCGCGGCGATCGCCGGGCCCGCGGCCCATGCCTGGAAGTCCTCTTCGCTTTCCCACTGGGTGACCACGAAGTAGCGGTCGTCGCCCTTCACCGGACGCAGGAGCTGGAAGCCGAGAAAGCCCTTGGACCCGTCGACCGCGTGCGCGCGATGCGCGAATCGCTTCTCGAGTTCGGGACCGGCACCCTCGGGTACCGAGATTGCGTTGATCTTCACCACAGTCATGGATTCAGCCTACTGCGGTCGCCCAGACCGACGGCGTGGTCAGCGGTAAAGGGCGCTGTCGACGAGGGCGTGGGCGCTGTCGGTTCGTGATGGGGCGCTGTCGACGAGCGCGAGGGCGCTGTCGGCGAGGGGGATTGCACTAATCTGGCGGGGTGACCGCAACGCCTGCGCGCCCTCCCGTCGATGTGACCGTCGCCGACGTGTCGATGGGCGTCGGACTACTCGATCACGGCGGTCCGATGCCGCCGGCGGGGCTGCCGCCGGAAGCGCCCTATCACGGGGTCGGCCCCATCGTGCTGCTGCACGGACTGATGGGCCGCGGGCGCACCTGGCGTCGACAAATCCCGTGGCTGCGCCGCTACGGCCGGGTGTTCACCTTCGACGCCGCCTTCCATACCGGCGCCGACGTCGAAACCCCCTCGGGGCCAGGGGAAATCGCCACCGAACGATTTGTCGCCGACCTGGCCGAGGTTCTCACCTGGATCGACCTCGGTCCGGCAGTGCTGATCGGGCATTCGATGGGTGGCCTGCACGCGTGGTGCGCCGCGGCGGACTACCCGGAGTTGGTGTCGGCGTTGGTGATCGAAGACATGGCACCAGATTTCCAGGGCCGCACCACGCAGTCCTGGACACCGTGGTTCTCGACGTGGCCCGACCGATTCGCCTCGATCGACGAAGCACGATCGATGTTCGGAGACGTCGCCGGGCGCTACTTCTACGAGGCCTTCGACGACGGTCGGCTGCACGGCCGGCTGTCGACGTGGACCGAGATCGCAGAGGAATGGGGTTCGCGCGACTTCTGGACGCAGTGGCGCTCAGTTCGCGTGCCGACCCTACTGATCGAGGCCGAGCACACCGTCACGCCTGCCGGTCAGATGCGAAAGATGGCCTCGATCAACGACTTTGCCCGCTATCACCGGGTGCGCGGCGCCGGCCACCTGGTGCACGACGACGCGCCGGACGAATTCCGCGGCGCCGTCGAAGCCTTTCTGTCCGGGCTGCCGGCGGCCCGCTGATCGTTGAGCCTCTCGCTGAGTGTCGTGCCTCTCGCTGATCGAGTAGGCACCGAGCGTAGCGAGGCGCCGTATCGAGATCTCTTGCGTGTGACGTGGTTCGCGTCAATCTCCCTCGCCGGCAAGGCAATACCGGCCGTCGGAGGTGAGTTCGACGAGGCCGTCGACGAGTAACGAGTCGAGTGACCGATCGCGTTGCGCGGTGTCGGAGGTCCAGACGATGTCGAGCTGGTCGCGTCGCACCGGGCCGTCGGTCCCGCGCAGGACGTCGAGGAGCAGGCCGCGGACCTGGCGGTCGGTGCCGGCGAACTTCTGGACCTTGCGTGGTGGACCGGCATGGGTGGGTTTGCCCAATCGCACCCAGGTGCAGGTGGACTCGATGGGACACACCTCGCATCGCGGCGTACGGGCCGTGCACACCAGCGCGCCAAGCTCCATCAGTGCTGCCGAAAAGCGTGGTGCGGCAGGGGAATACCCGCTGCCGTCGCGGGGGAGCAGTGCCTGCGCATCGGCGAGATCCGAGCGGGCCGCATTGCCCGGCTGCTCGCGGCCGTGGACCGCGCGCACGATGACCCGTCGAACGTTGGTGTCCACCACCGGAACCGGCTGCTGATACGCGAAGCACGCCACCGCCCGCGCGGTGTAGTCGCCGATGCCGGGCAGACGCAGCATGGTCTCCACATCGTCGGGGACACGATCGTCGAACCGCTCGGCGAGCACTTTGGCGCACTCGTGCAACCGCATCGCACGACGCGGATAGCCCAGTTTTCCCCACGCGCGCAGCACTTCTCCGCCGGAGGCGGCGGCCATCGCCGACGGCACCGGCCATCGGGTCACCCACTCCTGCCACGGGCCGATCACCCGCGACACCGGCGTCTGCTGCAACATGATCTCGCTGATCAGGATGTGCCAGGCCGAGCACTCCGGGTCCCGCCACGGCAGATCGCGCTCGTTGGCGTCGAACCAGCCGAGTACGGCCGCCGATGGCACACTAGGTCGCATGAGCCAAGTCACGCCCACGGAAGCCTGGAAGATCCTGCAGGAAGGTAACGATCGGTTCGTCGCTGGTGTATCTGAACATCCCAGTCAGGGTATCGAGGACCGCGAACGCCTGACACACGGGCAGAACCCACACGTGGTGCTCTTCGGCTGCTCGGACTCGCGACTGTCCGCCGAGATCATTTTCGATCAGGGGCTCGGCGACATGTTCGTCGTCCGCACCGCGGGGCAGGTCCTCGATTCGGCGGTCATCGGATCCCTGGAGTTCGCCGCGGCCGTCCTCGAGGTGCCGCTGATCGCGATCCTCGGGCATGACAGCTGCGGTGCGATCAAAGCCACCCTCAGCGCCCTCGACGAGCTCGAGATCCCCGGTGGCTACATCCGCGAGCTCGTCGAAAAAGTCAGCCCCAGCATCCTCGCCGGTCGCAGTGAGGGGCTCAGTCGAGTCGACGAGTTCGAGGCGCGCCACGTGGTCGAGACCGGTCGGCAACTCGTGGAACGCAGCCGCATCATCGGCGAGCGGGTCGACGACGGACGCCTGGCCATCGTCGGGCTCACCTACCAGCTCGGCGAGGGTCGCGCGCATGTGCGCAGCGTGCTCGGCGAGATCGAGGGCATCGACTCCGACGACGTCGTGCGTCACTGACCCGGCCGCAGGGCTGAACCTTGACTTGAGACTCGTGGCCGGTCAGGGCCGTTTCTCGCGACACGCCGCCCGTGGTCAGCCGGTCGCTTCCTGACGGCCGTTAGCGTTGGTCTGTGATCGAACCCCAGGGCCCGTTGCCTCCCGAGATCTATTGGCGACGACGCATCGTCGCCGGTGTCGGTGGCCTCGCGGTGGTCGGTCTGATCATCGGTTTGATTGTGTGGACGACCAGCGGGAACGAGAAGCCCGCATCAACTGCCGCGTCGTCGTCGGTTCCGTCGTCGAGTGCCGCCTACGCCACCGAGAGCAGCCCGTCGAGCGGTGTGGTGTCCGGTGGCGGCAACTACGGCGGAGGCGGCGGGGTGTACGCGGAGTCGTCGGGCGTGCCCGCCCCGAGCGGCGCCAACGGGCAGGCGGCGAACGGTCAGCCCGCACCGAGCGGCGCGAACGGGCAGGCCGCGCCTGCGCCGGTGCCGGCGTCGGGCCTGTGTCCCGATCAGAACATCTCGGTGGTGCTCTACACCGACAAGCCCACCTACACCGTCGGCGACCAGCCGGTGTTCACCATCGTCACCACCAACGCCGGGCTGTCGGAATGCACCCGTGACGTCGGGAAGGCGTCGCAGAACGTCGTCGTCCGGACCCTCGACGGCACCCGGACGCTGTGGTCGGCGCGCGACTGCTCACCGCTGCAGACGGTGAACAATGTGACTCTCAAACCGGCGCAGCAGGTTCGCGACACCATCACCTGGTCGGGAACCACCAGCAACCCGGGATGCGATAAGCCGCGGGTGCCGATCCCGGTGGGTGCATTCCAGGCGATCGGCAAGATCGGCGAGAAGGAATCGGCGCCGATCACTTTCAACGTGGTGGCGCCTGCTCAGCAGCCCTGACCGGACCAGGTGTCCGAGTTCCGTTGGCCCGGACCGGGTTTGCCTGGGGCTACTTGTCTTTGCCGCAGGTGCAATCCGAGCCGCACGTGCAGTCGGGACCGCAGGTGCAGTCGGGGTTGTCGCAGGCGGGGGCAACATATTCACTCATGCTGATTAGTTTATCGGTCAAACCGGCCACCGAACCGGGCCTTTGGTCTTCTCAGCGTGGTCTTCTCGGCAGCCGGTTTCCCATCGTGAATGGGGTGTGAGGTGTGGGAAATGCGCCCGGGTGTGGGTAGCGGTTGACTCTGGGTCAATGGTGGCCCGCTGTGGGGCGGTTTTCCCACGCAAGCGAGGCGGTCGGGCGAGGCCGGGTCGGGGTCAGTCGAACCGTTCGATGCTGCTCTCGGCCAGTCGGGACAGGCCCTCGCGGATGTGGCGGGCCCAGATGCTGCCGATGCCCTCCACCGCCTGCAGGTCCGACGCCGAGCACGCCAGCAGTTCCTGCAGGGTGGAGAAATTGCGGACCAGCCGGTCGACGTGAGCGAACTGTAGCCGGGAGATGCGCGCCAGCAGGCGGTAGCCGCGCGGGCTCATCGCGGTGTCCTGGGCCTCGATCGTGGTCGGGTAGCCGAACGCACCCGCCAGCAGGGTGAGGTCGAGAAGGTCTGCGTCGCTGAGATTCTCGATGCTCTCCAGCGCTTGGCGTACTTCTTCGGTGGTGGCCGGTTCCGGGCTGGCGTAGTAGTCGCGGACCAGCAGTTCACGCATGGTGTCGTTGTCGCTGATGAGCTCTTCGAGTTGCAGCGCCACCTGCCGGCCGTTGACGCCCAGCTCGAGGACGTACTCGTCGATCTCGGCCGACACCCGGCGCACCATCTCCATCCGCTGCGCGGTGGCCATCGCGTCGCGCAGTAGCACGTAGTCCTCGATCTCGGCCCGGCCCAGCGACGCGATCACCTCGTCGAGTCGCGTCTTGTAGCGCTCCAGCGTCGACAGCGCGACGTTGGCGCGAGACAGGATCGGATCGGGGCTCTCCACCACGCGCCGCACACCGTCGACGTAGACGCTGACGATCGACATCGACGCACTGACCGAGATCACCGGGTGCCCGGTCTGGATCGCGGTGCGTTCCGCGGCGCGATGTCGGGTACCGGATTCCTCGGTGGGGATCGACGGGTCCGGCACGAGCTGCACGTTGGCGCGGACGATGCGTTTGCCGTCGGTGGAGATCACCACAGCGCCGTCCATCTTGGCCAGCTCACGCAGGCGGGTGGGAGCGAACTCGACGTCGAGGTGGAATCCGCCGTCGCAGAGCTTCTCGACGTCGGAGTCGTGGCCGATCACGATCAGCGCTCCGGTACCACCCCGCAGGATGCGTTCGAGTCCGTCGCGTAGCCCGGTGCCCGGGGCCACCCGTGCGATGGTCTCGCGCATGAGGTCTGATCGCGAGATCTCGGACATCAACTTTCCCTTCGTGCTCGCCATGTGGCCGCGCCGGATGACCGCGACTCCCATCGCGTGCCGCGACAACATGGGTACAGCGACTAGGGTATCGGTGCGTGACACCCTCCTTCGTCGTGCCCGACGATCTCGAACCGTTGAGCCGCCATCCCAAAGCTGCCGCGCCGGGCAATCCGACCCGCGTCCACAACCCGCACTGCTACGGCTGCGGACCTGACGCCAGCGGTCTGCGACTGGAAGTTCTCGCAGGTGACGGCTTTGAGACGACCGCGACGCTGGAAGTGGCGCCGTGGATGGAAGGCGGCCCCGGCATCATTCACGGCGGCCTGCTGAGCACGGCCTTCGACGACGTGATGAGCCTGGCCACGATGCTCGCCGGACCGCCGACGGTCACCGGACATCTCGAGGTGGACTTCGTGGCACCGATCCCGGTCGGCGCGACCCTGAAGCTGCACGCCACCGCGCTGGGGCGTCAGCGGCGCAAGGTCTACACCGAGGCGCAGGCCACCGTCGACGGCGCCGTTGTCGCCCGCGCGCATGCGATCTTCATCGCCATCGACGTCCGCAACCACTACGCCGAGCACATCGAGAAGAGTCAGCTTTCCGACGAGCACAAGGCGAAGATCTCCCGGCCCAAGTCTTGAATCAGGGCGCAAGTCCTGAATCAGGGCGTGACTACACGAGAGCACTGGATTCCCGCGGCACAGCCTCGGTGCCAGTGCAGTGCCGAATCGTTAGTCGTCGCGACGACGCTCTCCTGCCGAGGCTGTGCCACCGAGGCGCGCCTTAGAACGGGGCGTCGACCACCGAGAGCGTGGCGACACGGATCGCCGACGCCAGGTCGCCGACGCGACTGATCCGGATACCGGACGGCAGCTTCTCGGTGGTGCCCGCCGGAACGATCGCGTGCCGGAAACCGAGCCGCTTGGCCTCGGCCACCCGTCGCGCCACCGACGTCACCCGCCGGACCTCGCCGGCCAGACCGACCTCACCGATCGCGACCGTCGAGTGCGGGATGACCACCTTCTGCACCGTCGAGCTGATCGCCAGGGCGGTGGCCAGGTCGACGGCGGGTTCGGTGACCCGCATGCCGCCGACGGTCGCCACGTAGATCTCCCGCTCGTGCAGCTTGAAATCCATCCGCGCCTGCAGCACCGCGACCACCATCAGCACCCGGGCCTGGTCCAGTCCAGACACCGCGCGACGAGGGTTGGCCATCTGAGTGGGATTGGCCAACGCCTGCACCTCGCCGACCAGCGCACGTTTGCCGTCCATCGTGACGGTGTTGGCCGAACCCGGCGAATCCGAATCACGTTGGTGCAGAAACATTCCCGACGGGTCGGGCACCTCGTGGATGCCGTCGTCGCGTTGTTCGAAGCAACCGACCTCATCCGACGCCCCGAACCGATTCTTGATGCCGCGCACCATTCGCAGCGAGGAATGCTTGTCTCCCTCGAAGGCCAGCACGACGTCGACGAGATGCTCAAGCGACCGGGGTCCGGCGACCGCACCATCCTTGGTGACATGCCCGACCAGCACCACCGCGATCCCGCGGTTCTTCGCCAGTGACACCAAAGCGGTTGTGACGGAACGAATCTGGGTGACACCACCGGTCACGCCGTCGGCGCCGGCGGCCACTACTGTCTGCACCGAGTCGACGACGAGCAGCGTCGGGTCCACCGAATCCACCTGCCCGAGAATGGTCGCGAGGTCGGTTTCGGCTGCGAGATAGACATTCTCGTGGACGGCGTCGGTGCGTTCAGCTCGCATCCGGACCTGCCCGGCCGATTCCTCGCCGGTGATGTAGAGCGCCCGACGCCCTTTCTGTGCCCAGTGTTTCACCGTCTCGAGTAGCAGCGTCGACTTGCCGACGCCCGGCTCGCCGGCGAGCAGGATCACCGAACCCGGAACGACGCCGGCGCCCAGCACGCGGTCGAATTCGCCGATGCCGGTGGGTATCGCGACCGACGCCGTCGAGTCGATCTCGGTGATCGGACGGGCCGGCGACGACGGGGCGACCGACATGGTGCCCGCCGTCGGAGTCGGGGTGGCCGATTCGCCGACGGTGCCCCATTCGCCGCAGTCCGGACACTGACCGACCCACTTGGCGACGGAGTGCCCGCACGCGCTGCAGCGGAAGGAGGATCTGGGTTTGGCCACGACGATCAGCCTAGAGCCCGGTACAGACAGTCCCGGATATGGACAGGATCGGACACAGACGAGCCCGCCCCGGTGATCATCGTCGTCGGGGCGGGCTCGAGTGAAATTGTTCGGTCGGTGCCGGACCGGTCAGTCGACGATGTGCTCGTCGGCGCCGCCGCGGGGCACGTCCTGGCGCTCCATCCGTGAACCGGCGTCGACCGGGGTGTTCACGGTGACCGAGCCGGCCTTCTCGAACCGGAAGGTCAGCTTGGTGGTCAGGCCCGGGGCGACGGTCTTGCCGGCGTCGGACAGGGTGGCCTCGATGCGTTGTTCGTCGATGACCGACGGGGCCTCGCTCGGGATGAGCAAACCGGCGGGCTTGCCCGCGCGCAGTGCCTGTCCGGGCTTGATGTCGGTCTTGCCGACGATCGTCACGGTGCCCTTCTCGGCCGTGATGCCCACCAGACGATCACCGCTGACCTGGTCGAGGTTGTTGATCACGAAAGACAGCTCGAACGGTCCGCCGTTGCCGAAGACCTCGGCGTTGGGCTTGTTGGCGTCGGTGACGGGGTAAATGATCTGCACGTCGCGCAGCTGCATTTTGCCCACGTTGGCGAACGCACCGTTCACCGCCGGCAGCTGGTTGGTGGTCTGCGAGATCTGTCCCGCGCCACACCCAGTGGTGCCGAAGGCGATGGCGATGCCGATCGCACCGATTGCCGTTGCCGACGCGACGCGCCGGGTGGTTGATCCAAGCGCGTTACGCCACGCGACTCGAGATTGCACAGACACCCGTTCCTCCCAGGTCATCAAAGGTCTTCGTCGCAGCCATCGAAACCCTGCACTACGCAGCGTAGTGGGCGCGCTCAGCAAAATCCCGGCAGGGTGCCGGATTGGTGTCTTCAGGCCCGGAATCGGACCCGACGCGCGGCGGCTGCCAGCGCTGTGGAGGGGTGGGTTGCGAGGTTGTTGACCATGCTGGTATGGCGCTGGCGCAATTGCCGGACCTTTGCCGTGCGCAACTGGGGTTCAGGGCGTTGACCTGCACCGTTGTCTGGGGTCTCTCGGACGCCCGTGCTAGACTGGGCCTACTCGAAAGGGGCACGGAACATTGAATTTCAAAGTTGGCGACACCGTTGTCTATCCCCATCACGGTGCTGCTCGTGTTGAAGACATCGTCACACGCACCATCAAAGGCGAGCAGATCGAGTATCTGGTCCTCAAGGTGGCCGACGGTGACATGACCGTCCAGATTCCCTCCACCAAGCTGGAGTACGTCGGCGTTCGCGACGTCGTCGGGGAAGAGGGACTCGGCAAAGTCTTCGAGGTTCTGCGCGCTCCGCACACCGAGGAACCCACCAACTGGGCTCGTCGCTTCAAGGCCAACCAGGAGAAGCTGATCTCCGGCGACATCATCAAGGTTGCCGAGATCGTGCGTGACCTGTGGCGTCGTGAGCAGGACCGCGGCCTGTCGGCAGGCGAGAAGCGCATGCTGACACGCGCTCGTCGCGTCCTCGTCGACGAGCTGTCGCTGGCCCAGAACACCGACGACGAGAAGGCCACCAGCATTCTCGACGAGGTTCTCGCCGCGGCTTCCTGAGCTGACGCGCTCACGATGACAACCGTCATCATCCCGGCCGCCGGGTCGGGGACTCGCCTCGGCGAACCGATCCCCAAGGCCTTCGTCGGACTGGGCGGCATCACCATTCTCGAGCGGTGCGTCCGCGGCGTTCTCGACGCCGGAATCACGTCGGTGGTGGTCGTCGTTCCCGACGAACTGCGCGACGAGGCACGACGGCTCGTACCCGCCGCGCAGGTCGTCGCCGGAGGATTGCATCGCACCGATTCGGTACGCGCCGGGTTATCGGTTGCCGGTGACTCCGACGTGGTCCTCGTCCACGACGCCGCCCGACCACTGACCCCGACGGCAGTCTTCGGACGAGTCATCGACGCGGTGACCTCCGGTGCCCGCGCGGTGATTCCGGCGCTCCCGGTGGTCGACACCCTCAAACGCGTCGACGCCGACGGCAACGTCACCGGCACCGTCGACCGCGACACCCTGCGTGCAGTGCAAACACCCCAGGGATTCGATCGTCAGACACTGATCGACGTCTACGCCTCGGCGTCGGACGTCGCGACCGACGACGCCGGACTGGCCGAGCGGGCCGGGATACCGGTGCGCGTCGTCGAAGGAGATCCGTTGGCTTTCAAGATCACCACCCCGTGGGACCTGCGGATCGCGCGCGACGTGATCGCCGAGCGCGACCATGCGGTTGGCATGGGGAACTCGGGAACGGGCAATTCATGAGGGTCGGCATCGGTAGCGATGCGCACCGGGTCGACGCCGACGCGCAATGCTGGATGGTCGGCCTGCACTTTCCCGACACGCCCGGCTGCGAGGGCCACTCCGACGGTGACGTCGGGGCGCACGCCCTGTGCGATGCGGTGCTCTCGGCGGCCGGACTCGGTGACGTCGGATCGGTGTTCGGCACCGGGCAACCCGAATGGGAGGGCGTCTCCGGGGTCGCCATGCTCACCCATGTCGCGCAGTTGGTGCGCGACGCCGGTTTCGAGGTGGTCAACGCCGCGGTCCAGGTGATCGGCAACAAGCCCAAGATCGGGCCACGACGCGACGAGGCGCAGCAGGTGCTCGGCGAGGCACTCGGGGCGCCGGTGTCGGTGTCGGCGACCACCACCGACGGCCTCGGGATGACCGGCCGCGGTGAAGGCGTCGCGGCGGTCGCGACGGCACTGCTCGCCTGAGGGCCTGCTCACCCGAACCGATGCTCGCCTGAACGCCCGCTGCCGGTAACATTGCACGTCGTGACCTTGCGCCTGTATGACACCGCTGCTCGAGAGGTGCGCGATTTCGTCCCGCGCCTCGATGGCCAGGCGTCGATCTATCTCTGTGGCGCGACGGTGCAGGGAGTTCCGCATATCGGTCACGTGCGCAGTGGCATCGCCTTCGACGTGCTGCGTCGCTGGCTCACCCACGCCGGCCTCGACGTGCTGTTCGTCCGCAATGTCACCGACATCGACGACAAGATCCTGCGCAAGGCCGCCGACGCCGGCCGGCCCTGGTGGGAGTGGGCCGCCACGCACGAGCGCGAATTCTCCAACGCCTACGACTCGCTCGGGGTGCTGCCGCCGTCGGGAGAGCCGCGGGCCACCGGGTTCGTCACGCAGATGGTCGAGTACATGGAGCGGATCATCGAGCGTGGCCACGGCTACGTCTCCGACGGCAACGTCTACTTCGACGTCCGCAGCCTGCCCGACTACGGGTCGCTGTCGCGGCAGAAGCCCGACGACATGCATCAGGGCGAGAGTGCCGGCACCGGCAAACGCAACCCGGAGGACTTCACGCTGTGGAAGGCGGCCAAGCCGGGTGAGCCGTCGTGGCCGACGCCGTGGGGTCCCGGACGTCCCGGCTGGCACCTGGAGTGCTCGGCGATGGCCACCTCGCTGCTCGGTCCCGAGTTCGACATCCATTGCGGTGGAATGGATTTGATCTTCCCGCACCACGAGAACGAGATCGCTCAGGCGCACGGCGCCGGAGATCCGTTCGCGCGGTACTGGTTACACAACGGCTGGGTCACCATGGGTGGCGAGAAGATGAGTAAATCGCTTGGCAACGTGGTGGCCATTCCGGCCATGCTGCAACGGGTTCGGGCTGCCGAGCTGCGTTATTACCTGGGCAGTGCGCATTACCGGTCGATGCTCGAATACTCCGAGGGCGCACTGACCGAGGCGGCCGCCGGCTATCGTCGGGTTGAGTCCTTCCTGCAGCGTGTGGCCGCTCGCGTCGGCGAGATCGGCGTCGGTGAGGTGCATGAGGAGTTCGCAGCTGCACTCGACGACGACCTGGCCGTCCCGGCCGCGCTCGCCGTGGTGCATAACGTTGTGCGCCAAGGAAATACGGCGCTGGAATCCGGCGATCCGGAGGCCGCGATGGCCGCGGCCCGGTCGGTGCGCGCCATGATGGGAATCCTCGGCGTGGACCCACTCGACGCGCGGTGGGCCGATGCCGGTGAGGATTCCGCGGCAACGGATGCGCTCGACGTTTTGGTGCGCGCGGAGCTGGCGCGCCGGGCGCAGGCGCGCACGGACAAGGACTGGGCGACCGCGGACGCGGTGCGCGACCGCCTCGCCGAGGCCGGCGTCGAGGTCACCGATACCCCCGACGGCGCACAGTGGACCTTGAAGGGAATCTCCTGATGGCGGGAAACTCGAAACGTAAAGGCGCAGTGCGCAAAACCGGCAGCAAGAAGGGGCAGGTCGTCGGGTCCGGCGGTCAGCGTCGACGCGGCCTGGAAGGTCGGGGAGCTACGCCCAAGGCCGTCGACCGGCCCTACCATCCCGCGCACAAGCGGGCCAAGGCCGCCGCGAAGACGCCCGCCGGCCGCGGGCCGCAGCGCCGGAAAGACGACGGGCCCGAGCACGTCGTCGGGCGTAACCCGGTGCTGGAATGCCTGCGTGCCGGAGTACCCGCGACCGCGTTGTATGTCGCGACCAACTCCGAACCCGACGACCGCGTCGCCGAATCGGTGGCGCTGGCCGCGGATGCCGGGATCGCCATCCTCGAGGTGGGCAAGGGTGAGCTGGATCGACTGTCCACCAACGGGTTACATCAGGGCGTCGCCCTGCAGGTGCCGGAGTTCGAGTACGCGCACCCCGACGACGTGATGAAAGATGCGATCAACAGCGGCACACCGCCTCTGCTCGTCGCGCTCGACAACATCACCGACCCCCGCAACCTCGGCGCGGTGATCCGCTCGGTCGCCGCCTTCGGCGGGCACGGCGTGCTGATCCCGCAGCGTCGTAGTGCGAGTGTCACCGCGGTCGCGTGGCGCACCAGCGCCGGCGCCGCCGCCCGGTTGCCCGTCGCGCAGGCGCCCAATCTGACTCGCACACTGAAGGATTGGGCCGCCAACGGTACGCAGCTGGTGGGCTTGGACGCCGACGGCGACGTCACCCTCGACGACTACGACGGCACCGGCCCGACGGTGGTCATCGTCGGATCGGAGGGCAAGGGTTTGTCGCGGCTGGTCCGCGAGACCTGCGACTCGATCCTGTCGATCCCGATGGCCGGCGACGTCGAGAGCCTGAACGCCTCGGTCGCCGCAGGCGTGGTGCTCGCCGAGTTCGCCCGGCAGCGCCGCGTCGGCTAGCGGCTGGCACGGGCGGTGGGAAATCCGCCCGTGGGCGGGGTGTGGTTGACGTGGTGGCGTTGGTGGCCCGCTGCGGGGCGCTTTTCCTGTGGTGAAGGGCTGGTTTGCGGTAGGAGAACCGCCCGTGAGCGGGGTGTGGTTGACGTAGTGGCCATGGTGGCCCGCTGCGGGGCGCATTTCCCGCGACGATGTGCACCGATCGGGTGACGCGAGGCGCCCGGCTATGGTGGCAACCATGACAACGGTCGACAGCAAGGTGACAACCGCCGATGGCGTCGTCGAGGGTGCTCCTGGCAAGCGGCTCCGACGCGGATCGATCAGCTGGCGCGGGATTCCGTTCGCCGCGCCGCCGGTCGGCAAAGACCGATTCGCCGACCCGCGTCCGGTGCAGCCGTGGCCGGGGGTGCGCGACTGCACCCGGTTCGGCAAGGCCGCCATCCAGGACAAACGGTTCACCGCGGTGGCGCCCGGCAAGTTCGCGCCGATGGGCGAGGACTGCCTGACCCTCAACGTCTTCGCCCCCGACACCCCGTCGTCGACGCCACGCCCGGTCATGGTGTTCATCCACGGTGGCGCCTACATTCTCGGCACGGCCGCCACACCGTTGTACGACGCCTCGTTCCTCGCGCGCGACCAGAACATCATCGTCGTCACCGTGCAGTACCGCTTCGGGCCGTTCGGCTTCCTCGACCTGCGCGACTACGCCACCGACGACTGGCAGCTCGACGTCAACGTGGGCGCCAAAGACCACATCGCGGCGCTGCAGTGGGTGCAGCGCAACATCGAGGCCTTCGGCGGCGACCCCGGCAACGTCACGATCTTCGGCGAGAGCGCCGGCGGCTCCGCGGTCACCGCATTGCTGAGCATCCCGTCGGCCAAGGGGCTGTTCGTGCGCGCCATCGCCGAGAGCCCGGCCTGTGAACTGGCCCTCGAGCCTGACTCCGGCCGTATCTACGCCGACGAATTTCTCCGACAACTGCGTGACCCCAGCCGACGAGCCACGACGTGGGAACGCGACGAGGAGCCGATCTCGCCGGAGGAGGCGCAGCGCTTGCTGTCCGCGCCGGCGCGGGAACTTCACGCCGCGGGCAACCGGCTGATGAAGTTCGCCCAACTCAGCGAGAGCGGCGATCCGGTCCCGTTCGGGCCCGTCGTCGACGGCGAATTCCTGCCACAATCGCCGCTGATGACCGCCCTCAACGGCAAAACGCACCCGGTGCCGTTGATCATCGGCACCAATCATGATGAGGGACAGCTCTTTTCCAAGTTCTGGAACGTATTGCCCGACGCCGAACGCACCTTGCTGCGCGTCGACGACGACCAGATCCGCAACGACCTCGTCGCCCTCTACGACGACGGAAGCCGTGACCGAATGCAGTTGGTCGGCGATTCGGTCTTCTGGGCACCGATGTCGGCCTTTGCCGACGGACACGCCGCCGTCGCGCCAACGTATGTGTACCGCTACGACTTTCGCACTCGCATGCTGGCGTGGAGTGGTCTCGGCGCCACCCATGGGACCGAGTTGTTCGCGGTGTTCGGCGCGTTCCGGGCACCGCTCGGGGCGGGCCTGGCGATCGCCGACTGGTCGTCGACGGCCCGGGTCACCGACGACGTGCAGTCGCGCTGGGCGCGGTTCGCCCGCACCGGTGTGCCCGGTGCCGACTGGCCGGCCTACCGCTCCGACGACCGATCGGTGCTGATCATCGACGACCCCGACCGGGTGGAGATCGATCCGGACGGCGCCCGACGCGACGCCTGGCGGCGCGTGCACGTGGTCAACTGAGTCACGCGGTCAACTGAGTCACGCGGTCAACCCGAGTTACGGTCGCCAGTGCGCGGGCGGGTCCGCGGCCAGGAACGACAACACGAGCGGATTGAACAGCTCGGGCGATTCGATGGGCAGGATGTGCGTTCCCGGCAGGACTGCCACGCGGCCGGCGGGCAGCGCATCGGCCAGCGTGATCGACGCCTCGGCCCGGATGGCGTCACGATCGCCGTGCACCACCAGGGTCGGCGTCGTGATGGTCGCCAGCGTGGCCTGGTCGAGTCCGGTGTACGAACAGACCATCGCGAGGGATTTGTCGAGCACGACGTCGAAGTGGTCGGCACCCTCCGGTGCGAAGCGGGCGTAGGCCTGGCGCAAGGTCGCCAGCGCGGCAGGATCACGTTCCATTATGCGCAGGACGAAATCGTCCCGGAATCCCTTGTATCCGTGGAAGTACTGGCCCACCAGAATCATCCGGTGAACCAGGTCGGGTCGCCGGGCGGCCACCAACGCGACGATCGCTGCGCTGTCACTCCACCCGATCAGATGCGCCGGCGTGGTGACGATCGTCTCGAGATAGCGGATGACCTGCGTCGCCGCGGCGTCGTAGGAGAAGGGCGCGTCATCGTCGGGGGAATGACCGTGGCCGGTTCGTTCAGGTAGGAAGACGCGCAGCCCGGAGTCGACGAAGTCGCCGACCTGCGCGGCCCAGTTGGCCGCGGAACCGTACAACCCGTGCACCAGCACCGTCGCAGCCCCGCTGGGCTCACCGGCGACGTACTGCCAGATGGGTGCGCCATCGACGTCGACGTACACGCCCCCGTTCACCTCGCGGCCGATGAAACCCGACGTGGCCACCGGGCGGGGCGACTCAGCTCTGGAGACGTCCGCCCGGGTGGCTTCTGCCCGGGTGACCTCTGATTGGGCCCGTTCCGCACGGCTTCGGCGCGGCAGGGCTACGAACGACATGTGGCCATCGTTCCAAAGTTCGCGCGGTCGGTGGGAAACGGTCCGGACAAGAATCCACAACGTCGCGGACTCCGGCGTGATGGTCGTCGACGCCACGGTCCTCGACGCCACGGGTTCTCGACGCCACGGTTCTCGACGCCATGGTTGCCGACGCCACAGTTCTCGACGCCATGGTTGACGACGCTATGGTGCTGGGATGCGCTTCGCCCCATACCGAACCCGATGGTCGGTCGGCCACGCTTCGATGATCAGGCGTGGCGGTCTCGTGGCGGTCACGCTCGTCGTCTCCTCGACGATGGTGGCGTGTGGCGGCTCCGGCGACGATGCCGCCCCGCCGTCGACCGTGGTGCCGACGACCACCGCGGTAGCCACTACGACCTCGCCGGATGCGCCGACCACGAGCGGGGAGTACTCGTCGATCCCGACCACCCCAACCACCAACGCCTACCCGCCGCCCTACATCGACCACGTCACCTGGGTGCAGACCGAGGTGGGGGCAAGCCTGCAGATCTACCCGACACCCAACGGTCGCAAGACCTACGACGCGGCGGGCGCCGACGAGGCGTGGCGAGAGGTGCTCGCGGACGCCCCTGACGCCGATACGCCGGGTATGCGGGCACAATTCGACTGCCACTGGAACTTCGCCCGCGCCGTCGCGCCGGACAAGCCGAGCTGGAACATCGAGCCGTCGCGGCCGGTGGTCACCGATCAGGTGATGTTCGAGACCCGCTGCAATCCGGGTGCACCGGAGGAGTAGCGGCCGCGAAGTACCTGCCCAGTGCGGTCAGGCCGGCGTGCGGCCCAGGCGTCGTCGGCCGACGAACCGGCAGACGAGGTAGATCAGGAACGAGATCGTGGTGACGAACACCGACACCGGCAGCGACGGTGCCAGCGACAACACCAGACCGCCGACCGCGGCCACCTCCGCGAACACGATCGCCAGCACCACCGTCCGCGCGGGACTCGACGTCAGGCGGGCCGCCGCGGCCGCCGGAGTGATCATCAGCGACATCACCAGCAGTGCCCCGATGATCTGCACGCCCTGTGCGCACGCCAGACCCATCAGGATGGCGAACACCACCGACAGGGTCCGCAGCGGAACGCCATGTGCTTGTGCCACACGCGGATCCACCGATGCGAACAACAGCGGCCGATAGATGAACGCCATCACCACCAGCACCACCACGGTGGTGATGCCGATCGCGGTGAGGCCACCGACGCCGACGCTGACCACCTGCCCGGTGAGCAACGCGAATCCGGTACCGATCCGGCCGTAGAGCGCGATGAACAGCACATAAAGGCCCAGGCCGAACGCCATCACCACGCCGATCACCGAATCACGTTCGCGCGCACGGTTTCCCAGGTATCCGAAGACGGCAGCCGCGATGACCGCGCCGACCACACCGCCGACGTTGACGCTCACGCCGAGCAGGAGTGCGCCGGCGGCACCGGTCACCGACAGCTCGCTGACGCCATGCACCGCGAAGGACATCTGTCGCGCCACGATCAGCGGGCCGAGCACGCCGCCGAGCAGGCCGAGCAGCACCATCGCGGCCAGCGCCTGCAGCACGAAGTCACGGGTGAGGAGCTCTGCGGTGACCGAGAAATCCCAGAAGTCGCTGACCTTGATGTCGGCGGCGAGCAGTGCGGTGCTCACGTGAGATGCCCGTCGACGGCGGACTGATCTACGCAATGGTGGTGTGGGACATCCTCTTCGCCACCGACGACGATCAGTCGGCCGTTGACCTCCAACACCTCGACATCGCTGCCGTAGAGGTCCGACAGCGTCGCCGACGTCATCACCTCCGACGGGGTGCCGACCCGGAACCGGCCGCCGACCAGATACAGCACGCGGTCGACGTAGGGCAGCACCGGATTGAGTTCGTGTGTCACGAACACGACCGCGGTGCGCGCGGTTCTGCGTCGCGCGTCGATGAGTTCGACGACGCGCTGCTGGTTGGCCAGATCGAGGCTGGCCAGTGGCTCGTCGCAGAGCAGCAGTTCAGGGTTGCCGGTCAGGGCCTGGGCGACCCGCAGTCGTTGCTGTTCGCCGCCGGACAGCACGCCCAATGGTGCGTCGGCGTACTCGGTGGCGTCGACTTCTGCCAGTGCGGCGTCGACGAGCCGGCGGCGTCGGGCCCGACCGCGTACACCGATGCCCCAGCGACTGCCGTCGACGCCGAGCCCCACCAGGTCTCGACCACGCAGCGCCATCGGATCGGCATCGTCGGCGTGCTGCTGCGGAATGTAGCCGACGGCCTCGGTGACGCTGAGATCGCCTGACGTGAGCCGATACTGGCCGAGCAGGCAGCGCAGCAACGACGTCTTGCCCGAACCGTTCGGGCCGAGAACAGCGACGAACTCGCCGCGTCGAACCTCGAAATCGAGTCCGTCCCACAGCACCCGGGTACCGAAGGTCAGCCGGGCGCCGTCGAAGCGCGCGACGACATCGGCGTCGGTGTTGCGATCAGCCATTCGGTGTCGATCAGCCATTCGCGGGGGAGCTCAGCGCGGCACTCAAGGACCCGATCTGGCTTTTCTGCCAATCGATGTAGCTGGTCACGCCGTTGGGCAGCGTCTCGGTGAACTTCACGACCGCAACGTTGGCAGACTTCGCGGTCGACAGCAACGCTTCGGTCACCGGGTCGACGGCCTGGGTGTTGTAGATGAGCGCCTTCACGGTGTGGTCGGTCAGTAGGTCCTCCATGGCCGCGCGGTCGGCGGCCGACGGTGACTGCCCGGCTTCGACGGCGTCGGTGAACCCGGCAGGGGCCACGTCGACCAGGCCCGCCTGGGTGAGTAGGTAAGCGGCAAGCGGTTCGGTCTGGGCGACCTTGGTGCCGTTGTGTGCGGTCTTGATCGCGGCGACCTGCGAGTTGAGGCCGTCGATCTGTTTGCCGAAGGCGGCCGCGTTGGCGCGGTAGGTCTCGGCGTTGGCGGCGTCCTTGGTCGCGAGCGCGTCGGCGATCTTGTTCGCCACCTGCGCGACGACGGGCAGGTTGTAGAAGACGTGCTCGTTGACCTCGCCGTGCTGATGCCCTTCGGCGTCGTGACTGCCGTGGTCGTCGCTGTGTTCGGTCGACTCGGGGTGGTCGGTCGACTCGGGGTGGTCGCCTTCCATCACGTCGAAGGCGTTGATCGTCGTCGTCCCGGACTTCGTCTTGCCGGTTTCCATGTACTGGTCGTAGCCGCCCCCGTTGAGGAGTACGACGTCGGCGTCGCCGATGGCCGCGGTGTCGGCGGCCGACGGCTCGAACTCATGCGGATCGCCGTCGCCGGAAGTGAACAGCACGGTCACCGATGCTTTGTCGCCGGCCACGGCCTCGGCCACCGACCCCCACACGTTGGTGGAGGTGACCACCGTCGGCTGTCCGCTCGACGTCGACGCGGTGTCGTCACCCGAACATCCCGCGACTGTCAGCGTCAACGCCACCACAGTCCCCACCAAGACCCGTCCCACCAGGGCTCGCCGCATCTTCACACCTCTCGCAAATGACAATCGTTACCGAAAAAAGTGTAGACGACGGTGGTTTGCACGGCGAAACTGCATTAATCTGCATTTGATGTTTGCCTGTATTAACGTGTAATCACGGGTACTGATGGAGCCGGCGGTGAGCGCCTGATTCGTCGTGGAGGATCTCGGCCAGGTACGGGGATGTAGGTCCGACTAGAAGGAACCTCCATGCGCCACAGTCCAATTCGGTCGACACGTACCGCGTGGGCCGGGGTGGTCGTCCGGGTGATTCTGGTAGCCGGGCTGATCCTGGGCAGCGCCCTGGCCGGCGGGATCGCAGCAGCGGCTCCCGGAGACCGACCGCCGGCGCTCGACCTACAGGAGATCGGGTCCGGTCAGGACCCGGTGTTCCGCGGTCTGCAACGTCAGGTCAGCCTGTCATTGCCGGTACCCGACGGAATGTCGCCGACGGCGCTGCGCGGGACCGTCTCGCTGCCACCGTTCGTGACCGGCGGCATCGTCGACGTCACGCAAGGTGATCGCCTGATATCGCGCACCCCGATCAGCACTGCGCCCAATTCGCCGATCACGCTGCCGCTACCCGGGGTGCGGGTCGAGCAGCGCGCGGTGGACCTCGAGCTGCACGCCTACCTACAGGTCAGCGGCACTTGCCGATTCGATCCCGAGAATGCCTTCCGGATCACCGATACCGATGTCGAGTATGCGGGAGCCGACGTGGCGCCCGCGTCGGTCGCCGACTTTCTGCCCCCGGCGCTTCGTGCGCTCACCATCTACGTTCCCGACGACGTCAGTGAGCCAGAGGGGGCGGCGGCGATCAACCTGGCGACGGCGGTGGTCGCTCAGTACGGCACCGCCGAGGTTCGGGTGACCACCGAAGCGTTGCCTCGCGCCAACCTCGTTCCGGTTGATCGGCCGGGCGCACTGGAACGGCAGATCGTGGTGTCATCGTCGGCGCCGAACGGGGTCACCCTGCAGCCCGGACCGAACGGGCCGTACCTCACCATCGGCGGACCGCCGGCCCAGCTGATTGCTCAAACACGGCTTCTGACATCGAGTCTCGAGCCCATATCGCTGTCGTCGTCGGCGGTGGCCGGTCAGCTTTTCGACGCTCCGCAACTGCCGCCCAAGGTCAGGACGCTCGCCGATCTCGGAGTCGCCGATCAGTCGGTCCAGGGGCTGAACTGGCCGTCGGTGTCGATTGGCATCGACCAGACACGACTGGGACGACCGTCGAAGAATGTCCGGGTGCAACTGATGGGAACGTATACGCCTGCGCCGCAAGCGGCCTCGTCGATGCTGTCGGTTCACTTGGGCGACAAGGTGATCGACACGTGGCCCGCCGACGAATCCGGGAGATACAACCGCTGGGTGACCATCCCGGACAGCGATCTCGCGCGCTTTGTGAATCTGACCTTGACGCTGTCCCGTGGCGACGTGGGAAGCCAATGTGGTGACGGCTATCAGAGTTCGCTGACGCTGGACTCCGCCGGAGAGGTGTCCTCGGACCCGGCCGATCCACCGATACCATCCGGATTCGGCTCGCTGCCACAGGTTCTCATGCCTCGGATGCAGATCGGAATGACCATCGGCGACGTCGCCGACGTGGCGCGCGCGGTCGCGGTGATGTCCGGCTTACAACGGTTGGCGGCCGCACCGATCGGCGTCGACGTGGCGCCGGTGAACGACATCCTGTCCTCGACGCAGCCGGGTGTGGTGATCGCCGCGAACGGCAGTGGGGTGCCGCAACTCTCGTTGCCGGTCTACACCGATGGCCGGACCGTACGGGTCGTCGATGCCGATGGCCGCACGTCGGAGGTGACGCTGACCCCGGGACTGATGTTCGGCTCTCTGCAGGTGCTGCGCGATGACAACCGGAGCCTGCTGGTCGCGACGTCGACCAACGTTCCCGCCGACCTCGACGATGCGCTGTCGTGGCTCGGCGCCGACCCGACCCGTTGGCCCAATCTGAGTGGGCAGGCGATGATCAAGGTTGCCGGCCGTGAACCGGTATTCGTGGCACAACCCGTTCAGCCGCAACAGGAGTCGGGGCCATCAACGGTGGCGACGCTGGCGCGGGTGCTCGGTGTCCTCGCCGCCGTCGGGCTGCTCATCGGAGGACTCGTGTTCATTCGGACCCGGCTACGTCGTGCGGGCACCAAGTGACAGGGCAGGCTCGGTGACGCGATGACCGGCGACCCGATGATCACCACCGTTACGGGCGCAGCATCGCAGACGAGCGTCGAAGACCGGACGAGCGTCGACGACGAGGCGGGCACAGGAGCGTCAGGCGCTCCGAAGCGGCGCCTGCCGGACCTGTCACATCCGTACGCGAGCATGGTCGTTCGGTGGGCATTCCTGGTCGCGGTGATCGTCGGGGCGTACTGGCAGACGATGGTCAATCTGTGGATCGAGATGGTGGTGGCGCGCAGCGCCATGACGTACCTGTTGGGTGGCCTGCTACTCGCCGCGATCGCCGCGATCAGTGTCACCGTGCGCCGCACACCTGAACGGCCCATCTACGACCGGCAGACCGACGCCATCGTCGGAATGTTGTTGCTCGCTCTCGCACTGTGTTTCCAAGCGTTGTTGCGTCCCCGCTATCAGTCGGCCTACCTGGTCCTGCACGTGGACCTGGTGTCGCTGGTGCTGTTTCTGATGGGCGGTTTGGTACTGCTCTTCGGGCTGCGACCGATGATGAGGTATCGGTGGGTGTGGGTGCTGCTGATCGTCATGTTGCCGTATCCCTATCGGGTGAGCCTGATCCTGCTGGGCGGCTCACGGCTGTCGGCGGGTGCGGTCATGATCGTGTACGCGATGATCGTCGCGGCGATCGCGGCCGGTCCCATTCGACGACGAGCGGTGATCGCTGCCCTCGCCGCGCTGGCGTTAGGGGCCGCGGCGCTTGGTGTTGTCGCACTGGTCTTTCCGACAGCTTCGCCGATCGTCTATCAGCTGGTGCCGTCGGTGTTCGCGGCGCTTGTGGTGGCGCTGGCCGAGACGTTCCTGCGTCGCGGAGCCATGCGATGGTGGCGCCCGGGTTCCGGACCGCCGGCTCCGCTGACCGCACCCAACGCCCTGAGATCCGGTATCGCGCTGGCTCTGATGGGCGCAGTCATCCATTACTTTCCGTCGCCGGAGGTGAAGATCGATCCGGGATACTACTTCACGGGCCTCGATACCCGCCCGCCGCTGGCTGTTCCGGCGAACTGGCAGGAATTGGACAACCGGTACTTCGACTGGGCCTACCGTCTCTACGGGCCGGACGCGATCGCGGTCCGTCAGGAGGTCCGGCAGCGAACGGGCTCAGCACAATTCGATGTCCAGGCCCGACCGCGGATCGTGATGATCGACTCGATCCAGACCGCCTACCCGGTGGCGTTGAGCATCTACTCGGCCACCTCCGACAACCGGGCGTCGGGCGACCGGGTCAGTGCGAGAGTTCCGGTTATGTTGGACCACAACATTTCCGGCTTCCTCCAGACAGCGGTCGATGATCGGGCCTACCTCACCTACAACCGGCTCACCTGGCGGTTGACCGACGGCGAGAGAACCCAGGTGGTGTCGCTGATGTCAGTGGACAATCACGAGCCGGACGTTCGGTTTCCCGAACCGCAGCTGTCGACCATGCGCAACGTCGGAATCTTCGCGACCATCCTGCTGCGCGGAAATCTGGTCGTCGAGGACCTCGAACCGTCCTTCAAGGACCGGGACCTGTTGGTGGGCTTGGCGAACAAACTGATCGACACCCAGATCGATTTGGCGGGGAAGTGAGTTGAGTACCGAGAATGCGGATGCGCAGATCGACGCGAACTCGCCGGTGGCTGCGCGGATGGCCGACCGGAGCTATCGGGAGTACGCACTCGATTCCGCGGTGAACGGACTGCGGGAGCGCTGGCCGGACATGTCGGCGTCGGTCCCGTTCACCCGGATCCAGAAGACGATCGGCTTCGCGCTGCTGGCGCTCGTCGCCCTCGGATTCGTCGTCGCGCCAAAGCAAACGGCGTTCGTCCTGGTCACCGTGATGACCGTGGTCTACGTGCTCTCGATGGTGGACCGTCTCGTCATCTTCGGCCGCGGGCTGGTCAACGGTTCGGCGGTGGTTCCCGACGACGTCGCGCGTGCGATCGATGAGGACGACCTGCCGTCGTATACCGTTCTGGTACCCGCCTACAACGAGCCCGAGGTGGTCGGTGATCTGATCGCCAATCTCGAGGCGCTGGAGTACCCCAAGGACAAGCTGCAGATCCTGCTGCTGTTGGAAGCCGACGACGAGGTCACCATCGCCGCGGCCGAGCAGGTGTCCCAATCAGATTCCGTCACAGTTCTTCTCGTCCCGGAAGCCGACCCGCGCACCAAACCGAAGGCCTGCAACTACGGCCTGCACTTCGCGACCGGCGAGCTGGTCACCATCTACGACGCCGAGGACAAACCGGACCCCCTCCAACTGCGCAGGGTGGCACACATTTTCGCCGAATCCGGCGACGACGTGGTGTGCGTGCAGGCGAAACTGAGCTTTCACAATCCCACCGACAACGTCCTGACCCGATGGTTCACGGCCGACTACGGCATCTGGTTCGGCTACCTGCTACCCGGGATCATGGTCAGCCGCGCGCCGATTCCGTTGGGCGGCACGTCCAATCACTTCCGGCGCTCGATCATCGCCGACATCGGGGGATGGGATCCGTTCAACGTCACCGAGGATGCCGATCTCGGAGTGCGGATCGCGTCCTACGGATACCGCACCGCCGTAGTGGATTCGACGACTCTGGAGGAGGCCAACCTCGATGCCATCAACTGGGTTCGGCAGCGATCCCGTTGGTACAAGGGCTATATGCAGTCGTGGCTGGTGCACGTCCGCCATCCCCGCCGTCTGATCCGCACCATCGGCGCGGTGTCGTTCTATCGGTTCACGCTCCTGCTCGCCGGTACGCCGCTGATCGCATGCGTCAACATGCTGTTCTGGTTGATGCTGATCATCTGGATCACCGGCCAGCCCGGGTTCGTCCCCGGGCTGTTCTGGGGCCCAACGTATTACCTCGCGCTGATCTCGTTGCTCTTCGGCAACGTCTCGGTGATCTACATGAACATCATCGCGGTCCGCGAGGACGACCACAGCGAGTTGCTCGGCGCGGTACTGATGGTGCCGGCCTATTGGGTGATGATGAGTATCGCCGCGCTCAAGGGCATGTGGCAGCTGATTCGCAATCCGTCCTACTGGGAGAAGACATTTCACGGACTGTCGACCGATGACAGCGACACCGACAGCGACACCGACACCGACACCGGCGCGGATACCGGGCCGAAAGCGGAGTCCGCGGCGTGACCAGGCGAGGGTTAGGGCTACTGTTCGTCGCCACCTGGGCGTTGTATCTCGCTGTGGGACTGTACCTTGCGGTCGGAATCAACTTCTTCATCGGTGATTCACTTGCGCGCGTGCAGGCCGCACAGAGTGTGCTCTTCAGCCGTGACCCGCACCTGTCGGCGATCGGTTTCATCTTCACCCCACTCACCACGCTGGTGCAATTGCCGATGACCGCGTTCACCCCGCTGTGGGCACCGATCACCACCGACGCCATTTCGGCCGCCGTGATGTCGTCGGCGTTCATGGCCGGTTCGGTGGTGCAGATCTCGGGCATCGGTCGCGATCGCGGTATGCCCGCCTGGATAACGATCGCGGTGACCGTGTGCTACACCGTCAACCCGATGATCGTCTTCTACGGGGCGAACGGGATGAGCGAGGCGCCGTATCTGTTCTTCCTGTGCTGGGCGGCTCGTCGGATCGCGCGGTGGGTCGACACCGACGACGTCCATGAGCTCGTGATCGCCGGGATCGCACTGGCATTGGGTTACCTCACGCGATACGACGGCGGTGCGGCGTCGCTGGCCGCGACGGTCTTCGTCGCGGTGGTGGCCTTTCGTCGCCGCGGATCAGATAAACGGCTGTCGCGCAGCGTGATCGACGCGACCATCGTCGTGTTCCCCAGCGCCGTCGCGTTTCTCGTCTGGGCCGCGACGAGTTGGCTGATCACCGGCGACCTGATCGCCCAGACGAGTTCGCAGTACGGCAACTCGTCGATTATCGAGCAGTCCGGCGGAACCGGTTCGGACACCGCGTCGTCGGCGTTGGTCTTCTCGCTGACCGAGCTGGCGATCCTGGCGCCGCTGATGCCGTTGACGCTGGCGATGGTGCTGGTGGTCCGATCCCGGCGGCACCGCTTCTATCCGGTTCTGGCGGTGTCGATTCCGTTCCTCGCCGTGCTGGCGTTCCAGATACTCAGTTACTCACGCGGAACCACATTCGGCTTTCTCCGGTTCTACATCACCGTCATCCCGCTCTCGGCGATCATCACCCTGCTGGTCATCCCGGCCACCCGCAGGGTGCCCTACCGGCGACTGGGCCACTACGCCGAGATGCCGCCGGTCAGGGCGCGACCGCGCCGCCCACGGCTCTACAACACGCTCGGTCTCGTCGCCGTCCTGGGCATGGTGGTCGCCATCCCCAGCGCGCTGTACGGCATGGGTTCGACGAAGAACGCTCCTCAGGAATTCGCGCTCGTCACCCTGGCAACGCCCCATGCGGACAACACAACTCAGCGCTACCTCGACGCCCAGCGGGTGGCCCGCACGTTCAGTACCGAGAAGACCATCGCGCACTACCTCGACGGACTCCACCTCCCCGATGGCAGCGTCATCTGCGACACCGTCTACGGTTTCGCCGTCGTCGTGCGTTCGACGCGTCCCGCGCAATTCGTCATCCCCTCCGACGAGGACTTCACCGACATTCTCAACAATCCCAAAGAGCATGGTGTGCAGTACATTCTGGCGGTACCGCGGACCGGACGCGGTCAATCCGACGCGGTCAATCTCCGTTATCCGACCATGTACGACAACGGAGCACAGATCGCCTCGATGATCCTCGAAGCGCCCAATGACGGCGCGGATCAACCGACCTGGCGGCTCTACGAGGTCACGAGGTAGTCAGCCGGTCGAGCCGATCACGTTCCACAGCGGATCCTTCGGGCCGATGTCGAAGGTGCACTGATCGGTACGGGGATCGGGCACGAACGCCCAGAGCAGGGCACCGGCGGTACCAGCCGCACGTTGATCGCGAATCCGCGCCGACACGATGTCGGCGCGTTCGGAGAGGTTCAGACAGGAGCCGGCCTTCATGCCGATCTCATTGACCGACAAGGGTTTACCGGCCGCGGTGGCCTGCGATACCCGGATCCTCAGTTCGCGGGCGTAGTCGAACGACGGTGGCGTGTCGTCGGGATAGTCGTGGAAATCGAGGACATCGACACCCGACGATCGCGCGATCGTCGAGTAGTCGTCTCCGACTGTTCCGCACTGGTCTCCGCCGGTCAGTCCGCTGAAGATGAGTCGGTGCGGATCGAGCGAATGCACTATGGCGCCGGCATCGTCGAAGAACCGGCTGAGAACCTGCGCGGCGTCAGACGGACAACTGCGCTCGCTGATCGGGCAGCTCGCGGTACGGCACCGGGAGGGTTCGGGTTCTCCGACCGGTTCCCAGCCGGCCACCGACGGTTGGCTGCGCCAGCGCGAGACCGCGACGTTGAGCCACTGCTGGTAGGTCATCCGACCGGCGCCGGGAGCCGTGCGCCAGCCCCGGGCATACCAGTCGTGATCCTTGAAGGTCCCGCCCTCGCAGCCGCCGGCGCCGGCGGCGAGGACCGGGATGACCAGCTGGTCGTGTCGGTGGGCCGCCTCGAAGATCGCGTCGACCTTGTGGAAGTCGGGTATCCCGCTCTTGCGGTCGATCACCAGTGATGCGTAGAGGTCGAAGCGCGTAAGTGATCGGGGTGGCAGCGCACCGAAGTAGGCGTCGAGGTCGACCTGGGCGCCGCATCCGTCGTTGATCGTGTAGTCCGTGGCGAGTTGGTAGGCGTCGAAGCCGGTGGGCCACCAGGGACGTCCGTCGAGATGGAACTGGGCGCCGGTGGCGGTCACCCGTGCCGGAGCGGACGCCCCGTTGGGCGCCGGCGGCGTGGCGGAGGATGCGCGTTCGGTGCCGGCGCTGGTGCAGCCGGCGAGCACCGCAGCGGTGACGGCGAGGGTCCCGGCGATCCGGGCCATCGCCGCACACCGATTCCGGAGTGGCCCGACCACATGTTCGACGCTACGCGGCCGACGTGGTGCAGCGTGTGCGGGATCATCAAAGCTGATAATCCACATGTCGCCGGGGCCGGACCGACCAGGTGTTTGCCGGGGCACCCCGGGTCCAACGGCTCACCAGGGAATTGTTCTCGAACCGTTGGCGAGAGCGTGTCTCCCATTACCCTTTGCGGGTCTTGGCGGCTCGATTGCCCCCTGGCTGCGTTGTCGTCGGTCACGATAGCGCCGCTATCGCTCCCTCCTCCGCCTTGCCAGAGACCAATCGATTCCACCAATACCTCGCAGAAGTAATCGGAGACACGCTCTACGCTGGAGATCATGACCGCTCTCCCGACGCCGCGGCGTGTGGCACTCATCTCGGTGCATACCTCGCCGCTGGCGCAGCCGGGCACCGGTGACGCCGGCGGGATGAATGTCTACGTGTGGCAGACCGCGACCCGACTGGCCCGACGCGGCGTCGAGGTGGAGATCTTCACCCGGGCCACGTCGTCGTCGGATGCGCCGGTGGTGGCCGCAGCGCCCGGGGTGACCGTGCGGCACATCGTCGCGGGCCCGTTCGAAGGGCTCGACAAGCGTGACCTCCCGGCCCAGCTGTGCGCCTTCACCGCGAACGTGCTGCGGGCCGAGGCCTCGCACGCGCCCGGCTACTACGACCTCATCCACTCGCACTACTGGCTGTCGGGGCAGGTTGGCTGGCTGGCACGCGACCGTTGGGGGGTGCCGCTGGTGCACACCGCGCACACGCTGGCCGCGGTCAAGAACGCCTCGCTGGCCGCAGGGGACACCGCGGAACCACGGCTGCGTGAGATCGGCGAACAGCAGGTGGTCGACGAGGCCGACCGTCTGGTCGCCAACACCGAAACCGAAGCAGCCGAACTGGTTTCGATGTATCACGCGGACTCGTCGCGCATCGACGTGGTCACCCCGGGAGCGGATCTGGACTGCTATCGACCGGGATCGCGATCGCAGGCGCGCGCCGACCTCGGGCTGGCCGCCGACGAGACCGTGCTGACCTTTGTCGGGCGCATCCAGCCACTCAAGGCTCCCGACGTATTGCTCGGCGCCGCAGCGCCATTGATCCGGCGGGGCCGCGCCGACGGCAGGCCGGTGCGGGTGCTGATCGTCGGCGGGCCGTCGGGCTCGGGACTCGACCGTCCGACCGCACTGATCGACCTTGCCGCCGAACTCGGCATCGCCGAGGAGGTGACGTTCCTGCCGCCACAGCCCGCGGCCCGCCTGGCGCAGGTCTACCGCGCGTCGAATCTGGTTGCGGTGCCCAGCTATTCGGAGAGCTTCGGGCTCGTCGCGATCGAAGCGCAGGCTTGTGGGATCCCCGTTGTCGCCGCCGACGTCGGTGGTCTCGGTGTCGCGGTGCGCAACGGTGAAACCGGGGTGCTGGTGCCCGGTCATCAGATCGGTGACTGGACGAATGCCCTGGAAAAGCTTCTCGCGCAACCGGACCGGATGGTGGCGATGGGAGGCAAGGCCCGCGCGCATGCCGAGCTGTTCTCCTGGGACCACACCACCGACCAACTGCTGCACAGTTATTCAGAGGCCATGCGGTCGTTCGGTATGACTGCGGGCCGAGCGGTACCTGACGCACCGCAGTCGCGGCGTGGTGGGCGCCGCTGGCGTCGGCTGCGCATGAAAGCGCCTGCCGGACAACAGTGATCGAGCCTGCCGAGAAATGACCAGGACAGGCGGGATCGATGATCGAGAAGGGATGATCAGGTGAGTCACGAAGACATCGTCGCGTTGCTCGAGGATGCCCTGACCGAACGCGAGATCGACTACACGCGGAAGAGTTCCGGATCGGCGCAGACCGAGCACATCGTGTTGGACCTGCCCGGTGAGCGCAAGCTCAAGACCACCGTGCTGCTCACCGCCGGGCCGTATGGAATCCGTCTGGAGGCCTTCGTCTGCCGGCATCCCGACGAGAATCTCGACGCGGTCTACCGTTACCTGCTCAAACGCAACCGGCGGCTCTACGGCGTGGCCTACACCATCGACAACATCGGGGACATCTACCTCGTCGGACGCATCTCGGCCGACGCGCTGAGTCCCGACGAACTCGACCGCGTCCTCGGGCAGGTGCTCGAGGCCGCCGACGGCGACTTCAACACCCTCCTCGAGTTGGGATTCGCGACGTCGATCCGACGCGAGTGGGCCTGGCGCGTCTCACGTGGGGAGTCGCTGGCCAACCTGCTCGCCTTCGAGCACCTCATCGACAAGGACTCGCTGCCCGAGCCGGGTGAGCCGCTGAGCGGCCGATATGTGCCAGGCGAGACGTCGGTTCTCGACCACGAGGCACCGTAGAGGTCCACGTCACATCGTGGCAATGGCCGTTGATACGATCGATGGCAACGTTTCATCAACGGAGGTGCCATGAGCTTCAAGAACCCCTACCCCGACGTCGAGATCCCCGCGGTCAGCGTCTTCGAGTTCCTGTTCGGATCGATCGCCGACGACGACCTCGACCGCGTCGCGCTGATCGACCCCAAGTCGGATCAGAAGACCACCTACCGGCAGCTCGTCGGGCAGATCAACGCTGCCGCCGGGGCATTGGCCGCCCGCGGCATCGGCGTCGGCGATGTGGTCGGCGTCCTGTCGCCCAACATCCCCGCCTTCGCGACGGTCTTCCACGGCATCCTGCGGGCCGGCGGCACCGCGACCACCATCAACGCACTGTTCACTGCGAACGAGATCGCCAAGCAGCTCACCGATTCCGGCGCGAAGATGCTGATCACCATCTCGCCGATGGCGACGCAGGCACTCGAGGCGGCCGACACCGTCGGCATTCCGAAGGGCAACGTGATCATCCTCGACGGTGAGGGTGAAGCCGCGTCGGGTCATCCCAATGCCGTCGACCTGCTGGGACCGAACCTGCCGGCGCCCGACGTCTCCTTCGACCCGGCCACCCACATCGCGGTACTGCCGTACAGCTCGGGTACCACCGGCAATCCCAAGGGCGTGATGCTCAGCCACACCAACCTGGTGGCCAACGTCGCGCAGATCGCGCCGCTGCAGGGCATGAAGGCCGACGACGTGATCGTCGCGGTCCTGCCGTTCTTCCACATCTACGGCATGACGGTGCTGCTCAATGCCGCGTTGCGGGCGCGGGCGAGCCTGGTGGTGATGCCGAAGTTCGACCTCGTCGAGTTCCTGGAAAACATCCAGAACCACAAGGTCACCTACGCCTTCATCGCACCGCCGGTCGCGGTCGCGCTGGCCAAGCACCCCATCGTCGACAACTACGACCTCTCGTCGCTGCACACCATGCTCTCGGGTGCCGCACCGCTCGACGACGAGCTCGGCAAGGCCGTCGCCAAGCGGCTGGACCTGCACATGCTGCAGGGCTACGGCATGAGCGAGCTCTCCCCGGTCAGCCACCTCATCCCGACCGACATGGCTGTGCTCGGGCTGCCCGAGCCGCCGCTGTCGTCGACCGGCTGGGCCATCCCCAACAGCGAGAACAAGATCATCGACCCGGCCACCGGCGACGAGATCCCGCTTCCCGCCGAAGGACTTTCGGCGCCCGGCGAGCTGTGGGTCAAGGGACCGAACGTGATGCTGGGCTACCTCAACAACGACCAGGCCACCGCCGACACCATCGACGCCGACGGCTTCCTGCACACCGGTGACATGGCACAGGTCGACCCCACCGGCTGCGTCTACATCGTCGACCGGCTCAAGGAACTCATCAAGTACAAGGGCTATCAGGTGCCGCCCGCCGAACTCGAGGCGCTGCTGCTGACCCATCCCAAGATTGCCGACACCGCGGTGGTCGGCGTGATCGAGGAGGAGACCGGCGAGGAGATCCCGAAGGCTTTCGTCGTCTCCCAGCCCGATTCCGGTCTGAGCGCCGACGAGGTCATCGAGTTCGTCGCGTCAAAGGTGGCTCCGCACAAGAAGGTTCGCGCCGTCGAGTTCATCGAGGCGATCCCGAAGTCGGCGTCGGGCAAGATCCTCCGCAAGGACTTGCGAAAGTAGCTCCCCGGTCCCTGAAAACCGCACCCGAGCGGGTTCTGACGGCGATATGTCGATACCCGAGCGCTGCCGTGCGGTTTTCAGGGGCGGCCCGACGCCACAATCCCAGCCGCCGCGACCCCGACGCTCCGGTGTGGAAAACTGACTGCCATGAGCAACGGCACCCTGATTCTGATGCGGCACGGTGAGAGCGAATGGAACGCGTCCAACCAGTTCACGGGTTGGGTCGACGTGGCGCTCACCGACAAGGGCAAGGCGGAGGCCAAGCGGGCGGGTGAGTTGCTCGTCGAGCACGGCCTGCTCCCGGATCTGCTGTACACGTCGTTGCTCCGACGGGCGATCTCGACCGCCCAGATCGCGCTCGACGCCGCCGACCGGCACTGGATTCCGGTCAAGCGAGACTGGCGACTCAACGAGCGCCACTACGGCGCGCTGCAGGGCCTGAACAAGGCGGACACGCTGGAGAAGTACGGCAACGAGCAGTTCATGCTCTGGCGTCGTAGCTACGACACCCCGCCGCCGCCCATCGATCCCGACGGCGAGTACAGCCAGACCGGCGACCCCCGCTACGCCGACCTCCCCGAGGTGCCGCTGACCGAGTGCCTCAAGGACGTCGTCGAGCGGATGATCCCGTACTTCACCGAGACCATCGCCCCCGACATCACCTCGGGCAAGACGGTTCTGATCGCCGCCCACGGCAACTCGTTGCGCGCGCTGGTGAAGTACCTCGACGGCATCTCCGACGCAGACATCGCCGGCCTGAACATCCCGACCGGCAACCCGCTGCGCTACGACCTCGACGAGAACCTGAAGCCGCTCAATCCGGGTGGCACCTACCTCGATCCGGAAGCCGCAGCGGCCGGTGCTGCAGCCGTGGCCGCACAGGGGCAGAAGTAACCCTCAGAAGTAAACCCCCTGAAGTAACGCCGCTGAGTCGGAAGTGACCACTGTTCCTGCTGGTACGCCTGGTACCTGAGAGTTGTGTCTCGTAACACAATCTTCATGGCGTCCCTAATGTGACGCGCGCTACATTGGTCACATGGTGGAGGCTGACACGGTTCGAATCCGACATTCCGTCGCGCAGGAACGCTACGAGGCGTATATCGCCGCGGACCCCGACGACCCGATGGCCGGCGACGAACTCGTCGGATACGTCGACTATGTCGCCGAGCCATACCAGGTGGTCCTGACCCACACCGTCGTGCGCGAGCAGTTCAGCGGACGTGGTTATGCCGGCCGGCTGGTGTCCACCGTGCTCGACGACATCCGGTCGTCGGGTAAGCAAGTTGTTCCCGTCTGTTCGTATGTTCGGCACTTCATCGATGAGAATGCCGAGTACGCGGACATGGCGGTCGCCGTACCGTAGCGGTCGCGGTGCACGATTCCACGAGACGTGAGGGGTTTCGTGGAACATCGTGTGAACAACTCTCGAACTGTGCGCCGGTACGCACGCCTGGCATTCGCCGGGCCGTAAGCTGCATCTTGTGACCGTTGCCTGGATTGTCGCGGCGATCGCAGTGGCGTTGCTGTGCGGTGTTGCTGTGGGCCGCTTCTGGCCCCGCCGCGACCGTACGTCGCCGGCAGTGGCGTTGACCAGCCCATCACCGGCGGCTCCCGAGCCGGAACGCAAGGTCGCCGAGGAACCCCGCGCCGCACCCGCATCCGCCGAACTCGCCGAGGGCGACGTTCCCGCGAGCACCCCCGACGGTCGGCTCACCAAGGCCGGGATGCTCAGCCTCATCGTGCGCAACAGTGAAATGGCCGTTGCCGTGGTCGACGACTTCCGCGACGTCGTGCTCTACAACCATCGGGCCGTCGAACTCGGCATGGTTCGTGATCACCTGCTCGCCGACGCGGTGTGGGATGCCGCCAAAGAGGTGCTCGACACCATGGCCGAGCGTCGCTTCGATTTCAGTCCCGCACCGTCGGCCCTCGGTTTCGTTTCCACCGGTCGCGCCACCCGGCCCACCATCGAATCGGTCGCCTGCCTCGGCCGGTTCGTGTCCCAGGACGACGAACGATATGCCGTGGTCTACGGCGTCGACGACACCGAGCATCGTCGGGTGGAGGCCACCCGCCGCGACTTCGTCGCCAACGTCTCCCATGAACTCAAGACGCCGGTCGGTGCGATCGGGCTGCTGACCGAAGCGCTGCTGGAATCGTCGGACGATCAGGATTCGGTGGAGTACTTCGGCCAACGGGTGGTCAGCGAGACCACCCGCCTGGGCACCATGGTCAACGAGCTGATCTCGTTGTCGCGCTTGCAGGGTGGCGAGACGCAGGCCTTCGAGTCGCTCGACAGCGACGCCCTGATCGCCGAGGCGATCGACGCCGCCTCGGTTGCCGCGGAGGCCGCCGACATCCGGCTTCGCGCCGACGAACCCGCCGGCTTCCGGGTGCGCGGCGATCGGATGCTGCTGCTGACCGCGCTGAACAACCTGATCTCCAACGCCATCTCCTATTCGCCGGCGCGCACCACGGTGTCGGTCAGCCGCCGCATCACCACCATCGACGGCCGGCCGATGGTGGCCATCGCGGTCACCGACCGCGGGATCGGCATCGCGCGCGCCGACCAGAACCGGGTGTTCGAGCGATTCTTCCGCGTCGACAAGGCGCGGTCCCGACTGACCGGCGGTACCGGCCTGGGGCTCGCGATCGTCAAGCACGTCGCGGCCAATCACGGTGGCACCGTTGGATTGTGGAGCAAACCGGGAACCGGCTCCACGTTCACGCTCTGCATCCCACAAGACCTGACCGGCGAGATCGTCGGTTCTGACGACGCGCACACCGACGACGCTGCGCGCGCCGCCATCGATGGACATACCACCCGAGGGAAGGACTCATCTCGGTGACACACGTACTGATCGTGGAGGACGAGGAATCACTCGCCGACCCGCTGGCCTTTCTGCTCCGCAAGGAGGGCTACGAGGCGAGCATCGTCAACGATGGCGCACAAGCGCTTTCGGCTTTCGACCGGGTCAGCCCCGACATCGTGCTCCTCGACCTGATGCTGCCCGGGATGTCGGGCACCGAGATCTGCAAGGCGTTGCGCGCACGGTCCAGCGTGCCGGTGATCATGGTGACCGCACGTGACAGTGAGATCGACAAGGTCGTCGGGCTCGAGTTGGGCGCCGATGACTATGTGACCAAGCCGTATTCGGCTCGCGAGTTGATCGCGCGCATCCGTGCGGTGCTGCGCCGCGGCACCGACGTCGCCGATGGTGAACTCGAGATCGGCATCCTCGAGGTCGGCCCGGTGCGGATGGACGTCGAACGGCACACCGTTTCTGTCGACGGCGTCCCGATCACCTTGCCGCTCAAGGAATTCGACCTTCTCGAGTACCTGATGCGCAACGCCGGCCGGGTCCTGACCCGCGGTCAGCTCATCGACCGGGTGTGGGGCGCGGACTACGTCGGCGATACCAAGACGCTCGACGTGCACGTCAAGCGACTGCGCTCCAAGATCGAGCCGGATCCCGGAACGCCGAAATACCTGGTGACCGTGCGCGGTCTGGGTTACAAGCTCGAGCCCTGATCCTCGAGTCCCTGATCGGCGACCGATCCGTTGCCGCCGGATTGTTTGACGGCGTACATCGCGCGATCGGCGAATTCGATCGCCGACGTCACACCCACCACCGTTGGGGCATACGAGATCCCGATGCTGACCGTCGCCACACCACCGGTTTCCTGCTCGACGCCGCGCCGGATGCGTTCGGCGACGATCGCGGCGTCGACGTCGGGCCAGGTGTGGGCGGATGTCGGTGTCCGCAACGCCAGCACGAATTCGTCACCGCCGGACCGGCAGGCCATTCCGTGATCGTCGACGGCCCGGGCGAGTAGCTGCGCGACGATGCGGAGCACGTCGTCGCCCTTGGCGTGACCGAAGGTGTCGTTGATCGATTTCAACTCATCGACGTCGACGAACAACACCACCCACGGTGTGTCGGTGGTCTGCTGCGCGGCGAGGAGTAGCGCGTGGTCCAGGCCGCGGCGATTGTGTAGGCCGGTCAGGGTGTCGATGGTCGATTCGTCGGCGCTGTTGCGCAGCATCCGGTAGGTGATCTGCACCATGGGCAGGAGAAATGCGTTGAGGGTGATGGCGATCAGCGCCTTGGCCGCGGCCAGCGCCATGATCTGCGGGTTGGTCTCCATTCCGCACACCACGACCATCGCCACGATGGTCGTCGTGGTGAATGCGATGTGCAGCAACATGGTTCGAGCGTCGTGGAAAACCAGCACGTAGCAACCGATCACGGCGAACAGGTTGGCGGTGGCAACTCCGAGGACCAGGTCGGCGTGGGTGAATCCGGCGATCGCGACGCCGATGTCGGCGGCGCCCACCATCGCCAGCGACTCGATGCGGCCCGGCCAGGGAAAGGCTGCCCATCGAACCGCCCACAGCAGAGCGGCGATTCCCAGCGCCGCCATCACGACCTGCCCGTGTGCTCGGAATTGGGTCGTGGGCCCGAGAAGGGAGAGCACGGCGGTGCAGGCGATGAGCGCTCCGCCGCCGGACACCACCAGCCGGGCCCAGGCGAGCAGATGGCGTGACCGCAGATAGTCGATCTGCCACTCGTAGTCGACGGGGTCGAACCATGAACGGAGGACGTCGGCCAGTGCGCGTACCGCAGGCGACGTCATGGCGTCCATTTTGCCCGACGACGCATCTCGTCGTCGGCGATTCGGCCCGTTGGCGGGGTCCGTCTTCGGTCAGTTCTGGCTCAGTCTTCGATGAGTTCGTACTTGCGATCCGAATCGCGGCGCGTGGTGGCGGCGGCGGTCGCCGGGTGAATCGCGATGAGCCCCAGCCCGTTACGCCGACGGCAGGCGGCCGCGAGTTCGGCGTAAGCGCTCGCACCGATCAACTCGGTCAATTCGGGCCCATACGATTCCCACACCTGCGTTGCGCCGACGTGGGCGTCGGGTGACCCGGAGCAGTACCAATCGAGGTCGTGTCCACCCTCGCCCCACCCGCGCCGGTCGAACTCGGTGATCGTGGTCAGTAACACCTCGGTGCCATCGGGTCGCTCGACCCAATCCTGGCTGCGCCGCACCGGAAGTTGCCAACAGACCTCGGGTTTGACCGTCAGGGGCTCGAGTCCGCGTCGCAGCGCCATCGCGTGCAACGCGCATCCCTCGCCGCCCTCGAAGCCGGGCCGGTTGAGAAAGATGCACGCCCCCTTGTACTTTCGCGTCTTGAGTGCGGGCTCGTCGTCGATGTCGCTTTCCTCGAGGTAGCCGCGCGGGCCGGTGACGTCCTTGCCCGATCCCTTCTTGAAGAACTGCCAGTCGTCCTCGGTGAGCATCGCGACGCCCTTGGCGAGGTTCTTGCGGTCGTCCTTGTCGGAGAGATACGCCCCGTGGCTGCAGCATCCGTCGGTCTCGCGGCCTTCGATGATGCCCTGGCAGGCGGGGGTGCCGAAGACACACGTCCAGTGCGACAGCAGCCAGGTGAGATCCGCGCGAATCACATGTTGGGAGTTGTCCGGATCGATGAATTCATACCATTCACGCGGGAAATCGAGGTCCACCTCGGGGGCCGGAACGATGCGCGTGGGACGCGCGGTGCGGGTCATCCCATAACGGTAACCGCGGGTACCGATGATGTGCCGCGCGAGGGACTCGCCACGTTGACACAGAGGGACTCGCCACGTTGGCCGGTAGCGCCCGTTCCCGGGGTCAGGGGGTGGACTAGTTTGGACGCGTGCGTTTAGGAGTTCTCGACGTCGGCAGCAACACGGTTCACCTGCTGGTGGTGGATGCCCACCGTGGCGGTCATCCGACGCCGATGAGTTCCACCAAGTCGGTCCTGCGGCTGGCCGAGCAGATCGACGACGACGGCCGGCTCTCGGTCAAGGGTGAGGCCGCACTGATCGAATCGGTGCAGGAGTTCACCCACATCGCAACCACGTCGGGGTGCGAGCAGGTGATGGCATTCGCGACGTCGGCGGTGCGCGACGCTACCAATTCCGACGATGTACTCGACCGCGTCTTCGCCGAGACCGGGGTGCGTGTGGAGGTGCTGTCCGGGCGGGACGAAGCCCGCCTGACCTCGCTCGCGGTACGTCGGTGGTACGGCTGGGGTTCGGGACGAATCCTGGCCTTCGACATCGGCGGTGGCTCGCTGGAGATGTCCAACGGCGTCGACGAGGAACCCGACGTCGCGCTGTCGCTCCCGCTCGGCGCCGGCCGGCTCACCCGGGAATGGCTGCCCGGTGACCCGCCCGACCGTCGTCGGATCACGGTGCTGCGCGATTGGCTCGACGCCGAGCTCAAGGAAGCCTCGCGGGAATTGCGCGAGGCGGGCAAACCCGATCTGGCCGTCGGCACGTCGAAGACCTTCCGCAGCCTGGCCCGGCTCACCGGGGCGGCGCCCTCGAGCGCTGGTCCGCGGGCCAAGCGGTATCTGACCTCCAGCGGTCTGCGCCAGCTCATCGCGTTCATCTCCCGGATGACCCGGGATGATCGTGCCGAGCTCGAAGGGGTCAGCGCCGACCGTGCCGGACAACTCGTGGCCGGCGCGCTCGTCGCCGAGGCGGCGATGCGTTCGCTGTCGGTCGATACACTCGAGATCTGCCCCTGGGCACTACGAGAAGGAGTGATTCTCCGACGGCTGGATACCGAACCGGCAGGTCGCAACGAACCGGTCGCGACCGGTCCCTGACCGCCGGAGCCCCCGGACCAGAGCCCCTGACCACCAGTGCCCCTGACCACCAGAGCCCCTGACCACCAGAGCCTACGGACCGGTCGTCGGGGTCATCCGCAAAGACTGCGGCTGCGACGATCGCGAATCACACGAACAGGACGGAGAGCCACCGCATGGCTGACGAATCGGCTTCAGAATCCCGGCCGATCTCGGTGTCGGAGATCCTCGCCCGAAGTCGTGAGGCGGGAGACGCCGCCGTGCGACCATCCCGTGAAGGTCGTGGCCGGCGTCGTGCCGGACGCGACGGAGCTGTTTCGGTATCGGAGCTGACCGGCGAGATCCCGCGCATCAGTGACACCGGCTCGATCCCGGCCACCCCGAGGAGCGCCGCGGCCGCGCCGCCCGCCGATCCATCGGTACGGCCGCATCCGGCCGAGACCGGTTCACCGACGCCGACACCGGCACCAACACCAGCGCCTTCTCCGTCCCCGTCATCGGCGGCACCATCAGCCCCGACTCAGCCGCCCGCGGAGGTCCCGGCCGATCAGGGTTCCGGCGGGGGAGATGGCCGTTCCGAGACGTTCCCGCGTGCGTCCAATCCGGTGCCCCGACGTCAGGTCGACGATGTGGCGTCGGTCGATCGGTGGGCCGGGCCGGGCGAAACAGCACCGGACAACCCCGACTCCCAGCTGTCGCGTCCGCGGTTCGCGGCCGGCGGTGCTCCCGAATCGTCGCAGCCGGGCGGCCGCCGGGCCGCGCGGCAGCAGCCGCCGCAGCCCGAGGTGCCACCGATGTCGCGCGACTTCAGCGCCGACGCGGTGGCCCGCCGGCTCAGGACCTCTGACAGCGGTTCCAGGATCGACGACGAGATCATCGACGAACGCGCGGCCAACGCGGTGACCGGGATCATCCCGGTCGTCGGCGACCGCGACGACGTCGTTGTCGTCGACCCGGAAGACGAGGTCGAGGCCGCCGATCTGCCGTCGCAGCGTCGGCAACCGGGTTCACGGCCGGGGAGCTCACGACAGGGTGACTTCTCGGAGATCGTCGATGACGACTTCGACGCCTACCGGTCGTTCGCCGACGTCGACGACGACGAAGACGAGGCACCCCGCCGAGGTCTGTCACGGTGGCTGAAGGACAGGAAAGACGGCGACAAGAAGGGCGGTGACACGAAGGGCGGTGACACGAAGGGCGGCGACACGAAGGACAAGCCGGCTTCGACGTCGCGACTTGACCTCGCTGCCGCGTCGCGCCCCGACGTGACCGGTGAGGCAGTGACTGATGAGGCCACGGAATCGTCGTCGACAACCGGTGGTCCGGCGGCGTCGGATCGTCGTGCCCCGATGTTCGGTACCGCGACGGGTGGATTCCCGGCGGCCTCCGGCGTCGACCCGCTGCGCGCGGGCCGAGCCGCCGGCGGCACCGATTCGGCCGCGACGTCGAGCCCGGACCAGCCGGACACCGCTACTTCAGAGGACGACTCGACGACCGCCTCGCCCCTGACGGCTGCCACGTCGAAGTCGGTGCTCTCGGACTCGGCATCGTCGACGGCCGCGCTGTCGGACCCTTCGTCGTCGACGGACAAGGTTTCGACCGGCACGTCGCAGAAGGACGAGGCGTCCACCTCGGATCGCTCGCCGGTGCTGGCCTGGGCGCAGGTGGCCGGCGAGGCGATCGTCGGGCTGGCCGTCGGAATCGGCCTGTTCTGGGGTTTCACCGAGCTCTGGAAGTGGAACGTGTACTTCGCGCTGGTCCTCGCGGTGGTGGTGATCTTCGGCATCGTGACGCTCGCGCATATCGTGCGTCGCTCGCGTGACCTGACCACGACGCTGCTCGCGATGGGTGTCGGACTGATCGTCACCATCGGTCCACTCGTCTTGTTGGCCACCTGAGCTCGGCAACGGTGAGCCAGCAACGGTGACTTCAGCAAACGTGCCCGCCCGCGCGCCCGAGATTCCGGTCGGATTGTCCACCGCCTCGGTCTATCCGCAGAACACCGAGGCCGCGTTCGCCTATGCCGCCGAGCTCGGGTTCGACGGCGTCGAACTGATGGTGTGGGGTGACCCGGTCAGCCAGGACATCAGGCACATCGAATACCTCTCCGAGCGCTATCAGGTGCCGGTGCTCTCGCTGCACGCACCTTGTCTGCTGATCTCGCAGCGGGTGTGGGGGCGTGACCCGTTGGCCAAACTCGCGCGGTCGGTGCAGGCGGCCGAAGATCTGGGCGCCACCACCGTCGTCGTGCATCCACCGTTCCGGTGGCAGCGGGCCTATGTCGCCGGATTCGACGATCTCGTCGTCGAACTCGAAGAAGGCAGCCCCGTGCACGTGGCGGTGGAGAACATGTTCCCGATGCGCGCCGACCGGTTGTTCGGCGCGGGGGACCGGTCGGTCAAGCGGCTCGCCAAACGCGGCGGTGGTCCCGGAGCCGCCGCGTCGGCCTTCGGCAAGTCGATCGACCCCACCGACGACGGCTACGCCCACTACACCCTCGACCTGTCCCACACCGCGACTGCCGGCGCCGATGCGCTGGCCATGTTCGAGCGGATGGGCAATCGTCTCTCGCATCTGCATCTGGCCGACGGACGCGGCGCGGCCACCGACGAGCACCTCATTCCCGGCGACGGGGTTCAGCCCTGTGCCGAGGTGTGTCAGGCGTTGGCGCGCAACGGTTTTGCCGGTGCCGTGGTGCTCGAGGTGACCACCAGCGGCGCGCGCACCAAACCGGAACGAAGCGCGTTGCTCGCGAGATCGTTGGAGTTCGCACGTACGCATCTGAGCCGGGCCGACGTCACCACCACGCCCACCACCGCGCCCGGGACCGGGCAGGAGACCGATGAATGAGAAGCTGATCGACCTGTTGGCACTGACCGACGTCGCGGAACCGCCGGTCCGCGAATCGGCTGACGGACTTGGGGTGCGGACCTATCGCACCGTCATCGACCCGGTGTTCACCATCGGACCCAAGGTGCACGGTGGCAGCCTGCAGATGGTCGTGGCGCATGCCGCGCGACGTGGATTCGCCGAACTGACCGCCGACAACCCGGTGTCCGGCGAGCTGATAGTCGTCGCCATTTCGAGTGACTACCTGAGCGCGCCCGACCCGGCGGCCGTCGACATCGTCGTCACGCTGCGCAAGCGGGGACGCACGGTGTCGGTGGTGACCGCCGACGTCATCCAGAACGGGCGCCTGATGGTCTCGTCGTCGGTGACGCTGGCCCGGCCCGACACCGGCACGCCCCATCACTCCGCGCCGACGATGCTCGACGGGGTCCCCACCGCGCCGCCGGAGGGGTCGATCGTGGTGGGTGATTCTCCGGTCGGCGAGGTCATGCACCTGTCGCCGGCCGTCGACATCGCGCTTGATCCGGTGACCTTCCCCATCGTGCGTGGTGAGAAGGGCGTTCCGGTGGTGCGGGGGTGGGCGCGGCCGGTGGACGGCGATCCCGACGTCGACTTCGCCGTGCTGGTGTGCGACGTCTCGCCTCCGGTGGTGATGAACCTGGCCTTGTTCGGCTGGGCGCCGACCGTGCAGCTGACCACCTACATCCGCAGACACCCCGCGCCGGGCTGGCTGCGATTCGCCGCGACCAGCGCCGAGGTGGGACCCGGGATGTTCGAGGAAGACCATCTCGTGGTGGACTCGACGGGTGTGGTGGTCGCACAGTCGCGACAGCTTGCGCTGATACCGCAAGGCCAGGGCTGAGCGGCGCCGGACTCACCATCTACGACCTCACCATCGACGACCTCACCATCTACGACGCGGACGCCCATTTAGGGCAACGGAAGGCAAAGGACCAAGCGTGAGCGAACGGATCGCGATCATCGGCGGCGGCAAGATCGGCGAGGCGCTGCTGGCCGGACTCATTGCGGCCGGCCGGCAGGCCAAGAACATCGTGGTCGCGGAGAAGGTGGATTCCCGCGCCAAGGAGATCGCCGACGAGTACGGCGTGCTGGTCACCGACGTGACCTCGGCTGTCGAGAACGCGCACTACGTGGTGTTGGCCGTCAAACCCGAGGCCGTCGACGCGGTGCTGCGCAAGCTGGCGTCGGCCGACGACAACGCCGAGACCGAGCGCGTGACCGTCACCTTGGTGGCCGGTATCCCGATCTCGCGTTATGAGGGTGCGCTGCAGGCGGGCTCGCCGGTGGTCCGGGTGATGCCGAACACGCCGATGCTGGTCAACGAGGCGATGTCCGCGGTGGCGCCGGGCCGCTACGTCTCCGACGAACAACTGGCCGGGGTGGTCTCGATGCTGGAGGCCGTCGGCAAGGTCCTGGTGGTGCCCGAGCGTCAGATGGATGCGGTCACCGCCATCTCCGGGTCCGGGCCGGCGTATGTCTTCCTGCTCACCGAGGCCATGATCGACGCCGGGGTGGCGCTGGGGCTGACCCGCGCCCAGGCGTCGGAGATGGCAGTGCAGACGGTGCGTGGCGCGGGACTGTTGATGAGCGAATCCGGCCTCTCTCCGATCGACCTGCGGGCGGCGGTGACCTCGCCGGGCGGGACCACGGCGGCGGCCATCCGAGAGTTCGAGGTCGGCGGCCTGCGGGGCACCGTTTATCAGGCCACCAAGGCGTGCGCGGAAGCCAGTGCACGAGCTGGCCATCGACCCGACATTGAGGGTTTGACCGGCGGAAGTGTCGGACGGGGAGACAGAGAATCGTCGTAAATTGCCGTTAACCGGCTGGAAAACCCCAGCGTGTGGGTGTCAGTTGTCCATCAACTGAAATATGTTTGCAACTCACGTCGCTTTTTTCACATCTGCCACGCTAAGCTCCTTTAAGCACGTGCGTGTCTATGTCCGCCGGAGGGGAAGCCGGCGGCCGCGACGCGTGCTCCGGAGGTATGAGTAATTCATGGCACCTGCAGAACAGGCTGGTGACAGGACCGGCCCAGCAAGTAGCAACGCGGTGAGCAGCGCGGCCTCAGGCTCGCAGTTCCTCACGGTTGCCGAGGTTGCGTCCTTGATGCGTGTATCGAAGATGACGGTGTATCGCCTCGTGCACAACGGTGAACTCCCGGCGGTCCGCGTGGGTCGCTCGTTCCGTGTGCACGCGAAAGCAGTACACGACTACCTCGAGAATTCGTACTTCGACGTCGGCTGATTCGTTCGTGATCCGACGCGCTCGCCAGCGCGCCTGACACCGTCGAGTCGACCGTCGACGACGCACGCTCCCGTGGACCTGCAGTGGTCCACGGGAGCGTGTGCGTTCTTCCAGTGCCCTGTGTTCTCAAGTGCCCTGTGCGCAGGGGCTGGTGTTCACCTGATTTTTATCGTCGGGCACCCGACCGGTAGGCTGGTGCTTCGCGTGCCCGTGCGCTTCTCGACGACGACCTCAAACGAGCTGTTGTCGCGGGTGGCCGCGAGGCGAGAACAACGTCGTATCAGCAGAGCTAGACAAGTCAACACAGCTAGACGGTAAGAGTGTCTAGACGGACAAGAGTGTGAGGAAGCGCCCCGATGGGTTCAGTGATCAAGAAGCGTCGCAAGCGGATGTCGAAGAAGAAGCACCGCAAGCTCCTGCGTCGGACCCGGGTGCAGCGCCGCAAACTCGGTAAGTGATCGCCGACGTCCTCTTGGGGCGTCAGCGATCGGGCTGCAAAGCCGAATAGCAAGCACAAGTAGCGGAAGGTCTCCTTCCGCTACTTTTGTGCTGTCTGGTGGCGTGCAGTTCCGGTGGTACAGACCCGGTGGTGCGGAGCTGCTACAGAGCGATTTCGCGCAGCGTGTAGGTCTCGGGTACTCGGTTGGTGCGCAGGTAGTGCTCGAAGATGTCGGCGACCTCGTCGGGTCCGAAGGTTTCGTTGGGGTAGACCAGTATCGGGGTGTCGTAGTACGAGATCGTGATCTCCGGTTCGTGTGCTTGGTTGTTCGGTGTGTCGGTTTGATGGCCGAGTGTGTAGAGCGTGAAGCCGTTAGCTGACGGTTGTCTGACTTCGGCGGTCAGCTTGTTCTGGGCTGCTATTCCGGTGGTTTGTAGGAATTCTTCGTGTTGGTCTTGTTCAGTTGGTGTGTCGAATACCTCGCCGTCAACCATGCGGGCGATGGAAAGAGTCTTTCCGGCTATCCCGTTGAGTCTGTTGATTATTCGAAAGAGATAGCTGCGTGCGGTGTTCGGAACGATAGATTCTTTGTGCTCTCTGCCATTGCGATAGAGAATGTGGGTGTGCGGTATGCGGTAGTCGGGTGGTTGGTTGTCTTTGAGTGGGCGTAGTTCATATTCGGCGTCGGTGATTTTTCCGGTCTCGTGGTATTGCCAGAAGAGTTGGCTGGCGTCGTCGGCGTCGAAGACTTCGTTGGCCTGGACATGTACTTCGTGGCCCATGTTGAAGGTGATGTCGGTGTCGGGAGTGCGGGAGCTGTTTTTTCGGCCGATTTGATAGCGGGCCGGTTGGCCGTTGGCGTCGAGGGTGCGGGTTTCTACCGCGAGTGCGGAGGCTGATCCGACGGCTTGGATGTAGAAGCTGCGTGCTGTGGCGTATTCGCTTGTCGAGAGCTCGTCCCACGATCTATCTCTGGGGATCAACCACAATCGGAGGCAGTACTTGTCGTCGCCGTTGCGCGTTCCCAGTGGGCGCTGGAAGACGTCAATTGTGGTGTTCACTCCGCCACCTGCGGTTCGGAAATCGCCGTCCTCGAATTCGAGCATGAAACGGGTGTACATATTTATTCGCTTTCGAACGCGGGTGTGCTTGCAGCCGCGGGGCGCATACCCACTCCGCGGCTGAAAGTTCGACGGGCGTTTAGAACTTCCCACCCCGACGCATCGCCCGACCGAACAGCGCCGGATGCGGTGCGCGATTACCCTGAGGATCATGCCTGACAACTCTTCGGGAACCCCGCGTTCGGTCCTGGTGACCGGCGCGTCGACGTTCCTTGGGGGATACCTGGTCGCCAGGCTGGCCGCCAACCCCGACATCGAGCGCGTCGTGGCCGTCGACTCCCGGATTCCGCGGAAAGACCTGCTCCGACGGATGGGTCGCGCCGAATTCCTGCGCCTGGACATTCGACGGCCGACCATCGCGAAGGCCATCGCCGGATACGACGTCGACACCGTCGTGCATGCGGCGACGTCGATCATGGACACCGCTCAACATTCGGCGGCCATCAAGGATTTCACCGTGATGGGTTCGATGCAGGTGTGCGCCGCCTGCCAGCGCAGCCCGTCGGTGAAGCGGCTGATCCTACGGTCGACCGCGATGGTCTACGGCGCCAGCGCACATGATCCGTCGCACTTCGCCGAGGAGACCTCGGCCCGTCGTGAACCCACCCGCGGATACGGCCGCGATCTGCTCGATGTGGAGGGCTACGTCCGAGGATTGGCGCGGCGTCGACAAGACATCGCGGTCACCACAGTGCGGTTGCAGGCCATGCTGGGTCCACGGATCAACACGCGGATGAGTTCCTACCTGTCGTTGCCGGTGGTGCCAACAGTCTTCGGGTTCGACCCGCGCCTGCAGTTCCTGCACGAAGAGGATGCCCTCGCCGCGATGGAACATGTCACCGTCGCCGGCCGGCCGGGGACGTTCAACATCGCCGGGCAAGGCGTGGTGACTCTCAGTCAGGCGATCCGACGCGCCGGGCACCTCGCGTTGCCGGTCCCCGGCGGGCTGCTCGCCCCGATCACCGGTGTGCTGCAGGATCTTCGTTCGGCCAAACTGCGATCGAGTCAGACCGAGTATCTGACCTATGGTCGGGTCCTCGACACCACCCGTATGCGGACCGAACTCGGTTTTGCCCCAAGGTATTCCACACTCGAGACGCTCGACGACTTCATCGACCGAGGCGGTGTGGACCCGGTGATCGACGGCGACTCGTGGCGTGGCCTCGAGCGGCGTGTGAACAGCCTGGCGCATCAACTTCAGTAAAGTAAAGATTCCTGTAATCGCATCCGGCGTGCGAGGCTGCGTCGAGGGCTTCGGCATCGTACACTTGGTCATCGGACCCAATCGCGCGCGTAGGTCGCGCGTATATCATGGGCCCAGCGAGAATCTCACCAGACTTCAATTTCTTGGCAGGAGTGGTCACCTTGGCGAACGGAGGTGCGACCGACGCTCGAACGGCGAAGGTCATCCAGCTCTACGCCTCTCCCGATGCCGCTCTCCGCTCGTCGCGCGAGGATCGTCAGCGCGGACGCAGTCGGCACCCCAGCCAGGGCAATGCGTCGAAAACCGTTGATGCGCAACGTGACGCAAGTGCCAACCGCACGCTCGGTCACCCCAATACCGACGGCTTCGGGCGCCCGCCCGCCGAGGTCACGCCCATCAACGACGACGTCGCGGTGGGCGACTCGCTCGTCGAACATCTCGGCCCGAGCAAGTCGAGCCCGCTGTTCAGCCTCGGCGGGATTCGCGGCACGGTCGCCGATACCTTGACCGCCACTGCAGGGTTCATCCGTGAGCGGATGACCGGTGACTACGAGGTCGACGAGTTCGGCTTTGACCCGCACTTCACCGAATCGGTCTGGTTCCCGGCGATCCGCCAGGTCTACGAGAAGTGGTTCCGGGTGGAGGTGACCGGCGTCGAGAACCTCCCGCTCGAAGGTGGCGCACTGCTGGTCGCCAACCACGCCGGCACGTTGCCGATCGACGCGCTGATGACCTCACTGGCCGTGCGTGACAACCACCCGACCGGCCGCTATCTGCGAATCCTGGCCGCCGACATGGCTTTTGACACTCCGGCGGTGAGTGAGGTGGCGCGCAAGATCGGTGCGACGCTCGCGTGCACCAACGACGCCGACCGCCTGCTGCGGGCCGGGGAGCTCACCGCAGTCTGGCCCGAGGGATATAAGGGCATCGGCAAGCTCTACAAGGACCGCTACAAACTGCAGCGCTTCGGTCGCGGCGGATTCGTCACCACGGCGCTGCGCAATGCGAGCCCGATCATCCCGGTCTCGATCGTCGGATCCGAAGAGATCTACCCGATGCTGGCCGACCTGAAGCCGATCGCGCGGATCCTCGGCCTGCCGTATTTACCGGTGACGCCCACGTTCCCCTGGCTCGGCCCGCTGGGCTTGGTGCCGCTTCCGTCCAAGTGGCACATCCACTTTGGGCGTCCGATCGAGACCGGCGGGTTCGACGAGTCGTCGGCCGACGATCCGATGGTGGTCTTCGACCTCACCGACCACGTTCGCGAAGAGATCCAGCAGACGCTGTTCCGGATGCTGAGCCGTCGCGGAAGCGTCTACTTCGGCTGACTCGCCGTCACCGTTGCGGGGTCAGCGCAGCACACGCCGCAGCACTGCGGCACTGCCGCCCGCCGCGCCGATGACCAGCGCCCCCGACACCCCGTACTTGGCGGCCTTGCGCGCGGTCCGGAAGTCATACATCTCCCAGCCGCGCACTTTCGCGACGTCGCGCAGATCGGCGTCGGGATTGATCGCGACGGCGGTGCCGACCAGTGAGAGCATCGGAACGTCGTTGTGCGAGTCGGAGTACGCGGTACAGCGCTTGAGATTGAGTCCTTCACGAATTGCCAACGCGCGCACCGCATGTGCCTTGCCGGGGCCATGCAGGATATCGCCGACGAGGCGGCCGGTGAAGACGCCGTCCTTGCTCTCGGCGACGGTGCCGAGGGCGCCGGTCAGGCCGAGTCGGGTCGCGATCGTCTGAGCCAGCTCCACCGGCGTCGCGGTCACCAGCCATACCTGTTGTCCCGCATCGAGATGGCGTTGAGCCAACGCGGCGGTGCCGGGCCAGATCTTGTCCGCGATGTACTCGTCGAAGATCTCCTCGCCGAGTGCGGCGAGTTCGGCGGTCGGCCGTCCGGCGATGAACGACAGCGCCTTCTCGCGCCCCTCCGCGACGTCGCGGGCGTTCTCCTTGCCGGTGATCCGGAACTTTGCCTGGGTCCACGCGAAATCGAGTATGTCGCTGTAGGAGAAGTACTTTCGCGCGGCCAGACCGCGGGCGAAGTGCACGATCGAGGCACCCTGCACCAACGTGTTGTCGACGTCGAAGAACGCCGCCGCTGTGAGGTCGGTGTCGGCGTCGGAGTCACTCGAATCGAAGTCGTCGGTTTCGCGCGCCCGCAGACCTTCGACGGCCGCCTGCGCGCTCGCCTCGCCGGCCAGTCGCTGACGCAGTTCCTGGGCGGTCTGACGGAATCGGCCGGTCGCGGCGCTGGCGCGCTCGGCGATCCATGCGGTGACCCGACTCTCCTCGTCGTCACCGTCGTCGGCGTCGGTGAGGTGATCGTCGGTGTCGTCATCGTCGACGAAGGAATCACCGTCGACGACCCGGGCGTGTGCCTCCCAGTCGTCGCCGGACAGGCCGGTCTGATCACCCGGTCCGGTTTGATCACCCGGTCCGGTTTGATCACCTGGTCCGTTCTGATCACCCAGGCCGGTCTTGTCACGATCCGCGTCCTCGCGGTCGTTTCCGGTCGGATCCGCTTCCGGAGGACCCGAAGCCTCAACCACCTGGTCACCTCCCACGAGTTCGGCCGTACCCGAACGCCAGCCTAGCGTCACCGGTTCCTAAGGTGTGTCTCACCCGTCGGCGGGTGTCGCGCCGCGCGGGAGGAAGGCCAACAGAAGATGACCATCGTCTTGCTCACTCGTAACGGCTGCAGCGCGTGTGGGTCCGCGCGGGCCGATCTGGCCCGGATCTGCACCGACCTGCAGCTGACCTTCGACGAGGTCGACGTCGACGTCGCAGCGGCCGACGGTGACCCCGACCTGCGGGCCGAGTTCGGGGACCGGCTGCCGGTGATCCTGCTCGACGGGGACGAGCACAGCTACTGGGAGGTCGACGAACCGCGGCTGCGTGCCGATCTCGCTGCCCGGGACTCCTGAGACGTATCGGGCCCCGAGGTGCGTGAGTGAGGTCGTTCACACGGGGTATACCCTCATGCCATCGAATGGCAACGGTGGCCGGCGTGATTCGTTGAGTGGTGTGGAGGTCGAGGCAGGTGAGCGCACACGGGAGCGGGCCGGTTGAACCCGAGCCCGACATACCCGAGCCGACCGTCGCCCGATTGGCCGCCTACCTGCACGTCTGCCGCAGTTTCACCGAGCGTGGCGTCCTGGTGGCCTCCAGCACGCAATTGGCCACCGCCGCCGGGGTCAACTCATCGATCCTGCGCAAAGACCTGTCCCACGTCGGGGCCAGCGGGGTGCGTGGCGTCGGCTACGACGTCGGCAGGCTGACCGCGCGGATCTCCATGACGCTGCGCACCGACAGCACCCACACGGTGGCGTTGGCCGGTGCGGGCACCCTCGGGCGCGCCCTGCTCGCGCATGCCGGTCTCGGTCGGGGATTTCGGGTCGCAGCACTCTTCGACGCCGACCCAGCGCTCGTCGGGACCCGGCTCTCCGCGGACTCGGGGCCCGTCGAACCACTCGAGGCGATCGAGCGGATCTGCGGTGACATCGACCACCCGATCGAGATCGGTGTCATCGCCACCGACGACGATCAGGCGCAAAACGCCTGCGAGGCGTTCCTCGCTTCGGGGATCCGGCAGATCCTCAATGTCACGCCTGTGACACTCTCGGTGGAGTCCGATGTCGTGATCAGACAGGTTGATCTAGCCTTGGAACTGCAGGTGCTGGCATTTACTGCTTCGCGTGGTTTAAAAGCACCTGCCGACAACCGTGACGTTTCCGGCGAAACACAGCCCGCCGAGCGCGCCACGGCCAGCGGAAATCCGGCGATGGGTGAAGAAGCGGTGACGGCGTGAGTGTCTTGTTGTTCGGGGTGTCGCATAGGAGCGCGCCCGTCGACGTGCTCGAACGGCTGGCGGTATCCGACCACGATCGCCCCAAGCTCGTCGATGAGCTGCTGAACTCCCGGTCGATCTCCGAGGCGATGCTCGTCTCCACCTGCAACCGTGTCGAGATCTACGCCGTCGTCGACGCCTTCCACCCGGCACTCGAGACCGTCGGCGCGGTTCTCGGTGACCACTCCGGCATGACCGTCAAGGAAATGACCGAGCACGCCTACGTGCGGTACTCCGAAGCCGCCGTCGAGCATCTGTTCTCCGTTGCGGCCGGGCTGGATTCGATGGTCGTCGGCGAGCAGCAGATCCTCGGCCAGATCCGCAACGCCTACCTCTCCGCCGACAACAACCAGTCGGCCGGACGTGTGCTGCATGAGCTGGCCCAGCAGGCGCTGCGGGTCGGCAAGCGCGTGCACACCGAGACCGGGATCGACCGTGCGGGCGCCTCGGTGGTCAGCGTCGCGCTGCATCGCGCGATGGCCTACCTCGGTACCCCTGATGCCTCCGGTACCCGTGATGCCTCAGACACCTCCGGTGCCGTGCAGGGCCCGATCTCCTCGGCGGTCGTCATCGGCGCCGGCGCCATGGGTGGCCTCGCGACTGCCCAGCTGGCGCGTGACGGGGTCCGTGAGCTCGTCGTGGTCAACCGCACCGTCGCCAACGCCGAGCACCTGGCGGGCAACGTCGCGGCCAACCACGGCATCGTGGCGCGGGGCGTCGGATTCGACGATCTGCCGTCGGTGATGGCCACCGCTGACGTTGTGGTGACCTGTACCGGTTCGGTGGGTGCGGTCGTCGATGTCGGCATGGTGCATTCGGCCCTCGTGGCCCGACGTTCCGCCGCGCCGCTGGTGATCTGCGACCTCGGTTTGCCACGCAACGTCGATCCGGCAGCCGCGGGGCTCCCCGGCGTGCACATCGTCGACATCGAAGGTTTGCGCGGCGATTCGGAGACCAAGGCGGCCGAGGACGATGCGATCGCGGCGCGCTCGATCGTCGCCGCGGAGCTGGCCGGCTACCTGACCGTGCAGCGGCAGGCCGAGGTGACCCCGACGGTGGCCGCGCTGCGGCAACGTGCCGCCGACGTCGTCGAAGCCGAGATCCTGCGTCTGGAGACCCGCCTGCCCGACCTTGACGACCCGCAGCGCGATGAGGTCGCCAAGGCGGTGCGTCGCGTCGTCGACAAGCTGCTGCATGCGCCGACGGTGCGCGTCAAGCAACTCGCGTCCACGCCCAACGGCGACCACTACGCCGAGGCGCTACGGGAGTTGTTCGAGCTCAAGCCGGGTGCCGCCGAGGCCGTGTCCGCGGCGGAGTCCGGGCTCGAAGAGACCGGCCATCGAGCACTGTCCGGGCTCGAGGAGACCGGCCATCGAGCACTGTCCGGGCTCGAAGAGACCGGCGTGCCGCCGGTCGAGCAGTGAGCGCCACCGACCGCGACGTGATCCGTGTGGGCACGCGCGGCTCGTTGCTGGCGCGTACTCAGTCGCAGACCATCGCGGACGCTCTGATCGCCGCCGGGCATCCCGCCGAACTGGTCATCATCCGCACCGCGGGCGACGACTCGGCAGCCCCGGTCGCCGAGATCGGCGTCGGGGTGTTTACCACCGCTATCCGCGTCGCACTGCAGAACGACGAGATCGACGTCGCCGTGCACTCGTACAAGGATCTGCCCACCGCACCCGAAAAGGGGCTGGTGATCGCGGCTGTTCCGCCACGCGAAGATCCGAGAGATGCGCTGGTCAGCAGGGGTGGGATGGTCCTCGGGCAGCTGCCTCCGGGGTCGGTCATCGGGACGTCTGCCCCGCGACGGGCGGCACAGCTTAAAGCATTGGGTCTCGGTTTGGAAATCCGCCCCCTACGAGGCAACCTTGATTCTCGGTTGGGCAAAGTTGCCAGTGGCGAACTCGATGCAGTCGTGGTCGCCCGCGCAGGATTAGTGCGCATCGGTCGCGCCGACGAGGTGACCGAGGCGTTCGACCCGGTGGTTCTGCTACCGGCGCCGGCGCAGGGAGCTCTGGCTGTGGAGTGCCGCTCCGACGATGCCCAGCTGGTGAGAGTACTCGCCGAGTTGGACGACCCGTCCACCCGTGCGGCTATCGACGCCGAGCGTGCTGTGCTGGCGGCCCTGGAGGCCGGTTGCACTGCCCCGATCGGAGCGATCGCCGAGGTGGTCGAGTCGATCGACGACGACGGGCGGATCTTCGCCGAACTGTCGCTTCGTGCGGCGGTGGCGGCCGAGGACGGATCCGATGTGATCCGCGCTTCGGTGGTGGGTCCGGTCGATCGCGCGTCGCAACTCGGTAAGGATCTCGCCGCCGAACTGCTGGAGCTGGGAGCAGACGAGCTCGTCGGCCCCGGTTCGCGCACCTGAGACGTCGAGGTTCTCGGCGCTGGTGAGCGCGCCGGATCGACGTCTTCGTGGAAGTCTCACGCCTCTGGTAGCACAAGGAACTACCAGCCCCTGACCAGGGGTAGGAGAGTGCGAACTGATGAGCCGTACGAAGAAGGCCAGCGCGGGACGGATTCTGTTCGTAGGTGCCGGGCCGGGCAACCCCGACCTGCTGACCACTCGGGCACGCACCGTCATCACCGCCGCGACCACGGCTTATATCGACCCCGACGTCCCCGCTGCGGTGGTGTCGCTGATCGGGATCGACCATGCCCCCGACCCGGCCGCCCGGTCGGCGCGTCCGTCGTCGAAGACCGACAGCGCCCAGAACTCCGCCGACGGCGCCCCCGCCGGCACCGACGGCGCCCAAACCCCCGTTGACGGCGCCCCCGCCGGCGTTGACAGCGCCCCCGCCGGCGTCGACGGCGCCCAGGGTTCCGCCGACGGCGCCCAGACCGGCACCGACGGCGCCCCCGAGGAGCAGTCGATCGTCCGCCCGGCGCTCGGTGATCCCGCCGAGGTCGCCAAGACCCTGATCGCCGCCGCCAAGAACGGCGACGACGTGGTGCGCGTGGTCGCGGGTGATCCGCTGACCACCGACGCCGTGGTCGCCGAGGTCAGCGCGGTTGCGCGGTCGGTGGTGCATTTCGAGGTCATCCCGGGTCTGCCTGCCGCGTCGGTGGTGCCGAGCTATGCCGGTATGCCGCTCGGGTCGTCGCACACCGAGGCCGACGTGCGCGGTGAGGTCGACTGGGCTGCGCTGGCCGCCGCGCCGGGACCGCTGGTGCTGCACGCGAGTGCCACCCATCTGGCCGAGACCGCGAGCGCGCTGACCGAACAGGGCATGGCGCCGCAGACCCCGGTCGCCATCACCATCAGCGGTACCACGTGTGCGCAGCGCACCATCGAGGCGACGCTGGCGACGCTGAACGAGCAGGGCAATGCGTTGTCGGGGCCGCTGATGTTGACCATCGGCAAGGTCGTCGGTGAGCGCGGCAAGCTGAGCTGGTGGGAGTCGCGCGCACTGTACGGGTGGACCGTGCTGGTGCCGCGCACCAAGGATCAGGCCGGCGACATGAGCGAGCGCCTGGTGTCGCACGGTGCGATCCCCAAGGAGGTCCCGACCATCGCGGTTGAGCCGCCGCGCAGCCCGGCGCAGATGGAACGCGCCGTCAAGGGGCTCGTCGACGGCCGCTACCAATGGGTGGTGTTCACCTCCACCAACGCGGTGCGCGCGGTGTGGGAGAAGTTCGCGGAGTTCGGACTCGACGCGCGCGCGTTCTCCGGCGTGAAGATCGCCTGCGTCGGTGAGGCCACCGCCGAGCGAGTGCGTTCCTTCGGAATCAATCCCGAGCTGGTGCCGTCGGGGGAGCAGTCCTCACTCGGCCTGCTCGACGAGTTCCCGCCGTACGACGACGTGTTCGACCCGGTCAACCGAATCCTGTTGCCGCGCGCCGACATTGCGACCGAGACGCTGTCCGAGGGGCTGCGCGAACGTGGCTGGGAGATCGACGACGTGACCGCGTACCGCACGGTGCGCGCCGCACCGCCGCCCGCCGAGACCCGCGAGATGATCAAGACCGGCGGCTTCGACGCGGTGTGCTTCACCTCGTCGTCGACGGTCCGGAACCTGGTCGGTATCGCCGGAAAGCCGCACGCGCGCACCATCGTTGCCTGCATCGGACCCAAGACCGCGGAGACCGCAACGGAATTCGGATTGCGCGTCGATGTGCAGCCGGAGTCCGCGTCGGTGCCCGATCTGGTGGACGCGCTCGCCGAGCACGCCGCCCGGTTGCGCGCCGAGGGTGCGTTGCCTCCGCCGCGTAAGAAGTCGCGTCGGTCGCGGTCCTGAGAGGCCGGCCCATGGCTCCGGTGATTCGTCCCCGACGTCTGCGCACCACCCCGGCGATGCGTCGCTTGGTGGCCGAGACATCGCTTGCACCAAGGCAATTGGTGTTGCCGATGTTCGTCGCCGACGGAATCGACGCGCCGAATGAGATCTCGTCGATGCCGGGCGTCGTGCAGCACACGCTGGATTCGTTGCGCAAAGCCGCTGACGAGGCGGTGCGCGCGGGCGTCGGTGGGCTGATGCTCTTCGGCGTGCCGAGGCCGTCGGACAAGGACGCCACCGGTTCTGGCGCCGACGATCCCGACGGCATCCTCAACCGCGCGCTGCGGGTGCTCGCCGACGACCTCGGCGATGCGACGGTGCTGATGGCCGACACCTGCCTCGACGAGTTCACCGATCACGGGCATTGCGGCGTGCTCGGGGCCGATGGCGGCGTCGACAACGATGCGACGCTGGCACGGTATGTGTCGATGTCGTTGGCGCAGGCGCGTTCCGGTGCGCAGCTGCTCGGTCCGAGCGGCATGATGGACGGCCAGGTCGCAGCGATCCGTGAGGCGCTGGACGCCGAAGGACTCACCGACACCGGCATTCTCGCGTACACCGCGAAGTATGCGTCAGCGTTCTACGGGCCGTTCCGTGAGGCCGTCGGGTCGTCGTTGCAGGGCGATCGTCGTACCTACCAACAGGATTCGGCGAATCGGGTGGAGGCACTGCGCGAGTTGCGGCTCGACCTCGATGAGGGGGCTGACATCGTGATGGTCAAGCCCGCGATGAGCTACCTCGACATCGTGCGCGACGTCGCGGAGGTCGCTGACGTACCGGTCGCGGCCTATCAGATCAGCGGCGAGTACTCGATGATCACCGCCGCGGCTGAGCGTGGATGGATCGACCGCGACGCGGCGATCCTGGAGTCGCTCACCTCGATTCGCCGGGCCGGTGCGTCGATCGTGCTGACCTACTGGGCGACCGAGGTCGCCGGTTGGTTGCGCTAGCCCTCTCCCGTCGACAGCGCCCGCCCCAACGTTGACGGCGCCCTCCGGCTCGTCGACAGCGCCCTCGCCCGCATCGACAGCGCCCACCCCGACGTTGATGGCGCCACCCTCATGTTGATGGCGCCCTCCGGCTCGTCGACGGCGCCCACCCTCATGTTGATGGCGCCCGCATTATTGCCGACAGCGCCCACCCTCATGTTGATGGCGCCCTCCCCGAAGTTGATGGCGTCCGCATTATTGCCGACAGCGCCCGGCATGCCAACGTCGCAATCCACACCCATATCGTCTATGCACAGGCGGTGTCGGGCGGGCTAAAACAGTCGAAATCTCGCGTTTGATGTTGCCATGTCAACTCAACAGTTTGGTCCATTCACGGAGGCCGATGAGGCGCTCCGCACTCAGTTGCTCGCATCGGAATTCTCGTCGGATCTTCTCGACGCCGAATTTCAGAAGTACAGCAACGCAACGCTACTCGGCGGTCCGAAGATACTCACCGCGAGCGACAGGATTCTCGATGTGGCGCGCCGTGCCGGCGGGAATGTGGTCATCGGCGGACAGGCTGCTGCGATCATGCACGGAACACGTTGGTATGAACACGATTTCGTGATTGAAGTCTTTCGTCATCGCACCGGGTGTAACAAGCCGACACCTGATACTCGGGTACATCGGACCAAACTCAAAGACAGCGACATCATGATGATCGACGATGTGTGCGTGACGACGCCGATCCGCACCGCTTTCGACATCGGCCGGATCGCGCCGCCGTGGCGAGGCCTTGGAAATATGGATGCGTTGCAGCGTGCCACCGGATTCGACATCGATGAGCTCGCCCGATTCGTAGCCGGCAAGGCGCGGCAACGAGGGATTCGTCAGGTGCGAGTCCTGATTCCACTGATTGATGGTGGCGCAGAATCTCACCCAGAGAGTTGGCTCCGACTGCTCATCATCGTCAACGGGCTACCGATTCCGGAGACCCAGATCGAGGTCTTCAACGAGTACGGACAGCTTGTTGCGCGCCTCGATATGGGATACCGCGACTTACGCATCGGAATCGAGTACGACGGCGAGGCGTATCACTCGTCGCCAGAACAACTCGCGAGTGACCAAGAACGTGATGCTGAACTCAAGCGTCTTGATTGGCACATTATTCGCGTACGGAACACGCCATTGCGCACCGAGCCGTGGATGATCTGCACGGAGGTCCGCCAGGCGATCATCGAGCGGGGCGGCTACATCGAGGCGCCGTGAACGTGGGCGAGGGCGCCGTCGATGGGTGGGCGGGCGCCGTGAACGTGGGTGAGGGCGCCGTCGATGGGTGCGCGGGCGCTGTGAACGTGGGCGAGGGCGCGGTCGATGGGTGGGCGGGCGCCGTGGAGGTGAGGGTGGGCGCCATCAACGTTGGCGAGGGCGCCGTCGATGGGACGGAGGGCGCTGTCGATGGGTGGGATGGCGCTGTCGACGTCAGAGCGACCGGAACCGGACCGTCGAGCCGGCGACGAGTTGTGCTGCAGCACCGAGCGATCCGGCCGTCAGCACCGCGATCACCGGGTAGCCGCCGGTGACCGGATGGTCGGCGAGAAAGATGACCGGCCGGCCACTGGGCGGTACCTGCACCGACCCGTGCGCGATACCCTCCGACGCCAACTCCCCGCCATCGGGCCCGTGCACCACCAGCGGATCCGACGACTCCGCAGCGCGATCGAGCCGAACCCCCACCCGGTTGGAATCCGGACTGACCTCCCACACCCCGGCGAACAGATCCTGCGGTCGCGCAACGTGATCGCGTCGCGGACCGTCGCCGACGAACAATTCGGTCACCCGCGGATAATCGGTACTGACCGGTGCCGCCGAAACCGGGGGCCAGTCGCCCGTCTCACTCCCGACCTGAAGCAGCGTTCCCGCCATCAGTAGCCGCGGCCCCAGCCCGGAAAGTGTGTCAGTGGAACGTGATCCGAGTACCGGCGGCACATCTATGCCGCCGCGCACGGCCACATAGCAACGCGCACCCCACGCAGGCGGCTCGACGAACAGCTCGCCGCCGGCCGGAACCAGCGTGGCGGCATGCCCACCGACCGGCCGCCCGTCGACGCGGACCACCGCGTGCGCGCCGGTCACCGCGACCAGGATGTCGCGATCGACCGATAGCCTCAACCCGCCCAGCGTCGACTCGATCCCCGCAGCCGACTCCCGGTTTCCCACAAGACGATTGGCCAACATCAGCGCACCACGATCTGCCGCGCCCGACCCCGGAACGCCGAGGTGCGCGTAGCCCGGCCGCCCCAGATCCTGCACCGTGGCCAACGGACCGGGTTCGACGACAGTCACAACGGTCATCGGCCGCGAGCACCATCCACGTCGACAAACCGCACCAGCTTGCCCGGAGTCAGCAGTGCCGGAGGTTGCGCCGTCTCGTCCCACATGTCGATATCGGTGTGCCCCAACAGATGCCACCCACCGGGGCTCACCCGGGGATAGACCGCGCTGTAGCCGGCCGCGATCGCCACCGACCCGGCAGGCACCCGCGTCCGCGACTCCGCACGCCGGCCGACCGACATCAGCGGCTCCGGCGAATCACCTTGCGGAACAAGGTATCCGAACCCGGGAGCGAAGCCTATGAACTGAACCCGCCAGCGGATCCGCAGGTGCGCGGCGATGACCTCGTCGACGGTCATGTCCAGCTTGCCCGCGACCTCGGACAGGTCGTCGCCGTCGTAGCTGACCGGGATGCGGACCTCGACGTCGACGCCGTCGGCCACCGGATGGGCGCCGGGCCCGCGCAACACCCGATGCAGACCGAGCGTGTCGATGCCACGCCCCGGTCCGGCCTGCACGAGCACGGTGTGGGCGGTGGGGACGACGTCGGTGACCGCGGCGAGTTCGGTGCTGGCGGCGACACGAAGCGCCTCTGCGGCGACGATCGTCGCGGCGGCGGGATCGTCGGCGTCGGAGAAGTCCAACAGAACCGCGTCGGCTCCGGCAGGCAGTACGCGCATGACCTCACGGTAGCGACCGACTGGGTCCTTCGAGGCGACTGTCGATGGCAGACTGGTCGGCAATCAACAGCTGTCAGCGCCGACCGTTAGGAACCCGATGCGCGAAATCGTCGTGTGCGGTGAAGCTCTCGTCGACGTCGTCGCCGCGCAGGCGGCCGTCGAACCCGGGCGTCTGGCCCCGTTGCAGCCGGCGCTCGGCGGTGGTCCGTTCAACGTCGCGATCACCCTCGGGCGCCTCGGAAGTGCGGTGTCCTTCTGCTCGGCGGTATCACGAGACACCTACGGAGAGGCCATCATTGCCGCGCTGCAGGCCAGTGGAGCGGGGATCGGTCTGGTGCAGCGTCGTACCGAGCCGACCTCGCTCGCGTTGGCCACCATCGCGCCCGACGGCGCCGCGCAGTACTCCTTCTATGTCGAAGGCACCGCGGACCGCGCCGTCGAGGACCCCGGGACATTCGCACCGACCGTCGCGGCGGTGACGTTCGGCACCCTGTCAATGGTTCTCGAGCCCGGCGCCACGGTGTACGAGGCGGTATTGCGCCGCAGCCACCGGGAGGGCCGGTTGGTCATCGTGGACCCGAACATCCGGGCCGCGGTGATCGACGACGCGGATGCCTATCGTCGACGTTTCGCCTCCTGGACCACCGACGTCGACGTGGTGAAACTCTCCGATGAGGACGCCGATTGGCTCGATTCCGGGCCCGATGCCACGTCTGCGGCGGACTGGCTGGCCTCGGGGGTGTCTGCGGTGATCACCACGTCGGGTGCCGAGGGCATCAGTGTGCGCACAGCGGCCGGCACGGTGTCCGCTCCGGCACCGGAAATCACCGTCGTCGACACCATCGGTGCAGGCGACAGCGTTTTGGGTGGTGTCATCCACCGGCTCGACCGGATCGGGGCGCTGTCGAGGGCGGCGGTGGCGCAACTGACCGTCGACGATTGGCGCGGGGTCGCCGAGTACGCAGCTCAGGTGGCTGCGATCACCGTCTCGCGTCCCGGCGCAGACCCTCCGTGGGCGAGCGAGCTGAGAAACGACTAGGTTGTAGTCACAAGTGCCCTATCGCGGGCACAGGTCAATACTCTCGTCCGAGTAAAGGGGTTCGTGTGTCCGCTGAAACAGTCCCAGCTGGCCAGGCATCCGATACGGCTTCAGCTACCTTCACCTACCCCGGTGGACAGCTGGAACTGCCGATTCTGAAGGCCACCGAGGGCAGCGACTCCGTTGCACTGGGCAAGTTCTTGTCCGAGACCAACCTCACCACCTTCGACGGTGGGTTCGTCAACACCGCCGCCTGCAAGTCGGCGATCACCTACATCGACGGTGATGCCGGCATCCTGCGCTACCGCGGAATCCCGATCGACCAGCTGGCCGAGAAGTCGACGTTCATCGAGGTCAGCTACCTGCTGATCTATGGGGAACTGCCGACCCCGTCGCAGCTCGAGGAGTTCACGAACAAGATTCAGCGCCACACGCTGCTGCACGAGGACCTCAAGCGGTTCTTCGACGGCTTCCCGCGCAACGCGCATCCGATGCCGGTGCTCTCCAGCGCCGCCAATGCGCTGTCGGCGTACTACCAGGATTCGCTGGACCCCAAGGACCCTGAGCAAGTCGAACTTTCGACGATCAGGTTGCTGGCCAAGCTGCCGACCATCGCGGCCTACGCGTACAAGAAGTCGGCCGGTCAGCCCTTCCTCTACCCCGACAACTCGTTGAGCCTGGTGGAGAACTTCCTGCGGATGACCTTCGGTTTCCCCGCGGAGCCCTACGAGGTGAATCCCAAGGTCGCCGAGGCCCTCGACATGCTGTTCATCCTGCACGCCGACCACGAGCAGAACTGTTCGACGTCGACGGTGCGGCTGGTCGGGTCGTCGCAGGCCAACCTCTTCACCTCGATTTCCGGTGGAATCAACGCCCTGTGGGGTCCGCTGCACGGCGGCGCCAACCAGGCCGTGCTGGAAATGCTGGAGGACATCAAGGCTTCCGGCGGCGACACCAAGGCCTTCATGACCAAGGTGAAGAACAAGGAAGACGGCGTGAAGCTGATGGGCTTCGGTCACCGCGTCTACAAGAATTACGATCCGCGCGCGGCCATCGTGAAGAAGACCGCCGACACCATCCTGGAATCGCTTGGCGTGCAGGACGATCTGCTCGACATCGCGAAGGGACTGGAAGAGGTCGCGCTCTCCGACGACTACTTCATCTCCCGCAAGCTGTACCCGAACGTCGACTTCTACACCGGAGTCATCTACCGCGCCATGGGATTCCCGACGCGGATGTTCACCGTGCTGTTCGCGCTCGGCCGGTTGCCGGGCTGGATCGCGCACTGGCGTGAGATGAACTCCGATCCGGCCGGCAAGATCGGCCGCCCGCGTCAGCTCTACACCGGGTACACCGAGCGTGACTATCAGGTGATCGGCGAACGCTGATCGCTTGTCGCGCAGCGTTTCCCCCACGCTGCGTATCCCCGACGACTCAAAGGAGAGTCCAGTGACGAGTACCGAGAAGCCCGAGGTTGATTTCCCCGACGGCCCCGCTCCCAGCGAACTGACCATCGACGACCTGATCGTCGGTGACGGGGCCGAGGCCGTGCCGCACGGAGTTGTCGACGTCCACTACGTCGGAGTCGATTACGAATCGGGCGAGGAGTTCGATTCCTCGTGGGACCGTGGACAATCGGCCAACTTCCCGCTCGATCGGCTGATCCCGGGTTGGCAGCAGGGCATCCCCGGCATGAAGGTCGGCGGACGTCGTCAGCTGACGGTTCCGCCGGAGCTCGCCTACGGCGCAGCCGGTGCCGGACACCGCCTTTCGGGTAAGACGCTGGTCTTCGTCATCGACCTGCTGGGTGTGGGCTGACGTCGTCGACGTCGATTCTCTGGCTGCGCCGCGACCTGCGGGTGGCCGACCTCCCGCCGCTGGCTGCGGCGACGGAGGATGCCACCCGCGTCCTGGTGTGCTTCGTCGTCGACCCCAGACTTGAAAAGTCCTCGGGCGAGCGGCGATTGAGCTTTCTTTTCGATTCGCTGCGCGAGCTCGACGAGAAACTGCACGGGCGGCTGCTGGTGGTTCGTGGACGCCCGGACAAGGAGATCCCGCGGCTCGCACGGGCTGTCGACGCCACCTCGGTGCACGTCAGTGAGGACTACACGCCGTTCGGCCGTCGACGCGACAAAGCCGTCGCCGACGCTCTCGGCGACGACGTCGCCCTTGAGGCGCTAGGTTCTCCGTATCTGGTGTCGCCCGGCCGGATCACCAAATCCGATGGCACACCGTACAAGGTGTTCACCCCGTACTTTCGGCAGTGGAGCGATCACGGGTGGCGTAAGCCCGCCGACACCACGGTGACCAAGCGAAATCTGTTCGACCCCAGCGACATCAGCAAGTCCGGGCGCATCACGGTGCCCGCCGCTCCCGGAAAGCTCGCCTTCCCGGCCGGTGAGGATGCGGCACTGGCGCGGTGGCGGGAGTTCGTCGGCGACGATCTCGACGGCTACGCCACCGACCGGGACCGCCCCGACCTGGCTGCCACCAGCCTGATGTCGGCATACCTCAAGTACGGCAACATCCACCCGCGCACGCTGGCCGCCGACCTCGGAAAATCCGAAGGGGCACAGGCATATCGACGCGAGCTGGCGTTCCGCGACTTCTACGCCGACGTTCTCTACCACTGGCCGGACAGCTTGTGGCACAACTGGAATCGCGACTTCGACGACATCTCACTGGACACCGGCAAGAAGGCCGAGGAGAAGTTCGAGGCGTGGAAGGCCGGACGCACCGGGTTTCCCATCGTCGACGCCGGCATGCGCCAACTCGCCGAGACCGGCTTCATGCACAATCGGGTCCGGATGATCGCCGCGTCGTTCCTGGTCAAGGATCTCCACCTGCCGTGGTGGTGGGGTGCGCAGTGGTTCCTCGATCAGCTCGTCGACGGTGACATGGCGTCGAACAACCACGGCTGGCAATGGGCGGCCGGCACCGGAACCGATGCGGCACCGTACTTTCGGGTGTTCAACCCGGAGACCCAGGGCAAGAAGTTCGACCCCGACGGCGAGTACATCAAACGCTGGGTCTCCGAGTTCGGCACCGACAACTATCCGGACCCGATCGTCGATCACAAGGCCGAACGCACCGAGGCGCTGCGCCGATTCGGTGAGATCTGAGGCGGCGCAAGGAAATCCCCGTCCACCAGGGCGCCGGCATGTTTTACCCGCCGCAGAAGTGGGACCAGCTCATACCCGTTGATGCCATCGATATCGGAAAGTACCTTGGTCACAAAGGAATAGAGATCCTCGGTGTCGGCGGCGATGATGTTCGCGGTCAGGTTGGCGCGGCCGGTCACCGCTGCGGCGAACGGAATCTGCGGGTTGGTGCCCAGTGCCTCACCGACGGCTGCCAGATGTCGCGGTGACACCGTGAGCCAGAGTGCGGTGCTCCGCAAACCGATTGCCGCGGTGGCCAAGTCGACATGGAAGTATCCGATGCCTGAAGCGACGAAGTGTTCGACGCGTCGGGTCACCTTGCCCGCCGTGCTGCCTACCACACGTGCCAGCGTCGAGTACGGCACTCGTCCGTCACGGCCCAACTCGTCCAACAGGATTCGGTCCTCGGGTTCCGGCGTCGACACCGCTGCCTGCCCGTGCAGGCGTCGGATCGATGTGGCGGCAAGGGCTTCGGTCTGCTCGGGGGAGAGCACGTCGGTCCAGGTGTCGTGATGTTCGCTGGCGCCGCCGATGTAGGTGTGCAGTATTTCGGCGGGTAAGACATCGAGCACCGGGGCGGTCTTCGGAAGCGTCCGAGTGAGCAGTTCGTGCGCGGCGGCGTCGGAGGACACCCGAAGGTTGAATGCCACCTCCCAGCCGGCGCCGAAGATCGAAACCCAGGAGACGTCGTCGCGGGCGGCGACCGCGTTCGCGATGGTGTCGGCGCCCTCGGGTCGGCACCGAACCCGCACCATCCACGTCGAGCCGCCGGTACGTTGTAGGTCGGTCGCCATGGTCACACGCAGCAACCCGTCGCGTCGCAAGCGTCGGTATCGACGTGCGATGGTCTGTTCGGCGACGCCGAGGACGTCACCGATCTCCCGGAACGACGCCCGCGGAGAGACCTGAAGGCAGCGAGCGATTTGCGCATCAATGTCATCCAGAGACGATGATTTCAGCATTGCTTGTATGCCCATGATCGGAATTGTACGTTTCGGCACCGCTGGCGCGACCAGTCGCGATTCGACGGTCAGACTGGGTTCACCACGCCCGAACTCGCCGATGCGCGTCGATTCGGGCATTCTTCTCGAAAGGTTTCCCATGCAACGCAAATGGTGGACGCTGGTCGTCGTCTGTGCGGCGACGTTCATGTTGCTGCTCGACGTCACGATCGTGGTCGTCGCCCTCCCTGACATCCAGCGCGCGCTGGATGCGAGTTTCAGCCAGCTGCAGTGGATCACCGACGCCTACGCGCTGGCGTTGGCGTCGCTGCTGCTGACGTCGGGGTCGATCTCCGACAAGTTCGGCCGACGCCGCATCTTCTCGATCGGCCTGGTCATCTTCACCCTCGGTTCGCTGCTGTGCGGCGTCGCGCAGGACCCGGTGATGCTCATCGTGTCCCGCGCCTTGCAGGGCGTCGGCGGTGCCATGCTGTTCTCGACGTCGCTGGCCCTGCTGGCCGCCACGTTCCATGGGCGTGAACGTGGTGTCGCGTTCGGTGTGTGGGGAGCGATCACCGGTGTCTCGACGGCGCTGGGACCGATTCTCGGTGGTGTACTGACCACCGGAATCACCTGGCGGGCTATCTTTTTGGTGAACCTGCCGATCGGCATCGTTGCACTGTGGCTGACGTTGCGGTTGGTTGACGAGTCCCGGTCGCCGCACGCACGGCGCATCGACTGGCCCGGTGTGGTCACGTTCACCGCCGGACTGCTGGCGTTGGTGTACGGGTTGATCGAAGCCGGACAGAAATCGTGGTCCGACGGTGTGGTCGTCGGCTGCTTCATCGCGGCGGCAATCCTGTTGGCGGCGTTCGTGATCGTCGAATTGCGGGTGGCGCAGCCGATGTTCGATCTCTCGTTGCTGCGCACACCGACGTTCACCGGCGGTCTGATCGCGGCGTTCGCGATGAATGGTTCGCTGTTCGCGATGCTGCTGTACATCGTGCTGTACCTGCAGAATGCGTTGGGGTACTCCGCATTGCAGACCGGTCTGCGATTGCTGGTGATGTCGGGCTGCACGATGGTGTTCGCGACGATCGCCGGGCGGATGTCAGAACGTGTACCGGTGCGGTGGCTGATCGGCCCCGGCCTGCTGCTCGTAGGTGTCGGGTTGTTCGCGATGGCCGGACTCGACGCCACTTCGTCGTGGACACATCTGGTTCCGGGCTTGATCATCGCCGGCGTCGGCAGCGGCCTGGTGAATCCGCCGCTGGCCGCCACCGCGGTGGGAGTGGTGCCGGTGCACCAGTCGGGTATGGCCTCGGGCATCAACACCACGTTCCGCCAGATCGGTATCGCCGTCGGAATCGCCGTCTACGGAACCCTTTTCAGCTCGCACCTGTCCTCGACGCTGGCCGGGCGTCGGCCCACTCCGGAGTTGATGAGCGCGGCATACGCCGATGCGTTGAACGTATTGTTCTGGGTGAGCGGCGCTTTGGCCATCGTCGGCGCGGTGTGCAGCGTGTTGATGATCCGCAGCAAGGACTTCGTGCCGCACGGTCCGCCGCCGGCGGCAGAGCCCTCCGCAGCCCAGGTGGCTTCGGCCTAAGGCCCCGTCGCTCGCTGAACTCACAGACGCCCCCTGTAGGACACAGGGGGCGTCTGTGAGTCCGTGCGCCAAACCAGGTGTGGCGTCAGGTCCGCGCCATCGACAGCGCCTCGGTCCATTTCACCCGCGAACCCGTCCGCAGAATCGACCGCTCGTAGATCCGCGCGGCGATCGCCGTCGCCGCGGCACAGACCGCAATCATCAGGACCAACGTGATGATGATCTGCACGACGTTGGTGTCGCCGGTGGCGATCCGCATCGGCATCAGCACGGCCGAGAACGGCGGAATCCACGTGAGTGTCTTGATGATGGTGGAGTCCATGGCCTGGATGCCGAAGATGCCGGCGTACATCACCGCCATGGACAGGATGGTCAACGGCATGATCGTCGACCCGAGTTCCTCCTGCCGGGAGACCAGCGCCCCGGCGGCGGCGTAGAGGGTTGCGAAGAACAGGAACCCGAGCAGGAACCAGACGATGGTGGCCGCGAACATGCCGACCGCTGTTCCGGTCAGGGTGAGCATTCCCGTTGCGGCGCCGGCGATCAGCGCGGTGGCGCCGAGAATCAGGACTTGTCCGAGTGCGACGATGCCGATACCCAGAATCTTGCCCCACATGAGGTGGAGCGGTTTCACACACGCAAGCAGCAATTCGACGATGCGCGACGTCTTCTCTTCGACGACACCGACGGCGATCATGTTGCCGCCCATCATGATCGCGGTGATCAGAAGCAGCGCGCCGACGAGAGCGATGGTGATCCGCTGTCCCGCTTCGGGTTTGTCGGGTTGCAATTGTTGCACGCTTACCGCGGGGGCGGGCAGGGTAGCGGCGTCGACGCCACGATCGGCGAGCCCGGTGGTCAGGGTGACCTGCTGGATCGACGCGCGGAGCACACCGTTGAGATCTCCGGACAAGCCTTTGTCGCTCAGGAGCGTGTAGGCGCCGTACTGGTTGACCACGACGGCGGCGTCGACACTGCCGTCGCTCACCTGCGCGCGGGCCTGTCCGGCGTCGGGAAGTGGGACCACGGAAACCGGTGTGTTGGTAGCTTTCCCGAGCTGCACGATGGTCGACGACAGTGAACTGCTGCCACCGACGACACCGATGCGGTCGGGGTCTTCTCCGCCGCCGCTGAATGCCTTCCACAGCACGAGGCCGATGACGATCACCAGCATCAAGGCGACGGTACTGATGATGAACGACTTGGTCTTGGCGCGGGTGGCGATCTCACGTCGTGCGATCAGCCAGATCGACGCCATGGTGCCGGCGCCGCCGATGGGCGTGAGTTCGGGGGGAGTGGGTGCGGGCGATGTGGGTGCGGTCATGACGAAACCACCTCTCGGAACAGTTCGGTCAGCGATGGTGTGGACGTGGTGAATCGGTGTACGGGGCCATATCTGAGTGCTGCGGCCAGGATCTGTTGGTCATCGACCGTCTCTGGATCGACGCGCAGTCGTGTGGTCTCGCCGTATTCGACGCCGGTCACGCCGGGCAGGCCGTTGGCCCAGTCAGTTCCGGTCGGGCCGGCGACCTCGAGCGTGACGCCGTCTCGGGCCCGCAGGTCGTCGACGGTGCCCAACGCCCGCATCTGTCCCTTGGTGATGATGCCGACGCGGTCGCACAGTCGTTGGACGAGATCGAGTTGGTGGGAGGAGAAGATCACCGGGATACCCTCGGCGGCTTTCTCTTTCAGAACGTCACTCATCACGTCGACGGCGACCGGGTCGAGTCCGGAGAACGGCTCGTCGAGCACCAGCACCCGCGGGTCGTGGACGAGGGCGGCAGCGAGCTGCACGCGTTGCTGGTTACCGAGCGAGAGGTCGCCGACGTTGTCGTCGTAGCGTTCGGCGACGCCGAGTCGGGCGGTCCAGCGCCGTACGCTGTCCTCGGCGTCGGTGGCCGACATCCCGTGCAGGCGGGCAAGGAACGTGAGTTGTTCGCCCACTTTCATTTTCGGGTACAGGCCGCGTTCTTCGGGCATGTAGCCGATGGTGCGTCGAAGGTCGAGATCGATGCGTCGGTCACCGAGGCGTACCTCGCCCGAATCCGCCGACAGCACACCGAGAATGATGCGCATCGTCGTGGATTTGCCGGCGCCGTTGGAGCCGACGAACCCGAAGATCTCGCCGGGAGCCACGGCAAAGGTCATGTCTTGCAGGGCAATCAGATCGCCGTACCGCTTGTGTAGGCCGTCGACGATGAGGGATTCAGGCATGATCGGTCTCCTCGTAGGTTGCGAAGTCTTCGGGATCGGCATCGTCGCTCCACCACGCGGTCAGCATGGTGGGGATAAGGGCTCCGGTCAGCACGAGGCTGATGAGCAGGATGGCGGTGCCGTACACCAGTTGGCCGTGAACCTGTTCTTTGGTGCCCAGGATGATCAGGATGATGTACGGGATGAACATCAGCGAGAAAAGGGCGAAGAAGCCCACTGATCGGGCCGAGTTACGTTGCGCCAGTTGAATTTCGTCGAGGGCAGCGACCGGGGAGTCGGCGATCGAACCGGTCACGATGCGGAGCAGGTACTGCACCACGAACACGCCGACGATGGCGATGATGAATGGGATGAAGAACGCATAGGTGAAGAAGGCCACCGCAGCGCTGGCCAAAAGTACGACCAGCACTGCGATCTCGGCCAGGACGAGCCGTCGTGCGCCTCGACGATTGCGCCAGCTCATTAGCTTGCCGGCATGACGCTGGTTGAAGCGAACATGGCGTTGTCCGCGCCATTCGTCGTAGCGACGCCATAGCGCGGGCGTCGCTTCGGCCGGAATGGCCGAGTTGGGATCCCTCATCGTGCTTCCTCCGTGGTGGACGACGGTTGCGGTGAGTGTGTTTCGGCGGCGTTGATGGTGCGTCGGGGGTAGAGCTCGGCCGACATCGCGGTGAACTCCGTGCGGCTGAACACCGCTTCGACGGGTAGCCCGAAGACCTCGCAGATGCGGAAGGCGAGGTCGAGGCTGGGGTAGTTGTCGCCGCGTTCCAGTGCCCCGACGGACTGGACGTTGATGCCGACCAGCTCGGCCAGCTGCGCCCGCGACATTCGACGCTCCGCACGCAGCACGCCGATGCGGTTGTAGATGGGGAGCTTTTCACCCCTTCGGACTGGACTCACCTAATCAAGTGTTGTGAAAACACAACATTTTGTCAAGGGTGGTCGACGAAATGAATGACTAATCGTGGCCATATGCCCTGGTACCGTGACGGTTCGCCTGACGGGTCTGAGCCGCCGACGTTGGCTCGCGAGGTGCGCCCGTCATGGCCGGAGACCGGGGTGGGGATGTGATTCGGATTCGACATGGGGTCGGCGGTTGATGGTCTGGTTCCGGTGGTTCGGCGTTCCGTGGGGACTGCTCTTGGCGGCAGGTGCGGGGTAAACGGTTCTCCAAGTGCTGCCACGTTTGTGGGCATTGTGCAGTCGTCGTGGATGGGACTACAACGGGGCGTGGTCGGTGATAGGAAACGTGCCGGCCGCAGCGTTCGGTGTCCTTTTCGTGGCGTGGGTTTCGTACGGGCTGACCGTGACTCGTCGTCGACGCTGGGTTGCGCTCTGCGCGCCGCTGATCTCGATGGTGTTGTCGTTGCTCTTCGTCTGGTTGGTGATTCATGCCAACGCGGACAACGGGATGATTGCGTCGGACCTGTGTCCCGATGGCGCCCCATCGTGGTGGCCGACGTGGATTCCGATCTGACAGCGACGAGGTGTTCATCGACGTCGCTCGACGATCGCCACCGCGAGTGCTCCGCGGAGCACTCGCGGTAGTGCTCGACCGGGTCCGAGATCGCCCAAGTGGGCCAAACGCGGGCTGAACCTGCAGGCGCGGGCTGTACACATGCCGCGTCTAGAGGCTTGTGCCGCGTTTGGAAGATTGAGCTGCGTTGGCGGGCGATTTGTGCCGGAGCCCGACGACCTGGTCGTCACGATGAGTGCTCCGCGGAGCACTCTGGAGCTCTGTATCGATGCCGAGGACCTGGTGCTGGACTTCGCTTGGGCACGTTTGCTGTCGGAAGCCGAGGTAGACACGTTTGCTCGAGAACTTGCCGACTCATTGCGTGTCGGTGCTTCGCTGAACAGTCCGGCACCCTCGGCGCAGACCATCGAGCAGTGGCGGCATACCGCCGAGGTGTATGCCGATCCGGAGCTGGCGCGCGTGCTCCGTACTTCGACGACGGATGACCTTGGCGCAGTGCGCGCACCTGAACTGTGAACGCGTCCATGCGGGCCGAGCCAGCTCTGGCGGTCCCCTTTTCGGGCGATTGAATCGGCCCGACTGAGGCGGTAGATGTAAGACTTCGCGACATCTATGTCTGGGGGCAGCCGTGGCCGGCGGGTTCGAGTACGACGTGTTCATCAGTTACGCCCGCGCCGACGACACTGACGGCTGGGTGACGCGCATCGTCGACGTGATCGACGAAGACTTGCGCCAGTTCTCATCCGATATCCGGATCTTCTTCGACCGCTCTGAAATCAAGACACGCCAGGACTGGGAGCTTCGATTGTTGGCCGGGTTGCGGTCGGCGCGCGTTCTGCTGATCTGTGTCTCGCCGAACTATCTGCGCAGCCCGTACTGCCGGTGGGAGTGGGACGAATTCCATCAGCACGCCGCACAACGAGCGGGTGCGGATCCGGTCACCGGGGTGTTCTTCGTGCCGGTCGGATCCATGAATGTCGACGACGACGAGCCAGCGGCCCGGTTGTGGTCGGACGTATCGCGGCTGCAACTCGAGGATTTGGCGCCGTGGTTCGGCGGCGGCGTTGAGGCGTTGCAGGAGCAACTGGTCCGCGATCGTGTTGCTGCGCTGAGCAGTTCGGTAGGTGACTCCGTTCGAGAAGCTAGGTTGGCGAAGGCTGCGCCTGGGAATCTGGTTCGGTACAACCCCGGATTTGTCGGACGCACCAGAGAACTTCGCGCGTTGCGCGACATGCTGGCCGGCTCCGGCGCGATCGGTGTCGTGGCGTCGGTGCACGGGCTTGGTGGGATGGGCAAGACGGAACTCGCTGTCACGTATGCACATTCGTATGCGCACGCGTATCAGGGTGGCACGTGGTCAGTCGGTGCTGAGCACAAGACCGACTTGCTCGACGCGCTATCCCAGCTTGCCTTTGAACCCACACTTGGGATGAGTGTGAGCGACGAGGACCGTCGTGATCCGCAGAGACTCGGACGACTCGTGCTGGCCCGACTGGAGGAGCTGACTGGAGCTGCACGCGCCTTGGATCCGGACACCGCGTCATGCTTGGTGCTGCTGGACAACGCCTCCGAGGCTTCATTACTTTCTGCGTCGCAGATCGCGAACCTCCCGTCAGCGGCGTGGCTACACATTCTCGTCACCACACGCCTGGGCGAATCCGACATCAATGTCGGCGGTGGGCGTTCGCAAGTGGGGTTGGTCGAGATCGATCGCCTGAGCGACGACGATGCATATGAACTCCTGCGGTTGCACCAGCCTGCGCGTGACCCCGAGAAGCGGCACAAGGACTTTCTTGACGACGAACAGCGTTCTGCAGCAAGAGAACTGGTGGACGAGCTCGGCGGGTACACGCTGGCCGTCGAGCAGGCCGCAGTCTATTTGGGAGCCAGTACTACTCGATCTCCCGCGCAGCTATTGGCCACACTGCGTGATCACGGGCTCGTCGGGCTTGACCGAGTCGCTGCGCGTGAACTTGCTAACAAGTTCCGGCACAAGGAGAAGATGGTAGGAGCCATCGTCGACGCCACCATCGCGACTCTTCCTGAAAGGGCCAAGCGGGCATTGGCCTTCGCGAGCTGCATGCCGCCAGATCTGGTTGTGTGGGAATGGCTTCGGGAGTTGACTGAGCCATCTGGGGACGATCCTCCCGCTATGGACGATCCCTGGGCAGATGTCGATCCATCTGGTGTTGTTCCGGGGCAAGAGGATTGGCGCACGGTGCAACGAGTCCTCGAAGGGCGGAATCTGATCACGGCGGGAGACCAGCCTGGAGTAGGGCGCATTCACCGAGTGATTCACCGGCACGTTGCTGAGCGTGAAGTCACTGCAAGTAGCGACATCGCAGAGACATTCGATGCGATGTTGTCCATTCGCGCGGAGATGATCGCCGAAGAACCACGGCCTCAAGCAATGGAGCTTGCCCTTATGGCCGATGCTGTGTCCCACAGGCTCGATGGAATAGCGGTTCCTGCTGACCATGATAGGCGTCTTCTCGGATCTGCGGTCTGGCTATGCCGGCCTGTAATCGAAAGGCTGGATGTCGGTACAGCGCACCGCCTCGCTGGTGTTGTGTCACAGAGACTAGAAGACCTGACGCTTCGACGTGACGTGAGCGTCGAAGTGGATGCCGGCCTGCGACGCCTGTACTCGGTGAGTTTGGACCGGGTGGGGTATGTGGCGCGGTTGCGGGGTGATCTGGTGGAGGCTGGGCGGGTGTTTGTGCGGGGGTTGGAGATTGCGGAGGGGTTGTTGGCGTTGGATCCGGGGCGTCCGGAGTATTTGCGGGATGTGTCGGTGAGTTTGGAACGGGTGGGGTATGTGGCGCGGTTGCGGGGTGATCTGGTGGAGGCTGGGCGGGTGTTTGTGCGGGGGTTGGAGATTCGGGAGGGTTTGTTGGCGTCGGATCCGGGGCGTCCGGAGTATTTGCGGGATGTGTCGGTGAGTTTGAACAAGGTGGGGGATGTGGCCGTGTTGCGGGGTGATCTGGTGGAGGCTGGGCGGGTGTTTGTGCGGGGGTTAGAGATTCGGGAGAGTTTGTTGGCCTCGGATCCGGGGCGTCCGGAGTATTTGCGGGATGTCGCGGTGAGCGGACACAAACTGGCCATCTTGTCTGAGCAGGTCGAATCACTGGAGGCGGTGACCTACTGGCGAATTGTGGACGAGAATCTCGCCAGAATGGATGAAGTCGGCTTTCTCGCCGACTCGGACCGACAGTTCCTCGACCTCGCCAAATCCAAACTCGAGTAGCCCCTCACCCCAGAATCCCCACTACAACCTTCGCCGCTTCTCTCCCAGCACGATTCGCGCCGATCGTCGACGCCGACGGTCCATATCCGAGTAGTTGTATCCGAGGATCAGACGCCACCGACGTGGCCAACCGCCCGGTCATCACGATCCCGCCGCCGGGGCCCCGAAGTTTCAGTGGCGCAAGGTGATCCAACGAGCTACGGAAGCCGGTGTTCCAGAAGATCACGTCGACGTCAAGGTGCTCACCAGCCGAAATCGACGCCCCAGAGTCAGGACCCGAGCCGGCACCCGCACAATCCCAACACACCCCGGTCTCGGTGATCCGACTGAACATCGGCCGCCACGCGAGAATCCCGTCGTCGCGGGCGGCAGCGATCGCCGGCGTCAACGCCAGCCCTGTCACCGACACCACCGACGTCGGCGGAAGGCCTTGTCGCACTCTCGCTTCCACACGCGCGACGGCCTCGCGACCACGGTCGGGATCGAACGGGTTCGGATCGAAGACCGGCTCGGTGCGCGAACACCAGAACGTCTCGACACCCGGCGCGCGTCGAGCGATCTCGATCAACAACTGCACCGCCGAAATCCCGGCGCCGACCACCAACACCCGCAACCCGGCGAACTCCTCAGGTCCGACGTAGTCGTGCGTATGCAGCTGTCGCCCTCGGAACTCACCCGCGCCGGGGATGTAGGGGATGAAGGGCCGCTCCCACGTGCCGGTGGCGTTGATGATCGCTCGCGAAATCACCTCAGACCCGTCGTCGAGCGATAACGCGAACCGGTCGTCGTCGGTCCGACGCACCGTCCGTACCCCGACGGGTCGTCGAACCCGTAACCCGAACTTCTCCTCATACTTCGCGAAATACTCGGGCACCGCGGCTGCGGCGGGCACGGCGTCGTCGTCGGTGCTCAGCGCCTCTTGCAATCCGTAGCCGGGCAGGTCGTGCACCCGGTTGGCGGCAGCCAGGGTCAGCGTCGGCCACCGGAACTGCCACGCGCCGCCCGGTCGGGGAGCGTGGTCGAGCAGCTGATAGCGCTCACCGAGCCCGAATCGCTGCAGGAAGTACGCCGCCGACAACCCGGCCTGGCCACCACCTATCACCACCACGTCGGAGTACGGCTCGACAGTCCCGGTCACGAACACCAGCCTCGCACAGTAGGCTTCGGCACATGATTCACTCTCATGCAGATGGTGCAGTGACCACAATCGAGTTGGACCGCCCGGACAAGCGCAACGCCCTCAACGACGACATGATCGCCGGTCTGGCCGACGCATTCGCCGCCGCCGTCGAAGCCGGTACCAGGGCAATCGTGGTGACCGGCCGCGGCACCGTCTTCTGTGCCGGCGCCGACCTCTCCGGCCCGGTCTACAGCGAAGGCTTTCTGGAACGATTGATCACCACGCTGCATCAGATCGAGAGCGTGCCCGTCCCGATCATCGCCGCAGTCAACGGACCCGCCATCGGTGCCGGACTCCAACTGGCCATGGCCGCCGACCTGCGGGTCATGGCGCCGGCCGCCCACGTCGCGGTTCCAGCCGCGAAAATCGGTGTGGCCATTGATGAATGGACGATCCGACGACTGGTCTCGCTGGTCGGCGGCGGACCCGCGCGTGGCATGTTGATCGGCTGCGACCCGATCGGCGCCGACCGCGCCCACGCCCTCGGATTCGCCAACCGCATCGGCGACCTCGCCGACGCCCAGCACTGGGCCGCCAACATCGCCGAGTACGCGCCGCTGACCCTGCAGCACTACAAGCTGGTCTTCAATGGTGATGGCGCACGCGACAATCCGCCGCAGGAGCGCGTCGACGCGATGATGCGCGCCTGGGAGAGCGCCGACGTCCAAGAGGCCCGGGCGGCGCGCGCGGAGAAGCGGCGGCCGCGGTTCATCGGAGCGTAGGCCGGGCACCCGTCGGGCTGGTCCCGCTTCAGAACAGCCCTGAAAACCGCACGGGTGCGGGTAGCGATTGACATATCGCGGTCAGAGCAGGCTGTGGTGTGGTTTTCAGGGCGAGTCCGGAATGCCCGACATGCCTGAGAGCAACCTAAGCGAGTTTTCCTGGTCGAAACAATTCGGTCGACTGATCGAAACGTGGGGTTCGTAGGTTCGCAAGGTCCTCCCCACATCTTGCTCTAGGAGAGCTATGTCAAAAGAGTCGCTGCACGACGAAGCGGAGCACTTCTCCCGCGACGTCGGTGAGATCGAGAACGCAGAGCACGGCATTGTCGCAACCGGCGCGCAGGCAGCGGCCATGCGAGAAACGCTGGAAGACTACACACTTCGGTTCGCACCGCGCAGCTACCGCAAGTGGGGGCCGGGCGTCGTCGCGATCTCCGCGCTCGGTGGTATCGCCTACCTCGCCGACTTCGCGATCGGTGCCAACATCGGCATCGCCAACGGCACGGGAAATGCGTTGTGGGGTATCCTGTTCTTCGCCGTCGTGATCGTGCTGACCGGCTACCCGCTGGCCTACTACGCGGCGCGCTTCAACATCGACCTCGACTTGATCACGCGCGGAAGCGGATTCGGCTACTACGGCTCGGTCCTGACCAACGTCATCTTCGCGTCGTTCACCTTCATTTTCTTCGCCCTCGAAGGCTCGATCATGGCCCAGGGTCTCAAACTCGGCCTGAGTATCCCGCTGTGGCTGGGCTACCTGCTGTCGTCGTTGCTGGTGATCCCGCTGGTCATCTACGGCATGAACACCCTTGCCAAACTTCAGGTCTGGACCACCCCGCTGTGGCTGGTGATGATGGTGCTGCCGTTCATCTACCTCGTCATCAAGCATCCCGACGCCATCAGTGACTTCTTCGCCTTCAGCGGTGTCGACGGCAACGGCGCACCCCTGGGCAAGGGCGTCAGCTTCGCCGGCACCATGCTCGCCGCCGGTGTCTGCCTCTCGCTGATCGCGCAGATCGCCGAACAGATCGACTATCTGCGCTTCATGCCGCCGCGCACCCCGGAGAACAGCCGCAAGTGGTGGACCGCCACGCTGACCGCCGGACCGGGTTGGGTCTTCTTCGGTGCCATCAAGCAGATCGTCGGCCTGTTCCTCGCGGTCTACCTGATCGGCATCAGCGTCGACAACGCCGGCATCGCCAACCAGCCGGTCCATCAGTTCGTCGAGATCTACGAGGACTTCCTGCCGCATTGGCTGGCCCTGACCCTCGCGGTGATCCTGGTGGTCATCAGCCAGATCAAGATCAACGTGACCAACGCCTACTCGGGATCGCTGGCCTGGACCAACGCCTACACCCGCGTCACCAAGACCTACCCGGGCCGCCTGGTCTTCCTGTTCTTCAACGTCGCCATCGCCATCGTGCTGATGGAGGCCGACATGTTCAGCTTCCTCAACAACCTGCTGAACTTCTACGCCAACTGCGGTATCGCGTGGGTGGCCGTCGTCGCCTCCGACATCGCGATCAACAAGTACCTGCTGGGCATCTCGCCCAAGCAGCCGGAGTTCCGTCGCGGCATGCTCTACAACTTCAACCCCGTCGGTTTCGGGTCGCTGCTGGTCTCGGCCGGCGCGTCGATCCTGGTGTACTTCCACGTCTTCGGCGACGCGATTCAGCCGTACTCACCGCTGGTGGCGTTGTTCCTCGCGGTGGTGCTGCCCCCGATCATCGCGCTCGCGACCAAGGGCAAGTACTACCTGCGCCGCACCGACGACGGCATCGACATCCCCATGTACGACGAGCACGGCAACCCCACCGACGTGAAGCTCAAGTGCTGCGTCACCGGGTTCGAGTTCGAGCGTCCCGACATGATCGCGTCGGCGGTGCCCGGCCCCAACGGTGAGAAGCAGTACATCAGCTCGCTGGCCCTGTCGTGCGACAAGACCGGGGAACACGTTCTGCCCGCGCAGAACTGACGCCTCACGCTGTTGAAGCTCAGCGGCCCGCCCGGAATTCCGGGCGGGCCGCTTGCGTGTGCCGTCAACGCGAGTGGATCGGCCCCGACGTCGCGTGCAGCGGGACACCTGATCCACCGTGCCGCCAGGCGATCAACTCGGCGAGGATCGCGACGGCGGTCTCCTGCGGGGTGTGACCACCGAGATCGAGTCCGACGGGTGCCCGCAGACGCGTCAATTGCTCTGCGGTGACTCCTCTTTCGCGAAGCCGCTCGATCCGGTCGGCCTGCGTCCGACGCGATCCCAACGCTCCGACGAAGCCGACGGTCGAATCAGGCTGCCAAGCACCTTCCAGTGCCACCTCCAGCAGCGGCACGTCGAACTTGGCGTCGTGCGTCATCACCAGGACTGCGGTGCGAGAACTCGTTGCACCGCTGTCGATTTCGTTCTGCAAGTAACGGTGCGGCCAGTCGACGATCACCTCGTCGGCGGCCGGGAAACGCGCCGTGGTGGTGAACACCGCGCGGGCGTCGACGACGGTCACCCGCCAGCCCAGTGGCTGCGCCGCGACGCTGAGTGCGCGTGCGAAGTCGTTGGCGCCGGCGATGATCAACCGATCCGGAGGGGCGAAACTCTGCACAAATGTGCGTGGCCGACGCGTCGTCGACGGGTCCTCGCACTCGTCGGTGCCGACGACGCCACTGCGGCCGCCGGCCAGCATCGCGGCGACATCGCCGTCGAGTTGACGTCGCACCACCAAAGAGTCAGGCGCCGAACCGGATTCGGACACCACCTGCCACTCGGGCTGCTCGCCGAGAACAGTTGCCAGCGCGACCGGCCGATGCGCGTCGATGTGCTCCACGACGCTTCGCAGCAGGCTGCCATGGGCGTCATCGAGACGTTCGACGAGAACTTCGATCTCGCCGCCGCAGATCAGCCCGACACCGAACTCCGGGTCGTCGGAGGTGAATCGTTCCGAACAGGCCGTCCCGGTGGCGATCACGTGCTCGGCGACCTCGACGATGGCCGAGTCGACGCATCCGCCGGACAGTGAACCGAGGACTTCTCCCTGCGCAGTGACCACCATCGCGGACCCGAGCGCCCGGGGAGTCGCACCCGCCGTCGAGACGATCAGGGCCAGCGCCACCGGGCCGTCGTCGAGGAGGCCGATCAGGTCGTCGAGCAGTTCACGCACGCTCCCCAGTGTCCCCCGGTCACGCGCGCGTTGCAGTGCCGACCACGTGGTGGCTCATCGCATCGCACGTCGAGCTGATGATCTGATCGACCACGGCGTCGTCGGCGGTACTGAGGTAGATCAGCGTGATCGCGTTGGCGGTGGCGATGATCACCGGGGCGAGTTCACGGACCGGCTGATCCCACTCGATTCCGGTCTTTCTCGCGCTGGCCTCGAGACCGAGGGCGGCCACGTCGTAGAGCCGCTCGTACATCTGTCTTCCGGCGGGCTGGAGTTCGGGATGCTTGTGCGCGTAGATGCCGAGCGAGATCGTCGCCTGCATGCGCCCCGGGTCGGCCTTCAGCAGTGCGTAGAACACATGAAGGTGCTGGTACATACTGTGCCGCATTGTTTCTCGGCTCGACGGCGAGGTTGCGACGTCGGCGGCGACGATGGTGTCGAGCATGTTGGTGAGGTCGGTGGGCACCGCGGTGTCCATCACCGCCTGCAGTAGCGCGATGCGGCTCTCGAACGCGTAGTGAAAGCTCGCCAGCGGCATGTCGGCCTTGGCGCAGATGCGCCGGGTGGTCGCGCCTTCCACGCCGTGGTCGGAGATCACCCGATACGCGGCCTCAACCAGGGCTGACCTGCGTTGTTCCACGGACATTCTGGCCAACGAACAGGTCCCTTTGAGTCGGTGGACGATGAAGCCAGGACTGGAGCAAGGGCTGGTACATCGGCGCGAGTGAATGATCGGCTGCGCGAAGAATATCAGCGTCTGGAACAGGTGTTGAGGTTCTTGATCAAAAATTGTGGTCGATCGCTAATCGCAGTGTTGAGATATGAAAAGTGCCAGGTCCATTCGAATGTCTGCGTCATCACCGGAATCGGTGTGGATTGCGATTAGGGTGAGATCGTGCCATCAACGCTCAGCAACACCGGTTCGACGTTTGCCCGGCGGGCGGCTACGTCCCTGGCCAGCGCCGGGGTGTCGGTGGGGGAGGTGACCGCCGAGCGACTGGCTGATTCCGGCGTGCCGGCCGCGCGTGCCATCGGCGCTCGCCCGCGCGACATCGTCCTGCACACCGCCGGATCGCCGCATCTGCGCGACGGGCAATTCGCCAACACCGAGCCCGCCACCCCCGGCGCCGACGCCGGGATGGGCATCTTCGTTGACATGGTCCGACGCCCCGGCAACCCCAATCGTCCTGTTCGCGTGGAGAAGTCGGTCTTCGCGCCCGAGCCCGGCGAGATCGCCGTCCATTGGCTCGGGCACGCCAGCGCGCTGGTCGAACTCGACGGACGTCGCATCCTCACCGACCCGGTGTTCAGCCGCCGCTGCTCCCCGTCGCAGCTGGTGGGTCCGGCACGCATGCATCCGTCGCCGGTCACCGTCGCCGACCTTCCCGACATCGACGTCGTGCTGATCAGCCATGACCACTACGACCACCTCGACATGGCGACGGTCACCGAACTCGCCCGGCTGCAGTCGACGACGCGATTCGTCGCCCCGATCGGCGTCGGCGCGCACCTGCAGGCGTGGGGGATTCCTGCCGACCGCATCTCGCAGGCGGACTGGTGGGGCACCTGCGAACTCGACCTCGACGGCGTCCCGATGACCTTCGCGTGCAGCCCGACCAGGCATTTCTCCGGCCGGTGGCTGATTCGCAACCTCACTCAATGGGCGAGTTGGTCGGTGCTCGGGCCTCGACACAGGTTCTTCTTCTCCGGCGACACCGGCTTCTCGGAGAAGTTCGAGGAGGTCGGTCATCGCTACGGGCCTTTCGATCTCACCCTGGTCGCGGTCGGTGCCTACGACCCGGTCTGGCCGGAAGTCCACGTCAACCCGGAGGAAGCGGTCACCATCCACCGGATGCTCTCGGGCGACGCGCACCGCGACGCGGTGATGCTGCCGATCCACTGGGGCACCTTCAACCTGGCGCGGCATCGGTGGGCCGACCCCATCGAGCGCCTCCTGCCGTACGCCGAGGCGAACGCGACCACCGTCGTCGTTCCGCCGCCGGGCGGATTCATCGACCTCACCAACCGGACCGGCTCGGGCCTGACCGATCCCGACTGGTGGCAGGTCTCGGCATGAGCGGTGTCGGCACGCGCAACGCCATCGGCGGGGAACGCCGGTGACCCAGGCATCGACTCACGCCGGCGAGAACCCCGGCCTGACCAGCGCCGAGGTCGCCCAGCGGGTGGCCGACGGGCGGGTCAACACCATGCCGTCGCGGTCGGGGAGGACCGTCGGCGACATCATCCGCGCCAACGTCTTCACCCGCATCAACGCGCTGCTCGGCGTGTTGTTCGCCATCGTCGCCTTCACCGGCTCGTTCATCAACGGGCTGTTCGGGCTGCTCATCGTGGCCAACAGCGGTATCGGCATCATCCAGGAGATCCGTGCCAAACGGACCCTCGACCGGCTTGCCATCGTCGGCCAGACCAAGCCGAAGGTGCGTCGCGATGGAAAATCGCTCGAGATCGCACCCGGCGAGGTGGTTCTCGACGACATCATCGAGATCGGTGCCGGCGATCAGATCGTCGTCGACGGTGAGGTGGTGGAATCGCTGGCCCTCGACGTCGACGAATCGCTGCTGACCGGCGAGGCCGACCCGGTCGACAAGGCGGCAGGCGACAAGATCCTCTCCGGCAGTTTCGTGGTCGCCGGTTCCGGCGCCTACCGGGCCACCAAGGTCGGTGCCGACGCCTACGCCGCGCAGGTCGCCGCAGAGGCGTCGAAGTTCACCCTGGTGGCCTCCGAACTGCGCTCCGGCATCGACCAGATCCTCAAGGTGATCACCTGGCTGCTCATCCCGGCCGGCATCCTGACCATCGTCAATCAGCTGTTCATCAGTAAGAACGGCCTCGACGCGTCGCTGCTCGGCATGGTCGCCGCGCTGGTTCCGATGGTCCCCGAGGGGCTGGTGCTGATGACCTCGATCGCCTTCGCGGTCGGAGTGGTGCGCCTGGGACAGCGGCAGTGCCTGGTCAACGAGCTACCCGCCATCGAGGGTCTCGCGCGGGTCAACGTGGTGTGCGCGGACAAGACCGGCACGCTCACCGAAAACGGGATGCGCTTGTCGGAGGTGAAGCCCGAGGAGGCCTCGCTCACCACCGAGCAGGTCGCCGAGGTGCTCGCCGCGCTGGCCGCCAACGATCACAGCCCCAATGCCAGCGTGCAGGCGATCGCCGAGGCCTACCCCAATCCGCCGTCGTGGAAGGTCAGCTCGCTGGAACCCTTCACCTCCGCCAAGAAGTGGAGCGGCATGTCCTTCGTCGACGACGCCGGGTCGTCGCAGGGCAACTGGATCATCGGCGCACCTGACGTGCTGCTCGACCCCGACAGCGAGATAGCCGGGCAGGCAACAGAACTCGGTGAGACCGGGCTGCGGGTCCTGCTGTTGGCGCGCACCGATGTGGCCGTCGACACCGAGCCGGACGACGGTGCGGTCGCACCCGGCACCACCACGCCGGTCGCGCTGGTGGTGCTCGAGCAGCGGGTCCGCCCCGACGCCCGGGATACGTTGGAGTACTTCGCATCCCAGCATGTCGAGGTGAAGGTGATCTCCGGTGACAACGCCCGCTCGGTGGGGGCGGTCGCGGCGTCACTGGGACTCGGATCGCCGGACACCTCCGTCGACGCGCGAACGCTGCCGACCGACAATGACGAACTCGGCGAGGTGGTCGCCGACGGCATCACCTTCGGGCGTGTGCGCCCCGACCAGAAACGGTCGATGGTCAAGGCGCTGCAATCACGCGGCGACACGGTCGCCATGACGGGTGACGGCGTCAACGACGTCCTCGCCCTCAAGGACGCCGACATCGGTGTCGCGATGGGATCGGGAAGTTCCGCGGCACGCTCGGTGGCGCAGATCGTGTTGTTGGACAACAAGTTCGCCACCCTGCCGTACGTGGTGGGTGAAGGTCGACGCGTGATCGGCAACATCGAACGCGTCTCGAACCTGTTCCTCACCAAGACGGTGTACGCGGTGCTGCTGGCGTTGTTCGTCGGCATCGGCGGGCTTGCCGGAGCAGCCTTCGGCACCGGATCGATCAGCTACCCGTTCCAGCCGATCCACGTCACCATCTCGGCGTGGTTCACCATCGGTATCCCGGCCTTCGTGCTCTCGTTGGCACCGAACAACGAACGTGCCCGACCCGGCTTCGTCCGGCGTGTGCTGGCCCAAGCGGTACCCAACGGGATCATCGTCGGCCTGGCCGCGTTCGTCACCTACGTGATCGTCAACCCGGGCGGGCAGGGCGTCGACCTGGGATCGAAAGCCGCAGCCGACCTGACTCCGGCGCAGACCCAGGCCGCCACCGCGACTCTGGTGACACTGATCGCCGTGGCGTTGTACGTGCTGGCCGTCGTCGCCCGTCCGTACACCTGGTGGAAGGTGGTCCTGATCGGCGTCTCGGTCGCCGCCTACGTGCTGATCTTCACCTGGCCGTGGACGCAGCACCTGTTCAAGCTGGACTCCTCCAACATGGCGATGATGTCGGTCGCTGCCGTCTCCGCGGCCGTCGGTATCGCCGGTGTCGAGGTGGTGTCACGGGTGATACCGCGGTTCCTCGCCCAGCGGGAGGCCGCAGGTCGTGGGCATTTCGACGGTGAGCACGATCACCAGGTGCCTTCGACGCCACCTGCGTGAAATGGCCCGATTCGCTGATTGCGTCACTAGAATTGACCCTCGTCAGAGCGTCTGGCACGAACGTTGGGAGACGTCATGGGACTCAAGGACATCGTCGACAAGGCCAAGGAGGCCCTGAAGGGCAACCCGGATCTGATCGAAAAGGGCGGCGACGCCATCGACAAGGCGACCGGCGGCAAGTACGCCTCGCAGGTCGACAAGGCGCAGGACGCGGTCCGCAAGACCGTCGGAGCCGAGGAGAAGGCACCTGAGCAGGCACCGCCGGCCGAACCGGAGGCTCCGCAGCCGCCGACCGCCTGATTCCCAAAAGGAATCAGCGACACCACATTTCTTCACACCAGGGCCGCCCGTCGAAAGATTCGACGGGCGGCCCTGGTGTGAGTTGTGGGCCTGTCATTGGTTGGGCCCTACTGTTGGTTGGGCCTTTGGATGCCGGCGGTACGCCGAGACGGTCGGGTCGTCGGTGATCCAGAATCGCCACGCGACGTCGGCGGCCTGACGAACCCCGACGCGCGGGCCGGCGCCGATCACGCCGGGCGGCGTCGGATCGCGGGTCGTCGGATCACCCAGCCGAACCTGGCCTGCGCTGGGTTCCTCGAGTGCGGTATCGAGGTCGGCCATCGTGATACCCAGTGCGCGACAAAGGTTTCCAGGGCCACGAGCCAATGCCGCGTCGTCGATGAACCCGGTTCGACGCTCACCACGTCGCGCGCGGGCCGCCTCGGCGCCGTCGACGATGCGCGCGGCCCGCAGCAGCACCGCACTGCCCTCACCCGCGGGACCGGTGACCACATTGGCGCAATGATGTCCGTGAATCCGATAGACGTAGAGGCGGCCGGGCGGTCCATACATGATCTCCGACCGTGGCGTTCGCCGAAAGGCATGCGACGCCGGATCGTCGGGTCCGGCATACGCTTCGACCTCGGTGATCCGCGCCGTTACGCCGTGGGAGATCAATAACGCGCCCAGCAGTCGGCGCGCCGAATCGCAGACGCTATTCTCCTGATCCATGGCCAAAACGAGTGACTCCATCGAGGTCGATCTGTCCCCGGACGATACCTGGGCGGCCGCCTCGGATCTGTCCCGCTATGAGGAATGGCTGGCGCTTCACGACGCATGGCGCAGCCCTGTTCCCGGTGCCGGTGAGCTGCGTAAAGGCACCAAAGTGTCGTCGATCGTGAAGGTCAAGGGCACCCGCATCCGTTTCGACTGGGTGATCGATACCTACGAACCGACGTCCCGTGTGCAGCTCAAAGGAAACGGCAAGGGCGGCGTCAAAGCTAAATTAGACCTCGAGATTTCTCCCATCGAGACCGGATCGAAAGTAACCTTCACTGTGGATCTGGGGGGATTGCCCTTGATTGGACCGGCCGGCAAAGCTGCCGCGATGGCCGTGTCCGGTGATCTGCGGAAGTCGCTCGCAACATTTCGCGAGGTCTTCGGCTGACCTGATCGTGCTTCATCGAAGCCGATGAGCGTCTACGAGGCCGATATCGACGGCCGACAATACTGCTGGGGGTAGTTGAGAATATGGGACGACACAGGTCTGGGCCGGGTCCGCTCGACGGAGATTCACGCGATCCGTCACCGTCGGGTCGGGTGCCATCGGACGGTGCGTCGTCAAGCAGTGTGTCGTCAAGCAGTGTGTCGTCAAACAACGTCTCGTCAAGCAATGTGTCGTCAAACAACGTCTCGCCGAGCAACGTGACCCCGAGTGGCGCATCTCGGAGCAGTGCCGCCGGCGACGTTTCCCACAGTGATTCGCCCTACACCGCTGTATCGAGAAGCGCAGTATCCCCGGGTGACGAGTCCCGCGGGTCGGCAACCTTTGGTTCGACGCCCCGCGGTGGCACGTCGAGAGGCGGCGTAGCTGTCACCACTGGTCCCAACCGGACGGTCACCACCGCCGAACACTCCGACGGCTTCGGCTTCCAGCATCGCAAGGCATCCCACGGCCGGCGCAGCGCCTGGCTGTGGATCCTGATCGCTCTCGTCCTCGTCGCCGCACTGGTGTCGGGGTTCCTGATCTGGCGTTCGATGGCCGGTGGTTGCTCCGAACGCACCGCCATCACCATCGGTTCGGATCAGGCCATGACCGGTCCGCTGCGGACCATCGCCCAGCAGGCGTCGACGGATTCATGCTTCGACTTCGGCATCAGCGGTGTTCCGGGTGCCGCGGTTCCCGGCTTGCTGACCAGCGGTGACAAGTCCCCCGACCTGTGGTTGGCCGATTCGGCGACACAGGCTCGTCGTGTCTTCAACCAGGTTCGACGAGACGTCGTGATGGTGTCGCCGTCGGTGGCGTCGTCGCCGACGGTGGTGGTCGGCAAGCAGGTACCCGAGCTGACCTCCTGGAGTGAGGTGATGAAGCTTCCGGACCTGCGTTCGGGTAGCCCACTGGACACCAGTACCGGCGACGCGCCGATCGTCGGAGCGCTCGCCGAGGTCGACGCAGGCAAGCTCAAGAGCGAAGACCTCACCGAGGCGATGACCATCCTCGCGGTGCAGCAGAACAACGCCCGTCTGGCCAACGACAACGAGGGCACCCGCCTGAACCTGGCCAACTCCTCGACGGTGCCGGTGGTCACCACCGAACAGCAGTACATGCTGTTCGCCCGTACCCATCCGGGAACACAGCTCAAGGCGAAGATGCCGTCGGACGGCACCGTGATGCTGGATTACCCGCTGCTGTCGACGGCACCGGCGGCGCGGGCCGACACCACGAAGCAGGCCGGTGATGCGTTGGTGGCCGCCATCAACTCCGAGCAGGGCCGCAAGGCACTCACCGACGCGGGTTACCGCGCTGCCGACGGAACCGGCGTGGGGGACAAGGTCACCGCACTGACGCTCAAGGACCCCAATGCCGTCGACAAGGCGCTGCGGCAGTGGCAGGTGCTCGGCGTCCCGATCCGGACGCTGGTCCTCGAGGACGTGTCGGGGTCGATGAACGATCCGGCCGGTGATTCCACGCGCGGGTCGCTGTTGGTCGACGCGTCCGTTCAGGGCCTCAAACTGTTCCCCAACAACACCGAGATCGGTGGCTGGGCATTCGGTATCGACAAGGGCGGACCGGGCCAGGACTGGGTCGACATGGCGCCGATCCGGCGCCTGGACGCGCCCGCGGCCAACGGCGGCGACCATCGCGACGAGCTGGCGGCGACGATTCGTCGTGGATTCGCGACGTTGATCGGTGGTGGTACCGGCCTCTACGATTCGGTGCTCGCGGCATTCAAGCGGGTGCAGGACACCTACGATCCGAACTACTCCAACAGTGTGATCGTGATGACCGACGGCCAGAACGAAGACCCGAACAGTATTACGTTGCCCGCGTTGATCTCTCAGCTCAAGCAACTCGAGGATCCGGCCCGTCCGGTGCTGGTGCTCACCATCGGCATCTCCGACGACGCCGACCGCGACGCGCTCAAGCAGATCGCCGACGCCACCGGCGGCACCACCTACGTCGCGACCACGGCCGCCGACATCCAGTCGGTGTTCGTCAACGCGATCCAGGCCCGGGTGGCCGCGGCCGGCCGCTGAGATACCCGGCTGTGCCAGGGGTCTTTACCTGAGGATTACCTGTCGATGTGGTGTCACCACGCGACTTCGACGGTTCCACCCGGCAGAATCGGGGCATGGCGCACCCCGATACTTCCCCCGTCGCGAGTTCACCCGCCATGGGTTCCACAGTCGCACGGACCGGCGCTCTGGCCGCGACCCTGGCCGTCGTCGGACTGGTTGCCGGTGCCTGTGGCTCGGCAACTGATGCCCCTGCTGAAACGACGGTCGGGTCCGCGATCGCCGAAACCGGCACCGAGGCAGGCTCTGCCACCAGCGCATCCGGTGCTGCCACAGGCGAATACCGCAACGGCGAGTACTCGGCGACCGGGAGCTATGTCTCGCCGGGCGGCCCACAGCAGATCGGCGTGTCGGTCACGCTCTCCAACTCGGTGATCACCGCACTGACCCTGGACACCAGCAACACCAAGGGCACGTCCAAGGAGTATCAGGGCAAGTTCGCCTCCGGGATCGATGCTCTGGTGATCGGCAAGAACATCGACGACCTGAACGTGAGCAAGGTGGCGGGATCATCGTTGACCTCAGGCGGATTCAACGATGCCATCACCCAGATCAAGTCCGAAGCCCGCGGCTGAGCTCGACCACGACTGGTCGTTCGACGCGCTGGGTACCCGATGGGTCATCAGCACGCCCAGTGAACTGCCGGAGTCGGTGGTCGCGGGCGTCTCCGCTGAACTCGATCGCATCGACCAAGCCTGGTCGAGGTTCCGTGGTGACTCGATGGTCGCCGAGATGTCGCGTCGCAGTGGCAGATTCGACGTCGACCTGGCCGACCAACCATTGCTCGACTGGTACCGGCGGCTCTACGACACCACCTCCGGTGCCGTGTCACCGCTGGTGGGTCAGACGCTCGTCGACGCCGGCTACGACGCGCGCTATTCGCTGACCCCGGCGGCTGAGGTCGCCACGGTTCCGGCATGGGATGACGTGATCCTTTCGCACCGCGGCGGGCTGACGCTTGCGGTGCCGGCGGTGATCGATGTCGGCGCTGCGGGAAAGGGATTCGCCGTCGACCGGGTGGCCGAGATCGTCGCCTCGTCGTGCGACGAGTACATCGTCGACGGTGGTGGGGATATGCGGATTTCCGCTGGCCAGTTCTCGTCGGACGGCAGTGCGGGAGTGCGTGTGGCGCTGGAACATCCGCTGAACCCGGCGAACGCGATCGGGGTGGTGACCGTCAACGGCGGTGCGGTATGTGCCTCGGCGTCCAATCGGCGGGTGTGGGCCGATTGGCATCACATCGTCGATCCGCGGTCGGGGTCGCCGGCGCGAGAGGTGTTGGCCACGTGGGTGATCGTGCCGGACGGGCCGTGGGCGACGATGATTGCCGACGGGCTCGCCACGGCATTGTTCTTCACGCCGGCAACGGCATTGCGCGGGCGTCCGGCGTTGGCGGGCAACGCTGTGGAGTACCCGGACTTCGAGCATCTGGATTTCGAGTATGTGGTGGTACGGCGTAACGGGTCGGTAGAGCACAGTAGCTCTGCTCGGTTGGAGTTGTTCCTATGAGTTCACAGTTGGTGGCTCCGCGCTGGCTCACGTCGCATCGGGCGGTGCTGATCGCGCTTGTCGTGCTGGTGGTGGCGTCCCTGGCGGTGTCCGTTGCGGACGTCGAGTTCGCCTATCGGCCAGGCCAATTGCTGTTGTCGCTGGTGCTGTGCGTGGTGGTGTCGGGAGTGGTGACGTACGCGTGTGCGGCGCTGGTGCGCGTGCCGCCGGGCGCGTATTCGTGGCTGATCACCGCGCTCATCCTGTACTTCATCCTGCCGGGGGTGGTCGATGCCGGGGCCGCGTGGACGGTGGTCCTCGGATGTGCCGCTGCTGCGGTGTCGAAATACGTTCTCCTGTGGCGTGGTCGGTTGATCGTGAACCCGGCGGTGGCCGGTGCGGTGGTGGTTTATGTATGTGCCTACGCGGAATTGGGGTCGATCAGTTATCCGCAGTGGTGGGTGGCTGCCGAGCCGCTGCTGATCCCGATGATCGTCATCGGGGTGTGGCTGGTGACGGTGATCCACGAATGGTTCTCGGTGGCAGTCTTTCTCGCCGCTGCCCTGATCACCATCGGGGTGTTGGAGCTGGTGCAGGGCGGTCAGGATCTGTCGGTGTGGCTGGTGTCGAGCCCGATGTTCTTCGTTGCCGCGGTGATGATGCCGGAGCCGTTGACCTCGCCCGCTGTTCGGTTGCACCGCGGGATCTATGCCGTTCTGATCGGCGTGCTGATGTACTGCCAGCAGAGTATTCCGGTCGGGTCGTCGGTCTCGATCGAGTTTGTTCCCGAGGTCGCGTTGCTGATCGGGTCGCTGTATGCGTTCGTGGTGCGGATGCTCGCCACCCGCGGCGCCGGTCGGGTGCGGCTGTCGATCACCGACGTCGCGGAGATCGCACCCGGCACATTCTCGGTGTCGGTGAAGGCGTCTCGTCGGGTCCCGTTCACGGCCGGTCAGTGGGCGCAGCTGAGTGCTCCGCGGTGGTCGCCGAGGTTGGGCTATCGCTCGCGGCGGGTGTTCTCCTTCGCGTCCGAACCATCGGCCGACGCGACGTACTTCGCCTTCACCACCGGTGGCGCGCCGTCGGAGTTCAAAGCCGACATCATCGAAGGCCGCACGCGCACAATGCTTCTCGACGACATCGGTGGCGACTTCGTGCTCGGAGCACGTTCGCGTCGCACTGTTCTCGTCGCCTCGGGTATCGGCATCACGCCGATCCGCTCGATGATCCGTGAGGTGTCGCTGTCGGAGGGCGCGGTTGCCGCAGACCTGTCGTGGCTGACCGTCATCCACGTGGTGCGCAAGGAGGATCGGGTGGTTTACGCCGACGACCTGCTGGCGGCCGAAACCAGGGGAGCGAGGGTGCTGACCGTCGTATCCGCGGAGCTGGCCGCCGGTCTCGACGTCGACAGTGCCGCGGGCCTCTTGCACGGCGTGTCGCCGTCGGCGCATGTGTACCTGTCCGGCTCGCCGCAGTTCGTTCGCGTCAGCGCGCGGTCGGTGCGGTCGGTGATGCCGGCGCTTCGCTGGGCCCGGTGGCGGGTCCATACCGACGCCTTCCTCGGCTACTGACTTCTTGCCGGTCGACTCACATGCTGGTCGAGTGGCTCCCTGTGCTGGTCGAGTGGCCCGAGCCGTTAGGCGAGGGGTGTATCGAGACCTCTTGTGTGGCAGCTGATCTCGATACGCCGGCTCGCTTCGCTCGGTGGCTACTCGATCAGCATGAGGGGTGCCGCTGCTACTCGATCAGCGTTGGGTCGGGCGAGGGGGTTATTGGAACTCACCGGTGGATTCGGGCGTCGGCGGCGAGCTCGGTCCGTGACCGCACGCCGAGCTTCGCGTAGATGCGGGTGAGGTGATACTGCACGGTCTTCGTCGAAATGAACAGTTCGGCCGCGACCTCTCGATTCGACAGTCCTCGTGCGACGAGCGTGGTGACCGCCTCCTCCTGCGGCGTGAGGTCGATCGTATCGCGTTGTCCGCGAGCCATATTGATCCCGCCGGCTTTGAGCTCGCGGTCGCATCGCTCGACGTAGGTGGTGGCACCGAGCGAGGCATACAGGTCGCGCGCGGAGGAGATCACGGTGTCGGCGGCCCGTCGTTTGCCGGCCCGCCGAAGCGTCTGCCCGTAACTGAAGTTCACCCGGGCCTGGTCGTAACGCAATCCCAGACCGTCGAGCAGATCCAGGGCTTCATCGAAAGTTCGTTGAGCGGTGACGATGTCGCCCACCGATCCGTGCCAGCGCCCGCGGGCATAGCGCAGGCGTGCGACGGCTGCGCGGTTGTCCTCCGGATGGGTGATCGCCTCGTACTCACTGAGCAGCTCGTCTGCGGCATCCGACCGGCCTCCGATGACCATCGCGTTCGCGAGGACGTCTGTCCAGGGCCAGAAACCGTTGTGCCGTAACGCGTCCGCCCGTGTTGCGGCGACGCGGACGGTGGCCAGCAGTCGTTCCACCCGGCCATAGTCGGCGGACGCTTCGGCGACCGCCGCCCGGGCCAATAGCGTCGGAACACGCATCATCTCGTAACTGCCCGCCGCCGGGTCAGCCGACGTGGTGGCCTCGTGCGCGGCCGCCCAGTCGCCGCGCAACGCGCTGATCTGTGCGGCTGTCCAGGAGAGGATCGGGGTGATCAGCGACATGCCGCTCGATTCAGCCAGCGCCATTCCCTGCCTGACCGCAGTCAGCGCCAGATCCCATTCGCCGGTGAGGAATCGAGCGCGTGCCAGCCATCCCAGCGACCACAGCGTGATGCGGTCGGACCCACCGAGTTGCGACATCGAGACCGCGGTCTCCAGCAGGCTGCGGGCGGTGTCGACGTCGTCGAGTCCGAGTGCCAGCCAGCCGCGCGCCATGGTGATCCGCTGCGCCTGAGCGCCGTGCCGGATGGTGTCGGACAACCTGGCGTAGTCGGCCATCGCCTCGGCCTCACGACCTGAAAAGGCCAGTCCCAGACCGCGAATCGCCGAGGACTCGATCTCGGCCGACGATCCCGGAACGGCGAGGGAGATAGCCATATCCGCCTGATCGACCAGACGTGCCGCGTCGCCTCGGACCAGCGAGTCCAGCACTCGTCGTTGCGCGATGACCGCGGCGATGTGCGCCTCGCGCTCGACATTGACGATTGCCTCGGCGCGATCGAGTCGCACCTGCGCCTCGGTGGCGCGGCCCCGCAGAATTGCGAGATAGGCGAGCGTCGCGTTGCGCAGCGGCGTTTCCCGCAGGCTCTCCACCGTCGGTACCAGGCTGGTGGCCCGGACGCAGTCCCCGGCGGCGAGGAGTGCGTCGACCGCTCTGGTCAACCGCTCCTCCCGCAGTAGGGGATCGGAGCTGAGGCGAGCGGCGTGGCGCAGCAGAGTGGCGGCTTGTGCCCATGCGCCCTCGGTGCCGCGCGCCTCGGCGAGAGCGTCGAGCTCGTCGGCGAGCTCTGGATCCTCGACCGCGGTGGCCGCGACCCGATGGTGCAGTCGTCGAACCGGATCGGTGACGATCGCCGCAGCCCGACGATGTGCGCGAGCGGCGTCGTCGACGCCTCGCGTGCCGAGCACGGCGGCCCGCATGAGTGCTCCGCGTAGCCGCAGCGTGGTGACTCCGCTCGCTGCGTCGATCGGCCGATCGAGGAGGCCGGCCGCGACCGCGTCATCGATGGCCGGCAGGGGATCACTGATATCGGCGAGAGTGACTGCGCTGCTGACAGTTTCGTCGGAGTCGAGGATCGCGACGGCGTACACGAGGACCTGGGCCCCGATCGAGCACCGCTCCAGCCGCGCTGCCGCGTCGTCAATCCGCCGACGTGGCGCCGGAAGTTCGACGTCGGGCTGATTCCAGGTCTCAGTGGGCAGCTCGTCGAGCAGCGCGACCACGTCGCCGGGATGTCCGCCGGTGTGCGATGTCAGCCGCAGCGCCATCGTGGGATGCATTGTGTGCCCACGTGTTCGGGCGATCTGCGCGACCGCATCGGTGTCGAGCCCGGTGAGGCGGATCTCGTCGGCGTCGAGGTCGCGCATGATGTCCGACGAGGTGTCGGCGGCGAGCACCAGGAACACCGGGAGAGCGCGGTGACGTCGGATGAGGCTGATCAGGGTCTGCATGCTGAGGAGATCAGCATGCTCGGCATCGTCGACGACGATCACCTGGGTTCCGAAATCGGGTGATCCTAAAGACTTTGTCGCGGAGCCGATGTCGGACGCTATCGCGTCAGCGAGCGCGGTCGGGTGCGCGCCGGCGGTCAACTGTTCGGCGAGTGCGTCGGGAAAGAGTTGCTGCAGAACAGATCCCGGAATGTTGGATTCCCATGCGCTTGCTCGCGCGAACCTTATGGGTCGACCGCCGGGGCCGCTGATATGGCGCAGGATCGTGGACTTGCCGACGCCGGGTTCGCCGCGAATGGTCAACGACCTCGTGTCGGCCTTGATTCTGGCGGCGATCTCGGCCAGTTCGGTTTCCCGACCGACGCAGTCACCGCCCACCATGATCACCGGTCACATCGTAGTCACCCGGTGGGTGCATTGTGGCGGGTCAGCCGAGATCGCCGCCCGCCACCGGCAACACCGTGCCGGTGATGTAGGACGCTTCGTCGGAGGCCAGGAAGCAGATGGCCGCGGCCTGCTCGTCGAGTGTTCCGTACCGGTGCATCAGCGACGACTCCAGTGTCTGGTCGATGTGTGCCTGGAACCACTGCTGTTCGGTGGCTGACGTCGGGGGCGGAGTGCCGCGCGAGATCCGGCGCGGTGGTGCATCGGTACCACCGGGGGCGGTGGCGGCCACCCGAATACCCTTGTCGGCGTACTCCACTGCCAGCGAGGCGGTGATCGCGTTGATGCCGCCCTTGGCGGCCGAGTACGGAATCCGGTGGATGCCGCGGGTGGCCGCCGATGACACGTTGACGATGACTCCGCAACGCTGCTCCACCATCGATGGCAGCACCGCCCGGCACGAATAGAGGGTGGTCATCAGCGATCGATCGATTTCGGCCCTGATCTGGGCATCGGTGAACTCGACGAACGGTTTGAAGTTGATCGCACCACCCACGTTGTTGATCATCACGTCAATCCGGCCGAACTCTGCCAGCGCCTGCCGTACGACACTCTCGGCGCCGTCGTACTGTTCGAGATCGGCGGTGACCGCGACTGTTCTGCAGGTGCTCGCCAGGTCGTCGGCGAGTTCCTTCACCAACTCCGATCGGTCGGCGAGGACGAGTTGTCCACCCTCGGCGCCGATCCGGCGCGCAACCTGCTCGCCGATACCCTGCGCGGCCCCGGTGACGATCACAACCTTGCCCGCGAACCGTCCGGGCGTGACGAAGCGTGGGGTTCGTGCGGCGGCAGAGTCGGCCATCGCGCGCCGCATCGTCTGCTTGGAGCGAGCTGCGTGTGCACTGATCAACGCCCGTGCCTCGTCACGATCGCCGCGTTCCACCGCGTCGACGATCTCGATGTGATCGGTTGCGCAACGGGCGTGGCACCAGGTGGCGTCGCGCAGCACCTCCGACATACGACCTTTGACCCCGAGCGCCCGATATGCCTGCAGCAGATGGTCATTGCCGGTCAGCGTGAACAAGTAGTCGTGGAAAGCGGCGTTGGTCTCGGTGTACTGCGCCGCATCGACGAACCGCTCACCGTCGACGTAGGGCAGGGTTGATTCGGCCAAGAGGCGGTAGCCGGCCAACTGGACGCTGGTGACGCGGCCGAGTGTCAGCTCCAGCGCACCGAGTTCAAGGGCCTCACGGGCTTCGAACAGCGCATCTGATTCGTGCACCGCGGGATGTTCCTCACCGATCTGGTATCCGTCGGCGGTGACAGTGGAGTCGACGATGGGCTCGGGTGTGGCCGGCTGGCTGGTAGCGACTGCCTCCGGGTGGGGCGCAAACATCTGCTGGCCGGCGATTCGACGAATGTGGTCGGCGTCTTCGCTGATGATCACCGGTGCTGTCCATGGTGCGACGTCGGCGACGTCGAAGACCGTGTGCCCCGCAATCCCGCGGGCGTCGACCGCGATGATGATCTCATCCTCGATCGGTCCGGTTGCCGCGATAGCCTCGGGCACAATGACATCGGCAGCAGTGGGCCGCTCGGGGGCCAGTCCGAACTTCTCGTAGTAGAAGCCGCGCGGTTCGACGCCGATCGAATTGATATGAGATCGAACGGATTCCACCATCGGTGGGGGTCCACACAGGTAGACCGCGACGTCACCGTCGTGCAGGTGGTCTGCGCCGATCAATCCCATCACCCGGCCGGTGTTGGCGGCGGTGCTGCGGGGATCGGAGACGCAGTGATCCCAGGTGAGCCCGGGCAGGTCCGCGGCGAGCCGGTCGATCTGATCGAGGCCGACGACGTCGTCGTCGGTGCTCACCCCATACACCAGATACGCTGTGCGATCACTCATCTGGCTGCGCAGGAGCCGCAACATCGACAGCAGCGGAGCGAGTCCGGTACCGCCGGCGATGAGCAACATCGGACGGTCGGTGTCACGCAGGAAGAATGATCCGTGTGGTCCCACCATGGAGATCTCGTCGCCGATGGCGGCGCGGCCGGTCAGATACTCCGACATCACGCCGCCGTCGGTGAGCTTGATGAGGAAGGTCAGCGTGTCGTCGTCGGGGGCGTTGCTGAATGAATACGATCTGGACTGCTCGGTCCCGGGAACCGTGATGTTGACGTACTGGCCTGGGAGGAAGGCGAGCTCGGCGCGTTGTTCGATGTCGATGCCGATCTGCACTGTCGTGGGGGAGAGTCGATCGAGTGCGACGAGCGTGCCGGTGAATCGTGCCGCTTCGGTTTTGGCGACGGCCGACGTGCTGTTGATCTGCAACACCAGGTCTGACCGAGGTCGCATGCTGCATGGCAGCACATACCCGTTGGCGGCCTCATCGGCCGACAACGCGTCGTCGATGTAGTCGCCGCCGTCGAAGTCGCCGGATTCGCAACGCGCTTTGCAGGTTCCGCACGCCCCGTCCCGACAGTCCAGCGGGATGTTGATCCGCTGACGGTACGACGCGTCGGCGACGGTCTGGTCCTCGCGGCAGGTGATGAACTTGGTGACGCCGTCCTCAAAGGCAAGTGCCACAGCATGTTCGGTGACGGTACGGCTGATGTCTGGGCTGATGGTCATGGCACCTCAGAAGTGGTAGACGTCGACCACGTGGTGGATGTAGTCGTTCTTGAGCACCACCGTCTTCCGGCGGATCAACGGGTGCTCGCCGGAGAAATCGATGGTGTAGAACGACGTCCCGTAATACGGATCGACGGTGTGGTAGCGGAAATACATGGTGTGCCAGTTGAATCGAACGTCAACGATGTCGCCACGACGCTCGATCACCTCGACGTTGCTGATGTTGTGGCTCGTGCGCGGCTCGGGAAGCGATGTCGCCGAGGACCGTTCGGTCCGGATGCGAAAGACCCGGTCCTCCAGACCACCCTTGTTGGCGTAGTAGATGAGCGAGATGTCGCGTTCCGGATCCTGCACGAGTTCGTCGTTGTCATCCCACGACGGCATCCAGTAGACGACGTCGTCGGCGTAGCACTCCAACCACTTCTCGAACTCGCGGTCGTCGAGGAAGCGGGCCTCACGGTAGAGGAACTGCTCGATCGCGTTCTGGGTGATCAGTTTCTCGCCGGTCGAATTATGTTTCTCGCCAGTAGAATTGGACGTGGCGGTGTTCGCGACGGTCATCGGTTCGCCTCCTTCTCGAGTGCTGTGCGCATGGTCTGCAGCCAGTAGCCGTGCTGGACGGGATAGAGCCCCTCGTCTTCATTGCGAACGCCCGCCGAGATCACACCGGTCATACCGAGCGATTCCGCGACCGGGTCCGGGCCGGAAAGCCAGTGCTGGGCACCGCGACTCATGTCGTTCCAGGGCGCGGCCTGGGCCCGGAAGGTCAACTGACAGGAACGGAACTCCTCGAGGTCGTCGGGGGTGGCCATGCCTGAGGCGTTGAAGAAGTCCTCGTACTGCCGGATACGGTGCGCACGCGCGGTGGCACTCTCGCCCTTGGGTGCGATGCAGTAGATGGTGACCTCGGTCTTGTCCGGCGCGATCGGCCGAAAGTGCCGGATCTGCGTCGAAAACTGGTCCATCACATAGACATTGGGGTAGAGGCAAAGGTTGCGCGAGCCCTTCACCATGAACTCGCCCTTGGCGTCGCCGAACTGGATCTTGAGTTCGTCGAGTTTGTCCCATAGCGGCCGGTCCTCGGGATTGGCCGCAAGCGTCCACAGGCACAGGTGGCCATTGGGGTATGACCAGTATCCGCCGCCGGACTTGCCCCAGCTGCCGGCGTCGAGCGCTTTGGTCTGGTTCTTGGATTCGCCCGTGTTGCGACGTGACGTGGTGGCCGCGTAGTTCCAGTGCGTGGCGGTCACGTGATAGCCGTCGGCGCCGTTCTCCGCCTGTACTTTCCAGTTGCCGTCGTAGGTGTAGGTCGACGAACCGCGCAGGATCTCAAGGCCGTCGGGCGATTGGTCGACGAGCATGTCGAGGACCTTGGTGGTGTCGCCGAGATGCTCTTCGAGCGTGGCGACGTCGGGGTTGAGGCTGCCGAACAGGAAGCCCCGGTAGTTGCCGAAACGGGCGACCTTGGTCATGTTGTGCGAGCCGTCGACGTCGAAGGTGTCGGGATAGCCGGCGCCTTCGGGGTCTTTGACTTTGAGAAGTGTGCCGTCGTTGCGGAAGGTCCAGCCATGGAACGGGCAGGTCAGCGTCATCCGATTGTCGGTCTTGCGGCGGCAGATCATTGCGCCGCGGTGCGCGCAGGCGTTGACCAGCAGGTGGAGTTCCCCAGTCTTGTCGCGGGTGATGACCACGGGCTGGCGGCCCATGTAGGTGGTGAAGTAGTCACCGGGCTCGGCGATCTGGCTCTCATGCGCCAGGTAGATCCAGTTGCCTTCGAAGATGTGCTTCATCTCGAGCTCGAAGATCTCGTCGTCGGTGAAGATGCGGCGGTTGGCGCGGTAGACGCCGGCCTCGCGGTCGTCGATGACGGCGTTGTCGAGTACGGACTCGATGTGGCCTGCGGATTCGCTCACCGATGCGGTCATGGGTACCTCCAGATGTGGACTGTGTCGCCAATCGTGGCAATACGTGGTGTGAGTCACACCAGGTAAGTACCTAGTCCTGACCTGGGTGTCAATTGATCGTGTGTCTCGATTAATAAGGCGTTAAAAGGTCTTTGTTCTTTATCTGTTCACGTCCTACGGTGGTGAAGTGTCGCTGATCACAGCGACATGAATCACATCGAGGAGGCACTGTGATGGAGCTCCGGCACCTGCGTTACTTCGCAGCGGTCGCCGACACCTGTCACTTCGGGCAGGCCGCCGACCAGCTACACATCGCGCAACCGGCGCTCTCGTATGCGATCCGTCAGTTGGAGTCCGAACTCGATGTGACCCTGTTCAACCGCACCACCCGCCAGGTATCGCTCACCGCGGCGGGGGAGTTCCTGCGCGAGGAGGCCGCGCGCATTCTTGCGGCGGTCGATGGCGCGGTGAGTGGGGTTCGACGCATCGCCAACGGACGTAGCGGGCTCATCCGCATCGGGCTCACCGGCACCGCGGCCTTCTCCCATCTGCCCCGGATCGCGCGAGTGGTGAAGGCCGAGCTGCCGGGTGTGGAGCTCGAGATCTCGGCAGACATGCTGACGCCCGGGCAGTGCGACGGCCTGCGCGCAGGCACTCTCGACCTGGGCGTACTGCGACCACCTGCCGTCGGCGACGACATCGAGGTACGCACCATCGAGGTGGAGAGCCTGGTGCTTGCCGTCGGGGCGGATCATCGCCTCGCCGTCGAACCGGTGGTCTCGATGACCGATCTGCGCACCGAACCGTTCGTGGTCTACGGCAATCGTGATTCGGCGGTCAACGACGCCGTTCTGCGCAGCGCGCGGGCGGCCGGTTTCGTACCCAACCGGGTCCATGAGGCGCCCGGTACCGCGGTCCTGCTCGCGTTGGTTGCGGCCGGACTCGGCGTTGCGGTGGTCCCCGCATCGGTTCGTTCACTTCCGTTGGCCGGCTTGGTCTTCCGTGATCTTCCGGACTCCGGAACCATCGATCTCGCCTTGGCGTGGCACGCCCGGGTCGACAATCCGGCTGTCGACGCCGTCGTCGACGTGCTGTCCGCCGCATTCGAGATCAGCCCGCGCGCCACGGCCGCGGTCGTCGACTCTCCAGGAGCCGTGCAGTGAAAATCGTTGACATCGAGGCGATCCCGTTCGAGATCCCTTATCGCAAGCCACTCCGATTCGCTTCGGGTGAGGTGCACAGTGCCCGGCACGTGCTGGTGCGCGTCACCACCGACGACGGTGTGGTCGGCGTCGCCGAGGCACCCCCGCGTCCGTTCACCTACGGCGAGACCCAAGCCGGCATCATCGCCGTCATCGAGCAGATCTTTGCGCCCGCACTCGTCGGACTCACGCTGCTCGACCGGGAGGTGGCCGCCGAACGGATGGGCCGCACGGTCGGCAACCCCACCGCGAAATCCGCCATCGACATGGCCATGTGGGATGCGCTCGGACGGACGCTGCAGATGCCGGTGTCGACCATGCTCGGCGGCTACACCGACCGGCTCCGCGTGAGCCACATGCTCGGATTTGACGACCCGGCCACGATGGTCGCCGAAGCGGAGAAGATGGTCGACACCTACGGCATCCGGACGTTCAAGGTGAAGGTCGGTCGACGTCCGGTGGTCCTCGATACCGCGGTGGTCCGTGCGCTGCGGGAACGGTTCTCCGACAGCATCGAACTCTACGTCGACGGCAATCGTGGTTGGACCGCAACCGAATCCGTGCGCGCGATGAAGGAGATGGCCGACCTCGATCTGCTGTTCGCCGAGGAGCTGTGCCCGGCCGACGACGTCCTCGGACGGCGCAGGCTGGTTGCGGCACTGGATATTCCGTTCATCGCCGACGAGTCAGCGCCCACCGCGGCCGACGTAACGCGGGAGATCCTCGCGGGCGCGGCGACCGCTATCAACATCAAGACCGCCCGCACCGGATTCACCGCCTCGCGCCGGGTCCACCACCTCGCCGAGGGACTAGGCATCGACGTGGTGATGGGCAACCAGATCGACGGCCAGCTCGGTACCGCGTGCACGATCGCTTTCGGTGCGGCCTTCGCGTCGACCTCGAGGTACGCCGGTGAACTGTCCAACTATCTGGACATGGCCGACGACCTGCTCGCCGAGCCGCTGCAGATTCGTGACGGGGTGCTGCACGTCAATCCCGGTGCGGGACTGGGTGTCGAGATCGACCCGGACAAACTCGCCCACTACCGCCAGGAGCTCTGACATGCTCTTCCACGTACGCATGGACGTGCGCATCCCGCACGATCTGGACCCCGACGTCCGCGCCGAGACCATCGCCCGTGAAAAGGCGTATTCCCAAGAGCTGCAACGCTCGGGGAAGTGGCCACACATCTGGCGGATCGTCGGTGAATACTCCAACTTCTCGATCTTCGACGTCGCGAGCAACGACGAGCTCCACGAGGTCCTCTCAGGGCTACCGCTGTTCGCGTACATGGACATCCACGTGACCCCGTTGGCCACGCATCCTTCAGATATTCGTCCACCAGAAAGTGCGTTGGGATGACCGGCCCTCATCTCACCCTCAGCCCAATCCGGCCATCACATAAGGAGTTCCGATCATGACCGCTGCAACCGAAAGCAGTTTCGACGCCGAAGTCACCGCGAAGGCCGCCGAATCCGGCGCCAACGCGTCCGCGCGTTTCGCCGAGCGGATGGCCGCGTCCGGACGCGCAGGTGTCGTCGACACCGCCCGTGTCGATTACCTTGCCACCAAGGTCATCAAGTCCCTCAACGACATGGTCATCGAGGACCAGGTGAGCTACGAGGAGTACAACGCCCTCAAAGCGTGGCTGATCAAGGTCGGCGCCGATGGTGAGTGGCCGCTGTTCCTCGACGTCTGGCTGGAGCATTCCGTCGAAGAGGTTGCCAACGCGCACCGCGAAGGCAGCAAGGGGACCATCGAGGGCCCGTACTACCGCGAGGGTTCACCCGAATTGTCGTGGAATGGAACCATTCCCATGCGCGACGATGAGCCGGGCAATCCGCTGGTGTTCTCCGGTCAGGTCCGCGCTGTCGACGGCACACCGCTGTCGGGTGCCAAGGTTGAGCTCTGGCACGCCGATGATCTCGGCTTCTACTCGCAGTTCGCGCCGGGCCTGCCCGAGTGGAACCTGCGTGGCACGTGGATCACCAACTCCGACGGCAACTTCGAGATCCATACGCTGCGTCCGGCGCCGTACATGATCCCCACCGACGGGGCCTGCGGACAGCTCATCGCGGCGGCCGGCTGGCATGCCTGGCGTCCGGCACACATGCACTTCAAGATCAGCTCACCCGGCTACGAGCTCATCACCTCGCAGCTCTACTTCCCGGGCGATCCGCACAACGACGATGACATCGCCTCGGCGGTCAAGCCCGAACTGATGCTCGATGTGCGGGACAACCCGAATGGTGAAGGTTTCGTCACCACATACGATTTCGTGCTCGACCCGGAGGCCTGACATCTCATGCTCGTAGCACCGACCGGGCTGGTCGCGGCAACGTCGTCGAACGATCTGATGGCCGCACGCGATCAAGCCCGGTCGTGGCGTTCACCGGAGATCGCGATCGCCGACCGGGATCTCACCGATGCCGCCCTCGATGACCTCGTCGCGACCGCGGAAGTAACCGGCGATGCTCCGTTCGCGCGGGCGGTGTCGGCCATCATCTCGTCGCGGGCCGGCCGGTTTCCGGTGATCCCGCACGTGGATGCGGCGATGGAGATCTTTCGGGAGTTCCTGCGTCACAACCTGATCGACGGATGGATCTACGTCCGGGAATCTGACGGTCACGTACATCCGTACCTGGTGGCCGACATTGCGATGGAGCACGCGGACCGCACGCACGGCCCGCGGATCAAGATCACCATGGAGGCCGACAACGCCACCGTTAAACGGCCGTCACGGAAGCCCCGAGTCCTGTGCTTCGAGGAGACAGAGATCGTCGGCAAGACGCCCGGCGACGTGTTGGCCGCCGGTGGTGCGTACAAGGAGACGCCGGATCTCAAGGCGGAGTACCAGATTCGCCGCGACGGATATCAGCAGATCATCGATGATGGATTCGGCAAGCAATTCACTTTCACCGGCAAGGTGATTCGCACCGACGATCACCGCTCGGCGAATTCACGCGAGAATCGTAAGGTGGTCCACGACGTCGCGGCCGGGGAGATTGCCGCATTGCGGATGGTCGCGCCGTCGATCCTGTTTGATCCGGCGTACGGCGGTGACAGCTTCGGCCCGGTACCGGTGATCACCGCGGTCCGGGTGTTCGACCTCGGTGCGCAGGACTTCCTCGACGTCAACACCGCCGATCTGAAACCCTATGTCTACGACGCGCACCTGCAAGACAAGCTGGTGCTGCCAAGCGAACAGCGGGAGTTGCTCAACATCCTGACCACCGATATCTCGGTGTTCACCGGTGACATCATCGACGGCAAGTCCGCGGGAAACGTCATTCTCGCCAAGGGGCGGCCAGGTGTGGGCAAGACGTTGACCGCCGAGGTCTATGCCGAGGTCACCGGGCGGCCCCTGTACTCGATTCACTCTGGATCTCTCGGCGTGTCAGCGGAATTGGTGCGCAAGAACCTCGAGGTGATATTCGACCGGGCGAAACGCTGGGATGCGGTGCTGCTGCTCGACGAGGCCGATGTGTTCGTGATGGAACGCGGCCTCGACCTCTCGCAGAACGCGATCGTCGCCGAATTCCTGCGCACTCTGGAGTATTTCGACGGTTTGCTGTTCCTCACCACCAACCGGGTCGACGGCGTCGACGAGGCGATCCTGGCGCGGTGCGCGGCAGTCATCGAATACCAGCCACCCGGTCCCAAGGATGCGCGCGAGATCTGGCAGATCCTGGCCGCCGGCAACGGCGTCACCCTCGGTGAGGACCTGCTCGACGACCTGGTCGGCGGATTCCCCGAGATCACCCCGCGAGACATCAAAATGCTTCTGCGCCTGGCGCTTCGGATGGCGAGGCACCGAGGTGTGGAGCCCGACATCGACGTGTTCGCCAGCAGCGCCGTGTTTCGGGGGCTGCGCTACATTCCGCGCGGCTAGGCCCCGGCTGCGTGCCTTCCGCTGCCGCTAGCCGTCGACTGGGTACGACTAGGCGTCGACCGGGCGCGGCTCAGCGTCCGACCGGGTTCGCGAGGTGAATCGAGCAGGCGATCGACATCGGGAGTTGCACTGAACCGCGCTCGGCCTCAATACACATCGACGTACCGGCCTTCGTCGCGGTGATTGTGGTACCGGGTTCGATACCGGCGCCGACGAGCTCGGCCAGTGCGGCCGACTGATCAAGAAGATTCTCCGAAAAGCTCCGCACCACACCGGTTGCCGTCGTGCCCTGATGGATCCGCGTGAGCGGTTCCGCCACGACGTGTGAACGGTCGCCGGCGATGCCAAGCGCGAACAAGCCGGGGATCGGGTTTCCCCACGCGTCGATTGTCGGATTGTCGAGCCGGCTCGCGATATGGCGCTCAATCGCGTCGTCCATTGTGTTCTCCCAGCCAGAAGCTGCTCGATGTGCATCCAATCGCGGTACGCCGACGATGTCCACCAGCATCCGCTCGGCGAGTCGGTGCCGCCTGGTCATTATCACCGCGTGTTCTCGACCCTCAGGTGTGAGCACGACGAAGCTGTCGTCGACGATATCGACCAGCCCGCTTTTGCGCATACGTAAAACCATCTGGGCAACAGACGGTTTGCTGTAGCCGGTGCGTTCGCAGATCCGTGCCCGCCGAGGGTCGACTCCATCCTCTTGCAGGTCGTAGACGATCCGCAGATACATTGCGACCGTCGGCGTGATCTCAGCTCTATTCATCACGACGATGGTCTCGAAAGGTTGCTTAGGAGATCCTGAGTGAAAGGAATCCTCTCCTGACCAGGATGGCGCAGCGATTCACCATGTGCCCGAGGTCCTCAGGGCCGACCGATTCGGGTCGTCGATTTTTGATAGCCAGAGGTACGTGACGAGAACTGCGGCCAAGGCGAGTGAGGTCAGTGCGACGGCCGCGTCCCCGAATCCCACACCGATCGGTGCGGGCTTCCCCAACCAATCTGCGATCGATGCGCCTAGCGGTCGAGTGACGACGTAGGCCGCCCAGAAGGCGACGATAGCGTTGAGATGCAGGTACTTCCAACCGATGGCCGGAACCACCATCAGGCCGGCAAACAGAACAATCGACCCGGCGAATCCCAACCCCAGGAAGAACGCGCTCCAGTCACCTAGCGCCGTGCCCAACGCGAATGTGAGCAGAACCGTTCCCCAGTAGAAGACCTCACGTCGACGCGTGGTGATGTCATGAATGCTCAGTGTTCCTTCGACCCTGAACCACAGCGCCATCCACAGCGCGAGAGCAATCGCATAACCCACGGTGGTCTCGGTCGTCGACAGTCCGATGACGTGCAACCCATCGGCAACCACCGTGCCGAATATCGCAATTGCTCCCACAGCGAACCAATAGGTCGGCGCGTGATATGCCCGCGATCGGAACTGGAGCCACATCGCGACGGCGACGGAGACCGAACCCACCAGAACAGGTATCGCGATGCCGAACGTCGAGAGGTAGTCCGACATCGCCTCTCCCATACCGGTTGTGATGACTTTGACGACCCAGAACATGAGTCCGATCATCGGAACCTTGAGGGCCAACTGGGTGTGGAGAGTGCGGTGAGGTTGACCGGTCGATATACGACGAGGCGATCCTTCCGACGACGATTCTGCGTAGCGTGAAGGTGGAGCCACCTCAGATGGTTCTGACATTTTTGTCCAATCGGCGATGTGCGTGAAGCGTGATGGCCAACATCCGAATCATGCTTGCTATCAACGCTATTGCGATCTCGTTGGATGGTCGAATCGGACTCAGCGGTCCTTAAGAATCTCGATCCGACCGCTACTCAGCACAGCTCAGCATTTCCACAGCGTCCACCTTTCATGGTGGAAACATGCGACGACAGACGACGCTACGAACCGGCTGCATCGTGCTTGTCATGGTCGGGGTTTCCGGAGTGGCGATTCACTCGATGGGCGGCGGGCCCGTGGGATTCGACAGTCAGGTGATGTCATGGCTCGTCGGAACTCGAAATCCGTCGCGTGCCGCTGTTGTCTCGTACGGAACATTGGTGTTCAGTCCGTGGGCGGTCTCCGCCTGGACATGTGTTGTGGCCCTACTGTTCTATACACGGGACGGACGTCTGCAACGCGGTTCGATTGTGCTGATTTCGGTCGCCGCCGCGGGTCTCGTATGCCAGAGTCTGAAACTCGGTATCGGCCGCCCACGCCCGCCGATCGTCGACCAGACGGGAGTATTTGAGACGACCTACTCCTACCCGTCGGGTCACGTGACCGGTGCGGCGGCGCTTCTGGTCGTGACAGCGTGTCTTATACGGCCGACTCCGCATCGCTTGCTCAGGTCTGCTGCGTGGCTCGTTGCTGCAGTCGGGGTCCTCGTTGTCAGCTTCACACGAATGTATCTGGGGGTGCACTGGCTGTCCGACGTCGTGGCGGGAGTGTGTATCGGTGTGGTCGTTCCCATCCTGTGTATCGCTGCTGTGGGCTCAAGGCGGCCTGGGCCTCCCCGGGTCGGTGATCAACCTGATCTTCCTGGCCGTCATTGTCGTGCTTGTCTCGTATCTGTCGATCAGTCACGTGGATCGAATCGATCTGCGAACCGGGTCGACCAAAGGCTATGCGCGATGACGTTTCCTCTCGGTCGTCGCCTGTGCGTTATGGCATGCTTCGCCGCTGCGGGTCTCGGGACTGTCGCGGCGTCAGTCGATCACGACGGTATCTCGGATGCGGCGGCGGGCATACATTCCGCCGCCCACGTGACCGGGACGGCCGCCGAGGAGTACGTCGAATGGTTTGCTGCGCGACACCATCGTGCGGCCCGATGATCCGACCACCCAATTCTCACAGCCGGTTTCGTGCAATGAGCTCGACGGTGATCAGCGCGGCGACCGAGCTGACCGCGAGCAAGGAAATGAGTACGAACAACTGCATGATTGCGGCGCTTGTGGTCGATGCTCCTCCCAGGATCATGCCGACGAATGCACCCGGAATCGTCACCAACCCTACCGACCGCGTCTGATCCAGCCCGGGGATGAGGGCCGTCACCGCGGCATCTCTGGTGATCTCCAAGCGTGCATCTCTCGACGAGAATCCCAGGGACAGAGCCGCTTCCAATTCGCCATGCCGTAGTCGTAGCTCTTCGTGAGCGCGTCGCCCGGCGATCGACGTGGTGTTCATCGCGCCGCCGAGCATGATTCCGGCCGTCGGGATGATTGCAAGACCCGAAGGCGGAAGTACCCCGATCACGACCAGAACGGCGACGATGACCACGGTGCTCGCAGCGACGGGCACCAGGCACCGCGTCGTGGCCGGTACCGTTGCGCGGCAGCTGGATACGCGTCCGGCCGATGTCCAGGACGCGACAACTGCCATGAGGGCGATGAACAGTGCCGAGAGCCATAGGGATCGGATGACGAATCCGATGATCAGTGCGAGAGCGAGCAGCTGCGCTGCGGCGCGGATGATCGCCACGACTGTCGCCCGAGTCAGGAAGGGGCCGTTACATCGGTTCACTGCTGCTGCGACAGCGCCGAGAATCGCGACCGCAACGGCCAGTGGCCATCCGATGTTGAGGAGCGTGTGGTCCGGCGAGCTCATCGACCCATTGTGCGTGACAGCTCAGCCGAGTACGAGCCCGGGAACCTGAGAAAGAGTTGCTGACAAGGCATCGATCTTGTCGGACAACGCTTTCCGTTGATCCGGGGTGACTTGGGTATAGTTGACGTAGCCGTCGCCGGACCGAAATGCGTTGATTGCTGTGCGCACGTCGGCGAACTGGGCGGTGATCTTATCCATCACGGCCGGGTTCTTGGCGACGATCATCGGCTGCATGTCTGCAATGAGGGTTTCCGCGCCATCGACGTTGGCCGCGAAGTCCCACAGGTCGGTATGGGAATAGCGGTCTTCCTCACCGCCGACTTTGGTGGCCGCGATCTCGTCGATCAGGGCTTGCGGACCTGCGACGAATTGTCTTGTCTCGAAAGTGAAATCTGCCTTGTCGACTTCGGTCCGAAGTTTCGTCACGTCGGCAACGAGTTGGTCGGCGATCGCCGCGATGGTGTTGGGGTTGTCGGTGGCCTTCGCGTTCGCTGCGTCGGCGGGTGCGACCTGGCCCGGGCCGTCACCGACCTCCTGCGGTTGCGGGGGCCAGAGGTATCGCTCGATGCGGTGGAATCCGGTGAACGGCTGCTTGCCGTCTTCTGTGTCGTCCCAACGCATGTCGATGGCGGGATCGAGTTCTGGAAACGAGGACGCCACCGGCTCGATGCGCTCGTAGAAGGTTCGCACCTGCCCGAATGTCGCACGTGCCGCGTCGAGATCTCCACTCTTGACGTGGTCGGCGAACTGCTGGGTTTGTGCTTGCAGTCCGGCGAGTTGGCCGCGCACATAGTCGAGGTAGCGCGCCTTGGCGGCATTGACGTCGGCAGGCGCTTGCGACTTTTCCTTCTTCTCGCCGGTGACCGTGATGTTCTTTCGAATACCGGTGCCGACCATTCCGGGTTTGCACGCCACAGTATAGGTTCCGGGTTCGACGATCTCGACGGTGAGTGTGCCGGATAGGCCCGGGCCGATGTTCTCCACCTCGCCGAGCACGCGATTGTTGTTGGCGTACACATAGAACTCGGTGACCTTGGATCCGTTGTTGGTCACGGTGAAGCTCACGTCACCTGTTGTGGCGGTGTCGCTTCCGAGATCACAGGCGGACTCTGTCGAGGTCACGGGAATCGCTCCCGCCGTGGTGTCCTTGGACGTACAACCGGCGGCGATCAGGGGTGCCGCGACGCCCAGCGCCAAGAGCGCTATAGGGGTGGTAACTGTTCGGTTCAACCTCGGTGTTCCTTTCACATGCCGGCTTCGTGTTCAGCCGGAGTCTGCGGTTTTCCCTCGCCCGGCGCCTGAGCGGAGGGCGTGCGGACGCGATTCGCGCGAATGAAGAGAGTGAGGACGACGACCACGTAAAGGAACCATCCGCTCAGCTGGAGCACCGTCGGGTCTGCGCGAACATTGAATATTCCAGCGAGAAGTGTTCCATACCAGGATGATTGGTCGTAGTGAGGTGTAAGGTCAAAAGCGAGGGCGGAACCGCCGGGTAACCAACCGACAGTCTGTAGAGCGCGGATCCCATAGCCGAGAATTCCGGCGGCAACGAAGATCAGGAAGACGCCGGTGTAGAGGAAGAATTTCTGGAAGTTGAGGCGGACCGCGCCTCGGTAGAGTCCGATGGTGATGCCGACGGCGACAAGAACTCCGAGGAGAAGGCCAAGCAAAGGCCACAGACTTCCGGAGAAACTTTCGGCGTAGCCGACCATCAGTAGCGCCGTTTCGAAACCCTCTCGCCCGACGGCGAGGAAGGCCAAGCCCAGCACCGAAAAGCCGCCATTGACAAGTGCATTGGACATGCCGTGTTTGAGGTCGGTGGAGATGTGTGCGGCCGCTTTGCTCATCCACAGAACCATGAAGGTCACGATGCCCACGGCGACCAGTGATGCCACACCGGCGATCAGTTCGGCTGTCAGTGTGGTGACCGTGGACGTTCCGAAATGGATGATGAGAAAGATCCCGACGACCATCGTCACCGCCGCGGTCACCCCGGCCCACACCCATGCCAGTGCATCTCGTCGGTCTGATTTGACCAGAAACGCGATCAAGATCATCACGACAATTCCGGTCTCAAGTCCTTCCCGTACACCGATGAGGCCGCTACCGAGGAGTTGCGCGGGCACGGACGGGCTGGCGAGATACATCTCAGGGGCCACCTTCTGGTTCGATCGGTCTGTGTTGTCGGGTGCAGGAATTCAGTCCTCGAACAGGCGTTGTCCCCACCATTGACCGTCGGATACTCCTGGCGGACAGGCGAACAGCGCCGATCCGGTGTGAGTCAGGTATTCACCCATCGCATCTTTGGCGGCCAATGCTCGCTGCATGGGCACGAACTGAGTGTGCGGATCACGGCAGTAGCCGATGAAGAACAGTCCCGCATCAAGGTGACCGAATCCGTCGGACCCATCGGTGAAGTTGTACCCACGGCGCAGAATTCGAATACCTGAGAGGTTGTCGGGATGGGCAAGCCGGACGTGCGCCGTGCGGGCGATCACCGGCACTCTGCCGTTGGTGATGTGAAAATCGGGATCATCGAATTCCGCCGATTGCCCGAGTGGGGCGCCGGTTCCTTTGCTCCGTCCCACGACGAGTTCCTGCTCGGACAGAGATGCGCGATCCCACCGTTCGATGTGCATGCGGATGCGTCGGGCGACGAGATAGCTACCGCCGGTCATCCACTGGGCGGCCCCATGATTGTCCTCGTGCCCTACGTATACCCATCGGTCGAGTGCGGCGGCGTCGTCGGCCTTGATGTTGGCGGTACCGTCCTTGAACCCGAACATATTTCGGGGCGTGTCCTGAGTCGTGGTAGTGCTGGAGGTACGTCCGAAACCCAATTGCGACCATCGGACACTGACGACTCCGAAACCCATGCGCGCGAGATTCCTTATGGCGTGCACTGCGATCTGTGGGTCGTCGGCGCATGCCTGCACGCAGATGTCGCCACCGCTGCGGTTTGGTTCGAGTTCGTCTTTGGCGAACGCGGGCAGTTCGGCGAGTGCGGCTGGTCGTCGGTCGGCGAGTCCGAACCGATCGCGGACGTGACCGTCCGTATCGGAGGCGAACAGAGATGGTCCGAATCCGATGGTCAGGGTCAGGTTCGCCGGTGAAAGACCAAGGGCTTCACCGGTATCCGAAGGCGGCATGTATTGGCTGAGACCGGTCGCCCCGCCGGGATAGGTCTCCAAGCCCTGTGTCATGCGCTCGGCGGCCGACGTCCAGTCGCGCAGGAGTCGGATCAGTTCTTCGCGGTCGGTGGTGATCACGTCGAATGACGCAAAATGAAGCCGGTCCTGTGCTGCTGTGGTGATTCCGGCCTGTCGAGACCCGCGGAATCCGACGACGGAGGAGGAGTGGTCGGGCCGCAGGGCGCGAACTCCCACTGCCGTCGCAGCGGTCAGCCCCACCGCGCCGATGCCGGCACCGCCGAGGACGGCCCGGCGAGAGAATCGTCGAGGGACAGACCGGGACGTCTGTCCGACATCCGTCGGTTGACCGCTGCCCCCGTCCGCCGGCTCATGAGGTCCGACACCGCGCATGGAGGGAACCCTGCCCTAAGGAAGCTTAGGGGACGCTGAGTAGCCAACGAGGTTACGCGTCGGCACGCTCTAGGCTCGCTGTGTGTACCTTCGTGCGGTCGCCGCTTACCGGAGTGTGATGAGCTGGGTGCGTCCGGTCCGAATGCGGTTGACCCTGGTCGCGACAGCATTGGTCACCGTCGCACTGGGGATCGCCGCGATGGTGATGGTCCAGGCGCTGCACCACGTGCTGCTTCGCAGCGCCGATGCGGCGACATTCGCCCGGGCACAACAGATTGCCGGCGCCATCGCCACCTACGGTCTTGGCGCGATCGATCAGTCCTTGCTTTCCACCGGACAGAATGTGGCGGCCATCCAGATCACCGACGCCTCGGGAAAACTCCTCCTGACCAACAACCCTGTCTTTTCGCGGCCGATGTCGCCGCCGGTGGCTCCAGATCAGAGGCTCGTCATCCATGGAGCTCGCGCCACTGATTCCGACGAGGAGTTCCAGGCCACCGCGTACGGAGTCAGTACTCCCGACGGCACGCTGACGATTCAGGTCGGTGCCCAGGAGGCTCCGATCAACGCGACCGTGGTGGCCCTGGGAATTCTGTGCTCCATCGTGTTTCCCGTCATCGTCGCGGCCATGGCCGGGCTCACTTACGTATTCGTCGGGCGAGCGCTGCGCCCGGTGGACGACATCCGGGCCAGAGTCGAACAGATCAGCGGCGGCGACCTCACTCAGCGAGTACCGGTGCCGGCAACCGGGGACGAGATCTCGGCGCTCGCCACGACCATGAACGACATGCTTGAACGCATCGACGCCGCACGACTACAGCAACTGCAGTTCGTCAACGATGCCTCCCATGAACTGAACAGTCCGCTGACCACTCTCATAGGTCTGCTCGACCTCGCGAACGCCAAGCGTCAGCCGCTGGACCCGGACACCATCGAGTCAGTCATGCTGCCCGACGCCTTGCGACTCAAACAGATGGTCGCAGACCTACTGCTTCTCGCGCGGGCCGACGAGAGCGGTGTCCCGCTGCGAATAGGCGATGTTGATCTCGATGAAGTGGTCAGCGCCGAGCTCATCCGCCTCGACGCCGTGACGTCGCTTCACGTTGATGCCCACATCGTGGCCACCCGTATCGACGGTGATGCCGAAAAGCTCGCGCGTGTACTACGAAACATCGTCGACAACGCATGCAGACACGCGACCGGTCGGCTGGTGGTCACCATGCACACCGATCCGAGAACAGCGACGGTGTCCGTGATGGTCGCCGACGACGGCCCGGGTATCCCGGACGACGACAAACCCCGCGTCACAGAGCGATTCGTACGGCTCGATACTTCACGGCAACGCAGCTCAGGAGGATCCGGTCTGGGGCTGTCCATCGTGTCGGAGATCGTAAGGGCCCACCATGGACGGGTCGTCATCAGGGACTCCGGTCATGGTGGCGCAGCCGTCGGATTCGAATTACCTCTGCGACAGCCGGATGATCAGCCACCGCCGTCTGCGGCAAGTCGATATCCCACACCGCGTACTGTCTGAATTCCCTTGCAGCCGAACGGTGTATCGATCCGACGACGTAGGTAGCTCACATAGACTTCGACGACGTTCTCGTCGCCGCGATAATTCACGTCCCACACAGAGTCGAGGATTTCGGTTTTGGTCACCACCGCACCCTTGTGCCGCATCAGAAACTCGAGCACGCTGAATTCTTTTGGTGTGAGTGTCAATTCGGTGTCGCCACGACGTGCGGTGTGAGCGGCGGGATCGAGCGACAAGCTACCGGCATGCAGCACCGCCGGTCGCTCCGGCGCGCCGCGGCGCGCCAAAGCCCGCATCCGCGCGATGAGGACGACGAAGGAGAACGGTTTGGTGAGGTAGTCGTCGGCCCCGAAGTCGAATGCGTCGGCCTGGTCGTACTCGCCATCTTTGGCTGTCAACATCAACACCGGTGTCCACACATTCGCCTTGCGCAGTGAACGGACTACCTCATATCCGTTCTGGCCCGGCATCATGATGTCGAGCACGATCACGTCGAAGCGTTCGCTGACCGCCTTCTCCAGGCCCTGCTCGCCATCATGGACGACGTCGACAACCCAACCTTCGGCCACCATCATCCGTCGTACGGTCTCGGCAACGTTGCGATCGTCGTCGACCACCAGAATGCGCACGGAAACTCACCACCCTCGCTTGGGATACACGCGGTATCCACGGTTGGTCCATCGTCCCTTACCGCTGCTGAGAAGGCGCTGAGTATGTGGTGGCTGCAGGTGATCTCGATACGCCGCCTCGCTTCGCTCGGTGGCTACTCGATCGGCGTGTGGGGCGTTGGAGTAGGGGTCAGCGAGTGGTCAAGGCGCGAAGGAAGAACGTCAGGTTCGCGGGGCGCTCGGCCAGGCGTCGAACGAAGTAGCCGTACCACTCCTGGCCATACGGCAGATAGACGCGGACCTGAGAACCGTTGTGCGCCAGACGTTGCTGTTCGTCGGTGCGGATGCCGTAGAGCATCTGATGCTCCCACGAATTCGAATCACGGCCGCATTCGGTGGCGATGATGCCGGCGGCATCGATGATCGTCGGATCGTGACTGGCGACCATCGGGTAGCCGTCGCCCTTCATCAGGATGCGCAGGCAGCGCAGGTACGCCTCGTCGACCTGAGCGCGATCCGGGTAGGCCACCGACGCCGGCTCGGCATAAGCGCCCTTGCACAGCCGGATTCGTGAACCCGGACCCGACAGGTCGCGGCAGTCGTCCTCGGTGCGTCGAAGGTAGGCCTGCAGCACGGTGCCCAGATCCCCGAAGTCGGCGCGCAGTGTGCGGACGATGTCGAGACGTTCGTCGACGGTGGTGTGGTCTTCGGCGTCAATGGTGACCAGTGCCCCGGCCGACCTTGCCGCCGCACAGATCGTGCGCGCATTCTCCTCGGCGATCTTGCGCCCGTGCCGCGGCAGCGACTGCCCCAACGCGGTCAGCTTCAAGGACACCTCGAGCTGCCCGGGCCGCGCTCCCAACGGGGACATCCCTTGCAGCAGAGTCAGATAAGCCTCGACGGTGTCGGTCGCCTGCGATTCGTCGGTGGTGTCCTCGCCGAGGTAATCGACGGTCACCGACAGCCCGGCCGCCAACTCGGTCCGGATCGCCTCCAGCGCATCATGATCGGTCTCGCCGGCCACAAACCGGTCGACGACACGCTCGGTGACACTGAGGCGCTGCGCGCTCTCCTTGATCCGCTGGTTGCGCGACGCCGCGGTGATCGCCGGCCGCAAGAGCGTGTCGAATACCGTGCTCATCGTTCCTGCTCCTCAGTTCTCTTCTGCCATATGCGGATACGACGACGATGTCGGGGGCACGAACGTCTCCTTGATGGTGCGCGTCGACGTCCAGCGCATCAGGTTCGCCTTCGACCCGGCCTTGTCGTTGGTGCCCGACGCCCGGGCACCGCCGAATGGCTGCTGCCCGACGACCGCACCGGTCGGCTTGTCGTTGATGTAGAAGTTGCCGGCCGCCTGACGAAGAGTGTTCTGCGCCTGCGTGACTGCCGAAACATCGGTGGCGATGATCGAACCGGTCAGCGCATAGGATGCGGTGCGGTCGACCAGCGCCAAGGTGTCGGCGTAGGCGTCGTCGTCGTAAACGTGCAGCGCGAGGATCGGCCCGAAGTACTCGGTGGAGAACGCCTCATCGGTGGGATCGTCGCCGAGCAGGACGGTGGGCCGGACAAAGTAGCCCTCGGAATCGTCGCACTCGCCGCCGGCCGCAACGGTCATCGACGCAACGGTCTTGGCGCGGTCGATCGCGGCGACCTGCTTGTCGAAGGCGCGTCGGTCGATGACCGCACCGCCGAAGTTCGTCAGATCGCGGACATCACCATAGGTGAGTTCGGCTGCCTCGCTGAGGAAGTCGTCGCCCATCTGTTCCCACACCGAGCGGGCGACGTAGGCGCGTGATGCGGCCGAACACTTCTGGCCCTGATACTCGAACGCGCCGCGGATCATCGCCGTGCGCAGTACGTCGGGATCGGCCGAGCTGTGCGCGACGATGAAATCCTTGCCGCCGGTCTCGCCGACGATGCGCGGATAGTTGCGATAGCGCTCGATGTGGGTGCCCACCTCGCGCCACAGGTGCTGGAAAGTGCGGGTGGAACCGGTGAAGTGAATGCCGGCCAAGCCGGGATCGCTCAGTACCACATCAGAAACCGCGATGCCGTCGCCGTTGACGAGGTTGATGACACCCTTCGGAAGGCCGGCCGCTTCGAGCAGTTGCATGGTGAGGTAGGCCGAATAGGCCTGTGTGGGTGACGGTTTCCAGATCACCGTATTGCCCATCAGCATCGGGGCGGTGGGTAGGTTGCCGGCGATGGCGGTGAAGTTGAACGGTGTGATCGCGTAAACGAAACCGTCGAGCGGTCGATGATCGAGGCGGTTCCACACGCCCGGCGACGACATCGGCTGCTCGGCCAGGATCTCTCGCGCGAAGTCGACATTGAAACGCCAGAAGTCGACGAGCTCGCACGGAGCGTCGATCTCGGCCTGCTGCACCGTCTTCGACTGTCCGAGCATCGTCGCGGCGGCGATCTTCTCCCGCCACGGTCCGCTCAGCAGGTCGGCGGCACGCAACAGAACGGCGGCGCGGTCGTCGAAGGAGGTGGCCGCCCATCCGGGAGCCGCTGCGGTTGCCGCGTCGACGGCCGATCGGGCGACGTCGTGGGTGGCGTTGGTGATCGTGCCCAGCACTTCGGCGTGTGCGTGAGGTTGGACGACGTCGATCCGGTCGCCGTCACCGATGTGCGCGGTACCGCCGATGACGTGTGGTAGTTCCACCGGTCCGCTCGACGACTGTCGGGTCAGCTCAACGATGATGCGGGCGCGTTCGGGGCTACCGGGCGCATAGGTGTGGACGGGTTCGTTCGACGGTCGTGGCGGGGTGGTGATGGCATCCATGCCATCAGTTGACCAGCGCCAACGAGCACAGAACATGGCCGATCGGCAAAACGTACAGCCCGGAGGTTGTCCGATCAGACAATCTCCGGGCTGCTGATGACCGTGGTGACGAGCGCGTCGACCTATCGCGCCGACGCCCGCGACCGGATACTGCCCAATCCGACCAGTGCCACCAGGGTGGTGAGCAACAGGATGGTGGTGCAGGCGGCGGCGGAGAACACCTGCCCGCGGTCGGAGAGTCCGAAGATGGTCACCGGCAACGTTTTCCACGTGGCCGGATACACCATGACGGTGGCACCCAGCTCACCCATCGACAACGCGACGGCAAGGCCGGCGGCCGCACCGAGTGCGGGTAGCAGCAATGGCAGGGTCACCCGGGTGAGCACTCGAAACCTGCTGGCGCCGAGCGATTCCGCCGCCTGCTGATAGGCCGGGTCGAGGCGTTCCAATGCAGCCGAGACCGCACTGAAGGCGAACGCCAGCACCAACACCGTGTGCGCGATGATCACGATCCACTTGGTGCCGCCGAGCAGCAGCGGCCGGGAGTTGAAACTGATCAACAAACCCAGACCGATGACCACCGACGGCAACGCGATCGGCAGGTGGAACATGCCATCGACGATGCGTCGAACCGGCCCGGACGTGTCCCGCGCCGCGATCGCAGCCCAGGTGCCCAAGATGAGTGCGGCCGCACCGGCGATGAACGCCGTCTGCAGGCTGACCGCCAGCGACGCGACGTTGTCGCCGGCCAATGCCTCATCGAAGTGACCGAAACGCAGATTCGACGGCAACGGACCGGTCCACGCGCCGGCGAACGCCGCCAGCACAACGGTCGCGATCGGTGCGACAAACACCACGAGCACCACGAGGCCGAACACCGCCTGCGTGATCAGACGACTTTGCCTGGTCCAGAACAACATCTACTGTTCTCCCTTCCGGTTGCCGACGACCTTCGCGAAGATCAGGCGATAGGCGCCATAGAGGGCTAGCGACAGAGCGACCTGAACCGTGGCGATGACCGCGGCCCCCGGCAGATCGAAGGTGACGATCCCGCGCGTATAGATCAATACCGGCAGCGTGGTGACATCCTTGGCGCCGGTGAACAACACGATGCCGAACTCGTTGAGCGTCAACAGCAGCACCAGGCTGCCGCCGGCCATCAGCGCCGGCCACGCCTCGGGCATGATCACCGACCGCAACACCCGCCACGGTGAAGCACCAAGGCTCGCAGCCACATTGAGCTGGTCGACCGACAGCATCGCGAACGCCGCGAGCAACGGCCGCACCACGAACGGCGTGAAGAAGGTGATCTCTGCCGCGATGACGCCCCACGGAGTGGCCAGGAAGTTCAGCGGCCGGGTGCCGGTGACCTCCGCGATCAGCGCATTGACCGCTCCGGCGGTGCCGTACAGAAATGTGAACGCCAGCGTGATCAGGAACGACGGCAGCGCCAGGATCGTATCGATCATGCGTGCCACGATTCCCGATCCCGGGAACGGGACGAAGGCGAGGACCACCGCGATGAACGTTCCGAGGATCAGACATCCGAGCGTCGCGGTCACCGCGATCTGCGCGGTGGTCACCAGCGAGGTACGGAAGATCTCGCTGGAAAGTACCGCGCCCCAGGTGCTTTGGCCCGTTCCCTGAACTGAACTGGTGAGCACGCGAACCAGCGGATAGACCGCGATCAGGGCCACCACGATCAACGGTGGCAACACCCAGCCGATCGGCCCCAGAGCGAGACGCCGTCGAATCGGAGGTTCCGGCGATGCGTCGGATGCGTTGGGGACCAACACCCCCGCGGCGGTCATGACCGACCCGTTGCCGACGATGTCGCAGACACCGGACCGGCTTCGACGAGGACACCGACCGGATCGGGAAAGCGCACTCCGACGACGGAATCGACACGATGGTCGGCACGACCGGTGACATCGGCGTCGACGAGCTGATCGGGCAGGCCGTCGACGGCCAGGGTGACCCGCGTCGACGCGCCCCGCCACACCGACGAAGTGACCCGCGCCCGCAGGGAACCGTGGGCGCCCGCGGAGGTCACCTCGACATCGTGTGGCCGCACACAGATCTGCGCGGCCACCCCCGGTGCCCACCGGTCCACCGGCGCAGGGGCGTTCACCGAGAACATCTTCTCGCCGACCTCCACCAGTGCGACACCAGCCGAGACACGCCCCACCCGGCATGGCACCAGGTTGGCGCCGCCCAGGAACTGTGCGGTGAAACTGCTCGGCGGACGCGACCACAGTTCCTCCGCGGTGCCGATGTCGACCAGACGCGCGTCACGCATCACACCGACCCGATCGGCCAGTGCCAGCGCCTCGGTCTGGTCGTGCGTCACATACAGCATCGTGGTGTCGGGCAGTGCATCTCGCAGTCGCTGTAGTTCGCCGACCATCGAATTGCGTAGCGCCGCATCGAGTGCGGCCAGCGGTTCGTCGAGCAGGAGCACGTCCGGCCGGATGGCCAGTGCCCGCGCGATCGCCACCCGCTGCTGCTGTCCGCCGGACAGTTCACGCGGCAGACGCTTGGCATAGTCGGACATGCTGACCATCGCGAGCGCGTCGGTGACGCGATCGGCGATGTCGGCCTTGGACATTCGTCGGGCCTTCAAGCCGAAGGCGACGTTGTCCCAGACTTTCATGTGCGGGAACAGCGCGTAGGACTGCACCACCACGCCGATGCCGCGACGAGCAGGCGGCAGGTCGGTGATGTCGTTGCCCGACAACCGGACCCGGCCCGACGTCGGGTGGACGAAGCCGGCCAGCGCCTTGAGCGCCGTCGACTTGCCCGACCCGCTGGGGCCGAGCAGCGCGATGGTCTCGCCCCGCTCGGCGCGCAGTGTGAAGTCCACGAGTGCGTCGGTGGTGTTCTTGCCGCGCCCATAGGTGACGGTCACCCGGTCGAAGGCGATGGTCGGTTGTTCGGGTGCGCCCGCAGCGGTCTGGGTGGCGCCGGTCTGCGTGGTACTGGTTCGCTTGTCGCCGATGCGTGCCATGTCAGCTGCCCGTGGCCTTCTGATATGCGGCGACATCGGCGTCGAGCGAGGTGAGCACCGCGTTCCAGTCCGGACGCCAGACCGTCACCCCGGCCATGGTTGCCGCCGGATTGGGCTGGGTGGTCGGGGCGGGAACGTCGTCGCGGACCGAGACACCGAGCGCGCCGCTGCCCACGGTTTCCTGGGTATCCTTCGACGTCAGGAACTCCAGCAGCTTCTTGGCGTTGTCGGCATGCGGTGCGCCCTTGGTGACGCCGGCGAAGTACGGCAGTGCGACGGTGGTGCGTGATCCGTCGGGCATGGCCGGGAAGAACAGATCGAACTTGGAGCCGTCGTCGCGGATGGACGCCAGGTTCATCTGGACGTCGCCGTTGGCGACGAGCAGTTCGCCGTTGCTCACCTTGGGCTGCAACTTGCCGGTGGAACTCGACGGTCCAACGTTGTTGACCTGCAACTTGGTCAGGTAATCCAGCGCCTGCGCCGGTCCCATCAGGTGCTGCAGCAGCAGCAGGACCGCGGTGCCGTCGCCGGCCTGGCCGGGCGTCGAATACTGGATCTTGCCCTTGAAGCGCGGGTCGAGGAGATCGTTCCAGGTTGCCGGTGCCGGTTGGGCGCTCGGGTTGCGGATGAACGACAAGTAGTTGTCGACGATGGCGATGTACTTGCCGTCGGCGGATGCGTTGCCGTCCTTGATGTTTGCGGTGCTCACGCCGCTGTCGGCGAGGAGTCCGTCGGCGTCGGCCTTCTGGATGAACGGGGGCAGCGTGACCAGCAGATCGGCCTGCGGGTTGGACTGCTCTTTCTGGACACGCGAGACCACTTCACCCGAACCCGCCTCGACGACGTTGACCGAGACCCCGGTCTTCTGGGTGAACTTGTCGAACTCGGTTTTGTACCAGCTGCCCAGGCCGTCGGCCGAGTAGACGGTGAGTGCGGAATCGCCGGAACTCGACGACCCGGTTCCGCCGCAGCCGGCGGTCAGTGCCACGGTCGCGACAGCGGCGGCCGCCGCAACGACCTTGAGGCGAGAAGAGAATCGGATACGCATGGTGATGACCCCTTGGTGATGTTGGTGGTGTTGGTGGTACTACGACGAGGCCGGGGCGCGCCGTTGCGCCACAGCAGGTTTGGGAGATGTGGGAGGTGGATCAGTTGACGAACAGGTCGAGCACGCCGCGGACGTCGTCGACGATGGCGGTGGCGCCTGCGCCACGCAGGGTGTGTTCGTCGTGGGCGCCGGTGAGGGTGCCCACCACGATGCCTGCGCCGGCCCGGACTCCGCTGAGGATGTCGTTGGCGGTGTCGCCGAGTACCGCGACCTCGCGGACGTCGTCGATCTGCAAGGTGATCAGCGCGGAGAGGATCATGTCCGGAAATGGCCTGCCGCGCAGCGTCTCCGACGGTGCGATGGCCAGGTCGGCGACGTCGTTCCAGCCGAGGGCGTCGAGCAGGCGCTGCTGGGTGGACGCGCTGAAGCCGGTACTGAGCGCGACCTTCGCGCCGGCAGAGCGAAGCGCGGAGATGGTGTCGGCGGCGCCGTCGATGGCGTGCACACCGCCGTCGGCGATGGAGGCGTCGTAGGCCTGTTCGAAAGCGGCGTTGGCGGCCTGGGCGCGGTGTTCGTCACCGTCGACGAGGTGGCGGAACACGACGATCTTCGACTGACCCATGGTGTCGATGACGTACTGGCGTGCGCGGTCGAATTCCGCACCGTCGGTGGGCAACTCGGCGGCGCGAACGGCCGCGTCGAAGGCGTCGAGTACCAGGCCGTCGTCGGCGACGGTGGTGCCTGCCATGTCGAGGACGGCCAGCCGGGTGTGTAGATCAGACATGTCGAGAGCCTTTCGGGATGTATGCAGAAGTGGTGGTGGGGAGGTGGGGAGTGTGATCAGAGGTTCATCAGGTCGGCGGTCTGTTCGCCGATGGCCGGTGCGAGGGTCATGCCGCGGCCGCCGGGACCGGTGACCACCCAGACACCAGGTGAGACCTGTTGGCGAAAAACGAGTTCGGACTTGTCCACGCATTGGGAGTAGACGCCGGCCCAGCGGCGCACAATGGGCGGGAGATCGCGACCGAGGATGCCTTGCACCACCGACGTCAGGTGTTCGTAGGGTTCTTCGGTGACGTCGAAGTCGAAGGTTGCACCGTCATCGTCGTAGGCGTGGGTGTCGCCGATGGTGAGCCCGCCGTGGAGTCGTTGGACGCACAGAAGCTGCATGTGATGTGTTGCAGCGGTAGTGGTTTGCGATTGGTTGGCGTTGAGTGAGTCCAGCGCGCTGCCGGCAAAGGCCGGGTAGTAGCGGAACGAGTCGCCGTCGGCGATGGCAGTGGTCAGTGCTTCGCCCAGTGGTGCTGTTTGCATCATCTGCAACCGGACGCGGCGCACCGGCAGGTTGTCGCCGACCAGTTCACGCGTGAGGCCGGTATGCGCGGCGCCGGGACAGTGGATGACGGCATCACCGGAGTATGTGGTTGCGTGATCGTCGGTCACCGTGACTCCCGACGACGAGGTCGCCACCGATCGGACCTCGCGACCGGATACGAACTCGTAGCTGCCGCGGGCTGCCATGTTCGCGCGGATCGCCGGTAGCGCGACTCGCGATTCGACGGCGCCGTCGCGGGTGCAGTGCAGTCCGGCCAGGTACGCGCCACGCAGTGCCGGGTTGATCGCGCGAACGTCGTCGGGCTCGAGTAGGGCGAAGCCGCGTTCGGCGGAATCCGGTTGTGCGGCCACGGCTTCGGCGACGGCCAGCTCGGCCGATGTTCGCACCACGGTCATCGACCCGCATGGCCGGAAGCCGACGCCGGGCACCTCGGCGCCGATCTTCTCCCACAGGTCGCGGGCCCGTTGCGCGGCCGGCAGTTCGAAGGGTGCCCGTCCGGAGACCCAGACGAGCCCGAAGTTTCGGACCGTGGCACCGCGCGCCTGGGTCTCACGTTCGATCTGAACGACCTGGTGACCCCGTTCGGTGGCCATCCATGCGTGGGTGGTGCCGAGTACGCCTCCGCCGATCACGATGATTCTCATGGAACCCATCGTCGCCGATTGGTCTAGACCAAACAACGGCGCGAAGGAGAACGTTGGGTTAACTTTTGGTCTAGACCAGATAGGCTGGTGCTATGGAATCGGCGGTAGAGGGATCGGCTGGGCTGGTGGCGCAGGTGCAATCGGTGCTGCTTTCGCTGCGGGGGATATGGGATGAGGTAGAGGTGGACGAACTCGATCACGCACTACAGGCCGGAACCGCGGCACTGGCCGACGGGGCCGACGACGAACTCGTCGTCGCGGCGATCCTGCACGACATGGGCCACAGCCCGCTGATCGACCGAGTTCACGACCACGACCGCGCGGCGCGAGAATGGCTGACCCCGCGGTTGGGTGAGCGCGTCGGCTGGCTCGCCGGGGCGCATGTCGCGGCCAAGCGATACCTCGCCGCCGACGCCGCCTACGTTGCGACACTGAGCGATCGGTCTCGCCAGACGCTGTCGCTGCAGGGTGGCACTGCCGGTTATGCAGAGGCAGGTGCCGAGTCCGACGACGGGGCCGCTCCCGTCGAAGAGAGTTGGACCACCCACCCGTGGTGGCCCGACGCGCTTCGCCTGCGACGTTACGACGATGCGGCGAAAACCGCTGGGGCGCAGACGGTCAGCGTTGACGAGGCGCTGGCCGTGGTCTACCGGGTCGCGGCGACGCGAGGGGGCGCGTGATGGGTGATACCGCCGAACCCAAGTACTACCGGGTGCGCACTGAACTGCACAAGATGCTCGCCACCCTCGACGAGGGTGACGCAGTTCCCGCTGAACGTGTTCTGTCCGAACAGTTCTCGGTGTCTCGCGAGACCGTCCGACAGGCCTTGCACGATCTGCTGGTGGAAGGGCGCATTGAACGACGAGGTCGCGGCACGGTGGTGTCGGCGCCGAAACTCGTCCAGCCCTTGTCGTTGCGGTCCTACACCGAGGGCGCCAAAGCGCAGGGCCGCGACCCCGGCCGCATCCTGATCGGCTTCGAGAACACCATCGGCGATGACGCCATCTGTGAAGGGCTCGATTTGCCGCCGCGGTCAGTGGTGATGCATCTCGAGCGCGTTCTACTCGCCGACGGCCAGCGGTTGGGTCTGGAGAGCACCTACCTGCCGCCCAACCGGTTCGGCGACTTCATGACCACCTTCGACCCGTCGACCTCACTGTATGCCGCGATCCGGGCGACCGGGGTGAGTTTTGCGGTCGCCGAAGAGCGCATCGAAACCGTACTCGCCGGCCCGCGTGAGGCCGACCTGCTCGACACGACCACGTCGATGCCGATGTTGCTGATGCAGCGTCGCAGCCTCGACACCGACGGGCTGCCGATCGAAGTGGTGCGCTCGCTCTACCGTGGTGACCGGATGGCATTCGTCGCAGTGCTGCGGGAGTGACATGCCCGCCCGCTGGTCGAGTAGAAACCGGAGCGCCAGCGGCGGGATCAAATCGAGACCTGTTGAGGGACTGGTGATGTCGGTGCAGTACGAGTATCGGTTCGAGGTGACCATGCTGTTGGTCTCCCCGGCGCACGCGTATTTTGGCCGACCCAAGGACGGTGCCGCGGCCGACGTCGAGACGCTGTTGCCCGACGAGGTGGATGTGGTTGCCGACAAGGGAATTCGAGGCGACCGGTTCTTCGGCGTGAAGGCGCACACCGAGGCCGCGGTGACCTTCCTGGCGCTGGAGGCGTGGCAGGCGGCGGCCGGTGGCGCCGATCCGGCACTCGCGCGACGCAACGTGGTCACGCGTGGTCTCGAGCTCGATCCGCTGCGCGGGCGTGAGTTCGAGATCGACTGCGGCGCAGGGCCGATCGTCTTTCGAGGTGGACGCCCGGCACATCCGTGCTCGTGGATGGATGCGATGACCGCCGACGGGACGCGCAAAGCGCTGATCGGGCGGGGTGGTCTACGCGCGCAACCGTTGACGTCGGGAACGATGCGCTTGGGCTCGGCAATCATCCGCTGCGACGTCGAACTCGATACCGCACGCGCCGCCGACCAGGTTCGTCGAGCACAGCCGACGTAGCGCTGGCCCTGGTATATTTTCCGGTATGAAATCCGCGTATGAATCCTCTGCGGTGTTCGGCGATCTTGGTGACAAGGTTGTTGATGGTATCGCCATCGCGGTCCGTGACACTCGTCGAGACCTCGCCGAGTACCGAGAGATGCGGCCCGCGTGGGTGGCCGAGCATTCTGAGCGCGGGTTGGCGAACTGGATTCACGACCGCCTGTGGGCACACCTGCAGCGCCAGTTGGAGCATCTCCCCGAGTGTAGGTTTGACAACGACGAGCCCGAACGGCACTTCCGCGTCGGCACCAAGTACCACTTCCGCGCCAAACGGCACGACGAATACGGTTCCATTGCAACGTATCCGACGCAGGGCGCGCTCGATTTCATGGAGCAGCAACTCACGCTCGACGGCATGGAAGAAGTTCGCCTCATCGGCGGCTACTTGTGGGACCGCGAAACACGAGCGGTTCTCGACGGCGTCATCTCCCTGCGCGACTCAATCGACAACGTCATCTGGCTGGAAAAACTGGGCACACCCGCCACCGGCAGTGCCGCCACTCCGATGTTGCCCACCGAACCCAAAGGCCCGCAACTACCAGCGGTGGTCACCGACACCGGTGGTGCCGCCGGGTCCGCGACCGGCGACGACTCGTGAACAACCTCGGCCAGCTCCTGGAAACACTGCGCCTCGCCCGAGGCTGGACCCAATCTCAATTGGAGGCGCATACCGGCATCCGGCAGGGCACGCTATCGCGCTACGAAAACGGGATGCGCACACCTGAACCCGAGGCCATCGACACCCTCGCGAAAAGCTTTGGCGTGACCGTTGAGTTCCTCCAGCACGGGCAGCGGCGCCACGCGGCGATGGCCGTTGACGCGCACATGCGCCGCCGCGCATCCGCCAAGGCATCCCTGTGGCGGCAACGCGAAGCACAACTCAACGAACTCCGTTTGCACGCCAGCGCTCTCTTTGAAGAGGTATCGCTGCACGCCGACCAGATCGTGCCCCGCTTCGACGGGGACGATCCCGACACCGCCGCCCGGATGGTGCGCATGCAGTGGCGCATGCCCGTCGGACCCGTCCGCACCCTGGTTCACTGGCTCGAAGCCGCCGGATGCCTCGTCATCCTCGAAGATTTCGGCAGCCCACGCCTCGACGGGCTCTCGCAGTGGATCGACGACCACCCCCTCATGCTCGTCAACGCCTCAGTACCGACAGACCGTCTGCGATGGACCCTCGCCCACGAACTCGGACATCTAGTACTGCACAGCGACTACGTCACCGGCGACGTCGAAGCCGAAGCTGATCGATTCGCGGCAGAGTTCCTCATGCCCGCCACCGCCATTCGCACCAGCCTCACCAAACCCACGCTCGGAAAACTCCTTGACCTCAAACAAGAATGGGGAGTCTCCATCGCCGCACTCATCCAGCGCGCACATACTCTCGGCGCCATCACGAACGTCGAACGCACCCGGCTGTTCAAAATGCTCAGCGCGAAAGGATTTCGCATCACCGAACCCGGTTCCGACTGCATCCCACCCGAAACGCCCCGTCTCCAGCGGCATCTACGATCAACTCTCGAAGCCAAGGGTCTGACCGCAGCTGAGATCGCCCACGTCACCGGCTACCGCACGGACGCCGAGAATCGACTACTCCCCGCAACCATCCATCTCCGGGCGGTATAGCCCCGAATCGTCGCAGAAGAAGGCCGTTTCTGACGTACCATCGGCTTGTGCGGTCCACTCATCAACATGCCAATGAGTTGTCGAGCACGACAACATCGGCTGCCTTCTGGTCATCCGGAGACCGCTGATGGCCGGAGTCGGACTGGGGACGCTGCTCTTCGCGCTCGACCGGACGATCGTCACGCTGGTGACCGCACCCCGCGGTCTCGACGGCATGATCGAGGACATCGCGATGGTCGACGCCGACGACATCACCCTCGGCCTCGGCCGGGCCGCCCGTGGTGCGCAGCTGTTCCTGATGGTCGGCATCTCTGACGAGCAGGTGCGCGGGTGGCTCGACGGGCTCGGCAGTGCGGTGCCGGTGGCCATCATGACGAAATCACCTTCGGCGACGCTGGTCGCCCGTGCCGAGGCCTCGGGTATCGCCGTCGTCGCCGTCGAACCGTATGCGCGGTGGGAGCGAACCTACAACCTGATCAAGCGGGTGCTCGACGCCGCCGGTGCCGCGCCGGCCGATCCGGAATCGATGACGTCGGGCAACATCGGCGACCTTTTCGAGCTCGCCGGCGAAGTGGCCAGGCGCACAAAAGGTTTGGTGAGCATCGAGGACGAACGCTCACATGTCTTGGCCTACAGTGCCGCCGCGGACTCCGCCGACGAGCTGCGCCGGTTGTCGATCCTCGGACGCGAGGGCCCGCCGGAAATGCTTGCGTGGCTTCGGCAATGGGGCGTCATGGATGCGCTACGCACCTCCGCCGAGGTGGTGACCGTCGACGAACACCCCGACCTCGGCCTCCGGCCGCGGATGGCGGTGTCGATCCGCACACCGGAATCCGACGGCCGGCTCGGTGAATTCCTCGGCACCATCTGGGTGCAGCGTGGCGCCGACGCGCTGTCGGGCGACGCACCCGCGGTACTGACCGGGGCTGCAGCTGTGGCTGCGCGGGTGATCATGCGTCGACGCGCGGCCGGGACCGGACACGAGACGGTGGTCCGGGAACTGCTCGGCGCGCGCGGCACCGAGATCGACGCCGCATTCATCGCCGAACAGTTGGGGATCGCCGCTGACGCCGACGTCGTCGCGGTGGGCTTCGGCGGCACGGCCGTGCCGGCTGCCGGCACGGGGCTACCTTCGGCTGCGGTATCGGCATTGACCTTGCACGCCAGCGCATTCAGCCCGTTGTCGGTGACCGCCGCCTTCGGGTCGCGCGTCTACGTGGTCGTACCCGACGCCGGTGCCGCCGAGAGCGTCGTCGCCTGGTCGCACACGGTGGTCGCGGCGTCGGCCCGGCAGTTCGGACTGCGCGTACGGGCCGTGGTCGCGGGCCCGACGACCGGTCTGGCGTCGGTGCCGTTGTTGCGCCAGCAGATCGATCGGGTGCTCGACGCCGCATCCCGCGAAGGTGACCTCATCGACGAGGTGACCACCGTATCCGCGTCGCAAACCGGAGTGCTGCTCGGCGAGATCGTCGGACTGCTCTCGGAGAATCCCGAACTCATCGACCGGCGGGTCGTCGAACTCGACGACATCGACGCGCGCACCGCCAGTGACTACGTCCACACCCTGCGCGCCTACCTCGACCACTTCGGTGATGTACGTTCTGCCGCAAAGTATCTGCACGTCCATCCGAACACGCTGCGTTACCGTATCCGCCGCATTCAGGCGCTCACCGGGATGGACCTCGACGACCCCGCCACCCGACTCGTCGTCGCGCTCTCGCTGCGCGTGGGTCGCGGAGCGCGTCCGACCCCACAGAGCGGTCGTTAGGTAGTTGGTTCTTCCGCGTCGAACTCGGCGTTCCGGCACCAGCCGGACGCGGACGATCGAACTCGACACGGAAGAACCGAAAAGGGCCGAAACGCACGATGCCCGCCGGACCAAGTGGTCCAACGGGCATCGTGGCTACCTGAGGGCTGCTCAGAGTTGCTAGGGCATCAGAGAATGGTGAGCATCTCGTTGTAGGTCGGCAGCGGCCAGAGGTCGTCGGCCACAATGCCTTCCAGCTTGTCCGACACCTCACGCACGGCGGTCATCGCCGGGATGAGGGTGTCCAGGGCGTACTTGGACTCGTCGTACTCTGACTCGCCGTGCATTCCGGCGATGCCGGCCTCCAGCGTCGACAGCGCCGAGCTGAGCTCGCCGACCAGTTCGGTGACGTCGGCCAGAAGCGGTGTGGGCGCGTCGATTCCGGCGGTCTTGAGCGCGGCGGCGGTACCGGCGAGCTCACCCTGGTAACGGATCGCGGCGGGCAGGATCATCGTCTTGGCGATCTCCGCGGTCTCCTTGGCCTCGACGAGGATGGTGAGCGCGTAGTACTCGAAGATGACGTCCTCGCGGGCCTTGAGCTCCCGCTCGGAGAGCACGCCGTACTTCTCGAAGATCGCCACGGCCTCCGGGTCGGTGTACTCGGTGACGGCGTCGACGGTGGTGCGCAGGTTCTTCAGACCGCGGGCGGCGGCCTCTTCCTGCCACTCGTCGGAGTAGCCGTTGCCGTTGAAGATCACCGCGCCGTGCTCGTTGATGATCTCCTGCAGCACCTTCTGGACCGCGTCGGCCAGGTCGGTGCCGTCGGCGATGAGCTTCTCCATCTCACCGGCGATGTAGTCGATCGAATCGGCGAGGATGACGTTGATCGCGACCATCGGGTCGGAGATCGACTGGTTGGAGCCCGGTGCGCGGTACTCGAACCGGTTGCCGGTGAAGGCAAACGGGCTGGTGCGGTTGCGGTCGCCCGGATCGGCCTTCAGCGGCGGCAGGGTGTCGACGCCGAGTTCGATGACGCCGGCCTGCTTGGAGCCGGTGGCACCACCCTTGGCGATCTGCTCGAAGACGTCCATCAGCTGCTCGCCGAGGAATATCGAGATGATGGCCGGCGGGGCCTCGTTGGCGCCCAGGCGGTGATCGTTGGACGCCGATGCGACTGCGGCACGCAGCAGGCCACCGTACTTGTGCACGCCACGGATGATGGCGCCGCAGAAGGTCAGGAACTGCATGTTCTCGTGCGGGGTGTCGCCCGGGTTGAGCAGGTTGCCCTGGTTGGAGTTGCCCAGCGAGAAGTTGACGTGCTTGCCCGATCCGTTGACGCCGGCGAACGGCTTCTCGTGCAGCAGGCACTTCATGCCGTACTTCTCGGCGACGGCCTTCATGATGGTCATCATCAGCTGCTGGTGATCGTGGGCGAGGACCGAACGCTCGAAGACCGGAGCCAACTCGAACTGGCCGGGAGCGACCTCGTTGTGGCGGGTCTTCGACGGGATGCCCTGCTTGAACAGCTCGCGGTCGAGTTCGATCATGTAGGCCAGCACGCGGTCGGGGATGGCACCGAAGTAGTGGTCGTCGAACTCCTGGCCCTTGGACGGCTTGGCGCCGAACAGGGTCCGGTTGGTGGTCATCAGGTCCGGACGGGCGTAGTAGAAGTGCTCGTCGATGAGGAAGTACTCCTGCTCGGCACCGGCGTAGGACACCACGGTGTCGACGTCGGCGTGCCCGAACAGCTTCAGCAGACGCATCGCCTGCTTGCTCATCGCCTGCTGGCTGCGCAGCAGCGGGGTCTTCTTGTCCAGTGCCTCACCGGTCCACGAGATGAAGACAGTGGGGATGCACAGGGTGTTGCCGTTGGCGTTCTCGAGGATGTACGCCGGGCTGGTGACGTCCCAGCCGGTGTAGCCGCGGGCCTCGAAGGTGCCGCGCAGGCCGCCGTTGGGGAAGCTCGAGGCGTCGGGCTCGCCCTGCATGAGGGTCTTGCCGGCGAACTCGGCCAGCGACGCACCGCTGGAATCGGGCTCGAGGAACGAGTCGTGCTTCTCGGCGGTGAAGCCGGTGAGCGGGTAGAAGACGTGTGCGTAGTGGGTGGCACCCTTCTCCAGGGCCCAGTCCTTCATCGCGACGGCGACGTAGTCGGCCAGCGTCGGGTCCATCGGCGCGCCGGTGTCGATCGTGGCGGCGACCGCCTTGTAGACATGCTTCGGGAGACGCTTCTTCATCACGGACAGGCTGAAGACGTTGCGTCCGAAGGTGTCGGCGAGAGGTTCGGGGAACCCGTCGGTCTCCACCTCGTAGGTCGTCACGGCCTCGATGGCCTGACGGCGGGACATGCTGCCACTCATGAATACTCCTGGGTTGTCTCCTCGCTCACGGCTCGAAGGACACGCGAGGACGTCAGTTATGCGAGCGATACGACGCTATGGTCGCGAAGTACCCTCGTCGTTTCCCTCATGTGACAGCCAGGAAAACTGCCGCACCATGTGTGAACAGTGGACTAGCCGACGGGCAGTCCCGTCGAATCTCGCTGATCTGCGGAGTTCTCTTTTGGATCGCTAACCGATGGTGACCGGGTGTGCGCGTCGTTTCTGCTGATGGTGAGGGCTGCGACGACGACGCCGATGACCACGCCGATCAGGGTGTCGACGACGCGGTCGAGTGCCACCTCGGGCGCCAGACCTGCGCTCAGCGCGGTCAGCAGCAGGGCCATCGGGGTGACGGCCAGCGACGTCACGGCGTAGTTGACCGGCGCCATGATCTCGGCGACGGTCTGCAGGATCACGATGGCGCCGATCGCACCCCAGTAGCCAAGCGGTAGGGCCAGTAGGGCCGCGGCGACGAGCGCGCCGCCGACGTTGCCGACCAGCCGCGCTATGGCCCTGTCGACGGTGACGCGGTAGGTCACGCCCTGCATGGCGGCCACCGCGCCCATCGTCGCCCACAGTGGATGTGACAGTCCGACGCTGAGGGCGAGTGCACCGCTGATCACGCCCGCGACGGTGATCCACAGGCCATGGGTGGTGATGTCCGACGACGGACGGCGCGCCAGGATCGTTCGGATCGACTCGTGGCGTACCGCTGATGAGCTGGGTGTTGCTGATCGGTTCTCGGACGGTCGGAGATAGGTGAGTAGCCAGGGCGTCAGCGAGGCGGCGACTCCGCAGACCGAGCCGACGGCGGTTGCCGCGGTGGCGCGGCCGAGGTCGTCGACGGTGTGTGCGAAACCGGCCGCACCGGTCGCCGAGAAGACGAAGATCACCGCGCCGGGCCCGACGATGTGCAGAGCGCGCAATGTCATGGCTGCGACGCCTGCCATGACCGAGATGACCAGTACTTCGATGATCGGCGGGGCTCCGACGATACCGATCGTCGACCCCACCAGTACCGAACCGACCAAGCCGACGCCCAGGACGCCGAGCCGTGCGAGCCGTACCGCGTGCGGATCCGGGCGGCAGAACGCCGATGTCAGTGCGCCGAGGGCGGCGAAACCTGCGATGTCACGGTGGCCGGTGACGCCTGCCACGACGAGAACGAATCCGACGGCGACGCCCACCCGGATCGGTGCTGCCACGCCGATTCGGGTGCGATCGACACGCAACACCGACGTCCACGAATGCCGATGGAAGGGCACGGCCAACGCCTTGATCCGTCGGCCGGCCGCTGTCGGGTCTGCCGCTGTCGGGTCTGCCGCTGTCGGGTGCGACGGGTGGGAGGGCAGGGCCATGGAACAAATTTATCACTGTTTTACTAGTAAAATAAATGTGCGTTAGGCTGACCCGGTGAGCAGGGACTCGCATGACGACGTCGACCTCGTGGACCGCATCCAGCGAGAGTGGGCGGTCGCCTATCCCGATCTGGACACCTCACCGATTGCCGCACTCGGCCGGATGACGCTGATCGCCTCGGTGGCCGCGCATCGGCTCGACGCCAGTCTCGAGCGCCATGCCGTATCGCGATCGGAGTTCGACGTCCTCGGCGCGCTCGCCCGATCCTCTCGTCCGTTGCGGGCCAGCGAGGTGGTCTCCACGACCATGCTCAGCGGGGCCTCGATCACCAAACTCACCGAGGCTCTCGCCAAGCGGGGACTGTTGCGGCGCAGCCGGTCGGCTCGTGATGGTCGGGTGGTGCTGCTGGAGATCACCGACGACGGGCGGGCCGTCGTCGACGCCGAATTGCCACGGCGACTCGACGACGACGCCAAAGTTCTCGCGGTTCTTGATGATTCCGAACGCGCGACGCTGACGGCGCTGCTGCGCAAGGTTTCTCAGAACCTGTCCGGTCGGACAGGTCGTCACCTCACCTGAGCGGCTGAACTCCGGGGTATGCGAACAGGCCCCCTTGAGCGACTGTGATCTGGCATACATCCTCGAAGAAGACAACGTCTCGTCACACCACGCGATCGCCGGATGATCGTCTCCGATCAGGCCCCGCATGCGGCGACCGGGCGCTGTTTGATCGCAAACCTGTTTGTCTCTCAAGGAGTTTCATTCCATGGCAATCGAACTGAATCAGATCTGGGATTTCCCGATCAAGGAATTCCATCCCTTCCCCAAAGCCAAGCTCGGTGTCGGCGCGCACGACATGATCGGCGTGGAGGCCAAGGAACTCGGCATGTCCCGCGTGCTGCTGATGACCACCGGCCTGCGTGGCTCGGGCATCATCGAGGAGCTCACCGGCAAGATCGAGTACCAGGGCGTCGACGTCGTCCTCTACGACAAGGTGGAGTCCAACCCCAAGGACTACAACTGTATGGACGCCGCGGCGCTGTACCAGTCGGAGAAGTGCGACGGAATCATCTCTGTCGGTGGCGGTTCCAGCCACGACGCCGCCAAGGGCGCCCGCATGGTCATCGCCCACGACGGCCGCAACATCAACGAGTTCGAGGGCTTCGCCAAGGCCACCAACAAGGAGAACCCCAAGCACATCGCGGTCTCGACCACCGCGGGCACCGGCTCGGAGACCTCCTGGGCCTACGTCATCACCGACACCTCGGACATGAACAAGCCTCATAAGTGGGTGGCCTTCGACGACACCTGCCTCGTCGACCTGGCGATGGACGACCCGCTGCTCTACTACACCTGCCCCGAACACTTCACCGCGTTCTGCGGATTCGACGTGCTGGCGCACGCCTCCGAGCCGTTCGTCTCGCGTCTGGACTTCGAGCCGTCGCTGGGCAACGCCAAGTACTCGATCGAGCTGATCCGCGATCACCTGCGGACCGCGGTCTACGAGCCCCGCAACCTGGCGGCCCGTGCCGGCATGATGCACGCGCAATACATTGCGGCACAGGCGTTCAACTCCGGCGGCCTGGGTCTGGTGCACTCGCTCTCGCACGCGGTGTCGGCCTTCTACGACAGCCATCACGGTCTCAACAACGCCATCGCCCTGCCGCGTGTGTGGGAGTACAACCTGCCCGCTCGCTACGAGCGCTACGCCGAGATCGCCCGCCTGCTGGGCGTCGACACCCGCAACATGACCACCGCCCAGGCCGCGGATGCCGCTGTGGAGGAAGCGATCCGGTTGTCGAAGGACCTCGGCATCCCGGACAACTTCGGCTCGCTCTCGACCACCAGCTACGAGAAGAACCGGATGAACACCGGCAAGTACGAGGGCCGCGGCGAGACGATGGACACCTCGGACAAGCAGATCCGCGCCATCTCCGAGCACATGATGGACGACTGGTGCACCCCGGGTAACCCCCGCGAATGCACCGTCGAGTCGATGATCCCGCTGGTCACGCACGCCTTCACCGGCAGTTACTGACCGTGCTCGCCCCCGCTGACCAACCGAACCCGGTCAGCGGGGGCACGCGACGTCGATTCCGCTGATTATCAACGCTTTACGGCCGATTGAGGAGCCATGTCGGAGACCATCACCCTGTCCAGCCCGAGTACGATGTTCGAGAGCTCGGAGGATCTGACTGCCGCACTGGGTGAGCAGGGCTATCTGATCGACGGTGATCTGGCCGTCGTGGTCCACCTCGCGACGCTGCTGGACCGGCCGCTGCTGCTCGAGGGGCCCGCCGGCGTCGGCAAGACCGAGCTGGCCAAAGCCCTGGCCGCGGCGTCGGGCCGCGATCTGATCCGCCTGCAATGCTACGAAGGTCTCGACGAGGCACGCGCCCTCTACGAGTGGGACTACGCACGCCAGCTCCTGCACGTCCAGATGCTGCGCGACCGGATCAGCTCCGAGCTGTCCGCCGAGAAATCGTTGCAGGCGGCGTCGGCGGTGTTGGCGCGCACCGACATCGGTGTCTACACCGAAGACTTCCTGGTGGCCCGCCCGTTGCTGAGCGCCATCATGTCGCCGGTGCCGACCGTGCTGCTCGTCGACGAGATCGACCGCACCGACGAGGCGATGGAGGCCGTGATGCTGGAAGTCCTCGCCGAACGGCAGGTCACCATCCCGGAGCTCGGCACCTTCACCGCCCGCTCGGCACCGTGGGTCATCTTGACCTCCAACGACACTCGTGAACTGTCGCCGGCCCTCAAGCGTCGTTGCCTGCACTTTCAGGTCTCCTATCCCGACGCCGAGCGCGAACGTCGGATCGTCGCGGTACGCGCCCCCGAGGTCGAGGATTCCGTGGTCGCTCGGATCGTCGAACTGGCACGCCAACTGCGGGAACTCCCGCTGCGCAAGAGTCCGTCGATCGCCGAGGTGATCGACGCGGCGCGAGCGGCGTCGTATCTGGCTGTGCGCGAGGGCAATACCGAACGTCTGGCTGATCAGCGTGAGCCGGTGGATCGCGCTCTGCTGGCGTTGCTGGTGAAGTTCGGCTCCGACCTGGACATCGCTCGACGGGCACTGGCCAACCCGACTTCGGGTTCCGGCGGCCAGCCGGGTTCCGGTGGGCAGGTGGTCGGTTCCGACGGTTCGACGCCGACGGCATCGGTGACCGCCACCGCGTTCGGTGCCGGCCGGGCCCGCAGCGCACAGCAGCGCCGACGCTGAATCGCGACCCGATGCCCACCGTTCTGGCAGATGACGTTCACGCACAGCGTGATCGGGTGCTGGACCTGTTGTCGGTGCTGTTCGGCCGGGTCCTGCGGGTGCACGGGGTGGCCGCCTCACCGGCCGAGGTCATCGAGATCCGGCGGACCATGGCCATCATCGGGGCCGCCGACATCGATGTCCTGCGTGCCGCGCTGCGCAGCGTTAGCGTCAAATATGGTTACGAGGCACCGGGATTCGACATCGCGTTCGACATCTTCTTCCTCGGTGCGCAGCACAGGGTCGCCGACGACGAGCTACCGCGGGTACGTGGGCTGGCCGGCGAACTGCCCGACGACGTCGTCTGGGATGAGGAGTTCGAGGGTGCGGGCCGGATGATCGGCGCCGACGAACACACCGACGAGATCGGTGATCTGATGGTCGACGATCCCGACGCCCAAGCGCGGACCGGCGAGAGCGCTCACCGCGAGGAGAACGATTTCACGGTGTCCTCGGGTGCCGAACAACTCGGCGTCGACACCGAATCGGATTCGGTATCCGGGGGCGTCACCTACACCATCGAGGTGGATCAGGCCGATGCCGCCGAGGTGGGGGAGTTGGTCGGGTCGTCGACGCGGGTGCGCGGAAATCCGTTGGGCGTCAACGACGCCGCCGCACTCCTGCGTGCCCTGGACGCCTACGACGCACGACGCGCCTACGGCATCGACGGTGCCGAGGGGCTCGACGCCGCCGAGCGCGCCGAGCTCGAACGAGCACTGGCCGCCTTTGTGGATGCGTTGACCGCTCGCCTGGAGGCTGCTCGCCTGGAGGCATCGTCGGCCGTCGTCGACGGTGACGATCGCGACCGGCTGGTGACCACCGACCAGGCCGACATTGACCGTGCCTGCCATCGTCTGGTGCAGCGGATGCGCGGAGCGCCGCGTCGGGTCACCCGGCTCGCCGACCGCGGGCCGCTCGACATCCGACGCACGATGCGGGCCGCGGTCACCACTGATGGTGTGCCACTCTCACTCTGGCGGCGGAGGCATTCTCCGGGACCGGTGCGCATGCTCGTCATCGTCGACGTCTCGCTTTCGGTGCGGCCGGTCACCGGGTTCATCCTGCGGTTGGCACAGACCCTGCACCGGTTCGGCGATCGCTGCGAGGTGGTCGCCTTCGTCGACAAGCCCGTACTGGTGACCGCGGCACTGCGCGGCGCCAACGCCGATCAGGCGTTGACCGCGGTACTCGCCTCCGACGACCTCGACCTCTCTGCGACAAGCGATTACGGCGCGATGCTGACCGGGATGCTCGACGACTTCGGTGATCTGCTCGGCCGCCGGACGTCGGTGCTCATCGTCGGTGATGCGCGCAGCAACGGGTTCGACCCACGGATCGATATGTTCGCAGAGCTCTGCCGTCGCACGCATCGGGTGGCCTGGGTGACGCCCGAACCGTCGCGCTATTGGACCCAAACCGGTTGTGCGCTCGACGAATACGCGGAGCACTGCGACGGCGTGATCAGCGCCCGCGACGGCGCCGAACTCATCGGCCGGGCCGACGAGCTGGGCGCCGCGCTGAGCTGACGGATCGTCGTCGGGGCGTCAGCCCTGGGCGCTGAGGATCTTGATGGCGAAGATCAGGGTGTCGCCCTTGTTGATGTTGGCGCTGGGCTGGCCGTCGGGGTAGCCGTCGGCGGGAGCGATCGCGACGGCCACGGTCGAGCCGACCTTCTGGCCCGCGATGGCCTTGGTGAATCCCGGGATCACGCCGTCGAGCGAGAACGATGCCGGTTCACCGCGCTGGTAGCTGCTGTCGAAGACGTTGCCGTCGCGTCCGTTGACGCCCTCGTAGCAGACGCTGACCGTTGCGTTGGCCGGCACATCCGGCCCGGTGCCCGCGGTCAGGGTGTGTACCTCTGTGGTCGCGACGCTGAACGGCGCATCGACCTTGATGTACGGCGCCGCGGTGTCGGTGGAACCGCTGACCTGCACCTTCCCGGTGGTGCCGTCGAACGTCCATTCCGGCGACGCCGGAGCCGACGGGGTGGCCGTCGGGCAGCTCTGCGACGCTGCCTCGCCGCTACTCGGGGAGGCGGTGGTCGACGACGAGTCATCCGAACAGCCGGCCAGAACAACGACGGCAGCGGCCACGGGAATCAGAAGTGCGCGTTGGATCCTCATCTGGGCAACGTACCAAGCGGGTAGCGCGACGTGGCCCGATGGCGTAGACACGCTCTAGTTCATGGAGAGTGGCGGGGCGTACTGGGTGCGCAATTCTCGCTTCAGTATCTTGCCCGTCGCTCCCATCGGAAGGGCATTGGCGATGTCGATCGATTTGGGGCATTTGTAGCCGGCGAGACGATCGCGGGCGAACGTCATCAGTTCGAGAGGGTCGATCATCTGCCCCGGTGCGGCGATGACCACGGCTTTGACTGCTTCTCCCCACACCGGATCAGGAACGCCGATGACTGCTACCTGGGAAACGCCCGGGTATTCGGCTATCACCGATTCGACTTCGATCGGATAGACGTTCTCCCCGCCGGTGATGATCATGTCTTTGATGCGATCAGTGATGAAAAGATAGCCATCCTGATCGAATCGCCCTACGTCACCGGTGTGAAACCAGCCGTCGTTGTCGATCGCCTTCGCGGTTTCCTCGGGCCGATTGAAGTAGCCGACGGTGTTCTGCGGGGACCGAACACAGATCTCTCCGGATTCGTCGATATCCGCCGGCTCCGTGGAATATGGGCGAATAATTCGTAGCTCCACCCAGGGATACGGTTTTCCGACGGAACGCAGAAGATGCACCCGATCACCGGCGGTGGCATGGTCATCGGCGTCGAGCTGGGTAATGGCGCCGTGGGTCTCGGTGAGTCCGTACACCTGGAACAGTGGCCGTCCGAACGTGGCCAGGGCACGCTTGAGCAGGGCCGGGGTGATCGGTGAGGAGCCGTAGGCGATCGAGCGCAGCGCCGTCACATCTCGGTCTGCTGCACCGGGAACCTCCACCAGCATTCCGATAACCGATGGAACCAGGAAGGTGTTGGTGATGCGGTGCTGCTCGAGGGTGTCGAGTAACGACTGAGGGGTGAAATCGCGCACGATGATGCTGTGGGCACCGTAAGCCATGCCGACGAGCACGAATCCGAGGCCGCCGATGTGGAATAGCGGCATCGCACACAAACTCACCGAGGAGGAGTCGAATCCCCACGGGCCACCGGAACGGGTACAGGCACCGAGGTTTCTGTTGGAGCTGAGCACACCCTTTGGTTTGGCGGTGGTACCCGAGGTGTAGAGCTGGAGCACGATGTCGTCGTCTTCGCCGGCCCATCCTGGATCGTGTTCGTCGGCGCCGGCGATCAGGGCCTCGTAGTCGCAGTCTTCCTCACCGTCGATGACCACAAACTGGGTGAGCGAGGGTACCCGGCTTCGCAGTTGGGCTACCGTAGCGCCGAAAGTGCTTTCGTAGAACAAGATTTCGGCTTCGCAGTCGTCGAGGACGTCGGCGAGTTCGGCCGCTGTGAGCCGCCAGTTGACGGGAACGGTGACCGCGCCGATCTTGGCGCTCGCGAACAGTACTTCCACCACCTGCACCGAGTTGCGGTCCAGGACGGCCACTCGGGCCGCAGGTCTGATCCCGCGCTGTGCGAGCACGTTAGCGAGTCGGTTGGTGCGCCGGTCGAGTTCGGCGTAGGTCAGTGAGGTCCCGCGACCGGTCAGGGCCGGGGCGTCGGGCCGTTCGATTGCATGGCGACGGGGTTCGTCAGCGAGGCGGTAGGTCATCAGATGGTGTTCACTCGCTGCTCGTCACTCGCGGTCTCGTGTTGCCCGGTCTCGTGTTGCCCGGTCTCGTGATGCACGGACTTGTGTTGTACGGGACAGGTTTTCGGGAAAGTTCCGAGTTGGTCGACTTGGTATCCGTTGGGGTAACTGCGGATGTTGGGCAGGTCGCGGGCGTACTTGGGGGTGCTGCGGGGTGGGAAGAAACGGATGATGCGGGCGCGAACCTTGAGTGCACCGATCGACAGGATTCGTTCGATCCGGGTGGGGCGGCGGTAGCCGAAGGCGTCCAGGAGTGGGTCGTCCATCAGAGCCAAGGCGAAGTGTTTGACCGCGACTGCGGGGGCGAAATTGTTCGGGGGAAACGTGCAGAACAGATTCAGTGTCGAGTCGGCGACAGCTCGAGCACCGGCATCGTGGGCGAAGTGCGTGCGCTCGTAGGTATCCATGAACAGGGCGAAGTCGTCGTGTGTGGTGGGGATCTGTTTGATGCCCATGTAGCGGCCGAGTTTTCGGTAATAGTTGGTCGAACCCTCGATCTCGTTGGCAGTGAGTTTGCGCCAGCCGTACTGGTCGATCCAGCGGACGGGGGTGACGATGAAGGTGGCCAGGACGTAGAGCATGTCGTCGTTGCTGATGTCGTATGCGCCGTGCATTTGGTTCATCCGGCGAATGCCCGCGCGGCCCTCAGTGCTTGTGAAGCCGTGTTCGAGAACCGCGTCGAGGATCAGACCGGTGTCGTCGTAGCGCTTTTGCGCTCTGCTGGTGAATTCGTCGGTTCCAAACAGCAGGCTTCCGACGGAAGGTACGGCATACGTGCGAAACAACGCGAAGCTGAGCGCCTGGTTGATGTCCCAGGGAAACTCCTGTGTCGCGAGAATGCGATAGATCTCCTCACACTGCGTGTCGGGATTGAGCTGATCGGTCCGGTTACGCAGTTCGAAGCGCTTCATCTGGTGTTCTCCATTGGACGGCGACGGCGTGGCGCCGGCCCTGTGACCGGCAACACAGGGTAGCTTAGCGATCGATAACTAGGGATGTCCAGAGTGGAAGCCGATCGCCGATATCCCCAGGTAGGGGCAATTTGGTTTCCGCGCGAGGTCCCGGGTCGCCCGCCGGCCGCGTTGACAGCCGCGGGCCGTGTGCCTAAGTTACTTAACGTTCGCTATATGACGCATATCACTTGCGACGCCGCTGAGGCGTCGGAGTTTGACGTGGCACCCACCGGTCCGAGGAGGCCCCATGGTTCACAATCACGCTGCTCTGTACATCGACGGAGACTGGCAGGCGCCGACCTCGGCTGACGTCATCGAGGTGCACTCGGCGGCTACCGAGGAACAGATCGGGCGGGTCCCCGCCAGCACCACCGCCGACGTCGACGCCGCCGTGGCTGCCGCTGGTCGTGCATTCCGGACCTGGTCAGCGCTCACGCCGGTACAACGCGCCGATGTCCTCGACGGGTTCGCTCTCGAGTTGGCAAGTCGCGCCGAGCTTTCCGCTCGTCTGGTCAGTGAGCAGAACGGAATGCCGATTGCGATCTCCACAGTCGCTGAAGGGCAGGGACCGGCAGGTCTGCTGCACTACTACGCTGCGCTGATCCGCGGCACTGAGCTGGAAGAGCATCGGCCGGCGTTGGCAGGCAACGGAACCACGGTGGTGCGAAAGGAACCGATCGGTGTCGTTGCCGCAATCGCACCGTGGAACTTCCCCGCGCTGCTGGCGATGATGAAGATCGCCCCGGCGCTCGCGGCGGGATGCACTGTCGTCCTCAAACCCTCTCCGGAGACCGTCCTCGACTCCTTCGTACTGGCCGAGGCGGCCGCCGCAGCGGGGCTGCCCGCAGGTGTCCTCAATATCGTCACCGGCGGAACAGAGATCGGAAAACATCTCGTCGCCCACCCCGGAGTGCAGAAGGTCGCCTTCACCGGATCCACGCCGGCCGGACGACAGATCGCCGAGACATGCGGTCGACTGCTGCGCCTGGTCTCGCTCGAGCTCGGTGGCAAGTCGGCAGCACTGATCCTCGACGACGCCGACCTGGCGGCCACGGTGCAGGGACTGGCGACCGCGTCGCTGATCAACACCGGACAGACGTGCTATGCCTCGACGAGAGTTCTTGCCCCGCAGAGCCGTTACGCAGAGGTGCTCGACGCGGTGACCGCCATGGTGGCCTCCCTCCCGGTCGGTGATCCACTCGACCCGAGCACATTCATCGGGCCGCTCGTCAGTTCCGGTCAGCGGGCCAGAGTCGAGTCCTACATCGAGGCCGGCCGCAGCGAGGGTGCGAAGTTGACCACCGGCGGTGGACGACCGGTCGACCGCGACCGCGGATGGTTTATCGAACCGACCGTCTTCGGTGAGGTCGGGCTCGACCACACCATCGCGCGTGAGGAAATCTTCGGGCCGGTGCTGTCGGTGATTCCCTACGCCGACGAAGAGCAGGCGATCGCGATTGCCAACGATTCCGAATACGGACTCGGGGGAACGGTGTGGACGGCCGACGCGGAGCACGGCCTCGACGTTGCGCGACGGGTCGAGACAGGGTCATTCGGCGTCAACGGATACACCCTGGATTTCGGTGCGCCCTTCGGTGGGATCAAGGCCAGCGGCCTCGGACGAGAACTGGGTCCAGAAGGGCTGCATGCCTACTTCAACACCAAGTCCATCTTTCTCGGGCCCACCACTGAGGAGAAGTAATGCGTCGCACCATTTTCAACCAAGATCACCAGGCGTATCGGGAGACCGTCCGTGAATACCTTGCGCGGGAGGTCATTCCGTACTACGAGGAGTGGGAAGATGCTCGGCTGATCGACCGGGCAGCATGGCTGTCGGCCGGGAAGGTCGGCATCACGGGCTTGGCCGTTCCGGAAGAGTTCGGAGGTCCCGGGGAGTCCGATTACCGATACCGGTATGTGGTGGCGGAGGAGATCGCGCGGGCCGGCGCAACCTCTTTCGGCGCCGGGCTCGGCACCCAGGACGACATCATCATTCCCTACATCTGTGATCTGGGAACCGAAGAGCAGAAGCAACGGTGGCTCCCCGGGATGGCCGGTGGTGAACTGATCTGCGCCATCGCGATGACCGAGCCGGGTACGGGCAGTGACCTCCAGGGAATCAAGACCACCGCAGTCCGTGAGGGAGACCATTGGGTTCTCAACGGACAAAAGACCTTCATTACCAACGGGATTCACGCGGACCTCGTGATTGTCGCGGCCCGGACCGATCCCGGCGCGGGTTCCCGCGGATACAGTCTCTTCGTCGTCGAGCGCGATATGGCCGGCTTCACTCGTGGCCGCAAACTGAAGAAGGTCGGGCTCGCGGCTCAGGACACCGCTGAACTGTCCTTCGTTGACGTGCGTGTTCCTGCCGCGAACTTGCTCGGCACCGAAGGTCGTGGGCTGATGCACCTGATGGAGCGCCTGCCTCGCGAGCGGCTCTCCATCGCGGTGGGTGCCATCGCGAGCGCCCGAGCTGCGTACGAGTGGACAAAGACGTATGTGTTCGAGCGCAAGGCGTTCGGGCAGTCCGTCGGTGATTTCCAGAACACCCGGTTCGTGCTGGCCGAGATGCTGACCGAGATCGACGTCACGCAAACCTATATCGACCAGGCTGTGCTGGCTCTCAACGACGGCGACCTCACCGCAGTCGAGGCTGCGCAGGCGAAGTGGTGGGCCAGCGAGCTGCAGAAGCGGGTGGTCGACCGATGCGTGCAACTACACGGTGGCTACGGATACATGATGGAGTACCCCATCGCGAGGGCCTACGTCGACAGTCGCATCCAGACGATTTATGGCGGAACGACCGAGATCATGAAGGAAATCATCGGCCGCGAGATCGCCCGAGACTCGCATTAGTCGTTAGGTACCAAGACATTTCGCTGCGGTGCGGTGCGGCGCAACCGCCGCGTCCGCGTCGACACGGCTGTCACCGATCCACAGGCCAAGAGCGATCAAGTCCGAACAGTCGACCGATCCCGGGCAGGCGATGGCGCACGCCTCGCCCGGGCCGATCCCTCTCGTTCGGCGGCCACATCAGCGTCCTGAAGCGGTGCCGTAGACTCTCCACAGTCCGATCGCCTGCCACGCAGACAATCAGACGGTGACTGATGCGAAGATCGAGGTCGGAAACTCACGCGCGTGAGTTTCCTCTACGACTTCCTCCAGTCCCCGCTCTCGTAGCTCAGGGGATAGAGCACGGCTCTCCTAAAGCCGGTGTCGCAGGTTCGAATCCTGCCGGGAGCACGGTGCATCCGCGCCGGCCTCCGGCCGGTGTGCGCCCACTGTGTGGTTGAGAGATGTTTACGCGGGCGCACAGTGACATCCTTGCCACTTGCAGAATCCGGGCCTCCGGCCGGTGTGCGCCCACAGTGTGGTTGAGAGATGTTTACGCGGGCGCACAAGTGACATCTTTGGTAACAGTTCGGCGTCATTCCCAGGCGAATTAGCGATCGCTACATTCATTTCTTTGTTCCTTCGACTAACGGTTTCTGGCACCCGTGTCGGCATCAAGTAGATCGCCCCTGTTGGCGGGAGCGCTTCGGGTTGGTGCGCAATTCATCGATTCAAGATCGCAAATATTATGGATGCCGATGCTTTCGCGTGTTGATCGACTACATTGACCTCGGCAACATTTGTCGATGTGAGCGGCAAAATTTGCCACTTTTGTGCGAAGCTGTAGACGCCTCGCGTCTTCGCGATGTCAAATTGCGGGGGGCGGGGCTTCTCGCCGAGGAACAACCGAAGAAAGTCGAGACATGAAGACGAAAGTATTTCGACGAATGCGCGTGGTCGGGCTGGGATTTGCCGCCGCAGCGGGCTTGGCTCTGCTGAGCGCACCCCATGCAACAGCCGCACCGGTAGACGATGCGACGCAGGCAATCAATGCGCTCGCCGAGCAGATCAGCAGCGGAAGCGCTGATCGCGGCTTCAACAGCACCGGACTGGGGACCAAAGAAGGGTCCGTAGAGGCAGTCGGTGCCGGCTTCAAGCAGGAATACAGCGGGGGCACCATCTTCTGGTCCGAGCCCACCGGCGCCCGGGCGCTCTACGGCGCGGTCCTGGCCAAGTACAACGAGGAAGGCGGCCCGACCGGTTCGCTGCTCTTCCCCACCACGAGTGAGACAAACGGACCGTTCCAGCCGGCGAGTCGGATGGCGACCTTCGCTCAGGTCGACAAGCCGAAGATCTACTGGACGCCCGAGAACGGCGCCTGGGTGGTCCGCGGACCGTTCGCCGCGGCGTCGGACAAGCTGGGTACCACGCTCGGTGCGCCGCTGGGTGACCTCACCGGCTCCGGTGACGTCGAGACCCAGAAGTTCACCAACGGCAGCATCAGCTTCAACAAGGTGACCGGCCAATGGACAAGTGAGCCAGCCGATCTCGCCGCAGGGCTGTCGGGCCTCGCGATTCCAGGAATGCCCGGGATCAACGCGAGTGCGCCGAATGTGAGCGCGCCGAACATGCCGAACATGAGTGCGCCGAACATGCCGAACATGAGCGCGAACATGAGTGCACCGAACATGCCTGACATGAGTGCACCCAACGTCGACGTGAATGCGCCCAGCGTTGATGCCAGCGCCGACACCGGCAAGTTCAACTGGTGGTGGCTGCTCCTGCCGCTGCTGCTGCTGGCACTGCTCGGCCTCCTGCTCTGGTGGCTGTTCAAGCGTCGTCGCGGCGACGTCGACCTGCACGGACCGAACCTGTCCGGCCCCGGCGTCAAGGGTCCGAACGTGCGAGGACCCAACGTCGACGTCAAGGGTGCGAACCTGCATGCCCCGGATGTCAACGCGCCCAACGTGAGTGGTGGGGGTCTGGATCTGAAGGGTAAGGCGGCCGGTGCCGCCGCGGCGGGCGCCGCGGGAATCGGTGCAGCCGGGTACGCAGCGAAGAAGGCATTCGACAAGCCCGACGTCGACATCGACGCACCGGACCTGAAGAAGCCCGACGTCAACATCGACGGACCGGATCTGAAGAAGCCCCACCTCGACGTGAATGCGCCTGACGTGGACGTCAACGGTCCCGACATCGATGTCTCCGGATCCCGGTCCGGTCTCGCCGGTGGTCTCGCCGCCGGTGCAGCGGGAATCGGGGCTGCCGGTGCGGCTGCGGCAGGTGCTGTGGGCCGGGCGACCGGCGACGGCGTCGGACGCTACAAGCTCAAGGGCGTCGACACCGCAGTTCCCGTCGGTGCGCATCTGCCGCTCGCGGATCCGAAGCAGGCGCCGGAGGGTTACCCGATCAAAGGCAACGCCGATTCCGGGCTCTACCACACGCCGGGTATGCCGTCGTACGAGCAGACGATTGCCGAAATCTGGTTCGCCACTGAGGATGCCGCTGAAGCAGGCGGGTTCCGCAAGGTCGGCTCCTAGATAGAAGCCGGCGCGGCCTGACGGCCGTCAATGGCACCGCTGCCGCGGACCGTACCCCACAGGGGTGTGGTCCGCGGCAGTTCCCGTTTGGCGCACCATCATGCTCACGCCTGGATGGTTGTCGTCGCCGCGGACGGTCTCGGCTACCGTGGCAGGCGTGGCAGCGCAATCAGCAGGCAATCAGACCGTCGCCCTGGTCACCGGGGCCACCAGCGGAATCGGGGCAGCGGTCGCCCGGCAACTCGTCGACCGCGGACTGACCGTCTACGGCACCAGCCGCAATCCCGACACGGTCGCCGACCCGATCCCCGGCGTCACCTACGTCCGGCTCGACAACGCCGACTACGACAGTGCCGCCGCGTGCGCCGCCGAGGTCGGTCCGGTCGACATCCTGATCAACAACGCCGGCGAATCCCAGGCCGGAGCGCTCGAGGACACACCGATGTCGGCCATCGAAAATCTCTTCGCGGTCAATGTTTTCGGGCCCATCGCGCTGACCAAGGCCGTGTTGCCGGGCATGCGGCAACGACGCCGCGGCACCGTCGTGATGGTCGGGTCGATGCTGTCGAGTTTCCCGGTGGCCTTCCGATCAAACTATGCCGCAACCAAATCCGCGCTCAAGGCCTACGCGTTTGCGACACGACGCGAGGTCGCGCCCTACGGAATCCGGATGATCAGCGTCGAACCCGGCACCATCGCCACCGGAATCGGTGACCGGCGCAGCGTCTACGTCGGCGACGACTCGCCGTACAAGGCCGAGTACGACACCCTCGCCGCGGCCACCCGCGCCAACGAGGACAAGGGCATCAGCGCCGAAGCGATGGCCGAGGTCATCGTGAAAGCGGCGCTCGCCGAACATCCGAAACCGTTCTACGCCAAAGGTAATAACGCGGGCGTGGTGTTCGCGCTACAACGGATCGCGCCGCGCGACGCGGTCCTCGCACTCACCGCGCGTGTGCACGGGCTGCGGTGGATCAAGCCCTGACCCACATGCGGATCACGCTGCGCGTCATCGGGATCGGTCCCGGCGGTCCCCGTCAGATCACCGTCGAGGCCATCGACGCGATGGCCGGCGTCGACGCGTTCTTCTTCCTGGACAAGGGAACCGACACACAATCGTTGCTCGGTGCCCGACGTGAGATCCTCGATCGGTATGCGGCGCCGGAGTATCGGGTCGTCGAG
>JAEYMI010000042.1 GCA_023461275.1 Actinomycetes bacterium | reverse complement strand
GAACCGGCCCAGTGGGCCGGGGCCGCATCGGGTCGACGGACCGCCTCGGTGGGGGTCGGGTTCAGTCGCGGCTGGTCTTCAGCTTGCCCTGGTTGATCCATTCCTGTTCTTTCTGGATCCACTCGTTGTCCTGCGGGAAGTCGTCGACGTCGTTGATGCGGCGGATCTCCAATTGGGAGCCGGGTCCGAGCGGTGCGCGCTTGGCCCACTCGATCGCCTCCTCCTTGGTTGAGACGTCGAGGATCCAGAAGCCGTTGAAGAGTTCACGCAGTTCGCCGTAGGGGCCGTCGGTGACGACGGGATCGTCGTCGGAGAAATCGACGACGGATCCTTCCTCGGCATCGGAGAGTCCGGCGCCGTCGACCAGTACGCCGGCGTCGACCATCGACTCGTTGTAGGCGCCCATGGCGGCGATGACTTCGTTGAAATCGGCATTCGCGAAGTCCTCGACGGCTCGCTGATCGACTGCGCGCATGATGAGCATGTACTTCATGATGACTCCTCTGTCATTCGTGATCGGCCGAAAGCCTCGGTCGAGGCCCTCTCATGCACTGCGTCGAACAAGACTATGCGGGATCGACAGGCCGGTGAAAGTTTTTCGAAGAATTGTTGCGGAAGTGGGATCGTTCACACTCGGCCATCGCGATTTCGCATTGTCGTCACGACTCGGATAAGCTGATCCGCGGAGGATTCGCCTAGTGGCCTATGGCGCTCGCCTGGAACGCGGGTTGGGTTAACGCCCTCAGGGGTTCAAATCCCCTATCCTCCGCCAGCAGCGATCAGCCCCGGCGCACGTCAGTGTGTCGGGGCTGATTGCTGTGCTGGGTACGAGAACGCTTCGACGACGAGTTGCCAGTCGACGTTCAGCAAGATTGTGAGTGCTACCGCAGGCCGGGTACCGGAATCCGGTGGCACAACCTCGGTGGGAGCGCAACGGCGAGCCGGTGATCGTCGCGACGACACGCTCCTACCGAGGCTGTGTCAGCGCGGGTCGTCTCCGTGTTGGGTCTTCAGGTGATCGCCCATCAGACTGCCGTCCTCACCCTTGCGCGGCCGACCGCGCCGGACCTCCACTGGGCCGACCACGTCGTAGTCTCCATCTTCGACGGCCGACGACAGGCGGCCATAGTCGTCAGAACTACGCGGTTTCCTCGTGCTCATAGCATCTTTCCTATCGACGTCTTCTCTAGCGGCGCTGCGGACGGACCTTCTCCCGCTGATACCCGATGAGTTCCGGGCTCGAGGTTGGTCTCTTACTCTGACATCGACGCCCGACGTGCGGGGTCGACCAACCGGAGGGCAACCCATGGGCAAGATCGTCGTTCACGAATTCATCAGCCTCGACGGCAGTTTCGAAGATCCGTCGTTCACGATGGAGTACGGCTTCCCCGACGATCTGGCGGCAGCGATCGGCGCGATCGTCGAGCCGGCGTCCGGCCTGCTGCTCGGTCGGGTGACGTTCGAGATGTTCGGACCGGCATGGTCGGGACGGACCGCCGACGACGACCCCGGCGCCCCCTTCTTCAACGACTCCCCCAAGCATGTGGTGACCTCGACGCTGAGCGAGGCGACCGGCTGGCAGAACTCGTCGATCCTCGGACCGTACGACGCCGAGGTGATTCGGAAACTCAAGGCCGACAACGACGGCGACTTCTACATCAGCGGGAGCGGCACCCTGGTGCGGGCATTGCTGGCCGACGGACTCATCGACGAACTTCACCTGTTCGTCTATCCGGTGGTCCTCGGCGAAGGCGCGCAACTCTTTCCGACGGGATCACCACGTATCCCGTTGTCGCTGAATTCCTCTGAGGTGCTGAGCAACGGCGTGAACCACCTGACGTACGGGCCCGCCTGACATCGAAGGCACAGATATCGGCGTAGCGCATGACAATCATCCGACTGTCGTGCGTTGCGCTGACCTGCGCTCGCCGGATGGCGCAGAGCACCAACGAGGCTCAGACTGGTACCAACCAATCTGAAAGCGAGAGTGCCATGAAGCGAGCACTTTTCACCATCGCGACCGCCGTCTCCTGTGCCACAGCCGCCTTCGTCGTCGGCACTCCGGTCGCCGACGCCGCACCGGCTGCCGTCTTCTCAGCCAGCAAGGGCGCGATCGTCGCCAAGGCGACCGGCCTGCCGACCGTCAACAAGACGTGCACGCTCTACCGCTCGTACAACTTCTTCAGCGAACCGTTGTCGACACTGTCGGCGTCGTCGCCACTGATGGAGGTCAAGCGTGTGACGACCACGGCCCCGGTCGTCGTACTCGTGTCACCGCCGCTGGTGCACGCGAGCTACGAGGTCCAAATCAGTTGCGCCACAGCAACTCAGTACCCAATGGACCTGTTCAGCAAGACGGGTCGCGTCGTCGTTTGATCATCGCGCGTGTAGCACTCACGGCCTGACAGTCACGAGTCGCGGCGATTGCCTTCCTCGTCCCAGTTCTCGGCGACCTTCTTGCTGGGCTGCACGCGTGGCGGCTCGCCGGGCATCTTCGGGTAGCTCGGCGGATACGGCATGTCTCCCAAGCCTTTTGCGTCGTCGGCCTGCACCATCTCCAGTAATAATTCGATGCCGCGAGCGTGTTCGGCGATGTCGGCCCACGGGTCGCCACGCTTGTCCAGCAGACCCGGCACCGTGGCGATGGTGCAGTCATCCGGTTCGACGTCGACCAGTTCTTCCCAGGTAACCGGCGTCGACACGCGCGCGTTGGGGCTGTTGCGTGCGGAGTAGGGCGACGCCATGGTGCGGTCGCGGGCGTTCTGGTTGAAGTCGATGAAGATCCGCTCTCCCCGTTCCTCCTTCCACCATGAGGTGGTGACGTGGTCGGGGTCGCGGCGTTCGAGTTCGCGGGCCAGCGCGATGACCGCTCGTCGGGTCGCGATGAAATCCCACTGGGGCTCGATCGGGACGTAGACGTGAATGCCCCGTCCGCCAGAGGTTTTCACGAATCCGGCGAACCCGAGCTCGTCGAGGAGTGGCTTGAGCCCATCGATCGCGACGCGCCGTACGTCGTCGAAGGTGGTGCCGGGCTGCGGATCCAGGTCGATGCGGAGCTGGTCGGGGTGATCGTTGTCGGGGCTGGTGGTCGGCCAGGTGTGGAAGGTGACGGTACCGAGGTTGGCGCCCCACACCACATCTGCCGGCACCTGCGGGCACAGGGCGTCGCCGGTTCGTCCGGACGGGAACGTGATGGGCGTCGACTGCACGTGCTCGGGGCGCTTCTTGGCGATGTGCTTCTGATAGATGCGGTCGCCTTCGACGCCGTCGGGGAAGCGATCAAGGAACGTGGGACGGTTGCGCACCGCGGTCATCATCGCGCCCTGTAGGGCCACAGCTCGGAAGTATCCGACGAGATCCCTTTTGCGGCCGCCGTTCTCGCCGAGTTCAGGGAAGTAGATCTTGTCCGGATTGCTCATTCGTACGGCGATGCCGTCGACGTCGAGTTCCTCGGCGGGCGAACGGGATGCCATCAGGACTTCCCTTCCAGCACATCGTGCAGGTCGTAGGTGAGCGGAACCTCGAGCTGGTCGTAGGTACAGCTTTCCGGTTCGCGGTCCGGGCGCCACCGCAGGAACTTCACGGTGTGTCGGAAGCGGTGATTCTCCATCTGGTCGTAGGCGAACTCGGCCACCAACTCCGGGCGGATCGGAATCCACTCCCCCGACTTCTCCGACCGCCACCGCGTCGGCTCACCCAGCGACGGTTTCTCCGGATCCAACCGCATGGGTTCGAACATCGCTTGCAGCTCTTGACGTTTGGCGTCGGAGAAGGCACCGGAACCCCCGACCATGTGCAAGTCACCGTCGTCGGTGTGCAGGCCGAGCAGCATCGAACCCAGGCCGGAACCGCTCTTGTGGACACGGTAGCCGATGATGACGCAGTCCGCGGTCCGCTTGTGTTTGACCTTCACCATCTCGCGTTTGCCTTCGACATACGTTCCGGCCAAACGCTTTCCGACAACCCCGTCGAGTCCAGCTCCTTCGAACGCCGAGAACCACTCCGTGGCCACAGCCGGGTCGGCGGTCACGCGGCTGACATGCATGCGACGATCGGCTGCACCGTCGGGGTCGATGGCCCGCAGCAACGTTTCTCGTCGGACACCGAACGGCTCGTCGACGACGCTGGTGGCGCCGAGAGCGAGGGCGTCGAATCCGATGAAGATGGCCGGTGTCTTCTCGGCCAGCATCTGCACACGCGAATCAGCCGGGTGGATACGTTGGGCCAGCGAATCCCAGTCGAGGCGGTGGGTGTCGCCGATCAGCGCGGGCACGCCGATCTCACCGTCGAGAACTACCTTGTCCGGCAGTTCTTTCTTGGCAGCCGCCACTATTTCCGGGAAGTAGCGGGCGAGATCTTTGCCGCCGCGCGAACCGATCGCAACCTCGTCGCCGTCGCGAAAGATCAGGGCGCGAAACCCGTCCCACTTGGGTTCATACGACCATTCCGGGTCGTGGGGTTGATTGGGGACGGCGGTCACCGCCTTGGCCAGCATCGGCGCGATCGGCGGCATCACAGGGAGATCCACGACTCCATCGTCGCACTTGTAGGCTCGATCGCAATGGGCACCGACGAATCCGTGAGTGGCGGCAGGCACGGCGCCGGCCGATTCGCGCCGTCGCCGTCGGGTGATCTGCATGTCGGGAACCTCCGTACCGCGCTGCTCGCCTGGTTGTTCGCGCGGTCGACGGGTCGGCGGTTCCTGCTACGGATGGAGGATCTCGACCGCACCGCGGTCGGCGCCGATCAACGACAGATCGACGATCTCCACGCGATCGGCATCGACTGGGAGCCGCCGGTGCTTTACCAGACGAGTCGACTCGATGTCTATCGCGACATCGTCGACCAATTGATCTCCCAGGGAAGAACTTTCGAGTGCTTCTGCACTCGGCGGGAGATCCTCGAGGCACCGTCGGCACCGCACGCACCGCAGGGGGCCTATCCTGGGACGTGCCGGGACCTGACCGACGCACAGCGCGCGGAACGTCGAGCGGCCGGACGACCGCCCGCGATCCGCATCCGGTCCGACGTCGCCGAATTCACCGTCACCGACCTGCTGCACGGCGAATACACCGGCATGGTCGACGATTTCGTCATCTGCCGAAACGACGGAACACCCGCCTATAATTTGGCAGTTGTCGTCGACGACGCGGCGTCGGGCATCGATCAGGTGGTCCGCGGCGACGACCTACTCTCGTCGGCGCCCCGGCAGGCCTACCTGGCGACGCTTCTCGGCGAGACGCCGCCGACGTACGCCCACGTGCCGATGGTGCTCAACGAACAGCATGTGCGGCTCAGCAAACGCGATGGCGCGGTCACCCTGGCCGACCTCGCCGAGCGCGGAGTGACTGCGGCGCAGGTGTTGTCGCTGATGGCCGCGTCGTTGGGGCTGGCCGAGCCTGGTGAGCTGGTGACGGCTCAGATTCTGCTGCAACGGTTTTCGGTGTTGGCGTTGCCGAGAGGGCCGTGGATTGTCGGGGAACGGGGTCTTGATACACCCCTCGCCTAACGGCTCGGGGCACTCGACCATCGGCTACGCCACCTCCAGCAACCTCCGCGCAACGTCGTCGAAGGTGATCGCGCCGATCACGCGGCCGGCTTCGGTGACGGTCAGTAGATGACTGCGACTGGTCCGAATCCGTTCCAGCGCTTCGTACACCGGCAGGTCGATGTCGACCGAGACGGCCGGGCGCATCAGGTCGCCGGCAGTCGCCTGCGTGCCGGCGGCCAGGCAATCGCGCACGTGCACTACGCCTTCCACGCCGTCGCGACCTTCCACGACCAACCGCAGGTGGCCGGTTTCACGTGCCTTCTCACGCACGTCGGCAGCCGAAGCCGTCGAAGGCACCGAGCTGAGTTCGGCCCGATCAGTGACCACGTCGCCGACTGTCATCGACTCCAATTCCAGCGCACCTCGCAACCAGGTGTGGTGTCGCTCGTCGAGCGCGCCAACGGTAGCGGAGTGATCCACCAACTCCCGCAACGCATCCGAATCCTGACCTGAGGCCACCTGGTTCACCGGGTCGACCCCGACCTTGCGAAGGCACCAGTTCGCAATGCGGTTCAGCGACTCGATCAGTGGGCGGGTGAGCCACATGAAACCGCGCATCGGCAGAGCCAGCAGAATCGCCGACCGCTCCGGATGGGCGATCGCCCACGACTTGGGCGCCATCTCACCGACCACCAGGTGCAGGAACGTAACGATCGCCAACGCCAACACGAAGCCACCGACGTCGGCCACCCACGTCGGCGCGCCCCAACCACTGATCATCGGGGTAAGCCAATGGTGCACAGCAGGTTTGGTCACCGCACCGAGCGCAAGGGTGCACACCGTGATGCCGAGCTGCGAGCCGGCCAGCAACACCGACAGTTCCGATGCACTACGTAGCGCGGCGCGGGCCGATCGACTGTTGCGGGCCTCGTCCTCCAGCCGGTGGCGTCGGGCAGCGATGAGAGCGAACTCGACTGCGACGAAAAACGCACTCGCAGCGATCAACCCGATGGTCACGACAATCACGACAGGTCCGCTCATCGCTCGTCATCCCCCATCGTGGCATCGGCGGCGTCTCGGACGCTGACCTCGATCAGCGCCGGAACGTGGCGGTCGACTCGTCGAACCGTGGCCACCACCTCCGGAATCGAGGCGTTGGGCAACAACAGCTCTGATGGGTCGGGTTCCAACGGGATGGTCACCGTGTCACCGACATCGGGCAGCCCGACGAAGGTGGCGATGACCAGACCGGCGATCGTCTCGTAGTCGCCTTCGGGAAGGTCGTGCCCGATGGCCCGGGATACCTCGTCGATGTGCGCGTTGCCACTCATCAACCAGCCATCCCCCAGGGTGACAACGGTTTCCGACGACGACGAGTCGTGCTCGTCGTCGATCTCACCGATCAACTCCTCGGCCATGTCCTCAGTGGTCACCACGCCGGCGAAACCGCCGTACTCGTCGATGACCACCGCGAGCTCGTCGTCGACCTCCCGGATGGCCTCGAGCACCTCGGGTAGCGGCAGCGAAACCGGCACCACGACGGCAGGTCTCGCGACGTCGTCGACGGTCATGTCGGCGAGCTTCGGGTCGTCGACCCAGCCGAGCACGTCGCGCAGGTGGACGACGTCGCGGACGTCGTCGGAGGTTTCACCGATCACCGGGTACCGCGAATGCCCGGTGCTCATCAGCGTGACCACCTCGGACAGTGGTGTTCCGGCATCGATCGTGTCGACGATGTTGCGCGGGATCATCGCGTGTTCGGCTGTCTGCGTGGGGAAGTCGAGGATGCGATCGAGCAGGGTGGAGAGTTCTTCCGGTAGTTCGCCGGTGGCACGGGATTCGGCGACGATGTGCTCGAGATCGCGTGGAGTGGCCGAGTGTTCGACGTCGTGCACCGGCTCGATGCGCAGCACGCGCAGCAGCAAGTTCGACGACTTGTCGAACAGGGCGATCAGCCAACCGAATACCGCGAGGTAGGCGTTCGTCGAGAATGCCAGCCGACGCGCGACCGGCTCGGGACGCGCGATGGCGAGGTTCTTCGGGAACAGCTCGCCGAACACCATCTGGATGACGGTGGAGAACGCGACGGCCAGCACGGTGCCGATCGCGACACCGATGGTCACCGGCACGCCCACCGAATCGAGCAGTTCGCCGAAGCCGCTACCGATCAGCGGCTCGGCGACGTAACCGACCAGCAGGCCGGTGACGGTGATGCCCAGCTGCGCGCCGGACAGCATGAACGATGTGCGACGCGTGACCGACAGGGCTCGGGCCGCGGCGGCGTCGCCGGCCTGCGCGCGAGCTTTGAGACGTGACCGGTCCACGGCCATGTAGGCGAATTCCTGGGCCACGAAGTAGCCGGTCGCAGCGGTGATGAGCAACACCACCACGATGCCGGCGAGGATTCCGAGGATGGTCAGCAGCATGTGCCCCCCTCGTCGATGCTGAGATCGTGTCCATCAGACCAGGTAGCGGGGTCGGGCAATCGTCGGCGGCGCTTGCGCTTTCGGCGTCTCATCAGCTCTTTCTCGTCGGTGTGGGATGTTGGCGATGCACATCCATTGTGGGGACAGCGATCCACCAATTGCAAAGAGAACGTAAACGAAGGCGCTTCGGTTCCCGGTCCGACGACGATGGGCCATAGCGCGCTCACGCCGATTCGACCAGGATGGTGGGCATGGCCACCGCAACAGAATCCGAACGCGTCGCGCAACTGCTCGATGCGCAATCGAAGGCGCAGGAGCTCTTCGACGAGGTGGAGCGCCGAGCACTGATCCGTCCTGGGGTGACCGAACGCGAGCTGTCCGACGAGATCCGCGATCTGGCCTCCGATCTACTCGGCGTCACCCGGCATTGGCACAAACGCATCGTCCGTGCCGGGGCCAACACGCTCGAAACCTACAAGGCCAACCCGCCGAGCCACACCCTCACCGACGACGAGATCCTGTTTCTCGACTTCGGTCCACTCTTCGAGGAGTGGGAAGCCGACTTCGGCCGAACGTATGTCCTCGGCGATGATCCGGCGAAAATTGCCCTGCGCGATGATATTCCGCGAATCTGGCAGCAGGGCCGCGAGCTGTTCCGCAACTCCCCCGACATCACCGGCGCCGAACTCTTCGACCGCGTCGTCGAACTCACCGAAGAGGCCGGATGGCATTTCGGTGGCGAGATCGCCGGTCACCTGGTCGGCGAATTCCCGCACGAGAAGATCAAGGGCAGCGAGATCGACAGCTACGTCGCGCCCGGGTCGGATCTACCGATGCGACGACCCGACAATCAGGGCCGCGCGTGCCACTGGATCCTGGAGATCCACCTCGTCGAACCGGGTCGTCGATTCGGCGGGTTTTACGAAGAGCTGCTTGATATTCCGCTCTGAGACGATCCCGCGTAGTAACGCCCCAGGAACTCATCGCGGTACTCGACGTAGTTGCCGTCTTCGATGGCCTGGCGCGCCCGATCGACCATCGACACGATGAACGCCACGTTGTGCAGCGTCGCCAACGTCGACGCCAGCCCCTCCTTGGCCTTGAACAGGTGGTGCAGGTACGCGCGCGAATACTGCGAGGTGTAGTTCTCCACCTCAGGGTCGAGTGACCGAAAGTCGTTGCGGTACTTGGCATTGGTCACGTTATAGCGACCGTCGAGGGAGTAGATGGCGCCGTTGCGGGCAACGCGGGTGGGTGAGACGCAATCGAACGTGTCGGCGCCGTTCTCGATGGCGGTGAACACATCGTCGGGTTCGCTGATGCCGAGCAGATGCTTCGGGGAGTCGACGGGCAGTTCCTGATTGACCCATCCGACGATCGTTCCGAGGTTTGCCTTCTCCAATGCACCACCGATTCCGTAGCCGCCGAAGCCTTTTCCGCCGTTCTCGCGATCGATGCGGCTCAGTTCGGTCAGGTCGCGGGCGGCCTTGCGTCGAAGATCCTCGTACTGGGCGCCCTGGATGACGCCCCACAGCGCCTGCTGCGGCCGGTGACCGCGCTCGACGGAGAGCCGATTGTGTTCAGCCAGACAGCGAATCGCCCACAGTCGGGTGCGTTCCAGTGAATTCTCTTGGTAAGCACGGGTATTCATCAGGGTTGTCAGTTCGTCGAAGGCGAAGATGATGTCGGCGCCGAGCTGGTGCTGAATCTGCATCGATACCTCGGGGGTGAACCGGTGTCGGGATCCGTCGAGGTGCGATTTGAAGGTGACCCCGTCGTCGTCGACAGCCGAAAGTCGTTCCTTGCCTTCGGCAATCAGGTCGTCGTTCTCCTGACCGGAGACGTCCATCGAGATGACCTTCTTGAAGCCGGCACCCAGCGACATGACCTGGAAGCCACCACTGTCGGTGTAGGTGGGGCCGCGCCAGTTCATGAACGCACCCAGGCCACCCGCCTCGTCGATGATCTGCGGGCCCGGCTGCAGGTAGAGGTGATAGGCGTTGGCGAGCACCGCCTGCGCGCCGAGCGCGGCGACCGACTCCGGCAGGACCGTCTTGACGGTGGCCTTGGTACCGACCGGCACAAACGCGGGGGTGTGGATGTCGCCGTGCGGGGTGTGGATCACCCCGGTGCGGCCCAGCGTGCCGGGCAGCGTGGTCCCCACCGTGAAGGGGGTGGCGGCGTCGGACGATGTCGCGGTGTCGGTGCTGGTCACGGCCTGCATCCTCGCAGGTCGACACCGATGTACCCAAACTCGGCGTTCTCCTTCGCTACCGTGAAACCCATGCCATGGACTTCCAGGACACCTGCCATCAGCACTGTCGGTCGTCGAATCCCGGGTCGCGTGGTCGTCGCCTGCGCTGCGCTCGTCATTGGCCTCGGGTTGGCCGGCTGCGGCGACGAACAGTCCGCGGATACCGCTTCGACGCCGTCGACATCGGTCGCTGATTCCACCATTTCCGCTGGTAGCAGCGCTGCAGTGGTGGCCGGACCAGCCCCACGCCCGGCGTCGTCGGTTCCCGCCGACGAGCAGGTCGTCGGCGAGAAGTGCGGCACCACCAAGGGACCCGACGGCGCGCTGCAGATCGTCATCACCAAGGGCTCGCTGAACTGCGCGACCGCCAAGCAGATCGCCGACGAGTACGGCCCCAAGATCGCCACCGGCCAGCCACAGACCGTCTCGGGCTGGGACTGCGCGCCGTCGCAGACAGCGGGCGAACTGGCGACGTGCACCAAGGGTGGCGCGTCGTTCGGGTTGGCGCCGTAGTCCGCCCCCTATCCGGTCACGTCGTCGGCCCTTGACCCTCACGCGACGTAATGGCGAAGGGTGATCGGCGTGAGCGAAGTGAGGCTGGATGTGAATACCTACACGGTGGGGACGGTCGCCCGGATGGTGGGCGTCAGCGTCCGCACCATGCATCACTACGACGCGATCGGTCTGGTGGTGCCGTCGCAGCGATCGTCGTCGGGGTATCGCGAATACACCGACGACGACGTCGAGCGGCTGCACCGCGTACTGACCTATCGGGAAGTCGGCTTCACGCTCGAGCAGATCGCGACCCTGCTCGACGACCCGTCGTCGGACCCGGTGGCGCACCTGAGTGCCCAGCGAGACCTGTTGACCGACCGGATCGAACGCTTGCACCAGATGGTCGCCGCAGTGGAGGACATGATGAATGCCAAGAAGCAGGGAATGCAGTTGACCGCTGCCGAGCAGGCGGAGATCTTCGGGGACAACTGGACCGGTGAGGAGTACTCGGCCGAAGCCGAGGAACGCTGGGGTGAGACCGACGCCTGGAAGCAGAGCCAACAGCGCACCGCACAGTTCGGCAAGAAGGATTGGCAGCTGATCAAGGCGGAGACCGATCAGTTGGAAGCCGATGTGGCACAGGCGATGTCAGCGAGCGTTGCGGCGGGTTCGGCTACCGCGGATGCGCTGGCGGAACGTCATCGCGCGGCGCTCAACAAGTTCTACGACTGCGGCCATCAGATGCAGGTGTGCGTGGCGCAGATGTACGTCGCCGATCCGAGATTCACCGCGCACTACGACGGCGTCGCACCGGGGTTGGCGCAATACCTGCACGACATCATCGTCGCGAATGCGGAGAAGCAGCAACGGGATTGAGGGTTTGGAGGGCGCCGTCAACGTTGGCGAGGGCGCCGTCGACGCGAAGGAGGGCGCTGTCGACGTGAAGGCGGGCGCCGTCAACGTTGGCGTGGGCGCCGTCAACGTTGGCGAGGGCGCCGTCGACGCGAAGGAGTGCGCCGTCACCGCAGCGCGTCGGCGACCCGCTCGAGCTGCGCGACGCGACTTCCCTTGACCAGCACCGCAGTTCCGGCATCCAGGTCGGCGAGGCGGGCCACGGCACCTTCGACGTTGTCGACGTGCGCGACGTCGGGTCCGTAGCTCGGCTCGGCGACCGCGATCACGTCGATGCCCAGTTCCCGGGCCTGCGCGGCGATCGCGGCATGCTGAGCAGCGGAGTCTTCGCCGAGTTCGGCCATGGTGCCCAGCACCGCGATCCGACGACCGGCTTCCAGCGCGGCGAGCGACGTCAATGCCGCCGACATCGACGTCGGGTTGGCGTTGTAGGCGTCGTTGAGCACGGTGACCCCGGAAGGGCTGGTGCTCAACTCCATTCGCAGACCCGACAACGACGCACCGCGCAGTCCGGCCGCGATGCTCTCCACATCGACGCCGAGCCAGCCGGCCGCAGCTGCGGCGGCCAAGGCGTTGGGAACCTGGTGCTCACCACGGGCCTGCAAGGCCACATCGGCTGCACCCCAAGGGGTGTGCAGCCGAAACGAGGCCCGCAACTCGTCGTCGACGCTGATCCCTGAGGCGTACACGTCAGCGGCCGTGGTCAGCCCGTACATCAGCGTCTGCGCGTCGGTACGCTCGGCCATCGCGGCAACATGCTTGTGATCGAGGTTGAGCACCGCCGCGCCGTCGACCGGAAGTGATTCGACCAGTTCGCCTTTCGCGCTCGCGACAGCCTCGATGTTGCCGAACAACTCCAGGTGCACGCCTTCGACGCGGGTGATGATGCCGACGGTGGGGTGGGCGATGCTGCACAGCAGGGCGATGTGCCCGATGCCGCGGGCACCCATTTCCACGACGGCCGCCTCGGTGTCGTCGGCAGCACCGAGCAGCGTCAACGGCAGTCCGAGTTCGTTGTTGAACGATTTCTCGCTGGCCGCGGTTCGGTACGTCGTCGCCAGCACGCCGGCGAGCAGGTCCTTCGTCGACGTCTTTCCGACCGAACCGGTGACCCCGACAACCCGCTGCGGCAGGCGAGCCCGGGCCGCACGCCCGAGGTCGGCCAGGGCGGTGAACGTGTCGGGGACTCGGATGGCGGTGGCGCCCGCGACCGGGTCGTCGGACCGCGAGGTCAGGTACGCCGGGGCACCGCCTTCGACGGCCGAGGTGATGAAGTCATGTCCATCGCGCGCGGCGACGATCGGCACGAACAATTGGCCGTCGGCCACCGACCTGGAGTCGATCGTGGCGCCGTCGACGGTGACGTCGTCGCCGAGCACCTCTCCCCCCACGGCAGCGGCGATCTCGCTAGCGGTGAAATGCACACTTGAACGCTACAAGGACACCGTCAGGCCGGGGTGACGCGGTCGGGTGTAAGCGCCGTCGTGCCCGTATCGTTGCACCCATGACCACTCCTCTGCTCCGACTGGTTGTCCTCTTCGGAGGCGTATCCGCCGAGCATGACGTCTCGTGTGTGACCGCAGCGCACGTCCTCGCCGCAGCCGACCGTACGAAGTACGAGCTGGTCCCGGTGGGTATCGCCAAGGACGGCACCTGGCTGCGCAACGACAAGGCGATCGCAGCGCTGGCCGAGGGATCGCCACTGCCGGAATCGCTGGAACCCGCGGGCACCGTCGTGGAACCGCTCGACGTGGTCCGCCGATCCGACGACGGACCGGTCACCGTCGTGTTGCCGCTGCTGCACGGACCGCACGGCGAGGACGGCACCATCCAGGGGCTGCTCGAGCTGTTCAAGGTCCCCTACGTCGGCGCGGGTGTGCTCGGGTCGGCGGTGTGCATGGACAAGGCGATGGCCAAGCGGGTCGCTGCCTCCGACGGCATCCCGCAGTGCCGGTGGATCGAATACCGCGACGGCATCGACGATGCCAAGACCGTGGTGAGCCGAGCCATCGAAGAACTCGGGCTGCCGGTCTTCGTCAAGCCGGGCAACCTCGGATCGTCGGTCGGTATCAGCAAGGCGCACGACGCCGCCGAACTCGACGCGGCGGTGAACCTGGCGCTGCGCTACGACAACATCGTGGTCATCGAGGAGGCCGTGACCGGCCGGGAGATCGAGGTCGCGGTGCTCGGCAACGAGAACCCGGAAACGTCGCTGCCCGGTGAGATCCTGCCCGGCAGCGAGTTCTACGACTACGAGGACAAGTACGTCACCGGCGCGGCGCGGCTGCTCATCCCGGCCGACCTGTCACCGGAGGCCACCACCGAGATCCGAGAGTGGGCGACGCGAGCGTTCACCGTGCTGCGCTGCGAGGGCATGGCCCGCGTCGACTTCTTCTACGAGGAGGACGGTCGCGGCTGGCTGCTCAACGAGGTCAACACGATTCCCGGTTTCACCCCCGGCTCGATGTATCCCAAAATGTGGGAGGCCACCGGCATCGCCTACGCCGACCTCATCGACGAACTGGTCAACCTGGCACTGGCGACTCATCGACGGCGTGTCGGTTATTCGACCGAGCACTGAGCATCACCCCGCGCGCGTAGCATCGCCGCTGTGCCCGACAGCGCAGAATCACACCCCGACGCTGACTCAAACGTGACCGGGACCGCTCGAGCGCTGCGGGTCCTGCTCTACTCGAACAACCCCGTCACCCGCGCCGACGTCATCGGTGCGCTGGGTACCCGCCCCGATCCCGACCTGCCGGAGCTGAGCTATCTCGAGGTCGCGACCGGCCCGATGGTCTTCGCCCAACTCGACGCCGGGTCCGTCGACGTCGCGATCCTCGACGGGGAGGCCAGTCCGCAGGGCGGTCTGGGCGTCGCCAAACAGATGCGCGATGAATACGATCCGTGCCCGCCGATCCTCGTGCTGTTGGGCAGGGCCGACGACCGGTGGCTGGCCGACTGGTCGCGCGCCGAGGCGACGGCCACGCTGCCCGTCGACCCGATCACGCTGCCGGCGACCTTTGTGGAGATGCTGCGGTCAGTGGTCGGCTGAGCTCGTCGGGCTCGTACTCACCGGGCCCGAGCTTTGCGACACAGGTGGTCGCACCACCAGCACCGCCACCATGATCACCATCAACACGGCCGTCAAAGTGACCGGAACCGGGATGATCGGGTCGAACAGCACGAGCACCGCGCAGAGCGGCACCACGGTGTTGACCACCCGATCTGCGTTGGCGCGCACCGCAATCAGCCACACGCCGAGGACAAACAGCGCGATCGGCACGGTGTAGGTGAACGATGCCTGCACCTCGCTGATGTGACTCTTACCGGTGATCTGATCGATCTCGACCTCAATACCCGCGGAGAACGCGCCGGCCGCGGCGAAGATGAAGTAGTGCCCGTAGCCGTAGCGGATCGACTGCCCCAGGGTGCCGATCGCGTCGTGATGCGGCGGCCAGAAGTAGATCCACCACAACGCCGCGGTGACTATGAAGGCGAGCACCGCCACCGAGATCAACGACGCAAGCTCATGATCCTCGTGCAGCGCCTCGATGACGGCGTTGGCCGAAGCGAGCAGGCTTTCGCCGAGCAAGATCAGGGTGAACAGTCCATAGCGCTCGGTGATGTGATGCGGATGCCAGGGTGTGTTGCCTCGACGCTCGGCGATCAGTGGCACCGAGAGCTCGGCGAGAACCAGCAGGAACAGGCCGATCGTCTTCGCCGGACCGTCGAGCAGGAGCCAGAGCAGCCAGAGGATCTGCACGATCGTCACGCCCAGCGCATACATCCGGGTCGTTGCCCGTAGTGATTCGTCGGCCCGCGAAGCCCGAAGCCATTGCGCGACGAGCGCCGCGCGCATGATGACGTAGCCGATGATCACGATCACGAAGTTCTCGTCGACGAATGCCGGTTCGATGCCGGCGGCCAGGACGAGCACACCGGCCATCTGCACCAGCGTCAGCACCCGGTAGAGCCAGTCGTCGGTGTCGAATGAGGTGGCGAACCAGGTGAAGTTCATCCAGGCCCACCAGATGGCGAAGAACACCAGCGCGAACGCCTTGATGCCGTGCGCGAAATGACCCTCGCTGAGGTCGTGGTGCAGATTCACCGCGGCGATGCTGACCGCGACCACGAACACGAGGTCGAAGAACAGCTCGAGGGAACTCGCGGCCCGATGCGGTTCCTCGGGATCGCGCGGTCGCATCGTCGAAAGGTAGAACCGGGCCACGTCGTCTCCCCTATCGGTCAGTGGTGTGGGCGGATTTCGGCTCACGCTCATGGAGGATCGTAAAGCCGAATAGAGAATCGCTGAACTCGCGCGTTTGCGCTCGACACCGCGACACAGACTTGTAGTGTTGTGTCGTAGCTCACATCAGCCCCGGTGGGGTGCTCTCGCCCACCGGCCGTCGAGCAAACGTGGAGGCCGAGCGATCATGAACGCATACGTTCCGATCATGGTGCTCGGTGTCATCGCGCTTGCCTTCGCGGTGTTCTCGGTGGGCATGGCGTCGCTGGTCGGCCCCAAACGGTACAACCGCGCCAAACTCGACGCCTACGAGTGCGGCATCGAACCGGTGCCGGGAACAATGGGATTCGCACGCGACCGTTCGGTGGCCAATCAGTCGATGACGGCCGAATCGATTGAGCCCACCGCCCGTGTCGTCCAACGCATCCCGGTGAAGTACTACCTCACCGCCATGCTGTTCATCATCTTCGACATCGAGATCGTCTTCCTCTACCCCTGGGCCGTCGCCTTCGACGTCCTCGGCTGGTTCGGGTTGGCGGCGATGGCCCTGTTCATCGTCAATGTCTCAGTGGCCTACGCCTACGAGTGGCGCCGCGGAGGTCTGACCTGGGACTGACGGCCCGTCACGAGACCGTGCCACCACACCAAAGAGCAACCAGCGCAGGAAGGTTCACGCCATGGGGATCGAGGAGAAACTACCGAGCGGCTTCCTGCTGAGCACAGTCGAGAATCTCGCCGGCTTCATGCGCAAGGGCTCGCTGTGGCCGGCCACATTCGGTCTGGCGTGCTGCGCCATCGAGATGATGGCGACCACGTCGGGCCGCTACGATCTGGCGCGTTTCGGGATGGAGGCGTTCCGGGCGTCACCGCGACAGGCCGACCTGATGATCGTCGCCGGTCGCGTCAGCCAGAAGATGGCACCGGTCCTGCGCCAGATCTACGACCAGATGGTGGAACCTAAATGGGTCCTGGCCATGGGCGTCTGCGCGTCGTCGGGTGGGATGTTCAACAACTACGCGATCGTGCAGGGTGTCGATCACATTGTGCCGGTGGATATTTACCTGCCCGGCTGTCCACCACGGCCGGAGATGCTGCTGCACGCGATCCTGACCCTGCACGAACAGATTCAGCAGATGCCGCTCGGCGCGAATCGGGAACAGGCCATCTGGGCGGCCGAACAGGCTGCGCTGCAAGCACGTCCGACGATTGACATGACGGGGTTGCTGCGATGACGGGGGTGCTGCGATGACGGGGCGCGACACCGGCGACGACACCACCGATGCCGAGGTGATCGGCCGGCAGCAGGGGCTGTTCGGGGTCTCCGGTACCGGCGACACGTCGGGTTACGGCGGTTTGGTGCAGGCCCTCACCCTGCCGGGCAGCAGCTCGCGCCCCTACGGCAGCTACTTCGACGAGATCGCCGACGAGCTGTCCGCGGGGCTCGCCGAAACCAACGACACTGTCCGTGGCACAACGCCTCCCGGCTACGACGATGCGGTCGAGAAGGTGGTGATCTTCCGCGACGAGATGACGATCCACGTCCGGCGTGATCACCTCGTCCCGGTGGCGTTGACGTTGCGTAACCGGCCGTCGTTGCGTTTCGAGCTGTGCCTCGGCGTCAACGGCGTCCACTACCCCGATGATCCCGGTCGCGAACTGCATGCGGTGTATCCGCTCGCGTCGATCACCCACAACCGACGGGTCCGTCTGGAAGTGTCGGTCCCCGATGATGATCCGCACATCCCGACGCTCACGAGCGTCTATCCCACCAACGACTGGCACGAACGCGAGACCTACGACTTCTTCGGCATCGTCTTCGACGGCCACCGCAGCCTGACTCGCATCGAAATGCCCGACGACTGGCAGGGCCACCCGCAACGCAAGGACTATCCGCTGGGCGGGGTTCCGTTGGAGTACAAGGGAACCCGCGTCGCACCACCGGATCAACGGAGGGCCTACCACTGATGACCGGTATCCACTCATGACCACCGTCGACGATCAGCAGCTGCCAGGCGATCAGCGTCCCGAACACACCTACACGGTGTCCGGGCAGGACTGGGATGAGATCGTGTCCGACGTCCGCGAGCGGGCTTCGGCGCAACGCGGCGACGAGCGGATCGTGGTCAACATGGGACCGCAGCACCCCTCGACGCACGGCGTGCTCCGTCTGATCCTCGAGATCGAGGGCGAGACGGTAACCGAGGCACGATGCGGAATCGGCTACCTGCACACCGGGATCGAGAAGAACCTCGAGTTCCGCAACTGGACCCAGGGCGTCACTTTCGTGACCCGGATGGACTATCTCTCACCGTTTTTCAACGAGACCGCCTACTGCCTCGGCGTGGAGAAACTTCTCGGCATCACCGACGAGATCCCCGAACGCGCGACCGTCATCCGCGTGATGCTGATGGAACTCAACCGGATCTCGTCGCATCTGGTGGCCCTGGCCACCGGCGGCATGGAGCTCGGTGCGGTGACCGCGATGTTCCTCGGATTCCGGGAACGCGAACTGATCCTGGACCTGTTCGAGACGATCACCGGCCTTCGGATGAATCATGCGTTCATCCGGCCCGGTGGCATCGCCCAGGATCTCCCCGACGACGGGGTCGACAAGGTTACCGAGGTGCTCGACGTGCTGCCCGCGCGGCTGCGTGAGCTCGAGGATCTGTTGAACGACAACTACATCTGGAAGGCACGAACTCAGGGCGTCGGATTCCTGGACCTCACCGGATGTATGGCGTTGGGAATCACCGGGCCGGTCCTGCGCTCCACCGGATTACCACACGACCTGCGAAAGTCACAGCCCTACTGCGGTTATGAGACCTACGACTTCGACGTCATCACCGACACCGAGTGCGATTCTTACGGCCGCTACCTGATTCGCGTCAAGGAGATGAGCCAGTCGCTGCGGATCGTGCGGCAGTGTCTGGATCGTCTCGAGCCCGGACCGGTGATGGTTGCCGACCGCAAGATCGCCTGGCCCGCCGACCTCGCCGTCGGACCCGATGGGTTGGGCAACTCGCCGGAGCACATCGCCGAGATCATGGGCACTTCGATGGAATCGCTCATCCACCACTTCAAGCTGGTCACCGAGGGCATGCGGGTCCCGGCCGGGCAGTGCTATGTAGCCGTCGAGTCGCCGCGTGGCGAACTCGGTGTGCACATGGTCAGCGACGGCGGCACCCGGCCCTACCGCGTGCACTTCCGGGACCCGTCGTTCACCAATCTGCAAGCGGTGGCGGCGATGTGCGAGGGCGGCATGGTGGCCGACGTGATCACCGCTGTCGCCAGTATCGACCCGGTGATGGGAGGGGTGGACCGATGAGTGACCCGGTATTCCTGGATCTGAGTACCGCACCGCCGCAGGGTGTGGCGCCCGCGTTTCACCCACCGACGCCGCATCCGACGATCACCTTCGGTGGCGCGTCGTCGTATCCCCCGGACGTCGCCACTCGCCTGTCGGATGAGGCGTCCACCATCATCGCCCGCTATCCGCAGCCGCGCTCCGCGTTGCTTCCGCTGCTGCATCTGACACAGTCCGAGGATGGCTACATCACTCGCGCCGGCGTCGAATTCTGTGCGGCACAACTGGAGTTGACCGCGGCCGAGGTAGCCGCGGTGGCCACCTTCTACTCGATGTTCCGTCGCACCGAGACCGGCGAATACCTCGTCGGGGTGTGCACCAACACACTGTGCGCGGTGCTCGGGGGTGACGAGATCCTTCGTGCGCTGGCCGATCATCTCGGCATCGTGCCGGGTGACACCACCGGCGACGGCCGAATCACGCTGGAGCACATCGAATGTAACGCGGCGTGCGACTTCGCGCCGGTGGTGATGGTCAACTGGGAGTTCTTCGACAATCAGACCCCGCAGCGCACCATCGAACTGGTGGAGGATCTGCGCGCCGGGGTGCCCACCACGCCGGCCCGAGGCACCGGCTCGGTGTGCTCGTTCCGGACCACCGCCCGGCTGATGGCCGGACTACCCGAGGACGGTCCGCGATGACCGCGACCATAGAACCCGCCGAAACACCTGTGCTGAGCCGATATTGGGACCAAGCCGAATCGTGGACGCTGGATTCCTACCGCAGCCATCGCGGGTATGAAGCGCTCGGGATCGCCCTTCGGACGCCGCCCGACGACCTGATCGAGATGGTGAAGGCGTCCGGACTGCGGGGCCGTGGCGGCGCCGGCTTCCCGGTCGGCCTGAAATGGTCGTTCATCCCGCAGGGCGACGACCGGCCGCACTACCTCGTCATCAACGCCGACGAGTCCGAACCGGGCACCTGCAAGGACATGCCACTGCTGCTGGCGACCCCGCACGCCCTGATCGAAGGCATCATCATCGCCGCCCACGCGATCCGGGCGCGGCGGGCATTCATCTACGTACGCGGCGAGGTCGCTTCGGTGATCCGACGCCTGCGCACCGCCACCGAAGAAGCCTATGCCGCAGGCTACCTGGGCACCGACATCCTCGGCTCGGGCGTCGATGTGGACCTCGTCGTCCACGCCGGCGCCGGTGCCTACATCTGCGGTGAGGAGACGGCGCTGCTCGACTCACTCGAAGGCCGGCGTGGGCAGCCACGACTACGGCCACCGTTCCCGGCCGTCGCCGGCCTGTACGCGAGCCCGACGGTGGTCAACAACGTCGAATCCATTGCGAGCGTGCCGCCGATCATCCGCAACGGCGTCGACTGGTTCCGTGCGATGGGCACCGAGAAGTCACCCGGTTTCACGCTGTACTCGCTCTCCGGTCATGTCCGCAGGCCCGGCCAGTACGAGGCCCCGCTGGGCACCACGCTGCGCACTCTGCTGGAGCGGGCAGGTGGTGTCCGAGAAGGGCATTCACTGAAGTTCTGGACACCGGGCGGATCGTCGACCCCGATGCTCACCGCCGATCACCTCGACGTCCCGCTCGACTACGAGGGCGTCGGCGAGGCCGGTTCCATGTTGGGCACCAAGGCATTACAGATCTTCGACGAGACCACCTGCGTGGTGCGTGCGGTGCTGCGGTGGACGCAGTTCTACGCCCACGAATCCTGCGGCAAGTGCACACCGTGCCGGGAGGGGACGTACTGGCTGGTGCAACTCCTCCAGCGACTGGAATCCGGTGCCGGTCGCGAGGAGGATCTCGACACGCTGGCCGACGTGACCAACAGCATACTCGGAAAGTCGTTCTGCGCGTTGGGTGATGGTGCCGGCAGTCCTATTGTGTCGTCGTTGAAGTACTTCCGCGACGAGTACCTCGCGCACCTCGATGGTGGATGTCCTCTCGATCCGCGCGCGTCGACCGTCTTTGCCGAAGATCTCACTGCCGGAGATGCACGATGACCGCCGTCAGCGATCGGCCGACCGGTACCGACGCCGAGATCCCGATGGTCACCGCCACCATCGACGACGTGGAGGTGACCGTTCCGAAGGGAACTCTGGTGATCCGCGCCGCGGAGCACATCGGCATTCAGATCCCCCGCTTCTGCGATCACCCGCTGCTCGATCCGGTCGGTGCCTGTCGGCAATGCCTCGTGGAGGTGGAAGGTCAGCGAAAGCCGTTGGCCTCGTGCACCACCGTGGTCACCGACGGCATGATCGTACGCACCCAGCAGAGCTCCGAGGTGGCCGAGAAGGCCCAGCGCGGGGTGATGGAGCTGTTGCTGATCAACCATCCACTGGACTGCCCGGTGTGCGACAAGGGCGGCGAGTGTCCGCTGCAGAACCAGGCGATGTCGGCGGGTCGCGCTCAGTCGCGATTCACCGGCGAGAAGCGCACATACACCAAGCCGGTCGCGTTGTCGTCGGAGGTGCTGCTTGATCGGGAACGGTGCGTGCTGTGTGCTCGGTGCACACGCTTCGCCGGGCAGGTGGCCGGCGATCCGCTCATCGATCTGGCTGATCGTGGTGCGCTGCAACAGGTCAGCGCATATGCCGACGAACCCTTCGAATCGTACTTTTCCGGCAACACCGTGCAGATCTGCCCCGTCGGCGCGTTGACCGGTACCGCCTATCGTTTCCGGGCCCGTCCCTTCGATCTGGTCTCGACGCCGAGCGCCTGTGAGCATTGCGCGAGCGGTTGCGCGCAACGCACCGACCATCGGCGTGGAAAAGTGTTGCGGCGCCTGGCCGGCGACGATCCCGACGTCAACCTGGAATGGAACTGCGACAAGGGTCGCTGGGCGTTTACCTACACCAACGCCGGCGACCGCATCACCGCCCCGATGGTCCGAGACGCCACCGGCACACTCCGGGAAGTGCCGTGGGCACAAGCACTCTCGACGGCGGCCGCGCTGATGGCACCGCTGCGGGGCCGGGTCGGAGTACTCACCGGTGGTCGGGTGAGCGTCGAGGATGCCTACGCCTACGGTCGGTTCGCCCGAACAGTGCTGGACACCAACGACATCGATTTCCGTGCTCGGCCGCACAGCACCGAGGAAATGGACTTCCTGAGCGCCACGGTCGCCGGACAGGGCATCTCGATGACCTACGACGAGCTGGTGGTAGCACCTGCGGTTCTGATGGTCGGATTCGAGCCGGAGGAGGAGTCACCCATGGTGTTCCTCCGCATGCGCCGAGCCGTACGCACTGCCGGTCAGCGGGTGTATTCGATTGCACCATGGGCCAGTCCGGGTGTCCGGAAGCTGTCGGCCGAACTCCTGGCGTGCGCGCCCGGGAACGAGCCGGCGGTCCTCAACGCGGTCACCACGTCGGATCTGCTGCTCACGCCGGGATCGGTGATCGTTGTCGGCGAACGACTCGCGACGGTGCCGGGGGCCTTGTCGGCAGCGGTGCGCCTGGCCGAGCGTACCGGCGCTGGCCTGGCGTGGATTCCGCGTCGGGCCGGCGAACGCGGCGCACTCGACGTCGGAGCCGCTCCCACCCTGCTGCCCGGTGGCCGTCCCGTCGAGGACACCACGGCACGAACCGATCTCGCCGTCGCCTGGCACGTCGCCGACCTGCCCACCCAAGCCGGCCGCGACACCGCGGCCATCCTCAGGGCGGTACGGACCGGGGAACTCGGCGGTGTCGTGGTCGGTGGCGTCGATCCCGACGATCTCGTCGAACCCGCCGAAGCGCGCGCAGCCCTGGCCGCAGCCGGTGTCGTGATCAGCCTGGAGATGCGGCACAGCGCCGTCACCGAGCTGGCCGATGTGGTGTTCCCGGTCGCCGCGGTGGCCGAAAAGTCCGGAACCTTCGTCGACTGGGAAGGTCGGCCGCGGTCCTTCGCGCAGGCATTGAGCGATCACCATCAGCTTGCCGATCATCGGGTACTGACGGCCCTCGGCCGGCAGATGGGTATCGATATCGACTGTGACACAGCGGAGTCGGTACTGACACAGCTGAGGGAGATCGGGCCGTGGCGAGGTCGTCGGCCATCTGCGCCGACCGAAACAGCGCAACCGCCGGCCCGACCCGGCCGAGGTGAGGCGATACTCGCGACCTGGCGAATGCTGTTGGACCTCGGCCAACTACAGGACGGTGAACCGCATCTCGCCGGCACCGCGCGACGCCCGGTCGTCCGAGTGTCGTCAGATACCGCGGCTGAGAACGGACTTTCCGACGACGATCTGGTGCGGGTCTCGACGTCACTCGGCGCGATCACCCTGCCCGTCGAGGTCACCGAGATGGCGGACCGCGTCGTCTGGGTACCCACCAATTCGCCGGGCTCCCAGGTCTATCGGATGCTCGGCGTGACCGCGGGCAGCGTCGTCACGATTGCCCGCTCGGAGGCAGAACAATGACCGGTTCAGCGCCTGCCGACTTCCCCGATCTCGCCGACTTCGGGCACGATCCGTTGTGGCTCATCGTGATCAAGGCCCTCGCGGTCTTCGTCTTTCTGGTTGCCAACCCGCTGGTCGCGATCCTGGCCGAACGAAAGATCATGGCCCGCATGCAGACCCGCGTCGGGCCCAACCGCGTCGGCCCTCGCGGCATGCTGCAGAGCCTGGCCGACGGCGTGAAGCTGGCACTGAAGGAGGGCATCACACCGTTCGGCGTCGACAAGCTGGTCTATCTGCTGGCCCCGATCATCGCGGTGGTGCCGGCCGTGCTGGCGTTCGCGGTGATACCGCTCGGACCGATGGTGTCGGTGTTCGGGCACCGAACTCCGTTGCAGCTCACCGACCTCTCGGTGGGGGTCCTCTACGTGCTCGCGGTCACTTCGGTCGGCGTCTACGGCATCGTGCTGGCCGGCTGGTCGTCGGGGTCGACGTATCCACTGCTGGGTGGGCTTCGTTCGACGGCGCAGGTGATCTCCTACGAGATCGCGATGGGACTCACGTTCGCCGCGGTCTTCCTGCTCTCGGGCACCATGTCTACGTCGGAAATTGTTGGGGCCCAGCACCAGCATTGGTACGTGCTGCTTCTCCTGCCGTCATTCGTGATCTACACGATCTCGATGGTCGGCGAAACCAACCGCGCCCCTTTCGATTTGCCGGAGGCTGAAGGTGAGCTGGTCGGCGGCTTCCACACCGAGTATTCGTCGTTGAAGTTCGCGATGTTCATGCTGGCGGAGTACATCAACATGGTCACCGTCTCCGCACTGGCGACCACCATGTTCCTCGGTGGCTGGCAGGCGCCGTGGCCGATCAGCTTGGGGCACTGGGCGAATTCCGGCTGGTGGCCGGTGCTCTGGTTCACACTCAAGGTGTGGGTGTTCATGTTCGTGTTCATCTGGTTGCGCACCAGCCTCCCCCGTCTGCGCTACGACCAGTTCATGAAACTCGGTTGGCAGGTCCTCATTCCGATCTCGCTGACGTGGGTGATGGTGGTGGCGGTCATTCGAGTGGCGTTGAGCGGCGCGGATAACGAGGTGGCCCGGAATTGGGTCAGTGCCGGCGCCGGACTGCTGGTGACCGCGGGTCTGGCCTACGCCATCTGGCGATCGATGCGGCTACCCGAGTCCGACGGCGCACCCGCGCCGCCAGCCGAATTCGACCCGATGGCAGGCGGATTCCCGGTGCCACCACTACCCGGACAGCGCATCTCGACCGGCGCCGCTCCCGAGAAGGAGACCTCCGATGCCTGACTTCCTCAAGCCGGTCAACGGTTTACGCGTCACCTTCGAGGGAATGTTCCAGCCAACGATCACCGAGTCGTATCCCGAGGAGAAACGTCCGACTGCGGCCCGCTATCACGGACGGCACCAGCTCAACCGGCACCCCGACGGGTTGGAGAAGTGCATCGGTTGCGAACTGTGCGCCTGGGCCTGCCCGGCCGACGCCATCTACGTCGAAGGCGCCGATAACACTGCCGAGGAACGGTATTCGCCCGGTGAACGCTACGGGCGGGTGTATCAGATCAACTACCTGAGGTGCATCGGCTGTGGATTGTGCATCGAGGCGTGCCCGACCCGGGCGTTGACGATGACCAACGAGTACGAACTCGCCGATGACAATCGGGCCGACCTCATCTACGAGAAGGACCAGCTGCTCGCGCCGCTGGCATCCGACATGACCGCGCCGCCGCATCCGATGGCGCCCGACGCCGTCGAAGAGAACTACTACCGCGGCGAAGTCACCCCGGACGGGCGGGTCGTCGGCAAGACCGAGGTCCCGTGATGACCACGCTGCTGCTCGCCGAGGCGACGCGCACCTCCACCGGTGAGGCGGTTCAGTTCTGGGTGCTCGGCGTGGTCGCGGTCCTGGGTGCGCTCGGCGTCGTCTGCGCCACGAAAGCGGTCTACTCCGCGCTGTTCCTGGCGATGACGATGATCATCCTCGCGGTCTTCTACGTGGCGCAGGGCGCCCTGTTCCTGGGTGTGGTGCAGGTGGTGGTCTACACCGGTGCGGTGATGATGTTGTTCCTGTTCGTCCTCATGCTGATCGGCGTCGACTCGTCGGATTCGCTAACCGAAACGATACGCGGCCAACGGTTCACGGCCATCGGACTCGGGTTGGGTTTCGGTGTGCTGCTGATCGCGGCGATCGCGAATGCGTCGTTCGCGGTGGCCGGCGTCGGTGGTCCTGCGGTGACCGGGGCATCGTCGACGACGATTCCCGACGGCGGCAACGAAACGATTGTGGCGATCGCCGAGCTCATCTTCGCCCGCTACCTCTGGGCGTTCGAGTTGACCGGTGCGCTGCTGATCACCGCCACCCTCGGAGCCATGGTGCTGGCACATCGAGAGTCGTTGGGCGCGGGGATGTCCCAGCGGGAGATGTCGCAGCGCCGATTCCGCGACGGCGTGGACATGACGCCGCTGCCGAGTCCCGGCGTGTTCGCCCGGCACAACGCCGTCGACATCCCGGCCCTGCTGCCCGACGGTTCGGAGTCGGAGTTGTCGGTGAACGCCACGCTGATCGCACGGTCGGGTGCCACCGGCCGCCGACTCGACGACGATGGCCGCGGTGATCAACGATGAACCCGGCGAACTATCTCTATCTCGCGGTGCTGCTGTTCACCATCGGTGCGGCCGGAGTGCTGTTGCGGCGCAACGCCATTGTGGTGTTCATGAGCGTCGAGCTGATGCTCAACGCCGCGAACCTGGCGTTCGTGACCTTCGCACGTCTGCAGAGCAGCCTCGACGGTCAGGTGATCGCCTTCTTCACCATGGTGGTCGCTGCCGCCGAAGTGGTGATCGGTCTCGCGATCATCATGACCATCTTCCGTGCCCGCCGGTCGGCCTCGGTCGACGACGTGGACCTGCTGAGACGATAGCGAGAGGCTCGAGGTGGGGCGATGAATGCCGATACGGCAACAACATTGGCGTTCTGGATTCCGGCGCTACCACTGATCGGAGCGGCGGTGCTGCTGCTCGGCGGGCGGCGCACAGACCCCTGGGGTCACCTGCTCGCGTCTGCGCTGGCGTTGGCGTCGTTCGGGATCGGCGCTGCCGAGTTCTTCTCGATGCTCGCACGGCCCGCCGGTGAGCGGCTGCTGCACGGCACGCTGTTCCAGTGGCTGTCGGTGGGCGGGCTCGACGTCGGTTTCGGACTCCAACTCGACCAGCTGTCAATGTGTTTCGTGCTGCTGATCACCGGCGTCGGATCGTTGATCCACATCTATTCGATCGGCTACATGTCCGACGACCCGGATCGTCGCCGATTCTTCGCCTACCTCAACCTGTTTCTCGCCGCGATGCTGGTGCTGGTCCTCGCCGACAGCTACCTCGGCCTCTACCTGGGCTGGGAGGGCGTCGGGTTGGCGTCGTATCTGCTGATCGGTTTCTGGCAGGACCGACCGTCGGCGGCAACCGCGGCGAAGAAGGCCTTCGTGGTCAACCGGGTCGGCGACATCGGGCTCGCGATCGCGCTGATGCTGATGTTCGCCACCTTCGGATCGGTGTCGTTCACGCAGGTGTTCGGTGCGGTCGATGGGGCCGGCGAAACCGTCACCACCGCCATGGGTTTCATGCTGCTGCTGGCCGCATGCGGTAAGTCCGCGCAGGTGCCGTTGCAGTCGTGGCTCGGTGACGCCATGGAGGGCCCCACACCGGTCTCGGCACTCATCCACGCCGCCACCATGGTGACTGCGGGCGTCTATCTGATCGCGCGCTCCAACGCCATCTTCGACGCCGCACCCATCGCGCAGATCGGGGTGGTCACCGTCGGCGCGGTCACCCTGCTGTTCGGTGCGATCATCGGCTGCGCGAAGGACGACATCAAGAAGGCCCTCGCGGCGTCGACCATGAGCCAGATCGGTTACATGGTGCTCGCCGCCGGATTAGGTCCTGCCGGTTACGCTTTCGCGATCATGCACCTGATCACCCACGGCTTCTTCAAAGCGGGACTGTTCCTGGGTGCCGGTTCGGTGATGCACGGCATGAACGACGAGACCAATATGCGCCGCTTCGGTGGGCTGCGCACCGTCATGCCCATTACGTTCCTGACGTTCGGCGCCGGGTATCTGGCCATCATCGGTGTGCCACCGTTCGCCGGATTCTTCTCCAAGGACCCCATCATCGAAGCCGCCTTCGGTGCCGGCGGAGCGAAAGGGCTCGCGCTCGGCGGCGCGGCACTGCTCGGTGCCGGCATCACCGCGTTCTACATGACGCGGGTGATGACGTTGACATTCTTCGGATCTCGCCGATGGGCCGACGATGCGCACCCGCACGAATCACCGTCGACGATGACCGGCCCGATGATCCTGATCGCCATCGGATCGGTGTTCTCCGGGCTACTCCTCGCCCACGGTGATGCCCTGCAGACCTGGCTGGAACCGGTTGTCGGGGAACATCATGCGGAGCTGCCGGTGCCGACGTGGGTGATCACGGTGGCGATCCTGGCCGTGGTGGCGATCGGTGTGGCCATCGCCTGGCGGCAGCACGCTGCGGCTTCGGTGCCACTCACGGCTCCCGAGGAGGTGTCCGCGCTGACCCGCGCCGCGCGCGCAGACCTTTACGGTGACACCGTCAATGAGGCGCTTCTCATGCGGCCCGGGCAGCAGCTCACCCGGGGATTGGTGGAGGTGGAGAACAACGGAATCGACGGTGGCACTGCCGGACTGGCCACTGCGATCGGTGGGTTGTCTCGTCGAATACGTCGATGGCAGACCGGTTACGTTCGGTCGTATGCGCTGTCGATGTTCGCCGGCGCCACCATCATCGTCGCGCTGGTGATGGCGGTGAGGGTGCTGTGAACATCGAATCCCTGGGCATCCCGTGGCTGACGATTCTGTGGCTGCTCCCGGCGGTCGGTTCGGCGTTGGTCCTGGCGGTGCCGGCGGCCCGACCGGAAGTGGCCAAGTGGCTGGGACTCGGCTTCTCGGTGGCGGTGTTGGCTCTCGCGCTCGGACTGGGTTTCGCGTTCGACCCGAGTGGCGCGCGCTATCAGTTCGTCGAAGACCGCAGTTGGATACCGTCATTCGGCACCAGGTACACGCTCGGACTCGACGGAATCGCACTGGTCTTGGTGCTGCTGACCGCAGTGCTGTTGCCGCTGTTGATCATTGCCGGCTGGCGAGATGCCGACCAGTCCGGCTCACTGGATCACGCAGGTGGCCGACGCCAGAAGGCACCGCACATGTATGTGGCGTTGACGTTGGCCGTCGAGGCGATGGTGCTGATGAGTTTCGTCGCCCTCGACATCCTGCTGTTCTACATCTTCTTCGAGGCCATGCTGATCCCGATGTACTTCCTCATCGGAGGCTTCGGCACTGCGCGGGTTGATCGCGGCAAGGCGGCGGTGAAGTTCCTGTTGTACAACCTGTTCGGCGGTCTGGTGATGCTGGCGGCGGTCGTCGGGCTCTACGTTGTCACCGCCCGCTCGAACCTGGGCGACGGCACAGCGGGGACGTTCTCGTTGCAGGCGGTGGCGCAGGCCGCGTCGTCGGGTCAGCTCGACGCCGGCAACGGCGTCCTTAAGATGCTGTTCGTCGGATTCATGTTCGCCTTCGCGGTGAAAGCCCCGCTGTGGCCGCTGCATTCGTGGCTGCCCGATGCCGCGGTCGCCGCGACGCCGTCGAGTGCCGTGCTGATGATGGCCGTGATGGACAAGGTCGGCACGTTCGCGATGCTGCGCTACTGCCTCCAGCTGTTCCCCGAGGCGTCGGCGTACTTCGCGCCGGTGATCGCCACGCTGGCGGTGATCGGCATCGTCTACGGCGCGATCCTGGCGATCGGGCAGACCGACCTGATGCGGCTGATCGCGTACACGTCGATCTCGCACTTCGGGTTCATCATCCTCGGTATCTTCGCGATGACGACGCAAGGCCAGACCGGTTCGACGTTGTACATGGTCAACCACGGCATCTCCACCGCAGCCCTGTTCCTGATCGCCGGATTCCTGGTGTCACGCAGAGGGAGTCGGCTCATCGCCGACTACGGCGGCGTGCAGAAGCTGGCGCCGGTGCTGGCCGGCACGTTCCTGGTGGCCGGTCTGGCAACCTTATCGCTACCGGGGCTGTCGCCGTTCATCAGCGAATTCCTGGTTCTCATCGGCACTTTCACCCGATACCCGGTGGCCGCGATCGTCGCGTCGAGCGCGTTGGTGCTTTCGGCCATCTACATTCTGTGGACCGATCAGCGAATGATGGGTGGTCCGGCGCCGGTCCATGAAGGGCCCGGCGCGGCCACCCGAAGGATGCGTGATCTGCACGGCCGCGAGCTCGTTGTGGTGGCACCGCTGCTCGCACTACTCATCGTGTTCGGCGTCTATCCCGCGCCGTTGACCAAGCTGATCGAACCGGCTGTGGGACACACGATGTCGTCGATACACCAGCAGGATCCGGCACCTCGTGTGCCGACCGCCCCTACCGGAGGTGTCCGATGATCGCTCCCGATGTGCAGTATGCCGCGCTGTCGCCGATGCTGATCGTTTTCGGGGTGGCGGTGGTGGCGGTGATCGTGGAGGCGTTCGTCCGACGCGATGCCCGCTACCGTATTCAGCTGACGATCTCGCTGACCGGGCTGGTGGCTGCCTTTGTCGCGGTCGTGGTGGTTGCGGTGTCGCAGTTCGCCGATGGCGGCCTCGGCGAGTTCGCGATGTCGGGTGCGGTGGTGATCGACCGGCCGGCGGTGTTCCTGCAGGGCACGGTCCTGCTGGTTTCGATTCTGGGTGTGGCGTTCATGGGTGAACGTCGGCTCGAGCGGGTGATCGCTCCACGTCGGGAGAAGGTGAGCGTCGGCGGATCAACTGATGCGCCAACCGGTTCCGAGGCGGACATGTTCACCCCGTCGGGCGCCACAGTACCCAACACCGACGCCGAGGTGGCGGCGACCCGGGCGGGTTCGGTGACCACTGAGGTGTTCCCACTGACGATGCTCGCCGTCGGCGGCATGATGCTGTTCCCGGCGTGCGGTGATCTGCTGACTATGTTCGTTGCGCTGGAGGTCTTCTCGCTGCCGCTGTATCTGCTGTGTGGGCTGGCCCGACGTCGACGGCTGCTCTCGCAGGAAGCGTCGATGAAGTACTTCCTGCTCGGCGCCTTCGCGTCGGCCTTCTTCCTGTTCGGTGCGGCGTTCGTCTATGGCGCAACGGGTTCGGTTCGACTCGACGACATATCGTCGAGCATCCGGGCCGCCGACGACAACAGCCTGGCATTGATCGGACTCGCACTCCTGGCCGTGGGATTGATGTTCAAAGTCGGTGCGGTGCCGTTCCATTCCTGGGTTCCCGACGTCTATCAGGGTGCGCCGACGCCGGTGACCGCGTTCATGGCGGCCGCGACCAAGATCGCCGCGTTCGGTGCGATCGCGCGGGTGTTCTTCGTCGGCTTCGGTGGTCTCGCGTCGGACTGGAAGCCCGTGCTGTGGGTGATCGCGATCGCAACGATGCTGATCGGTGCGATCATGGCGGTCACCCAGACCGATGTGAAACGGATGCTGGCGTACTCGTCGATCACCCATGCCGGCTTCATCCTGCTCGGCGTGATCGCCTATCACGAAACCGGAAGTGTCCAACCGGGCCTCGCTGCACTGCTGTTCTATCTTGTGGCATATGGCTTTTCGACGCTCGGAGCGTTTGCCACGGTGGCGGTGGTCCGCGAGCCGGATCGGGCGAGCGGCCCGCACCTGTCCGGTCGCGAAGCCACCGACATCTCCCAGTGGGCGGGGCTCGGCAAACGCTATCCGCTTGTCGGCGTGATGTTCTCGATGTTCCTGCTGGCCTTCGCCGGTATCCCGCTGACCAGCGGCTTCATTGCGAAGTTCGCGGTGTTCGCCGCGGCCGCCGGAACCGGCGGCGAGGTGCTGGTCGTCGTCGGCGTGATCAGCAGCGCCATCGCCGCCTATTTCTACATCCGAATCATCGTCGCGATGTTCTTCGCCGACGTGCCGGTCGACGCCCCACACGTCGTGCGGCCGAGCATCCTGACCACGTCGGGAATCGCGATCTGCACCGCCGTCACCATCGTGCTCGGCGTCTTCCCTCAGCCACTGCTCGATCTCGCACAGAATGCGGCGCACTTCTTGGGGTGAGTGCGGCCATCGTGCTCACCACGGCACCAGGCCATCCCGGGCGACGAACGTGCCGGTTTCCAAGGTGCCCAAGGCCGCTCGCACGATCGGTTCGGCGCCCTGTTCGGCGGTGAGCGGGGCGAGATCGCGGTTGATCGGTGAGAAGTCGGTCTGTACGAATCCCGGATCGATCGACACGACGCGAATCCCGCTGTCGGCCAACGATGCCGCCAGACTCAGGGTGAGGCTGTTGAGCGCCGCCTTCGACGCCTGATACGCCGGCACGATCACCGGATCGGTGCTCTGCGCCTGCAACGTCAGGGAACCCATGTACGACGACACGTTCACGATGCGCCCGTCAGAGCTGTTGCGCAGCAGTGGGAGTGCCGCATCGGACATGTGGCAGACCCCGATCACGTTGGTGTCGAACGTCATTCGTACCGCTCTATGGTCGACGAAACCGTTCTCGTCGGCCGGGTATGACCATTCGCCCGCCACGCCGGCATTGTTGACCAGCACATCGAGCCGCCCATACCGGTCCGCCACGATACCGATGACTCGGCGCGCATCGTCGTACGACGTCACGTCGAGGATCTCGCCGTCGACGCTGATTCCCTCGGCAGCAAGGGTTTTCAGAGCTGGTTCAACGGTATCGGTGGATCGTCCGGTGATGATGACCCTGGCCCCGGCGCGGCCGAGCGCACGCGCGGTGGCCAGTCCGATGCCACGAGAACCTCCGGTGATCAGCACGATGTCGGTCATGGATTTCCTTTCGGGGAGTTGACGCCACTGCGTTGGCGCCAGTCCATGGTCGACTGCGCGATGTGGCTACGTCTGGCGGGTTTCCGCCATCGCGGCCAGGCTGTCTCCCGGATCCGGTGAATCCGGCCGCGAACTCTTCGAGATCCTGCTCGATCCCGTCGGAGTACATGGCGAAGTCCGGGTGGTAATAGTGCCCGATCAGTGTCGCGTCCTTGCGCACGACCATCCGGTCGAACATTTCGATCAGAAGAGCCTCATGTCAACCTCACCGCAGGGCGCGCTACTTCACGAAATCAGGCCCGGTTGAGAACTTTCATCACCGGATCACAGACGAAGCGTTTCGCTTCACCTGGAAGTACGGCGCTCATCTCGCGGAGCGCACCCAGTTCGACGAGTGTCATGATCGCATTCTTGGCCGGAGGGTAAGTCACATCGTGTAGTTCGGCGGCTTGCGGAATGGTGATGATCGGGTAACCAAGCAAACTCTCTGCAACATTGTTCACCACGCCTCTCGCCTTCGCGTGGGTCAACTGACTTCGTAACTTAGACTGAAACTGGAGCAGTTCTTCGATACGAGTAACACCGTCCTCCGCCTGGTGATGCACTGCCGCACAGAAGAATCGAACCCACGGGTCGAAGTCCCCGGTCGAACTGATCCGCAGGAGGAGATCCTTATATTCGTCTTTTCGCTCTTCGAGCCAAGGCGAGAGATTCAGAAGCGGATACGTCAACGCGCCTTCTGTCACCAACTGCAGTGTCACAATCAAACGACCCAACCTGCCATTGCCATCCGAAAAGGGATGCAGCGTCTCGAACTGATAGTGCGCCATCGCAATCTTCACCAAGAGTGGGTAATCATCGTCGGCATGGATCCATTTCTCCCAATCCGACACCCCTTTAATAAGCAAGTCGCCAAACGGTGGGGGGACGAACCTCGAGGCCTCAATGCCCTTCGATCGTTCTCCTATGTAGACGTTCGATTCACGGAGCCTGCCTTTATCAAAGGTATCCCCACGAGTACCTTGCACGAGGGTCGCTTGCAGCGGGGCAATGACATTCAGACATATCGGCTTCCGCTTGATGAGGTCTAGCGCCTGTTCCGCCGCCCGAACGTAGTTGAGAACCTCCCTAACCTCGGCGCGCCGATTGGCTTCGTCTACGTAGTCCGCTTCAAGGACCTCCTCGAGGGTGGCATACGTGCCCTCAAGAGCCGACGTACTTTGAGCTTCCCGTCGGAGCGCCGGACGAACCAGCAATCCAGGGTTGGGTAGTCTCTTGACCGCGAAGTCGAGCCTTCCGACCGACATGCTTGCCTCGTTGGCCAACTTGAAAGTCTTCATACCGAGATCGACATCAGCGGCGAGGGGCTCCGGCACATACGCGAAGTGCTTGTAGTCACGCCGAAGGTAGGCGTCGTGACCGGAAATTGGCACAAGCCTACCAACTGGCGAGTTTTGAAAGTCCTCCAGCTGCATGGTTATACCTTTCAGGCAGAAGCTACAGATGATCCCTACACAGTTATAGGTTTGCTCAGCGCACCCAGTCCATCAGTATAGCTTTTACCGATAAGCTATAACCTACATGCCTGTAACTATAGGTCTCACTAGGGACCTACGAAGCGTAGTTTCAGCCGGTACGAGGCAACATGCGGTGCGGTTCGCGAGCGTACGACTCAGCTGACTGAACAAGGGGACATCGAGTCGAGGTATAAAACGGCCCCCTATCTAATAGATAGGGGGCCGTTCGCTGCGGTGGCGAGGGGATTTGAACCCCTGGTACGGGGTTACCGTACACAGCATTTCGAGTGCTGCACCTTCGGCCGCTCGGACACGCCACCGCGGAAGACTGTACCGTAGTCGCGCTCAGCGCTTAAATTGGCTGTTCAGAGGGCCGAAGTAGTAGTGCTGCCGATCAGTTGCCGGACAACTTGTCCTTGATGTCGTCGACCTTGCCCTTGACTCCTTCGGCGACGTCGGCGAGCTTCTGCTTGCCCTCGGCAATGGCCTGATCCGCCTTGCCTTCATTTTTGAGGTCCTCGTCGCCTGTCAGGCTGCCGGCAGCTTCTTTGCCGCGGCCCTTCAGGTCTTCGGCCTTGTTCTTGAGATCGTCGTCAAGTGCCACGGATTCCTCCTCAGTTGGACGGGGAAGGATGGACCTTCCCTCCCCTCCAACCTGCCACCGATTGAACGATCCGACCAATAGCCCAGGTCAGAGCGCCGCGAGAATGGGCCAGATCAGCTTCCGGTGACCTTGCCCTTGATCTCGTCGAACTTCTCCTTGGCGCTGGAGAGCACGTCCTGAACCTTGGGGTTCTCGGTGATGCTGTCGGTGAACTCGCCGATCTTGTCCTTCGCGGTCTCGACCGCGTCGTGGATGGCGTCGCTGTCCGTGAGGTCGTTGATCTTGTCCTTGACGGCGTCGACCGCGTCGTTCACCTTGTCGTTTGCTTCAGCCATGATGACTCCTGGTACGTGAGGGGATGGTGACAACAGCGTGCCACCGGAGGTGCCCTGCTGGGCGAAAACCGCCAACCTGATTCAAGCGTCACACCGCAGACTGCCGAAAACATGACAGAAGGTGTCATGGTTGGCACTTATGGTCGGATCATGACCACCTTCGAACTTCCCGTCACCGGCAGATTCGACCTTCGGCACACCATCGGATTCGGTTTTGGCGGGCGCGCGGGCGATCACGGCGACGTACTGCGCCTGGCCTTCCTCACCGACGACCTCCAACGGCCCGTCGGCGTCGCCGTACGGCAACCCCGCCCCGACGTCCTGGTCTGCACCACCGACGCCGGCTCCGACGACATCGACGCGCTCGCCGCGCAGACGGCCCGCATCGTCTCCGTCGACGTCGATGCACGCGGCTACGACGAACTGGTCGACGGCGACCGCATTCTGTCGGCGGTGACCGCAACGCTCCCTGGCCTGCGTCCGCCGCAGTTCTGTTCGGCCTACGAAGCGCTGTACTGGGCGATCCTCTCGGCCCGACGCCCCGTCGGGCAGATGATGGCGCTTCGCGACGCGATCTCCCGCGAGCACGGTGCCGTCGTCGATGTCGACGGGCGGGCAATGCCGGTGGTGCCGGCACCTCGACAAGTGTTGGCCATCAACAGTTTTCCCGGTCTTCCGAATCTCAAGCTGAGCCGGCTGCAGGCCATGGCCGAACGCGCCCTGGCCGGTGAGCTCGACACTCGCACCCTGCGGGCGCGGCCGGTAGCCGAGGTGGCCGACGAACTGCAAGAGTTGCCCGGGATCGGGCCGTTCTACTCACAACTGGTCACCGTCCGAGCACTCGGACACACCGACGCGTTGCCGACCGCCGAACCGCGGGTGATCGCCCAACTGGCTCAGCTTCTAAGTCGAGAAAGCCTGTCGCCCAAAGAATTCGACGACGTAACACGGGCGTGGTCACCGTGGCGGACCTGGGCGTGCGTGGCGATCCGGGCAAGCAGCGCGGGTGATCGGATGAGCGAACCGGTGTAGAGACCGACGATCGGCCGGAACGTTCGCTCGCGATGTGGTTATCAGCGACTGATGCATCACGCCATCGCTCGCAAACGCGACGGCTCATTCAGCCCGTCGGGCGGAGAAGAAGTCGAGCATCAGTGCGCGACAACGCTCTTCGAGCACGCCACCCTTCACCTGCGGACGGTGCGACAACCGGGAATCGCGCACCACATCCCAGAGTGAGCCCACCGCACCGGTTTTCGGCTCCCAGGCGCCGAACACCAGGGCGTCGACCCGGGACAGGGTGATCGCGCCCGCGCACATCGTGCATGGTTCGACGGTCACCGCGATCGTGCATCCCGGAAGACGCCATCCGTCGCCGAATTGGATTGCCGCAGCACGCAATGCAAGGATCTCGGCGTGTGCGGTGGGATCGCCGTCGACCTCACGTCGATTCGCGGCCCGCGCCAACTCGACGCCGTCGGGATCGAAGACCACGGCACCGATCGGCACGTCGTCGACTCCGGAGAGCGTGGCGGCCTCCAAGGCCGAGCCCATCATCGACTCCCAGATCGCGGGCCCCCACGACCGGCCGTCGGGCATCGGTCTCAGTGCCCCAGCGAGTCGAGAACCTTGGACAGCTCGTCGGCGAAGCCCAGCCGGGCGGCGATCATGCCGATCTGTTCGTCGGCGTAGAGATCGGTGTCGCCGACGATGATGCTCATCACGGCGTCGGGAAGTCCGAGGTCGGACAGAATGCCGAGGTCGCCTTCCTCCCACGGATCGATGTCGTCGAGTTCGTCGGGATCGATGTCGGGAACCTCGACGTTCATCGCCTCCAGCGCGTCGGCGGCGACGTCATAGTCGATGGCCGCGGTGGCGTCAGAGATCAGCAGACGCGCTCCCGACGGCGCAGGCCGTACGACGATGAAGAACTCGTCGTCGACGTCGAGCAGCCCGAAGACCGCGCCGGCCACCCGCAGCTCACGCAGTTGCCGCTCGGCGTCCTCGAGGCTGTTCAGCGCCTCGGAGTTGAGCGCCGACACCTTCCAGGCGCCCTCATCCCGCACGACGGCGACGGCGAAACCGTCGATGTCGTCGTGCACGTCTTCCTTCGAACCCCCCGAAACCCCAGCGCCGACACCAGCCATGCAGGTCACGGTAGTCGCTCACAGGCACCTCCCCCAAGTCCCCACCACTCACGTCACGCCGCCGGTGCTCCGATGCCCGTCGACCTGCCCTGATATGCGCGCGACCGGATGTGGGAATGTGAACAGATGACCGACCTGCCGCCTTCCTCATCTGCCGGACCCGTGTGCGTCCTGGGGCTCGGCCTCATCGGCGGTTCGCTGCTGCGCGCCCTGCACGACGACGGGTGGTCGGTGTTCGGATACAACCGGTCGTCGACGTCGGTGCAGGCCGCGGTGGCCGACGGATACGACGCATCCGACGACCTGGACGCCGTCTTGCGGCGCGCCGCCGACGACGACGCAGTGGTGGTACTCGCGACGCCGGTGACCACCATCGATGCGCTGCTCACCGCAGTGGCCGCGCATGCCCCCGACTGCCTGCTGACCGATGTGATCAGCGTCAAGCAACCAGTAGCGCAGGCCGTGGCGCGCTTGCACCCCGGGGCGCGCTACGTGGGCGGGCATCCGATGGCCGGCACCAGCCGCTCGGGCTGGGAGGCCACCGACCCGGCACTGTTCGTCGACGCGATGTGGATGCTGAGCACCCCCGATGACGCCGACCCGGCCAACTGGTTGCGGGTGGCCACCATCGCGCGATCGGTGGGAGCCGCGGTGGTGCCCGCCGCCGACGACGCACACGATCGGGCCGTGGCCGCCATCTCGCACCTGCCGCACCTGACCGCGGCGGCCACCGCGGCCGTCGGGGCCGGGGAAAGCGACCTCGCGCTGCGGTTGGCCGCGGGTAGCTTCCGTGACGGCACCCGCGTTGCCGGGTCGGCGCCCACCCTGCAGCGGGCAATGCTGGAGGCCAACGGGATTGCGCTGCTCAACGTGTTGAGCGAAACGATCGACCGGCTGACGGCCGCACGCGACGAACTCCGCGACCACGGCACCGTCGAGGTGCTCATCGACGACGGACACCGCGCGCGGCTGGCGTATGAGGCGATCGCCGGGACCGAACGGGTACCGATCACCGGCATCAGCGTCGGATCACCGGGCTGGGCAGCGGAACTTCGACGACAAGCGCATCAAGCGCGGGTGTGGTTGGGCTGAAAGCCCGTTCAGACGCGCTCGGCGAGTCCCGCGTAGTCGATGACGAAGCCCAGGTCGTCGGCGGTGATCGTTGACGTCGTCACCGGGGACACCACGTCGATGGCATCGGTGCCTGCACCGTGCGAGGTGTATTGCAAGGTTGCGGGTTCCACGGCACCGCTCGGCAGGTACAGGTACAGGACCGGCACGTCGACGGTGGTGGCATCCTTGTGCAGGCCGAGTCGGCGGATGGGCAGCGCGTTGAACATCGGCGACAACGCCACGTCGACGTCTTCGGCGCCGTTGAAGTCGCTACGGACCGGTTCCCGGCCGTCGGCCTGCACGAGCCAGTTGCCCTCGACGTCGCGGGACACGTTCAGCTGCGAACCACCGCTGACCCTATGCAGGTGCACGGCCAAGCGTTTGGTGATGCCGGCGTCGTCGGTGTGGATCTCATACGACGCGGAGAATGCCTCCTGCTCGCCGTTCGCCGCGGCGATGATCCGACCGTAGGCCTTCAGCCGCAAGCCAGTGGTGTGGATGCGCACCTGCTCGAGCCGGTTGGTGTCGGCGCCGCGCCAGGTCAGCATCGTCGTGGAATCTGCGCTCGTCGCCGCGTCGGCGGGAGTGGCTGCATTCGGAGAACTCACACATCTACGTTAGCGACCCATTGGGACCCAGGACACATCGACCGATGAGTTGCCCACCGAATGGATCAGCGAAGCCGCCGGTCAGGCACGGCAGGACAGCGTTCGACGGGGTGAATCGGCGGTGACGCTGTCGGAGGCGACGACCGCACCGTCGACGGTGATCTTGCAGGCCGCGTCCCCCACACCGCTGATCACCAGGACGCGCAGCGGATTGCCGGTTCCGGTGAATGCGACCGTCCACTTCGACGGGGCGCCGGTCGCGGTGCGCAGGCCGGTGTCGTCGACGTAGATGATGCTGCCCGTATCGGAGAGCGTGACCTCGTAGACCACCGACTTGCCGACCGAATCCGACGGCGCGCCGGGCAGCTGTTGATCGGGTTGGGTACCGGGCTGGCCCGGGATCACGGTCGGCTGGTTGAAAGGCGGCTGTTCGGGGGACGGCTCGAGGGTGAGAGTCGGGGTGTAGTCGGGCAGCGTGGTTTGTTCGGAGTCGTCGCGCATGGACAACAACAGCGCGGCGCAGAGCACGACCAGGACGGCGATCGCGACCAGCGCGAGTGGTCGTCCGAGGCCACCGCGCGAGGCCAATGATCCGTCTGACCCGCTGTCGGGGGCGGGCGTCGTACCGTCGGGGTAATCGCTGGACTCGACCGCCCGGGCCGCGGCCTCAGCGGCGGCCTTCTGTGTGCGCGTCGGTTGCCCTGGCGTGAACAGCGGTGTGCCGTCGGGGGCATGACCGAGCGGTGGATACAGGTCCGGATAGAGCGGCTGCAGATACGGATTGGCGCGCGGGTCCGTCGAATCCGCGTTCTGGTGCCCCCGCCCACCTCCGACCGGCTGTCCCATGAACCACCTTCTCGACGCCCTGCTCCGGTTGGCACCCGCACCCGGGTGTCGTGTCCCTTTCGACAGTACGGCCAATGCACGACAGCTGTCTGAAATCGTCGACGCCAGGGTTCACCCACCCGCAAGCCGGCGCCTCGAGATAGGAAAAGCGCCCCGGTGCCGCGCGCCATTGACGTGACGGCTTTGATAACTCGCTCACGGACGCATTTCCCACGCACGGGTCCGCCGCAACCGACGGCTAGAGACGGGCATCCAGACGCGCCGACAGTCCCGCTTCCTGAAGATCGAGACGCTCGAGCATGGCCCGCACCGCCTCGTCGTCGACGGCTCCGGACTCCCGCTTGTCCACCAACGCCTCCCGTTGCGCGGCCAGCACGTCGCGATAGAGCGCCGCGAACGTCTCCGCGCGCAGCGTGTGCGTTTCCGGGTCCGGCATCTCCTCGGCGTCGCGGGCCTGGCGGGCGACGGTGTCCTTGATGTAGTCGACGGTGCCGGGGTCGAGCCCCTCGGGCGGATGATTGACGAAGCCGGCGATGACGTCGTCGGCGGCGGATTGCACGATCTCCTCGGTCAGCGCGACCTGCTCGGCGTCGTGGCGTGCCTCGTCCTCGTTGTGCAGGTGGAGTCGTCGGATCAGCCACGGCAGCGTCGGGCCCTGAATGAAGATGGTGCCCACCGCGACGACGAACGCGATGGCCTGGATGGCCGAGCGCTCCGGGAACGGTTCACCCGACGCCAACGTCGTCGGGATGCCGGAGGCCGCCGCCAGCGTCACCACGCCACGCATGCCGGTCCAGGCGACGACCGTCGATTCCTGCCACGTCAGCGGCCGGTTGTCGATGCGTGCGGTCCACTCCCGCCAGCGCGACGGGGGTTTCGCCCGCGCCGCCCGACGCTGCGTCGACGGTCGGCGCGGATGATCGCCGATCTCCGTCGGCGCATTGGCGTCGATGGCTCTGCTGACCACCCCGCGACCGAACATCGCGAACACGCAGATGGGCCGGATGACGAGGACCACCAGCAGCACCAGCAGCGAGACGGTCGCGACGTGCAGCAGCGATTCACGGGCCTCGCGCAGGTCTTCGATGATGAAGCGCAGCTGTAATCCGATGTAGGCGAACACGAATGCCTCGAGCAGCACGTCGACCGAGTTCCACACATAGCGTTCCTGCAGGCGGGTCTGATAGCCGGCATGCACCGACCCCGAGCCGACGACGAACCCGGCGATCACCACCGCGAGGACGCCGGACGCGTGCAGATGCTCGGCGGCCAGGAAGGCGGCGAACGGCACCACGAATCCCTGCACGGTCTCCAGTGCGGGATTGCGCAGGTGGCGTCGAATCCACAACGTCAAGAAGCCAAGCGCCGCACCGACAATGGGCCCGAGGATGGCGTTGTAGCCGAAGAGCAGCAACGGATTCGCGATGAACGAATGGGTATCGGCGATCTGCGAGATGGCGATCGCGAACAGCGACAGCGCGGCCGCGTCGTTGACCAGACTCTCGCCGGTCAGAATGGTCATCAACCGTTTGGGCAGACCGAGTTTGCGGCCGATCGCGACGGCGGTGACGGCGTCGGGAGGCGCGACGATGGCACCCAGCAGCAGCGCGAGCATAAAGGTGAATTCCGGGATCAGCCACGACGCGACGAACCCGACGGTGACCGCGGTGATCACTACCATCGCGATGCCAAGTCCCAGAATCGGTTTCAAGTTCCGTAAGAAGCTGGAGAACGAGAACCCGAGCGAAGCCGAATAGAGCAGCGGAGGAAGTACGACGGTCAGCAGAATGTGTGAGTCGAGCTCCACCTGCGGCATGCCGGGGATGAAGGAGACGGCGAACCCGATCACGACGATGATCAGCGCGGGCTGCAATCCTCGCCGGTCCGCGATCGCGGTGACGATGATGGCACCGACGAGGACCAATATGAGCAGTTCCATGAACTGCAGATTGTGTCAGCCGATGTCCGATTCCGCCGGATTGAGCGTCCGGCGGAATCGGACACTTCTGATCAGCTGCCGACCAGCGGCTTGTCCTTGGCCGTGACGCCGAAGCGGAACTTGCCCTCGTCGAACAGCACGGGATAGAGGATGCCGCCGAGGAATCCGCCGATCAGCGGGGCCAACCAGAACAGCCACAGCTGGGCGGGTGCGCCGTTGCCGTTGAAGAAGGCGACGGCCGTGGAGCGAGCCGGGTTGACCGACGTGTTCGAGATCGGGATCGAGATCAGGTGGATCAGCGTCAGCGCCAAGCCGACAGCCAGCGGACCGAAGCCCGACGGTGCGCGGCCGTCCGTCGCGCCGAGGACGACGAGCAGGAAGAAGCAGGTGAGCAGGATCTCGGCGATGAGCACCGCCCACAGCGAATAGCCTGCCGGTGAGTGCTCACCGTATCCGTTGGCCGCCATGTTGCCGATTCGACTGAAACCGCTTTTGCCACTGGCGATGATGAGCAGCGCGAGGCCGGCCAGCAGACCGCCGACCACCTGTGCGATCCAGTAGCCCGGCAGATCCTTCCACGACGTGCGTCCGCTGACGCAGGCACCCAGCGTGATCGCCGGATTGAAGTGGCCGCCCGAGACGTGGCCCACTGCGTAGGCCATCGTCACGACGGTGAGACCGAAAGCGAGTGCGACGCCGAGAAAGCCGACGCCGATCTGGATCTTGGTTCCGATGTCGTCGCCCGCGGCGACCTGTTTGGCGGCGAAGATCGCCGTGCCGCAGCCACCGAAGACGAGCCAGAACGTTCCGAACAGCTCCGCGGCCAGTTTGGCGACCGGAGATGATGAGGTCATCGTGCACCTTTCGAATGAGGTTTTCCCGACCCCCCGTGCAAACTGAAACAACTCTCCACCCGTACTGGAGAGTATCGGACAGCGGACCTCGAATTGCGATAAGTGCGGAAGTCTGACGGCGACGTCGCGTGCCAGGTAGGGGGCAATTTCTGCCAAGGGCGTCGACGCCAGAGCATCGTCTGGATCGTCACCTGTGCTTACAGATGGGGATCACGTGCTCGACGAGCAGCGGTGCGAGGTCGTCGGGCAGCGCGGCGTCCGGGTCGAGCCAGCGCACCTCATCGATCTCAGCGGAGGCCGACACCGTGTGCACGGGTGTCGGGTAGGCATACACACTGGCCACCAGGCCATGGCCGGGCTCGTTGGCGGCGATGGTGTGGAAGACCCCCACGGTCTGCAAATCCGCCGCGGCGACATGCAGTCCGACCTCTTCGGCGCACTCGCGCACCGCCGCGTCGACAGCGGATTCGCCCGGCTCGGGTTTACCGCCCGGCAGCATGAAACGTTGGGTGCCGCGTTTACGGACGGTCAACAGCTGGCCGGCGCGGTTACGTACGACCACACCGCTGACGACGATCGATGGCCCTTCTGCCGACACGAACTCAGGGTAGTGGGGAGCGTCCGGGCAGTGGTGGAGCGTCCGGGCAGGGTGGAGCGTCCGGGCAGGGTGGAGCGTCCGGGCGCGGTAGCCTCCGCTCACGACCCGCGGCGGGCACACAGACGAATCTCCCGCCACCTGATGTCGCTGGTGGCGGGAGATTCTCGGTGCGCCCGTAGGGATTCGAACCCCAAACCTTCTGATCCGTAGTCAGATGCTCTATCCGTTGAGCTACGGGCGCGTGGTCTTGAGTTGTGTCGTGCTGTCGTTCGGTACTTCAGCGCGGTACTTCAGTTGTACATCCTCGGCTGCCGAGGCAGCGAGGCGTTTTCCCGCAGTCGCGGAGACTACGGTTCGGCGGAGGCGAGAGGATTTGAACCTCCGGTCTCGTTTTAGCGAGACAACTCATTAGCAGTGAGTCCCATTCGGCCGCTCTGGCACGCCTCCTAGCGGAGTCCTTTCGAACTGCCGAAGCGAAAGGTTACACACTCGCCGCGCGGCGAAGCAAACCGCGCCGTGCGAAGGCGCCGTCGACGAAGGTGGGGGCGCCGTCGACGAAGGTGGGGGCGCCGTCGACGAGGGTGGGGGCGCTGTCGACGGCCCGGCCTCCACGCCTACATTTGTACGGTGACCCCGCGTATCCGCCCCGACCTCGACGATCTGCCCGTCTACGTGCCCGGCAAGACGTTTCCCGGCGCGGTGAAACTGGCGAGCAACGAGACCACCCACGGTCCGTTGCCCAGCGTGCTCGCCGCGATCACCGACGCGGCCGCCACGGTCAACCGCTACCCCGACAACGGGATGGTGGAGCTGACCGCTGCGCTGGCCAAGAGTGTCGGCGTCACCGAGGAGGAGATCGGCGTCGGGTGCGGCTCGGTCATCCTGTGCCAGAACCTGATCACCATCGCCACCCGCCCGGGCGACGAGGTGCTGTTCGGCTGGCGGTCCTTCGAGACCTACCCGCTGGCGACCCGTGTCGCGGGCGCGACACCCGTACAGATCCCGCTCACCGACGACGCGGTCTACGACCTGCACGCGATGGCCGACGCGATCACCGAGCGCACCCGACTGATCTTCGTCTGCAATCCCAACAACCCCACCGGGACCGTCGTCGACGCCGACGACCTCATCGACTTCCTCCGTCGCGTACCGCCGGAGGTGATCGTGGTGCTCGACGAGGCGTACTACGAGTACATGCGCTTGTCGGATGCACAGCGCTACGACGCCGTCGAGCTGTATCGCCAGTTCCGCAATCTCGTTGTGCTGCGTACGTTCTCGAAGGCATACGGGCTGGCGGGACTGCGGGTGGGTTACGCCATCGCCGATCCGGACGTGATCACCGCGCTGGGCAAGGTGCACGTCCCGTTCTCGGTGAGCTCGGTGGCCCAGGCCGCGGCGATCGCCAGCCTGGCCGCCGCCGACGAGCTCCTGGCCCGCACCGACGACGTCGTCGTCGAACGGGAGCGGATGATCACCGCACTGCGCGAGCTGGGGTACCGGGTGCCCGATTCGCAGGCGAACTTCGTGTGGCTTGATCTCGGTGACGATGCGCTTGATTTCGCGGCGGCGGCCGTCGAGTCGCATGTCGTCGTGCGGCCCTTCGCCGGGGACGGCGTCCGGGTCACGGTCACCCACCGGCTGGAGAACGACCTGTTCATCGGCTTCGCGACGCTCTGGATGCAACAGCTCCGCTGACCCGCGCCCAGTCAACGCCGAAGCGCCTCCACTCAACGGTGGTAACTGCGACGCTGAAGATCAGAACAGGCTGCGCGAGATGGTGTTCCACGCGATGGGCAAGTCCTGCTCCCAGTAGGCCCAGGTGTGGGTGCCGATCAGCCGGAAACCGCGGGTGAAGCGAATCCCGGCCGCACCGAGCGAGAGCGCGAACTCCAGCGAGCACCGGTTGGCGGCCATCTCCAACGCGGACGACGCCGCGATGATCGCCGATCGAGGACCCTCCGAGGGCTCGATCTTGCGCTGCAGATCCAGCGGCCCGACGGCACCCGAACCGGCGCTGAGGAAGATGTCCTTGCCGCGCAGGGCCGGCAGGTTCACCGCGGGATCGTGCACGCGCCAACCGGCCGACCCGAACGGGCCCCACATGTTGGTCGCATCTCCCCCGTCGCGTCCGACGGTGGTACGCACGTACGCCTCGCCGGCCGGCGTCGAGACCGGCGGGCAGCCACTCAAAGACGCCACGCCGCTGAACATCTCGGGGTGCCGGATGGTCAGCGCGAAGGCCGACTGGCCGCCCATCGACAGGCCGATCACGGCGTTGCGGCCGCTGCCGTCGAAACGCTTGTTGATCAGGGGTGGCAGCTCCTTGGTCAGGAAGGTCTCCCACATCGGCTTACCGAGCTTGGGATCGTTGCGCTCCCAATCGGTGTAGAAGCTGCCGGCCCCACCGACCGGCAACACCACGTTGACGTCCTTGTCGGCGAAGAACCGTCCCGCGCGACCCTTGGTGATCCAGTCGCTGACATCGCCGTCGGCGCCGGCACCGTCGAGCATGTAGACGGTGGGTCGCGGACCGGTCGCGGACGCAGGGGTCAGAACCGAGAGCTTCACCTTGCCCCGCATCGCGGGCGAATCGACCCAGATGTCGGTGCGCAGTGCGCTCAGTTGCTGCGTCTTGGAGATCTTGGCGACCCGGACCTCACCGGTACGTGGCGCCGCCACCGCGTCGACGGGCAGCACCAGGCAGACGACCAGCACCGACAGCAGCGCAGCACACAACCGAGACACACGCTTACCGTTGACCAATGTGATTTCGCTTCCGCCGACCCTTCACGCGACGAATCCGTCGCGCTACCTCCCCGAGGCGACACACTACGTGGACACCACCCACCGGCGAAAGACACTGGCGGACAGATCAGGGAAATCACAGGGTCACAATTGGGCAACCGCCTCGGCGCCGGAAACCGCCGACCGCTCGGTAGCCTGCACCTGCACGGCTCGTGGCCGGATGAACCACGCCCACTGCCTGTCCGACCCTGGTACTTCCCCGACACCGACGAATCGAGATGCGCCCATGGCACCCGAACCCACCCGCCCCTCGACCGAGCGTCCAGGCCTGGCCGCGGACGAGTTCGCGTTCGTCGCGCATGTGGGGGTCCGCTGGTCGGATATGGATGCCTTCGGCCACATCAACCACGCACGCATCGTGACGTTGATGGAAGAGGCGCGGGTGGCGTGGCTGCTCAGCGCGGGCGAAGAATACGCACCGCTGATCACCAGCGCGATGATCGTGCACGTCGACATCCGCTACCAAGCCCAACTGCGGCACGACGATTCGCCGGTGCAGATCGGCATGTGGATCAAGGGATTCCGATCGGTCGACTTCACCATCGGCTACCAGATCCGCGCCGCCGGAGCCGATCCCACGTCGAAGCCGGCCTGTGTGGCGACCACACAAATGGCCGTCGTCGACGTGGAGGCGCACACGCTGCGTCGTCTCACCGCAGAGGAGAAGAACTACCTGCAGGAGTGGTCACGCTAGACCACCTCTGCCGCCGCGCGAGCGAAACCCCTGCTGTCACATGGCATGTTCGGGATGCACTGACGACGGCAATAGTTGCCGCAACGGCATGTGCAGGGTGATGTCACGGCGGTCGTCGAACGGCTCGGAGTACAGATCCTCCAACGCGCCGGCACCACGGTTGTGCGGGCCGACGATGCGGTAGCCCGACGGGTTGAAGCTGCCGAACCAGAGCCGGACGAAGAGCCTGGGGCGTAGTACGAGATACCGAACCGACGGCAGGCAGCCGACCTCGCGAGCCAGCCCGTCGAGGTAAAGCGCTTGGGACGGAATGGATTCCGGATGGCGGGGACTCAGCGCGGTCCAGTACTCCTCCCATTCCTTCTCACGGCCGATCAGCTCGTCGATGTTGGCCGGCGGGCGTTTCTTGCCGCTGCACAGCAGCGCGAAGTAGCGGGCCTGCATCTCTGCGCTGATCGGGATGCCACCGGAGAACGGGCGGACGAAGCCGATGAAGGCCGCGGTGCCGTCGTGTTCGGGATGCAGGAAATGCTTCCACAGATTCCGGACGTTGCCGTCCTTGACCTGCAGGTCGCCGATGGAGAGCTTCTCGGTGGTGAAGCCGGTGCACAGGACGATGGTGTCGAACTCGGCCGCGGTGTCGTCACCGAAACGCACCGTCGACCCTTCGGCGCCGACGACTCCGGCATCGTTGAGAGTGATTGCACCGGAGACGATCCCGGGGATGAAGCTGACGTTCTTACTGAAGATGCCCCGCTGCGCCCAACTGCCGTCGGGGTGGGAGCGACGATTCCAGGTGCGGATCATGTCCCAGTTCTCGGCGTTGTCGAGGGTGTCGATGTCGATCTTCGCCGGCAGGTACGGCTGGCCCATCACATTGACGTCCGGCACGGATTTACGCCGTCCGGGTAACCGATTCAGGCGCACCCGGACCGAACCGATCGCGGTCATCGCGATGCCGTAGACGATGGCCGCAGCATGGAAGGCCGCCTTCGACACCGGGTTGCGCCCCCAGAAAGTACCGAGCGCAAACGGCTGATCGGTTGCCCGACGGCACATTTCGTGGTGGTGGGCACGAACGGTGCCCTGGTCGGTCGACTTGTTGTCGTGCATCCGGGGCAGCAGGTAGGTGTAGGACCGGATGGCCAGCGTGCAGGCATCGGCGGCGTTGCCGATCTGACGCACGATGTCGGCGCCCGATTCGGCCAGGCCGACGATCAGCACCCGCTTGCCCCGGAAGCGATCGCTGTTGCGATAGTCGGCGGAGTGCACCACCTCGCCGGTGAAACCCTCGATCTCGGGTATCGACGTGTTCGGCGTCTTGAACGGACCGGAGCAGATGGCAACCGCGCCAAAGGTTTCCGACGATTCGACGCCGTCGCGGCGCACGGTGACGGTCCAGCCGTCGCCATCCCGGCGCACGTCGGTCACCTCGGAACCGAACCTGATGTGGCGGGTCAGATCAAACCGGGCGGCGTACTCCTGGAGATACCCGAGATACGCTGCGCGCGTGTAGAACACGCGGCCGCCGGTGAATGGGTAGTCCGAGTAGGCCATCAGCTTCATCGAGATGGTGAGCATGAGGTCGTCGTAGGCCTTCATCTGCCCGGCGTCGTCCTCGTGACGCAGCCAGAGACCGCCGACGTCGGAGTTCTTGTCGAAGCACACGACCTCGTGACCCTCGTCGAGCAACTGCTTGATGGTTGTCAGACCACAGGGACCCGCGCCTACCACGCACACCTTCACGGCAAACCTCCCGAAGACTCCCCAGCGGAGTTAGTCAGGTAAGGCTAACGTTACTTCCGGCGTTTGACATAGTCGGACAATCGCAGAAGGGACGAACGTCCGAAGTCGGACAAAACGCACATCGGTGCAGTCCAGAGCAATAAATGGTCGAGTCGACCGTCTATCAGGAGGGCTCGTAGTACGCGGGCAACTCCCGCGGCACGCTCGGTGCGATCCGCGCGATGTTGCCCTGGAGTACATCGCGATAGATCCGCAGTTGCTCCTCGCCGCTGCGCACCTGCTCGGTGAGCCGACGCGAGTTGTCCGCGGAGATCTCCCGATCACCCGACCGTGCGATCAGCCCGTCGATGCGCTCGTCGATGGTGGCCGCGCGGTCGTACTCGGCGAGTACCCGGAGCTCGATAGCCGCCGACTCGACGACGTGCGCGACCTCGGCCAGCGCCTGGACGCGGTCGATCAACTCGGTCCACACCGGGCGCAGCGTGGTCTCCCGACGGTCGATCTGCGCGGCGAACTCCTTGTCGAATCCACCGTTGCGTTTGGAGCGATCGAGGTCGATGCGGATGGCCCGCAGGGCGATGATGTCGGAGGCGATCTCGGCGAGTTCGGCGTGCAGGTTGACCTGGGTGCGCTGCACCTCGAAGTGATCCGAGCGCCATGCCGGGTTGGTCACGATGCGGTCGTAGTAGTGCCCGGCTACAAACATCAACGTCTCGTACCCGTCGACGAAGTTCGCAGTACGCGGCGGCCCCGACATCTCGCGCGGCACCGATTCCCTTGACGGGCCGAAGATCTGGGTGGCGAGCTGCACGGTCGGGGTGTGCCCGGACCGCGACGCCACCTGCTCGACGACCTCGGCGATCTTGTCGATCGCGGCGTTGCCGGCCCGGCGCATCGGGTTCGACGACGAGACGTTGGGGGTCGGCGTGCAGGCCAGTCCGCCGAAGAGGCGTTCGCGCTCGTCGATCTCGAGGTAGATGTTCTCCCGACGTTCCCGACGGATGGCCCGGGTGCCTCCGGCGAACACGCCCTTGCCGGTCACCACGGCCTTGTGGGCGTCGTCGCGGCGTCGGGACAGGCCGTTGAGCCGGTTGCGGACGACGGCACCGACCATGCCCGGCATCATCGGGTTGGCCAGCTGGTTCTCGGTCTGCGCGATCGCCCGTTGCAGGCGTCGGAGTTCGCCGAAGCCGCCGGGCAGGGTGGGCATCGGCAGTCCGGTGGAGATGCGTCGGACCACGATCGCCCGGCCCGACGGCGTCAGGTAGCCCGACGCCACCAGGATGGCCGCGATATCCGACATTTCCGGGCGATCTCCGGGCACCGACGACCGGTCACACCACTCGCGGATCTGCTGCGGGGTGATACTCGGACGGGCCCTGTCGGTCATGGCACCCATGCTACCTGCGTGTTCGGACTTCCGACCGTGGCTCGGCGCGCCACAGCGGCGCGGTGCTCCGGTGCAACGCCCAGGCCAGCGGCGTGCTGACCAGCGTGGTCACCAGGAAGGCGACGATCCATGACCCGGTGAACAGCCGGTAACCCACGACGTCCATCACCACCTCCAGCACGATCACGTGCACGAGGAAGAACTCATACGAGATCTCGCCGAACCAGACCATCGGCGTCGAGCCGCAGAAGCGCGACCACCAGTCCGTCGTACCGGATGAGCCCGCGACCGCCAGCGGACCGATCAGTCCCACCGCGACGACGATGTAGAGCAGGTGTTTGACGATGGTCGCCCCGGCCGTCGTCGGGGTGATGGTGGGCTCGCCGGCCAACGCGGTCCCCGACACCACGAACGCCGCCACCGCGATGGTCACCGACGGCGTGGCCGGCCAGCGTCGGATCAGGTGCACGCACACCGCGAGGATCATCCCGGCCACGAACCAGCCGAAGAAGGCCGGTGCCCACAGGCGCGCGGTCGGCGAGATGCCGGTGCTGCCGGCCACCACCACCGACCAGATCGGCGACACGGTCATCAGCAATCCCAGGGTGATGAGCAGCAGGTCGGGTCGCCATCGTCGACGGCAGACCAGCACCGTGACCGCCCAGCCGATCACCGGAAGCACAAGGTAGAAAACAACTTCCGCAGCCAGGCTCCACATCTGGGTGAGTCCGGCGTGCAGATGGCCGAGGCCGTAGACCTGGGTCAGCGTCATCGAACGCAGAAAGCCCGACCATCCGGATCCGACGGCCGGATCGGCGTCGGGCGGGGTGTAGACGAGGAACAGCGCGTAGACCGCGATCACGACGATCCAGTAGGCGGGCAGGATGCGGCGGGCGCGATGCCAGAAGTACCGACCGATCGGCGGGTCGGCGCGACCGTCGGCGAGCGCCCGTACCCACGGGCCGAAGAGCAGGAACCCGGACAGGACGAAGAAGATCGCGACACCGATCTCGAATCGGGAGAACAGGCGGCCGACGAAGTCGTCGGTGTAGTTGCCCGTCCAGAACGCCGCATGCGTCAGGCACACCGCGCCGGCCGCGATGGTGCGCACGCCGGTGAGCGAGGGAATGCGGACCGCCATGGGTGCCCATCCTGCACGATGGAGGCATGTCGGAAACGATCAGGCACCGTGCTCGACACGGTCCGGAGGTGGTGCGCGGCCAGGTCTGGTGCGACGGCGAGGCGGTGTCCGGCTTCGAGCTGGCCAACATCTCGGAGTATCTGGACAAGAAGGGCACCCTGGTGTGGGCGGATCTGCAATGTCCCACCCACGAGACGCTCGCGACGCTGGCCGACGAACTCGACCTCGATCGGTTCGCCATCGAGGACGCCGTCGAAGAAGCCGAGCGCGTCAAAACGGTGTCCTACGCCCGGCACACCTTCCTGATGGTCTACGCCGTGACCAACCTCCGCGAACCCGATCAAGCCCGCGACTTCGCCGACACCGACAACGCGTCGGGGCATCTCTTTGAACTACATCGCATCTCGATGTTCGTGCGCTCCAACATGTTGATCACCGTCCGACTCTCCGACGCCTTCGACATGGACACCGTCGTCGAACGGTGGCGTGAGATCGGCGGCGAACGGTACGGCGTCGGCGCGTTGGTGCACGGTGTGCTCGACGTCGTCGTCGACGGGCACTTCGACGCGGTGCGGTCCCTCGACGACGCGATCGAGCAGCTCGAGGAGATGCTCTTCGACGATTCGATACCCAGTCAAGTGTTGCAGCGCAGGTCTTTTCAGGTCCGGAAGGAGTTGGTGCGGTTCCGACGCGTGGTGCTGCCGCTGCGCGAGGTGATCGCCGGCATCCAACGCAGGCGCCTCGACAACGACGCCCCCACCGAACTCGACCCGCATTTCTCCGACCTTTACGACCACACCCTGCGGGTCGCCGAGTGGACAGAATCGTTGCGCGACATGGTGACCACGGTTTTCGAGACCAACCTGTCGCTGGCCGACGCCAGGCTCAACACGGTGATGAAAAAGCTGACCGGCTGGGCCGGCATCATCGCGGTGCCGACCGCCATCACCGGCTACTACGGCCAGAACGTGCCGTTTCCGGGGTTCAGCAACACGCTCGGTTTCTGGTCGAGCACGGTTCTGCTGATCACGGCGGTCACGGTGCTCTATCTGATGTTCAAGAAGCGGGACTGGATCTGACGGCCCGGTTCTGTAGGTACTACTCGCCGAGCAGTGCCCTGATCGATCGCCGTCGACGATCGAGCTCGCCGAGCTGGGACTCGACGGCATCCAGCACCGTCCGCATTTCGGCAACGACGCTGGGACACAGGTCAACTGACGGTGGGACGCCGACGGTGCAGGGCAACAGACGACCGATGATGTCACTGCTGAAACCCGCGTCGAGCAGCCCGCGGATCTGGTGGACGCGCACCACCGACGATCGCGGGTATCGGCGATAGCCGTTGCGGTCTCGGTCGGGTACCAGCAGGTGCTGTTCCTCGTAGTAGCGCAGGGCACGCCTGGTGGCGCCGGTGAGTGCGGCCAGTTCGCCGATCAGCACGGGGTCATCGGCAGCGTCCGGCTTGACCTTCACCCCGGCGTCAACGTCTACGGTTCGCGCATGATTCCACCAGAGGAAGCCGAGAACATCCTGGCCGGCGTCGACGTCGTCGAATCCGAGTCGTCTGTCGACGATGACGGCACGGTGGTCGCGTTGGCGCACGGCGCGGGAGGTGGTGTGCGAGAGAACTTCGGGGTGTTTCTTGACGCCTCTCGGCAGCGGCGGTATCGGTTCATCGGGCCGTACTATCCCGGAGCGGGTACGACTCCGACGCCCGACGGCGCACTGGAGCTGGAGTTGCTGGCCGACCAGGTCGTCGCATCCGGAATTCGACTGGGTGCCAACCGGTTTCCGGTGATCGGGCTGTCATTGGGGGCAGCTGTTGCGGCGACGGCAGCCGCCCGTCATCCCGAGCATGTCAGCGCGCTGGTGCTGACAGTCGGCCTGGCGCACCAGGATGCTCAGATCGGCGCGTTCGCCAGGATATGGTCGGCACTGGCCGCACATGCCGAGTGGGATGCATTGGCCGAATTGATGATTCACGCGACAGGCACCACTCGGACGCTGACCGACATGGACACCGGCACGTTCGCCGAGACCGTGGCGGCCGTCCGGGCGTCGTATCCGAAAGGCGGAGCACGGCATGCCGAGTTGGCCGCCCGGACCGACGTGACCGCACTCTTCGACGAGATCAACGTGCCGACACTCGTCATCGTCGGCGGGCAGGACCGAATCATCCTGCCCGACACCGCACGTGCGTTCTCGCGCATCCACGGGGCAGAGGTCGTCGAGTATCGCGAGGCCGGCCACATTTTCACTCCTGATCAGCAATCATGTTGGGCTGCAGATGTTTTCGAATTTCTCGACAGGACGTGATCGCGGAGAATCTTCGCTACCGCGCACACATGCCGGCAAACCCTTGCGCTAGGCTATTGTGATGTATCGGGACATAGGTGACAGTTCTGCATCAAGACATTGGTGACAGTTGGTGTATCAGGACTTCGGTGACGGTTTGTTGGGGTTGGGTCGTGGGCCGTGGGGTTGTCCGTTGCCGACGT
>JAEYMI010000041.1 GCA_023461275.1 Actinomycetes bacterium | reverse complement strand
ATAGCCTATGCTCCTTATGAAGCAGATTTAGGTTATCTGAGTGAGGGAACTCATGAAATAGAGATACTTTCTTTCGGTAACAGAGTAAATGCCTTTGGAGCCGTACATAACTGTGATGAGACTACAGAGTGGTTTGGCCCCGATTCCTGGCGTTCCGGCGATGAAAGATTTGCCTATGAATATCAGCTGAGACGGATGGGAGTTTTAAAAACCCCGGTTTTATCCAGATATAGCAGCAAATAAAATTAAACGGAGCAGATATAAAATAGTATAAACTACTTTACATCTGCTCCGTTTAATTTTTTATATATACTTGGCGTCATACCTGTGAGTTTTTTAAATACTTCATTAAAATGTTTAATGTCTTTATAACCTACCATTTCCGCTATTATAATAATTTTATAATCCGTAGATATAAGCAGATTACAGGCTTCATCAATCCGAAGCCTTTGGACATACTCGGATATGGTCATGCCGGCATAATCCTTAAAGAGTTTACAAAAATAAGTGGGACTTAAAAAGGACTGGGAGGCAAGGTCGGAAAGCCTGGTATTAACGGAATAATTCTGTTTCAGATACTGTATGGATTGTTCTACCAGTCTTGCATGCTGAGACATAATGCTCTTTGCATTGCTGCCGGACTTTTTCAGGGAGCGGAATATCTTAATAAGGAGTTCCATTAAGTATACCCGAAGCAGTTCAAGATATCCTTCCTCCTTCTGGTTATACTCCTCCAGCATTTTTTTGTATATGGCTTCTAAATCGCTGTTCTCACCGCCTAATATCCGGATATCTTCAGCGGTATCCGTCTCCAGGGAGAAGATGGAGCGGTACGATAAATATTGAATCACGTCTGTAAATTCCGTATAATCGTTAAGGTTCACATCAATAAAATCCGGCTTAAAAACACAGTTGTAAACAGCAATCGGTGCAGCCGGCCCAGGATAGGATCTGAATTCATGGGGAATGTGGTAGTTAATTAGAAATAAATCCCCTTTACTAACTTTATATTCCTTATCACCAAGGATATGGATACCGGAGCCGGAGGCCACATAAGATATCTCAATAAAATCGTGTACATGCAGATGAGGTTCGGCACTCTCACAAAAATAGTTTAGAAATATGGAATTTCCGTCTTTAAAAAAGTTCTCGCCGGTATCCCGGAAGATTGTTTTCTCATTCATAAAATTCACCCCATACTATTATAATATACCCCCGGGAAAATGAAAATATAAAAATATATAATGATAAAATAAGAGTAATTATTTACCCCTACTATACGATTTAAGGAGGATATTATCTTGAAAATTATTTCTATGAAATGCAACCGTATTGCAACCCCGCTAGGCTACGAACTGGCTGCCCCGGTACTAAGCTGGATTACCGAAACAGATGAGGCTTCGGTGCAGCTGGCTGCCCAGGTTGAGGTGGCTTTGGATAAGGATTTTCTTAATAAGGTTCATGACAGCGGCAAAGCTAAGAATATAGACAGTATCGGATATACCCCTGATATCAAACTAAAGCCCCGTACCAGATATTACTGGAGAGTCCGTGTATGGACGGACGGCGGTGAGGCAGAAAGCTCCATATCCTGGTTTGAGACGGCAAAGCTTAATGAGCCCTGGACCGGAAAATGGATTACACCCTCCTGGGAAGAAACTTCTGTCCATCCTTTCTTAAGAAAAAGTTTTCGGATCGAAAGGGAAGTTGCAAGTGCTCGTCTTTATATATGCGGTTTGGGTCTCTATGAGGCAGAAATTAACGGCAGCAGAATTGGTGACGAATATCTGACGCCTTATTGTAATAGTTATAATAACTGGCTCCAATACCAGACCTATGATGTAACAAAGTTCCTGGAGAAAGGGAACAATTGTCTCGGTGCCCTTCTTGGTAACGGCTGGTATAAAGGCCGTTTTAGTTTTACAGGTAAAGAGGAGGGCTGTTATGGTAACCAATTTGCCCTTCTTGGTGAACTGGTGATTTCTTATACAGACGGGACTACGGAGACAGTAACCACAGATGAAAGCTGGAAGGCCGAAGCTTCGCATATTCTGGATAGCAGTATATATGATGGAGAAATACAGGATGCCGGTAAGTATAAAAAAGGCTGGTCCACTGCAGTTGTTTCTGATGATGAATGGCAGAGTGTACATATCCTGAATATGGATTACAGCCTGCTGTCGGCCAGAAGAAGTCTGCCGGTCCGTATCAAAGAAAAGCTTAAGCCGGTGCAGGTTATACATACACCAGAAGGTGAAACAGTCCTTGATAAGGGACAGAATATGGTAGGCTGGGTCAGCTATCATGTAAATGCACCTGCCGGTACGGTAATAAGTCTCCAATACGGCGAAGAACTACAGAATGGCTGTTTTTACAGAGAAAATCTGCGGACGGCCAAAGCGGAGTTTAGATATACTTCCGATGGCCAGTCGGTTGAGGTACAGCCTCATTTCACCTTCTATGGTTTTCGATATATTAAGGTAGAAGGCTGGAATGGTGAATTAACAACAGAGGATTTCACCGGCTGTGTGGTTTATTCCGACATGGAACGAACCGGCAATATAGAGACCTCCAATCCTATGATTAACCGTTTGTTCTTAAATGCCTTATGGGGACAGAAGGGAAATTTTCTGGATGTACCCACGGACTGCCCCCAGCGTGATGAAAGAATGGGATGGACAGGTGATGCCCAGATGTTTTCCGGTAC
>JAEYMI010000040.1 GCA_023461275.1 Actinomycetes bacterium | reverse complement strand
TTACGGCGGCTATAGCGGAGGGGAAACGCCCGGCCCCATTCCGAACCCGGAAGCTAAGCCCTCCAGCGCCGATGGTACTGCACCCTAATCAGTGTGGGAGAGTAGGACACCGCCGAACACAATTTCACAAATACCCCGCAGCTTATGCTGCGGGGTATTTGTCGTTTATGGACACTTGTTGCTTGCGGCATCATTCATTGCTGAGTGCTCCCTGATCGGTTACGGGAACCGAGCGTGGAAGAGTCTCGCCGCGGAAGTAAGCCGGTTGACGCCAGCGCAGGAACAACATGACGAAGACCCCCAGGACCAAGAGTCCGAACCCGATGTAGAACACGAGCCCGATTCCGAAGATGGAAGCGCCACTTCCGTTGTCCGGGTTCATGCTCTCGCCGACCGAGATGATGAAGACCGCGATCAACGCTGCTCCGCCCAGAAGCGGGCACACGAGCTTGTAGAAGAAGTTGTGTGCGGAGTCGAAGAGCTGGTGACGGAAATACCAGACGCAGGCAAATGCGGTGATGCCGTAGTACCAGCAGATCATGATGCCCAGCGCCGCGATCGTGTCGATCAGGGTGCGCTCGGAGAGCACGGTGACGACGGTGTAGAAGACCGCGGTCACCACTCCGGCGACCAGCGCGGCGAATGCCGGCGACAGGTATCGCGGACTGATCTCGGCGACTTTCTTCGGGAAGGCGCCATAGCTTCCCATGGCGAGCATGGTGCGGGCGACCGGGAGAAAGGTCGTCTGCAGGCTCGCGATCGACGAGACGAGGATGGCCGCGAAGAGCAGCAGGCCGCCCCATCGGCCGAGGACCGGATCGGCGAGGGCCCCGAATACATTCTCGGAGTTGTTCTCGTTGCCGAGGCCGAGACCGTCGGTGCCGACGCCGGCGTACATCATGACCGCCACCGAGACCAGGAGGTAGGTGAAAAGGATGGAGAGTACGCAGAGCAGCCCGGCCCGGCCGGGGGTGCGTTTGGGGTCCTTGCACTCCTCGCCGAGCGTGAGACAGGTGTCCCAGCCCCAGAAAGCGAAGATCGACCCGGTGAGTCCGACCGCGAATGCCGTGATCGTTATTCCGGTGAACGGGTTGAACCAATCGATGTCGAAGGAGAGACCCGCGGGCGCGGAGCCATCGGCCACTTTCGCGAACGCGATGATCGCGAAGGCGAGGAGCACGATCAGCTGGAATCCCACGAGCACGTACTGAATGCGTTCGCTGGTGGTGATCCCGCGCATCGACACCCAGGTGGCGGCGGCCAACAGCACCAGGGTGGTGAGAATGTTGACGACCTTGTTGGTGCCGAGGTCGGCGATCGACGGCTGGTTGAAGATCTGCGCGATGATCAGGTAGAAGAACTGCACTCCGATCGCGGCCAGGTTGGACAGCACGATGATCGTCGCCAGAACCATGCCCCATCCGCACATCCAGCCGACGTACGGGCCAAATGCCTTGGCCGACCACGTGAATGATGCGCCACAGTCGGGCGTATCGGCGTTGAGCTCGCGGTAGGCGTAGGCGGTCAGGAACATCGGGATGAAGCCGGCGATGAAGATCGCCGGCATCTTCAGGCCGACTGCCGCGACGATCAAGCCGATACTGGCGGTCAGCGTGTAGCCCGGTGCCACGGTCGAGATTCCGAGGATTGCCCCTGCGAGAACGCCGACCTTTCCGGCGGCGAGACCTTTGTCGTTCTGTACGGTCACGGTGTTTTCCTCTGTGGTCAGGCGTCGCGGGGGACGACGATCATGGGAGTGGCGAGGATTCGCAGCATCTTTGCTGCAGTCGAGCCCAGGAATAGGTGCCGGGGTTGCGCCAGGCGGCTGGAGCCGACGTAGACAACGTCGCCAGGTTCCCATGTCAACGCGGAGACGGCCTCCTCAACGGTTCGACCCGACGCGATCTCGGTGCTGATCGGCTGGTGCTCGGGCAGAGCGTCGGCAGCCTGTGCGACGACCGCGTCGAGGTGAGACTGCGCGGCCTGTCGGACGTCGGCGGACTTCTGGTCACCGCTCTCGTCGAGGGGCAGTAGCGAGAGCAGCCGCAACGGCACCCCAGCACGCGCGGCGGCATCGGCGGCGGCCCGCAGGAGGGCGTCGGCGCCCGGGCGTGCGCCGATCATGCAGGTGATTCGTCGGACCGGGCCGGCAATCTCGCGCATGCCGCGAGGGGTCACTACGACCGGCGTCGTCGACACGTGCAGCAGGTTGGTGACGACGGTGCCCAGCGAATGGCGACCGAGCAGTCCGCCACCGGATCCGCCGACCACGATCAGTGACGAACCTGCCTTTGCCGCTTCGGCTTCCAGTCCTTCGGCGGCGTTCTCGTGCTCGGCGACGTAGCCCTGGGCCACCACATCATCGGGCACCGATGCCAACGCGTCGGAGAGCCACTCGCCGGCCTGCCGGTCGAGCACATCTTGGAAATCGCCGGGCGCGGCGGCCTGCTCGGCCGGAGTCGGCGGCGGAACAATCAGGCAGATGCGCAGCTCGGCGTCGAAGGATCGCGCCAGTTGCGCACCGAGCGCGAGAGCATCCTCGCCGCCGGGCGTGGCCAAGTAGGCGACCATCAGATTCGGTCTCGATGTCATCGAGGGCACTCCCATCGGGTCGTGGTGGGCGTCGGCGCCCACGCCTGGATCCTGCGCCGCCGCCACCGGTGGCCGCATACGCCAGAATGTCCCGCGCGATCGGATCGCGCAGGACATTCCGGGCATTCAGGGTTCGAGATCGCTCAAGAGGGATCGGCGGTCGGCGGGTCTCAGCTCAAGTGATGGACCTGCTGCAGTCGGTAGACCGGCGTGGACAACCCCTCCAGCCTCGCTTTGAGCTGCAGTGCGAGGTAGAGCGAATAGTGCCGCGATTGGTGCAGGTTGCCGCCGTGAAACCACAGATGCTCCTGCTGGGTCGGCTTCCACATGTTGCGCTGTTCGCCCTCCCACGGTCCGGGGTCCTTGGTGGTGTCGGACCCCAGGCCCCAGACCTTGCCGACCTTGTCGGCGACGTCTTGGCCGATGAGATCGGCCGCCCAGCCGTTCATCGATCCGTAGCCGGTGGCATAGACCACCACGTCGGCGGGCAACTCGGTGCCGTCGCTGAGTACCACCGCGTCGGCGGTCAGGTGATCGAGCTGTCCGTGCACCAATGCGATGGTCCCGTCGGCGATTAATTCGCAGGCGCCGACGTCGATGTAGTAGCCCGACCCGCGTCGTAGATACTTCATGAACAGGCCGGAATCGTCGTCGCCGAAGTCCAGTTGGAAACCGGCCTTCTCCAGTCGATCGTAAAAGTCCTTGTCGCGCTTGCGGATCTCGTCGTAGATCGGTACCTGGAACTGGTGCATGATCCGGTAGGGCAGTGAGGCGAAGGTGAGATCGGCTTTCTGCGTGGTCATTCCGGCGGCCAACGCGCGCTCGCTGTAGAGGTCGCCGAGTCCGACCTCCATCAACGATTCCGAGCGCACGATGTGCGTCGACGAGCGTTGCACCATAGTGGTGTCGATGCCGTTCTCCGCCAACGCCTTACAGATGTCATGGGCGGAGTTGTTCGAGCCGATCACGACCACCTTCTTCCCGACGTAGCCGTCGGGTCCGGGATGGGCGCTCGAGTGATGCTGCTCGCCGAGGAAAGTGTCTTGTCCGGGCACCGTCGGGATCGCGGGTTTACCCGACATCCCGGTTGCCAGCACCAGGTGGGTGGGTTCCAGGGTGATGCGCTCGCCGTCGCGGTCCACCGAGACAGTCCACCGCTGGGCCACGTCGTCGTAGGAGGCGGAGACACACGTGGTCTTGCTCCAGTAGGGCACCTCCATGACCCGGGTGTAGAACTCCAGCCAGTCGCCGATCTTGTCCTTGGGTGCGAAGACCGGCCAGTTGTCGGGGAACGGCAGATAGGGCAGGTGGTCGTACCAGACCGGGTCGTGCAGGCAGAGTGACTTGTAGCGGTTGCGCCATTGATCGCCGGGGCGCTCGTGGCTGTCGATGACCAGCGCGGGCACCTGAAGCTGCCGCAGACGCGCGCCGAGTGCGATGCCGCCCTGCCCGCCACCGACGATGACGACGTACGGCTGCTCGGTACGTCCCAGTGCGGCTTCCTCGTCGGCCCGTTTCTGCGCCCACGAACGCTGATCGGGATCGCTGCCGTGCACCGCGCCGAGTACCCGCGACCGGCCGCGGTTCTCCTCGTAGCCCTTGAGCTCCTGCAACGTGGTGAGCAGGGTCCACGCCCGGTCGGCGGTGTCGCCGGATTCGTCGGTCTCGGCTCGCAGCCGCAGATGGCCGTTGCCGCGTCCGTAGGCGGTCTCGAATTCGATGAAGGCACTGACCACGTCGTCGTCGAGCGTGGGCGGCTCACTGGTACGGAACCCGGACGGGATGGCGTCGTCGAGTCTGGTGGTGAGCATGTCCGCGATCTCGTCGCGGCCTTCGAGGGTGACGATGTTCCAGGTCATTGCGACCAGGTCGCGCCAGAAGCTGTCGGTGGTGAACATGCCGGTCAAGCGTTTGACATCCCGGTCGCCAACGGCGGCCTCGAACGCTGCGAACCACGCGTCGACCCGCTGCTGCGGTGTCGGTTGGCTCGGTGGCGGGGTGTGGACCCCCTCGGTTCTCATGTCGGGTTGCAGGGTCTGGGTCATCGTTGCTCCTCCTCGGGCCATACCGGCAACCTCGCCGGTATGGTGAGCCACACCACATGGTGTCGCGGGTGGTCGGCAAGGGTTGCAGTCGGTTGCGTCGCAGGTTGCAACCCCCTGCAACCTGTCGCGGACATTGCCAAGCCCTTGTGATGCAGAGCACAATTCACGGTGATGTCCACGCTCCCGATCCCGTCCGTCCCCGAAGCCGCGGTCTCGGCCGGCGACGATCCGCGTCACTACGCGCAGGTCCTCAGCGCGGTGTACGACGCCGCAATGTCGGGTGGCAAGCTGCCGGCACGTCCGCGCGCGGTGATCAGCGATTCCTGGCATCGGGCGCTGCACGCCGGCGTCGACCCCGAGTCCGATGCCGCCGGGGTGGCGTTGCCGATCTCCGACGTGGCAGCCCGGCGCCAGGACTCCGGTCTGGGTGCAGTGCTGGGCGTGCTCACCCGCGGACTGGACACCGTGATCGCCGACGGCGACAACATCCTCGTCGTCGCCGATGCCCACGGAAGCGTGCTCTGGCGCAGTGGAGCACCCCGCGTCCTGCATCATGCGGATCGGCTCGGGTTCGTCGAAGGTGCCGATTGGGCGGAGCGCGCGGTGGGTACCAACGCCATCGGAACGGCCCTGATGTCGGGGCGCGCGGTACAGGTGTTCTCGGCCGAACACTTTGTGCGAAGCCATCATTCGTGGACCTGCGCCGGGGCACCGATCCGGGACCCACGAACCGGGCGACTGCTGGGCGTCATCGATGTGAGCGGACCGGCCGACACGATCCATCCGACCACCGTGGCCCTCGTCGACGTGGTGGCCAAGCTCGCCGAATCCCAACTGCGCGACCATCATCGCCAGACCCTGGATCAATTGCGAGCAGTCGCGGCGCCCATGCTCGCGCGAGTCGGCGGCGCGGCGGTCGCAGTGGACACCGATGGCTGGGTGGCCGCGCTCGACGAGGTCTCGGTGGGTGCGCGCGTACCGCTGCCACGGTCCGTCGTGCCCGGGCGGATGTGGCTGAACGGACTGGGGGACTGTGACATCGATCCGTTGCCCGGCGGCTGGCTGATCCGGGTGGTCGACGATCAGGCGTCGTCGGGAACCACGTCGGTGGTCATCGATCTGCGCGATCCCGCTCGTCCCACGGTTCAGGTGTGCAGCGCCACCGGCAGGTGGACCCGGCATCCCTCACCACGGCACACGCAGATCCTGCAGATCCTGGCGCGACACCGAGAGGGTCGTAGTGCAGCGCAACTGTCTGCGGACCTGTTCGGTGTGGCCGACCGGACCATCACCGTGCGGGCCGAGATGTCGCGGTTGCGCAAGCACTTCGGTGGTGTACTCGGTGCCGGTCCATACCGTTTCGATGACGGGGTCGACGTCGTGGTCCAGTTACCCTTACCGGTGTGAGCCTGCTGGTCGACGTCTATCTCCGTCGCATCGTGTCCGATTGCGCGTCGAACCGATCCGGCGAGGTCGCCGACTACATCCCGGAATTGGCCCGCGTCGATGCGGACGGATATGCGCTGGCCCTGTGCGTGCACGACGGCCACGTGTACGCACACGGTGACACCGAGCTGCTGTTCACCATCCAGTCCATCTCCAAACCGTTGACCTATGCTCTGATCCTGAGTCGTCATGGCGCCGCCTCGGTGGACGCGAAGATCGGCGTCGAGCCTTCCGGTGAGGCGTTCAACGAGATCAGCGTCGATGATCGGCGCCGGCCGAAGAATCCGATGATCAACGCCGGCGCGATCGCGGCCGCGTCGATGGTGTTGCCGCAGACCAGAGAACTCGCGCCCGATGCTGTCGATGTCGCGTTCGCCGAGGTCGTCGAGTTCTATTCGGCGTGCGCCGGCCGAAAACTCGTTATCGACGAGCAGGTCTACCGCTCCGAGGCCGCGACTGGATCCCGCAACCGGGCCATCGCCTACATGCTGGACAGTTTCGGCGTCCTCGACACCGATCCGGACGCGGCGATCGACCTCTACTACCGGCAGTGCTCGCTGCAGGTGACCGCCGCCGATCTCGCCGTGATCGGCGCGACCATCGCCAACGGTGGGGTCAACCCGCGAACCGGTCGTCGGGTGATCGATCAGCTTGTGGCACAACGGGTTCTCAGCGTGATGACCACGTGCGGGATGTACGACGGCGCGGGGGACTGGGTGACCGCGGTCGGCCTGCCCGCCAAGAGTGGCGTCGGCGGCGGAATCCTTGCCGTGCTGCCCGGTCAACTCGGCATCGGGGTGTACTCGCCGCGCCTGGACGGCCACGGCAACAGTGTTCGAGGCGTCGAGACCTGCCGGCATCTCTCGGCAGATCTGGGTCTGCACATGTTCAACGTCGCCCGCGAGAGCCGGGTGACCATCCGCGCGGTCTACGACGTCGCCGACATCGAGATCGGTTCGGAGTGGGCGGCATCCGAGCGCAGCTACCTGCGCACCTGTCGAGATCGGATTCGGGTGTACGAACTGCAGGGTGACCTCACCTTCGCCGGAGCGGAGTCGGCGATCCGCCGCCTGGAGGACGACCTCGATCGCTTCGACGTCGCGATCATCGACATCTCGCGGGTCGACGTCATCGACCCGGTGGCCCGACTGATGATGCTGAACGTCAAACACCGCGTCGATCAGCAGGACAAGCTGACCGTGGTGGTGGACCCGGACGGCATCATTCGCGACAAGGTCGGGCGGTTCGCGTCGGAGGCGGCCCCGGCGTTGGTCTCCGAGGCCGAGCAGTATCTGGATATGACGCTGCCGCACGTGCACTCCACGATGCCCGGAGCCCTCGCCGATGCGGAGGATCACATGGTGACGCGCGGGTTACCGCACCGGCCCGGCGCGCCCGACGGGACGTAAGCTCGACCCCGTGCGTTTGGTGATCGCGGAGTGCCAGGTTGACTATGTGGGCCGTTTGACCGCTCATCTGCCGATGGCCCGACGGCTGCTGTTGGTCAAAGCCGACGGATCGGTGAGTGTGCACGCCGACGACCGTGCCTATAAGCCACTGAACTGGATGAGCCCGCCATGCTGGCTCACCGAGACCGACCCGCCCGAGGGTAGTGAGGCCACCCAGTACTGGGTGGTGACCAACAAGGCCGGCGAAGAACTCCGCATCTCGATCTTCTCCGTCGAGCATGATTCGAGCCATGAGCTCGGCGTCGATCCGGGCCTGGTGAAGGACGGCGTCGAGGCGCACCTGCAAGAGCTGCTCGCCGAACATGTGGAGACGCTCGGACCCGGTCACAGCCTGATCCGCCGCGAGTACATGACGGCGATCGGGCCGGTGGACCTCCTGTGTCGTGACGCCGACGGCGCCACGGTGGCCGTCGAGATCAAACGACGCGGCGAGATCGACGGCGTCGAGCAGCTGACGCGCTACCTCGAACTGCTCAACCGCGACACCACGATCGCCCCGGTTTCGGGAGTGTTCGCCGCCCAGCAGATCAAACCGCAGGCGCGAACCCTCGCCGAGGACCGGGGGATCCGGTGCGTCGTACTGGATTACGACGCGTTGCGGGGAGCCGAGAGCACCGAGTTCCGGCTGTTCTGATCGGCATCGGAGTCGCCGTCGGGTTCGCCGTTCGACAGGGCCTCACCCTCGATGTCGAGCTTGGGCAGAATGCGGTCGAGCCAGGCCGGTAGCCACCACGCGCGATCACCCAGCAGCGCGAGGACCGCGGGCATCAGGGTCATCCGCACCACGAAGGCATCGAAGAAGACCGCGGCCGCCAGCGCGAAGCCCATCACCTTGATGAAGACCAGGTCCTGCAGCATGAACGCGGCGAACACCGAGATCATGATGGCCGCGGCGGCCGCCACCACGCGGGCGCCGTGCCGATACCCCGACACCACCGCGTCGACTGCGCTCGCGCCGTGCACGTAGGCCTCGCGCATCCGGGTCACCAGGAACACCTGGTAGTCCATGGCGAGACCGAAGACGATGCCCACCAACATGATCGGCAGGAAGCTGACCAACGGCTGGGCGTTGCTGACGATCCCGCCGACGCCGTCGGTGAACAGCGCCACGGTGACGCCGAAGGTCGCCGCGACGCTCAGCAGGAAGCCCAGCGCGGCGGTCAGCGGCACCAGGATCGACCGGAAGACCACCACCAGCAGCAGGAACGCCAGGCCGACGACGACCAGCACATAGGGGAGCAGTGAGCTCGACAAGCGATCGGAGATGTCGAGTTCGATGGCGGTCTGCCCGGTCACCCCGTAGGTGATGCCGGTGGTCCGGGTGATCGACGGCTCGAGGTCGCGGAGCTTCTCGACGAGCTGATGAGTTGCTTCGCTGTCGGGCGCATCGGCGGGGATGATGCTGATCACCGCGGTGTCGGCGGCCTTGTTCAGACCGTCCGCACCGATCAGCGCCGTCGAGACCCCGTCGAGCGAACGGATATCGGAGACAAGCGAATTGAACGCTGCGATGCGTTCGGTGTCATTGCCGATGGCACGGCCGTCGGCGACCACCACGAGGGGGCCGTTGTAGCCCGGCCCATAGCCCTCGGCGACGAGATCGTAGGCCTGACGCTGGGTTGTGGATGGATCAGCGGTGCCGTCGTTGGGGAGTGCCAGTTTCAGGCCGACCATCGGGATGGCCAGTGCGATGAGAACGGCGACGATCCCGGCGGTCACGACGCGCGGGTGGTCGACGATGCGTCGTACCCATCGCTGACCGTTGTGTACCCGGGCCGGGTCATGCGCGGTGACATCGGGCGCGTTGAGGAAAGACAGTTGCCCGGCAAAGGCTTTGGTGCCGAACAGGCCGAGGATGGCCGGCAACAGGGTCAGTGCCACGAGCACCGCGACCAGGACGGTCCCGGCAGCCGCGATACCCATGGCGGTGAGGAACGGGATGTTCACGATGGCCAACGCGGCCAGCGCGATGATGACCGTGGTTCCGGCGAACACCACCGCGGAACCGGCCGTCCCGACGGCGCGTCCGGCGGCGTCGGCGCGGCCGGCGCTCTGGTGCATCTCGTGGCGGAATCGCGACACGATGAACAGTGCGTAGTCGATGCCGACCGCCAGGCCGATCATCGTGGCGAGAATCGGGGTCTCCTGGCTGAGGTCGAAGAAACCGGTGCCGATCGAGACGCCGAGCATGCCGATGGCGACGCCGACGATCGCGGTCAGGATCGGCATACCCCATGCGACGAGTGACGCGAAGGTGATGATCAGGATCAGCGCGCCGACCATGATGCCGATCAGCTCCGAGGTCATGCCGAGCTCGAAGCCTTGTGTCGCAGTGCCTTTCATCTCCACGGTCAGCCCGGCGGCACGCGCGGTGTCGGCGACGGCATCCATCTGCTCGTGGGCCTTCTCGGTCACATCACCGGCGGCCTTGGCGTCGAAGGATGCGCCCAACTGTGCGGTGGTCGCATCGGAGTTGATCGGCGAGGTGGTCTGGGCGTCGGCGACGGCCCGTTCCGGCGACGCGCCGAAGGTCTTTTCCTGGAAACCGATCACGGCCTTGCGTGCGGATCCCGGATTCTCCTGGGTTCCGTACAGCACGAACGGGTTTTGGATCGACCCCGGATTCTTGACGCCGTCGAGTCCGTTGAGCCCGGTCACCATCTCCTCGATCGCGGCCTGGAAGCGTGGCTCGGTCAGCGTCGCACCCTGCGGGGCCTTGACGACGTAGGTGATCGAGACGTCCTCGCTGAACTTCGGCTTGTCGGGGAACCGCTCGACCATCAGGTTCTGCGCGCGTTCGGACGGGATGCCGGGGATCGACAGCGACTCGGTGGTGGGCTTGGCAAGTAGGCTCGCGCCGACACCGAACGCGATCAGCACCAGGATCCACGCGGCGATGGTCTTGAGGCGGTTGGTATATGTCCACCGGCCGACCCGGTACAGAAATGTGGCCACGTCAGAGTTCCTCTGTCTGTCGAAGGGGTTGCGCCAGGCCGGAACCGGCCTGGGCGAAGGCGGCGTCGAGCACCTCGCGCAACTCGATGGTCGTGTCGCGTCGAGCCCAGAAATCCAGGGCGGTGCGGACCGCCGAGATCGCGGCACCACACGCGAGGTGCGGATAGAGCTTCGTCGGGTCTTCGCCGCGACGTCGGAAGCTGCGCTCGAGCCGATCGGTCGCCGTACCGACCAGATCGATCCGGTTGCTGTGGGCGACCAGTGTCGGCTCGGTGTCCAGCAGCCGGAACATCGTGACGAACTCACTGGGCTCGGCGGTCTCGGATGTGCACGCGATCTCGGTCATCGCGATGCGCATCGAGTCCCACAGGCTCTCCCCGTCGGGACGGGCGTCGATGGCGTCGGCGACCGAATCGAGAAGTGAGGAGACGTAATACAGCAGCGCATCCTCTTTGCCGCTGAAGTAGTTGTGGAACGTTCTCACCGAAACGCCGGCCTCGGCGGCGACGGCGTCGATGGTGACCCGCTCGATGCCGTCGACGGATGCCAGCCGGAGGACCGCTCGGGCCAGACTGCGACGGGTCGCCGCCTTCTTGGTCTCACGTAAGCCGCACGGGTGCACGGCTCCACGCTACGGAAAGTGCAGTCGAATGCAAGTTTGCAGGTGAGTGCACATATGCGAAGGGCGTCGGTCCGATAATCGGATCCGACGCCCCTCGGTCATGGCCGTGCGTTGCTCAGGATGTGGGCTGTGCGACGTCCTTGGTGGTCTCGGCCGATTCGCCGGAGTCCTTGGCGTCCCGGGAGGAGACCGCGGGCTTGGACGACCGCTTGATCTGCGACTGGGTGGAGAGCTGCTTGTTCAGCAACTCGATGTCGTCGTAATCCGACAGGCTGGTCAGGTCGGGTTCATTGGCGAGCACCAGCTGCTCGGGCAGTGTCGACAACTGCTCCCGAACCGCGTTGAGCTGCTCGACGAGTTGCTTGCGGGCGACGTCGGCCTTGGCGGCGAGATCGCGCGAGCGGGACAACCGTTCGACCGCGATCTGGTGCGCGGTGTCCTTGAGACGCGACGTCTCGTGGCGTGCGCGATCGCGCTGCTCGGCGATCTCCGCGTCATGCCGCTCGCGTTCGGACTGACGTGCGCGCGTGCTCTGGAGTTCGAGTTCGGCCGCCTCGCCCTTGGCCTTGGTCACGATGCGACGGGCCTCCTCGCGGGCGGCGGTCATCGTCTCGTTGTGCTCGGCCTCCATCGCCGCCTTGCGCTCGGCGATCAGGGTGGCGGCTTCCTCGGCCTCGCGCTTGGACTCCTCGGTGAGTGCGTCGGCGCGCTGCTGGGCTTCGCGCTCCTGGCGCTGAGCGTCGGAGATGGTCTTCGCCGCGGCCTCGCGTGCTTCCTTGCGAACCCGCTGTGCCTCGGTCTCGGCCTCGGCCTTGAGTTGCTCGGCCTCCTGCCGGGCCACCGAGACGGTTTCGGCTGCCTCGGCGGCGGCTTCGGCACGGATCTCGGAGGCCTCGTCGGAAGCCAGTTGCAGCATGCGTCCAAGCCGCTCGCTCATGCCCTGCACGGTGGTCGGCGGCACCGACAACCGATCGATCTCCGACCGGAGTTCGGAGATCTCGTCGCGGGATTCGTCGAGGTGCGCGGCGATCTCACGGGCGTTGGCGGTCGCCGCATCGCGATCGGCGGCGAGCACTCGCAACTCTGCATCCATGAGCTGAAGTCGCTCGGCGACTTGGTCGCGGTCGTAACCGCGCATGACGATGGCGAACGGGAGTGGCCGCGGGCCCGGAGCTGACATGCGGCAGAGTCTAACTCAGAATCGGCGAACTCAGAATCGTCAGTGACCTGCACCATCGGCGGCAGGTTCGACCAGTTCCAGGAGCACGCCACCGGCGTCTTTGGGGTGAACGAAGTTTATTCGCGAATCCGCTGTCCCTCGCCGCGCAGATGGGTAGAGCAAACGGATGCCCGCAGCGGTCAATCGCTCGGCCACGGCGTCCACGTCGGAGACCCGGATCGCGAGCTGTTGCAGGCCCGGACCGTTGCGATCGAGAAACTTCGCAATGGTGGAGGTCTCACTGAGCGGAGCCAGCAACTGGATGACCGCCCCGCCGGTTTCAGAGGCGCCGCGCGGGCCGATCATGGCCTCGCGGACACCCTGTTCGTCGTTGCTTTCCTCATGCAGCGTCACCAGACCCAGATGATCGCTGTACCACTGCTTGGCGGCGTCGAGATCGGGCACGGCGATCCCGACGTGATCGATGGCGAGCACCAGATCAGAGATCAGTGCGGTGGCCGGTGCGGCAGGATTCGTCGTCGTCGAGGTCGCCTCGGAAGAGTTCATGCTCTCACGGTAGCGTTGGTCGACGAAGCGTACAGAGCGGGCGCTCGGTCGCCCGCTGCAAGAGTCCCGAGAGGTGGCGCGAAGCCAATGTCAACCACAGAGCCCCTGTCCCAATCTGGCGAGTCCCAATCCGGCGAGTCCCAATCCGCAGATGAGAACATCACGGTCATCGTCGGTGGTGCCCGTACGCCATTTGGCAAGCTGTCCGGATCGCTCAAGGGTTTCAGTGGTGTCGATCTGGGCGGTCTGGCCATCAAGGGTGCGCTGGAGCGGTCCGGGGTCTCGCCCGACCTCGTCGACTACGTGATCATGGGCCAGGTGCTCACCGCGGGCGCGGGTCAGATGCCGGCCCGCCAGGCCGCCATCAAGGGCGGAATCAACTGGGACACCCCGACCCTGACGATCAACAAGATGTGCCTGTCGGGCATCGACGCCATCGCCATGGCCGATCAGCTGATCCGTGCCGGTGAGTTCGACTGCGTGGTCGCCGGCGGTCAGGAGTCGATGACGCAGGCACCGCATCTGCTGCCCGGTAGCCGCGGCGGATTCCGTTACGGCAACACCGAACTCGTCGACTCCACCTACTTCGACGGTCTCTACGACGCCTTCACCGACCAGCCGATGGGCGCGCTCACCGAGCAGGGCAACGACACCGATCACTTCACTCGAGCCGAGCAGGACGAGTTCGCCGCCCGCAGTCACCGGCTGGCTGCAACCGCCTGGAAGAACGGGCTCTTCGCCGACGAGGTGGTGGGCGTGAGCGTGCCGCAGCGCAAGGGTGACCCGATCGAAGTCGCCGAGGACGAGGGCGTCCGCGCCGACACCTCCACCGACAGCCTCGCGGGTCTGCGACCGGCGTTCCGCAAGGACGGCACCATCACCGCGGGCAACTCCTCGCAGATCTCCGACGGTGCAGCCGCGGTGGTGGTGATGCGCAAGTCCAAGGCCGTTGAGCTCGGCCTCGAGTGGCTCGCCGAGATCGGTCGCCACGGTGTGGTCGCCGGACCGGACTCCTCGCTGCAGCTGCAGCCGGCCAACGCCATCGAGAAGGCGTGTGCGCGTGAGGGGATCACGCCGGCCGATCTGGATCTGGTGGAGCTCAACGAGGCCTTCGCGGTGGTCGGACTGGCCTCGACGAAGGCGCTGGGCATCGATCCGGAGATCGTCAACGTCAACGGCGGCGCGATCGCCATCGGCCATCCGATCGGCACTTCGGGCGCGCGGATCACCCTGCACTTGGCGCTGGAACTCAAACGTCGCGGCGGTGGCATCGGTGCCGCGGCGCTGTGCGGCGCGGGCGGCCAGGGCGACGCCCTCATCATCCGCGTCCCGAAGGGCTGACATGTTCGACCTGTCCACGCCTGCCAAACGCTTCCGTTTCGTGGCCGTCGCCGAAGCGATCACCTGGGCCATCCTGTTGGTCGCGATGGTCATCAAGCGGGTCGCCGACAACCCCGACGCCGTCGCTGTTCCGGGCATGCTGCACGGCATCGTGTTCTTGGTCTTCGTCGTCGTCACCCAGCTGACCTCCCGCGCCCTGAAGTGGAGTCCGTTTGTGACCCTGCTGGCGCTCGCGTCAAGTCTGCCGCCGTTCGGCACGCTGGTCTTCGAGTGGTGGGCCCGACGAAGCGGATACCTCGCCGAACTCTCGCGGCCTTCCGCCGATGTGGCACTGTCGGAATGATTGTCGCCTTCAGCCTGTCGCCGTCGGGCGGTGAGGCCGTCGACGCCGACGGCGGCATGAGCGCCGCGGTGGCCGAGGCCGTCCGGGTGGTCCGCGAGTCCGGTCTTCCGCACCAGACGACCGCGATGTTCACCTACCTCGAAGGGGAGTGGGACGAGGTGATGGCGGTGGTCAAGCAGGCAACCGATGCCGTCGCCCGGCACGCACCGCGGGTGGGCCTGGTGCTCAAAGCCGACATCCGGCCCGGTCACACCGATGAGATGACGGGCAAGGTCGAGCGCGTCGAGCAGTACCTGGCGTGACCGGGGCGGCGTGATCGAGCAGGGCCCGATCGCCGGGCCATCGCACCGGCGGCTGCGCACGGCACGGTTGGCGGTGTTCGCGGTCTTCGGCCTCAACGGTTTCCTTGCCGCCATGTGGGTCGCCCACATCCCGGTCATCAGCGACCAGACGGGCATCAACCACGACCAGCTCGGCGGACTGTTGCTGCTGCTGGGCGGCTCCGCCTTCGTCGCCATGCAGGTATGCGGTCCGGTAATCGACCGGTGGGGTTCCCGGCCGACGACGATCATCGCCGGGGTGGCGCTCTGTCTGGCGGTCCTGATCCCGGCAGCCGCACATTCGGCTCCGGTGCTCGCTGCCGGGCTGGCGGCATTCGGCTTCGCCAACGGTGCGCTCGACGTGTCGATGAACGCTCAAGCCGTTGCCGTCGAACGCGCCTACCGTCGGCCGATCATGTCGGCCTTTCACGGCTTCTTCTCACTCGGCGGACTCGTCGGGTCCGGCGTGGTGGCGCTGCTGCTCTGGCTCGGCGTCGAGATCATCGTCACCGTCGCCGGTGCCTGCGTGACGGGACTGGTGGTGGTCGCGATCACCGGACCGGTGCTGCTGGCGCGCGATGAGACGGAACCCGAACGCGATGCCGGCACCGTCGAGTCGGCATCGCGGTGGTGGCATCAGATCGACCGTCGACGCCTGATCCTGCTGGCAGCGGTGGCGTTCGCGCTGATGCTCGCCGAGGGCACCGCCTATGACTGGAGTGCCCTGCAGGTGGTGGAGACCTTCGGCGTCGGTGATGCCATCGGCGCGATCGCCTTCGGTGCGTTCAGCGCAGCGATGACGGTGGCCCGCTTCGGTGCCGACCGCGTGGTCGCCCGGGTCGGCGCGGTGGCGGTGGTTCGCTATGGCACAAGCCTGGGTCTGGTCGGCATGGTGATCGCGGTGACCGCGGTCGCTCCGGGGTGGGCGATCCTGGGCTGGACGGTCTTCGGTGTCGGCCTGGCCGGACTCATCCCGCAGATCTTCACCGCGGCAGGCAATCTGAGCACCACCGCGAGCGCCCGTGCGATCTCAACGGTGGTCGGGTGCGGATACCTCGGGATGCTCGCGGGACCGGCGGTGGTCGGGTTCATCAGCTCGCGGTCCTCGCTCACGGTCGGATTGTGTGTCGCCATCGTGGCACTGCTGTTCGCGGCGGTGGCGGCCCCGGTGGTCTCCGGGCGGGCACCGGAGGACGTGACGACCACCCAACGAGACAACGTCTGAACGTGACGTCGAGCAGACGTGACAAAATGGAGGCGTGACTCGTCCTCCCCAACGTCCAGCGGCCGCCAAACGTCAGCAGGCCGCCGCCGCTGCGGCCGCGATGGCCGGCGCCGTCGACCTCTCGGCACTCAAGGAACGCGCCGACGCCCAGCGCGCCAGGGCACAGCGGCCACCGCAACCCGCCCCCGGCCCGTCCGCGGACCCGGGTACCGCGGAGGGTTCCGGTAGTGCATCGGGCCCGTCGGTCATCGATGTCACCGACGCCACCTTCGAGACCGAGGTACTGGCCCGCTCGACCGCACAGCTGGTGTTGGTCGACTTGTGGGCCGAGTGGTGCGGGCCGTGTAAGCAGCTCTCACCCGTACTGGAGTCCCTAGCCGCCCGATCCAATGGGCGGTGGGTGCTGGCGAAGATTGACGTCGACGCCAATCCTGGTGTTGCGCAAGCATTTCGCGTGCAGTCCATTCCGATGGTGGTGGCCATCGCACTTGGACAGCCGGTGGCGGCGTTCAACGGTGTGCGCAGCGAGGCCGAGATCAGCGGGTGGGTCGACGAGATCCTCGCCCAGATCGGTGATCAGCTGACCGGTACCGGCGACGCCGGACCCGAGCCCGAGCCGCAGGACCCGTTGTTCGTCGAGGCGGAGACCAAACTCGACGCCGGCGACATCGACGGCGCGCTGGCCGCCTACCGGGCCGTGGCCGCCGCCGACCCCGCCAATATCGAGGCGGCCTCGGCCATCCGCAACATCGAGTTCATGCTCCGCGCCCGCGCGCACGACCCCGCCATCGTCGACACCGCGGCACCGGCCGATGTCGACGCGCAGCTCGCCGCCGCCGACGTCCTGCTGATGTCGGGTCAGCCCGACGCCGCCTTCGACCGCATCATCGCCGTCGTGAAGGTGACCGCCGGCGACGAACGGACCCGGGCCCGTACCCGGCTGCTGGAACTCTTCGAACTCTTCGAACCCAGTGAACCGTTTGTGGTGGCCGCTCGTCGCAAGCTCGCCAGCGCGCTCTACTGAGTGTCCGGGGCCAGCCAGATCGCCGAGTTCGCGGGCACGACGAGCTGCGCGGAGGTCTCCCGGCCATGCCAGGCCGGCCCGTCGGCGGTGACGCTGCCGAGGTTGCCGCGGCCGGCGCCGGCGTAGGCGTCGGAATCTGTGTTGAGCACCTCGTGCCATACACCCGGACGAGGGAGTCCGAGCCGGTAGTCGGTGCGGTCGATGCCGGAGAAGTTGAAGACACACGCCAGCATCGAACCGTCGCGCCCGAAGCGCAGGAAGCTGATCACGTTGTTCGCGGTGTCGTTGGCGTCGATCCACGAGTAGCCGTCGGATGTCGCGTCCTGGCTGTAGAGGGCGGGTGACGCGCGGTAGATCCGGTTGAGATCGCCGACGAGCGCGGAGATCCCGCTGTGCAACTCACCCTCCCAGCCATGCATCTGATGCCAGTCCAGGCTGCGGTTGTCGGCCCATTCCGCGCTCTGGCCGAACTCCTGGCCCATGAACAACAGTTGCTTGCCGGGATGAGACCACATGTACGCCAAGAACACTCGTACGCCTGCGGCCTTGGTGAACGAGTCGCCGGGCATCCGGGTCCACAGTGTGCCCTTGCCGTGCACCACCTCGTCGTGCGAGATGGGCAGCACGAAGTTCTCGCTCCACGCGTACATGAGAGAGAAGGTGATCTCGTGGTGATGGAAGCTGCGGTGCACCTGGTCGCGGGACAGGTAGCCGAGGGTGTCGTGCATCCAGCCCATGTTCCATTTGAGCGTGAAACCCAGGCCGCCGAGATCGGTCATCCGGGTGACCCCGGGCCACGCGGTGGATTCCTCGGCGATGGTCGCCACACCCGGGAAGTGTTTGTGGACAGTGGCATTCATCTCCTGAAGGAACTGCACCGCCTCCAGGTTCTCGCGCCCGCCGTAGATGTTGGGTCGCCACTGTCCGTCGGGTCGGGAGTAGTCGAGGTAGAGCATCGACGCCACCGCGTCCACCCGCAGGCCATCGATGTGGAACTGGTCGAACCAGAACAGGGCATTGGCGACGAGGAAGTTGCGGACCTCGCGTCGCCCGAAGTCGAAGACGTATGTGCCCCAATCGAGTTGCTCACCGCGGAACGGGTCGGCGTGCTCGTAGAGCGGGGTGCCATCGAACCGGGCCAGTGCCCAGTCATCTTTCGGGAAGTGTGCTGGTACCCAATCCACCAGCACACCGATGCCGAGGGAGTGCAGGTGGTCGACGAGGTAGCGGAAATCGTCGGGGGAACCGAAACGTGATGTCGGGGCGTAGTAGGACGTCACCTGGTAGCCCCACGAGCCGCCGAAGGGATGCTCGGCGACCGGCAGGAACTCGACGTGGGTGAATCCCTTCTCCACCATGTACGCGCCGAGTTCGTCGGCGACCTGGCGGTAGTCCAGACCGGCCCGCCACGACGCCAGGTGCACCTCGTAGATGCTCATCGGTTCGTTCACCGGCACGCTGGTGGCACGCCGGGCGATCCAGTCGTCGTCGTTCCACACGTGGCCGGCCTGTTCGACGACCGACACCGTGGCCGGTGGGACACTGGTGGCACGGGCCATCGGGTCGGCCTTCTCGCGGACCACGCCGTCGGCGCCGTGCACGCGGAACTTGTACCGGGCGCCGGGCCCGATGTCGGGGATGAACACCTCCCAGATCCCGCTGGTGCCGATCAGGCGCATCGGTGCCTGACGGCCCGACCAGTTGTCGAAGTCGCCGATCACGGCGATGCCGTGGGCGTTGGGTGCCCACACCGAGAACGCCGTGCCGGTCACCGTGCCGTCCGGAGTGGTGTAGGAGACCGGACGCGCGCCGAGCACGTCCCACAGGCTCTCGTGTCGACCTTCGGCGAACAGGTGGACGTCCAACTCGCCGACGCTGGGCAGAAACCGGTAACCATCGGCGACGACGTAGGTGGTTGCGCCGCCCGAGCCATCGGGATAGGTGATCCGGTAGCGGTAGTCGATGAGATCGGAGATCGGGACCGTGACCACCCAGAGGTCCTCGGTTTGGCGTCGCATCGGATGATCGACGCCGCCGATCACCGCGGTCACCTCGGTCGCGTCCGGGCGCAGGGTCCGCAGGATCGTGTATCCATCGCCGGTATCGTGCGCGCCGAGAAAGGCGTGCGGATCCGGATGGGTCAGCGTGGTGATCCGTCGCAGATCGTGATCGGGGGCGATCGGGTCCGGAGCGGCTGAACCTGGCGCGGGCGTCACATGTACCTCATCGAATCCGGTAGGAGAGTGCTCGGGCGGCATCGGTGTCCAGCGGCGGCAGAGCCACGATGTGGGCTACCGAGTGCCATGGTTCGAGCTGGATGAAATTGGCCTGGCCCCAATGGAATTCGGCGCCACTGACTTCGTCTCGGCAGGTGAAGTGTTCCTGCCACTCGTAGCCGAGCGATGGCATGTCCAACCACAGGGTGGAGGATTCGGTGCCGAACGGGTTCAGGTTGATCACCACGATGACCCGGTCACCGGACACCGGATCGAGCTTGGAGTACGCGATCAGTGCCGGGTTGTCGAGGTGGTGGAAGGTGATGTTGCGCAGCTGCTGCAGGGCCGGGTGGCGGCGTCGGATCTCGTTGAGGGTGGCGATCCACGGTTCCAGCGACTCACCGCGACTCGACGCCGCCTTGTAGTCGCGTGGTCGCAACTCGTACTTCTCGGAGTTCAGATACTCTTCGCTGCCGTCTTTGACCGCGACATGCTCATAGAGTTCGTAGCCGCTGTAGACCCCCCAGGTGGGGGCCAGGGTGGCTGCCAGCGCGGCGCGCAGCGCGAACATGCCCGGACCGCCGTGTTGCAGGCTGGCGTGCAGGATGTCGGGGGTGTTGACGAACAGATTCGGCCGGGCCTCGTCGGCGTGGGCGGCGATCTCGGTACCGAACTGCTCGAGCTCCCACTTCTCGGTCTTCCACGTGAAGTATGTGTAGGACTGGGTAAATCCCAGCCGGGCCAGACCGTACAGGCGCGCCGGTCGGGTGAACGCCTCGGCGAGGAACAGGACATCCGGGTGGCGTTTCTTCACCTCGGTGATCAGCCACTCCCAGAAGTTCGGCGGTTTGGTGTGCGGGTTGTCGACCCGGAAGATGTTGACACCCAGGCCAACCCACTTCAACACCACCTTGAGGACGGCGCGATAGATGCCGTTGCGGTCGTTGTCGAAATTGACCGGGTAGATGTCCTGATACTTCTTCGGCGGATTCTCCGCGTAAGCGATGGTGCCGTCCGGGCGGGTGGTGAACCATTCCGGGTGATCGATTGCCCACGGATGATCAGGTGCGCACTGCAGGGCCAGGTCGAGTGCCACCTCGAGGCCGAGTTCTCGTGCGCGAGCGACGAAGTACTCGAAATCCTCCTCGCTGCCCAGCCGCGGATGAATCGCGTCGTGTCCGCCGTCGGCCGATCCGATCGCCCACGGGGAGCCGACGTCGTCGGGTCCGGCGACGAGGGTGTTGTTGGGGCCCTTGCGGTTCACCACACCGATCGGGTGGATCGGGGGCAGGTAGACGACGTCGAATCCCATCCCGGCGATGCGCGGCAGATCGCCGGCCGCGGTGAGGAAGGTGCCGTGGACCGGGTTGCCGTCGTTGTCCCACCCGCCGGTGGAGCGGGGAAAGAATTCGTACCACGAGCCGAAGAGTGCGCGGCGACGGTCGACCCAGACGCGGTAGGAACGACTGCGGGTGACCAGCTCACGAACCGGATACCGATGCAGCAGTTCGGCGATCTCGACCGACAGCGCGGTGCCGACCCGGTTCTCCAGCCCTCGGCGATGCGACCGCAGACCGTGGATGGCGTCGTTGAGAACCTCGAGCGCGTCGGGCGGCACCGTCTGCGTTGCCGCGGTGAGCACCTGCGCACCGATCTCGAGTTCGTTGGCCAGATCGGCGGCGCCCTGACCGGCGTCGAGCTTCTTGATCAGGCCGGATCGCCAGGTGGTGAACGGATCACTCCAGGCGTCGACGCGGTACACCCAGAAGCCCGGCTCGTCGGGGACGAAGGCGGCGTTGACGACGTCGGGTTCGGTCGACGGTTCCATCCGGATGTCGAGTGTGTTGCTGCGGGGCGTTTCGACGTGCAGCGTGGCGCCGATCGCGTCGTGACCTTCTCGCCAAACGGTTGCGCTGACTGGAATTAGTTCTCCCACAACACCTTTGGCTGGGAGCTGGCCCGCCGCCACCAGAGGTTGGATGTCGTCGATGCCCATCCGCCCGATCACGCGTGCGTCTCCTCTCGTCGTGCATCGAAGCTTCTGTCAACCCGGACGCCCGCGCCCTCGCACCTCACAGAACCAACCTAAGGGATACCGGCCGGTTCGGATAGCCGACGCAGTGCCGAACGCACCACTGCCGGGTCGGTGGTGCGCCAGAACGGCGGCAGTGAGGCCAGCAGGTAGCCGCCGTAACCTGCGGTGGCCAGCCGGGAATCGAGGACCGCGACCACGCCGCGGTCGTCCACCGAACGCAGCAGGCGCCCGGCGCCCTGAGCGAGCAACAGCGCCGCGTGATTGGCTGCCACGGAGAGGAATCCGTTGCCGCCGCGGGCGCTGACCGCGCGTTGGCGGGCGGTCATCAAGGGATCGTCGGGTCGCGGGAACGGGATTCGATCGATGACCACCAGACTCAGTGACGGCCCCGGAACGTCGACGCCCTGCCACAGCGACAGCGTGCCGAACAGACACGTTTCCGGATCCTCAGCGAAGCGTCGGACCAGTGCCGAGGTCATGTCATCGCCCTGGCACAGCACCGGATGATCTGAGCGTTCGCGGATCGCCTCGGCGGCTTCGCGCGCTGCGCGCATCGACGAGAACAGGCCGAGCGTGCGACCGTGGGCCGATTCGAGGAGTTCGGCGAGCTCGTCGAGGGTGGCCGGCGCGATCGCATCGCGTCCGGGGCGCGGGAGATGGCGTGCGACATAGAGGATGGCCGAGCGTGGGTAGTCGAACGGGGAGCCCGCGTCGAGCCCGGCCCACCGCATCGGCGCATCGTCGGACGGCGCGTTCTTGCCGGTCGCGGTGATCGATGCGGTGGTGCCGGCCTCGCGTCGGCCCGCGATCGGCAGGCCCCAGGTGGCCGCGAGTGCGTCGAAGTTGCCACCGATGGTCAGGGTCGCCGAGGTGAGGATCACCGTGGCGTCGGCGAACAGGGACGCGCGCAGCAACCCACCCACCGAGAGTGGGGCGATACGCAGCACCGCGCGCGTGTCGTTGCCGGCTCGTTCGTGGGCCACCCACACCACGTCGCGACGCTTGGACTGGTCGGGTTCGTCGAAGGCGCCGAGCAGGCGTACGACGGTGTCGTGCATCTCTTCGAGCGCGGTGATCGCCGCCGATCGAGCGGCCGCCTGGGAATCATCGAGCGCCCCGGCCATCCGGACCGGTCCCACCGCGGTGCGTGCCTGCCACAGGCGGTCGCGCAGCGCTGCGAGCGCGGCTGCGGTGTCTTGCGACATGCGCATCCATTCACCTGCCGGGGCGTCGGCGAGAAGCTCGCCGACCTGATCCCCGGCGCCCATCAGTGCGTCGGACAGGTCGTCGTCGATGAGTTTGCCGCAGCGGCGGGCCACCTGGGCGATGCCGGCCGCCGAGATTTCCGCGGTGGCCACCGAGGTCACCCGATCGACGAGCTCGTGTGCCTCGTCGATGACGACGACGTGATGCTCGGGCAGGATGCTCGCCGGACTCATCGCATCGATGGCCAGCAGCGCGTGGTTGGTGACCACCACGTCGACCCCGCCGGCGGCGCGGCGTGAGCGTTCGGCGAAGCAGTCCTCGGAGTAGGAGCACGCCGACGCGCCGAGGCATTCCCGGGCGGTGACGCTGACCTGCCGCCACGACCGGTCGCCCACGCCGGGAGACAGATCGTCGCGGTCACCGGTCTCGGTGTCGGAGACCCATTCCCGCAGCCGGGTGACCTCCCGGCCGGTGCGCGACAGTTCGAAGGCGTCGAACAGCTCCGGCGACGGCTCGTCGACGACGCCGCTGTGAATCTTGTTCAGGCACAGGTAATTTGCCCGTCCCTTGAGGATCGCGAAGGTCGGTTCCCGACCGATCGCCGGGGCCAGCGCGGCCGACAGTCGCGGTAGATCACGCTCGATCAGCTGACGCTGCAACGCGATCGTCGCGGTCGACACCACGACGGTGTCACCGGACTCGACGGCGTGCCGGATGGCCGGAATCAGATACGCCAGCGATTTGCCGGTGCCGGTGCCCGCCTGCACCGCGAGGTGTTCACCGGTGTCGATGGCGTGCGCAACGGCCGACGCCATCGCGACCTGACCGTCGCGCCGGGCGCCACCGAGGGCACCGACCGCGGTCGTCAGCAGGTCGGTGACGGACGGGAGAGTACTGGGAGCAGAACTCATTCGGTCGGTGCCGAACCGCGGTAGATGAGGTCGCCGTCGAGGGTGATGCCGGCATCGCGCATGGCGTGCAGTGCGGAGTCCGAGGTCTGCTCGGAGACCGCGGCGGTGAAGTTGAGCAGCACCCGAACGTCGAACCCGGCTTTCACCGCATCGATCGCGGTGGCGCGCACGCAGTGGTCGGTGGCGATCCCGACGACGTCGACGTGCGTGATTCCGTGCTCCCGCAACCAATCGGCGAGGGTGTGGCCGTCGTCGGCGGCACCCTCGAACCCGGAGTAAGCCGCGCTGTACTCGCCCTTGCTGAACACTTCGTCGGCGACCGAGGCGTCGAAGGACGGATGGAAGGCGACCCCATCGGTGCCGACCCGGCAGTGCGGGGGCCAGGAGTCCACGTAGTCCGGGTGATCGGAGAAGTGAGCACCGGGATCGATGTGGTAATCCCGGGTGGCCACCACCGTGCGGTAGTCGTTGGCCAACCCGGTGATCGCCGCGGCCACCGCGGCGCCACCATTCACGCCGAGCGCGCCGCCCTCACAGAAATCGTTCTGTACGTCGACGACGATCAGCGCGGTGTCCGCGGTGGGTGTGTCCTGCGAATCCGAAGTCATCGGGGTCCCTTCTTCTCGGCCGGTGTGTCGGCCTCAGCCCAGGAGGTAACGCGTGGGCACGGCGGGATCGCCGTGCGAGAGGCCGAGCCCCTCCCATGGCAATGAGACGAGCCCGGCCGCCAATCGGTTCCGCGCGTCGTCGAGCGAAGGAAGATCGGGTACGACCTCACCGGCGCGGACCATTGGGATCTGCAGGCCGCGCACGGTGTGTCCGTCCGATGTGGGCACCGGATCGCTGCTGCGGTAAACGATCTCTTCGACGATGGTGCCGCTGGAGCGGGCGACGCGCACCGCGGACTTGGCGCCACCACGCGACTCCTTGTGGCTGGCCCGTTTGGCCACCGGCAGGCCGTCGACCTCCACCAACTTGTAGACCATCCCTGCCGTCGGCGCACCGGAACCGGTGACCAACGAGGTGCCGACCCCGTAGGTGTCGACCGGCTCGGCACGCAGGGACGCGATCGCGTACTCGTCGAGGTCACCCGACACCACGATCTTGGTGTTGGTGGCGCCGAGGTCGTCGAGCTGCTGACGAACCTGCCGGGCGAGCACGCCGAGGTCACCGGAATCGATCCGCACCGCACCGAGTTCCGGGCCTGCCACGGCCACGGCGTTGGCGACGCCCTGGGTGATGTCGTAGGTATCGACCAGCAGAGTGGTGCCCACGCCGAGCGCCTCGATCTGCGCGGCGAAAGCGGCCTTCTCGTCCGGGCCGTCGGCATTGGTGAATCCGAGGGTGAACGAGTGGGCCGCGGTACCCGCCGACGGCACGCCGTAGGTGCGCGCGGCCTCCAGATTCGACGTCGCGGTGATACCGGCGATGTATGCCGAGCGTGCGGATGCGACAGCGGCGAGCTCGTGGGTGCGACGCGACCCCATCTCGATGATCGGCCGGGTGCCCGCAGCGCTCACCATTCGCGCCGCCGCCGACGCGATGGCGCTGTCGTGGTTGAGGATCGACAGCGCCAGCGTCTCCAGGATCACCGCTTCGGCGAAGGTTCCGCGCACGGTCAGGATGGGGGAGCCGGGGAAGTAGAACTCCCCCTCGGGGTAGCCGTCGATGTCGCCGGAGAACCGGTAATCGCGCAGCCACGCCACGGTGTCGTCGTCGAGGAATCGGCTGACGAGGGCGAGTTCTCCCGCGCCGAATCGGAACGACGTGAGTGCCTCGAGGAAACGTCCGGTGCCGGCCACCACGCCGTAGCGCCGACCGTCTGGCAGGCGCCGCGCGAACACCTCGAAGGTGCACGCACGCTGCGCCATCGGGTGGCGTAGTGCCGCCGAGACCATGGTGAGTTCGTACTGGTCGGTGAGCAGTGCGGTGTTATCGATGGTCACGATCGCTTACCCTATTCCCATGACGGCGGAAATCCCCCTCCACCGTGTCCGTGGGAGCGACGCTACCCCCGGCGGTGCCGCTGTGGCCGAACCCGGCCTCGCCGACGGCCTCGTGTCGGTCGATCGTCCCTGGATGACGATCGTGTGGGATGACCCCGTCAATCTGATGCGTTACGTGACCTTCGTGTTCCAGAAGATCTTCGGCTATTCCGAAGAGAAGGCCAACGAGCTGATGATGCGCGTGCACACCGAGGGCAAGGCCGTGGTGTCCTCGGGGGACCGTGACAAGGTCGAAGGTGATGTACGCAAACTCCATGCCGCCGGGCTGTGGGCGACGATGCAACGGGACTCGTGAGCTGATCTGAGAGTGCGTACCTGGAAACGTCGTGGCCGCGGGAAGACCTGTCGGTATTGCTCGAGTCTTGATCCCCACGAGTCGGAATTGCTCGAGTCGATGGTGGTCTCGTTGATGGACCTGCTCTCCGAGCGGGAGGCGAGTGCACCCTTCGACGAACTCGCCGATCTGACCGGGATTCGGTCCGGACACACCCGGCCACCCGCCGATGCGACGCTGGGCCGGCTGCTGCCTGATTTCCATCGCCCCGACCAGGATCGCGAACTTGCTGCCGAGGTGGTCAACGGCAACCTCAATTCCGTGCTGCGCAGCGTCCACGAGCCGCACATCATCACCGAGAAGATGGCGGCCGCGCAGGTGGTGCTGGATACCCTGCCCGCCGGTGGTGGGGAGGTCGCGCTCACCGAGGACGAGGCGATGGCGTGGCTGACCGCGCTCAACGATGTACGACTGGCGCTCGGGGCGATGCTCGGCATCTCCGAGGACACCCCCGATCAACTGCCCGACGATCACCCGCACGCGGCTCACCTCGACGTCTATCACTGGCTGACGGTGATGCAGGAACTGCTCGTCGAATCCCTGATGATGTGAGCGAGCCAGAGCTGTGAGCGGGTCCAACGGAATGCTCGGGTCGATCACCGAGATCGCGGGGATCACCATCGGACATCACCATCGCATCGATGACGACGTGACGCTCGGGCACGGCTGGGCCGCGGGCACCACGGTCGTCCGGATCGGCACGCCGGAGTCCGCTTCGGCACCGCCGGTGGTGGCCGGAGAGGTGCGCGGAGGCGGGCCCGGCACCCGCGAGACCGACCTGCTCGACCCGGCCAATACCGTGCAGACCGCGCACGCCATCGTGCTCAGTGGTGGAAGTGCCTTCGGTCTGTCGGCCGCCCACGGCGTGATGACCTCGCTGGAGGCCGCGGGTGTGGGTCTGCCGATGGATCTCGCCGGTCATGTCGTTCCGATCGTGCCCGCAGCCGTGATCTTCGACCTGCCGGTGGGTGCCTGGGATGCCCGGCCCGACGCCGACTTCGGCACCCGCGCACTGGCCAATGCCTCCACCGAGGTCGCCGACGGCAGTGTCGGGGCCGGCGCCGGTGCGCGGGCGGGTGCGCTCAAAGGTGGTGTCGGCACCGCGTCGATGCGCTGCTCGGCAGCGGCCGCCGGAGTGACCGTTGGTGCCGTGATGGTCGCCAATCCCGTTGGTGCGGTGATAGATCCGACGACGGGCCTGCCGTGGACGGCGTCGGCCGCCGAACTCGCCGTGCACGGCCTCACCGCGCCCGCACCCGAGGAGGTCGCCGCGCTGGCCGAGCTTGATGCCGAGCACACCGCGCTGAACACCACGATCGGGGTCGTCGCCACCGACGCGGCTCTCGACAAAGCCTCGGTCAGGCGGGTCGCGATGGCCGCGCACGACGGTCTGGGCCGGGCGATCCGCCCCGCGCATCTACCGTTGGACGGCGACACGATCTTCGCGGTCGCCACCGGCGCGGTTCATCCGTCGCCGCAGACGCCCATGCCGCCGGGCATGAATCCGGATGCGCTGGTGCTGGGCGAGGTGTGTCGGGTCGCGGCGATCGTGGTCGAGCGCGCCATCGTCGCCGCAGTACTGTCGGCCACGTCGGTGGCCGGTATCCCGACTTACCGTGACGTCGTGCCGTCGGCGTTCGCATGAGGAATACCGCTGCCGCGGTCGACGTTGGGCCAACCGACTCACACACCATCACAGGATCCGAACGGAAGAGGGGTTGACCGGTGCTCACGATTGCGCAGGAACTCGTCGACAAGATGGTGGCGCATGCCCGCGCCGACCACCCCGACGAGGCGTGTGGTGTGATCGCCGGCCCCGAATGCTCCGATTCGCCGGAGCGGTTCATCGAGATGGTCAACGCGGAGCGATCGCCGACCTTCTATCGGTTCGACTCGGGTGAGCAACTGCGGGTCTGGCGCGAGATGGACCGCAATGACGAAGAGCCCGTGGTGATCTACCACTCGCACACCGCGACCGAGGCCTACCCGAGCCGCACCGACATCTCCTACGCCAGCGAACCCAACGCGCACTACGTGCTGGTGTCCACGCGCGACCCCGACAACCATGAGATCCGCAGCTATCGCATCGTCGATGGCGTGGTGACCGAAGAGCCCATCGAGATCAGGAGCTGAGAAACCCATGGCGGTAACCGTGTCCATCCCCACCATCCTGCGTACCCACACCGGAGGTTCCAAGCGCGTGGATTCGTCCGGGTCGACGCTGGCCGAGGTCATCGACAACCTCGAGTCGGCCAATCCCGGCATCAAGGAACGGCTGATCTCCGACGAGGGCGGCACGGCCAAACTGCACCGCTTCGTCAACGTCTATGTCAACGACGAGGACGTGCGGTTCTCCGGCGGACTCGAGACCGGCGTCGACGACGGTGACGAGGTCACCATCCTGCCCGCCGTCGCGGGCGGCTGAGCGACACCGGTGACCCGTTACAACTCGCTGATCGAATCGGTCGGGCACACCCCACTGGTCGGTCTGCAGCGCTTGTCGCCCCGGTGGGACGACGCCGGACCCGACGAGCCGCACGTCCGCCTGTGGGCCAAACTCGAGGACCGCAACCCGACGGGTTCGATCAAGGACCGCCCGGCACTGCGCATGATCGAGCAGGCAGAGAACGACGGACTGCTCCATCCGGGTTCGATCATCCTCGAGCCGACCAGTGGCAACACCGGCATCGGTCTGGCGATGGCCGCGAAACTCAAGGGCTATCGGCTGATCTGTGTGATGCCGGAGAACACCTCCGAGGAACGACGCTCGCTGTTGCGGATGTTCGGGGCCGAGGTGATCAGCTCGCCGGCGGCGGGCGGATCGAACACCGCGGTCGCGATGGCCAAACAACTCGCCGCCGAACACGACGACTGGGTGATGCTCTACCAGTACGGCAACCGCGCGAACATGCTCGCGCACTACGAGGGCACCGGTCCCGAGCTCTACGCCGACCTGCCGGAGATCACCCACTTCGTCGCCGGCCTCGGCACCACCGGAACACTGATGGGCGTCGGACGCTTTCTGCGCGAACAGAATCCGGACATCGAGATCGTCGCGGCCGAACCGCGCTACGGCGACGAGGTGTACGGGCTGCGCAACATCGACGAGGGCTTCGTTCCCGAACTGTACGACGAGTCGGTGCTGACGAGGCGTTACTCGGTGACCGGCGGCGACGCGATCGCACGAGTTCGCGAACTGATCGAGCAGGAGGGCATTTTCGCCGGTGTCTCCACCGGTGCCATCCTGCAGGCCGCTCGTGGAATCGGACGTCGTGCGCTCAAGGCCGGAACCCGCGCCGACATCGGCCTCGTGGTGCCCGACGCCGGGTGGAAGTATCTGAGCACCGGCGCGTACGAAGGTAGCCTGGAAAGCGCTGAGCAGGCCCTCGACGGCCAGCTCTGGGCGTGAGCCAGACTTCACAGAGATCGGGGACAACATGACGGTGAATCCGGCGCCGTACGGCGGCCCCACCACATCACCGCGCGCGTCGCGTCCGCTGTGGCAGCGGTCGGCGATCGTGATGGCTGCCATCGTCGCGCTGCTCGTCGTCATCGAGGCCATCGACGCCGCGACCAATTTCCAACTCGACTCCGCCGGCATCGAACCCCGACAACTCGACGGGCTCGACGGCGTCCTCTGGGCGCCGTTCCTGCATGCCAACTGGGAGCACCTATGGGCGAACCTCGTGCCCGGCGTGGTGCTCGGGTTCCTGCTGCTGATGGCGCGCCGGTTCCTCATCGTGACCGCGATCGTCTGGGTCGTCTCCGGGTTGGGTGTGTGGTTGTTCGCACCGCCCTACACCGTGACCGTCGGAGCGTCGGGCATCATCTTCGGCTGGCTGACGTACCTGCTGGTCCGCGGCCTGTTCAACCGGCACATCTGGCAGGTTCTCGGTGGTCTGGTGCTCTTCCTGATCTACGGTTCGGTGCTGTGGGGTGTGCTGCCGTCGGACAGTGGGGTGTCCTGGCAGGGGCACCTTTTCGGCGCGATCGGCGGCGTGCTGGCGGCGTGGTATCTCGCAGATCGGGATCGGCGTCGAGTCAATCGGCAGCCCGGTGCGTCGGAGGTGCGGTCATAGCCGCTCTCGCGCCGCACCTGCAGGCCGATGCGCCGATCGGCATCTTCGATTCCGGGGTGGGCGGCCTGACCGTCGCGCGCGCAATCATCGACCTGCTGCCCGACGAGGACATCGTCTACATCGGCGACACCGCCAATGGACCGTACGGACCCCTGACCATCCCCGAGATCCGGCGTCATGCGCTGGCCATCGGCGACGATCTCGCCGAGCGCGGGGTGAAGGCGATCGTGATCGCCTGCAACACGGCGTCGGCGGCGTGCCTGCGTGATGCCCGCGAGCGTTATGCACCGATCCCGGTGATCGAGGTGGTGCTACCCGCGGTGCGTCGTGCGGTGGTGGCCACCAAGACCGGCCGGATCGGCGTGATCGGTACACAGGCGACCATCGCGTCGCGGGCATATCAGGATTCTTTTGCCGCCGCGCGTGACGCGGCGATCACCGCGGTGGCGTGTCCGCGCTTCGTCGACTTCGTCGAACGCGGCATCACCAGTGGCCGGCAGATCCTCGGCTTGGCCCAGGGCTACCTGGAGCCGCTGCAGGAGGCGGGCGTCGACACCGTCGTTCTGGGGTGCACGCATTACCCCTTGCTGTCCGGCGTGATCCAACTCGCGATGGGCGACGATGTAACGCTGGTGTCCAGCGCCGAGGAGACCGCGAAAGATGTGTTCCGGGTACTGACCGAATCCGACATGTTGCATCCTCATGGCGATCGTGAAGCGGTCCGTGTGTTCCAGGCAACGGGCGACCCGGATATGTTCGCCAAACTGTCCACCCGGTTTCTTGGTCCCTCCGTCACTGCGGTGCAGCATTTGTAGTTAATGCGTTGGGCCAGGCGAAATGTGCGCCAGTTGTGACCCCCATGTTGCAACGCGACCAAGGCACGCATGGCACAGTGAACGGTATGCGGCTGATGGTCCTTGGATGCTCGGGGAGTGTGGGTGGCCCCGAGGCTGCCTGCTCGGGGTATCTGCTCTCCGCCGACGATCACCGGCCACTGCTGCTCGACTGCGGGCCCGGTGTGATGGGGGAGTTGCAGAAGCACGTCGACCCCAATGATGTCGACGTGATGCTCAGTCATCTGCACGCGGATCACTGCATGGATCTGCCGGCGATGCTGGTGTGGCGGCGGTATGCGCCGACGCCGGCGACCGAGCGGGCGCTGCTCTACGGTCCGCCGGGCACCGCGCTGAGGATCGGTGCCGGATCGTCGGAGATCCCGGGGGAGATCGACGACATCTCCGACACGTTCGAGTTCCGGGAATGGGTCGACGGCGGCGACGTGACGATCAACGGCTTCGACATCCGTTCCACCCGGGTGAATCATCCGCCGGAGACCTACGGCCTACGGATCACCGGCCCCGGCGGACAGGTGTTGGCCTTCAGCGGTGACACCGGCGTGTGCGACGAGCTCATCGACGTCGCCGCCGACGCCGACATCTTTCTATGCGAGGCGTCGTGGACGCATTCGCCTGATCGACCGCCGAACCTGCACTTGTCTGGCGTCGAGGCCGGGGAGGCCGCGACCAAGGCCGGTGTCCGACTACTCGCGCTCACTCACATCGCCCCGTGGGCCAGTGCCGAGGAGATCCTCACCGAGGCGCGCAGCACGTTCGCCGGTCCGATCGAGATCGTGCGCCCGGGACAGGTCTTCGACATCGGTCGTTGAGAGGCAGTCCAGGGTGGTCGGCCCGCGCCGCATGTGGCGGTCGCTACAGTTGACGCCGTGACGACACGAGAAGACGGCAGGGCAGACGACGAGCTTCGCCCGATCACCATCACCCGCGGTTTCACCAGCCATCCGGCGGGTTCGGTGTTGATCGAGTTCGGTGGCACCAGGGTGATGTGCACGGCCAGCGTGACCGAGGGTGTGCCGCCGTGGCGTCGCGGCTCGGGCCTCGGGTGGCTCACCGCCGAGTACGCGATGCTGCCGGCGGCCACGCATGATCGGTCGCAGCGCGAATCGGTCCGCGGGAAGGTCGGCGGCCGCACCCATGAGATCAGCCGACTCGTCGGCCGCTCACTGCGCGCCTGCATCGACCTCGCCGCGCTCGGCGAGAACACCATCGCGATCGACTGCGACGTGCTGCAGGCCGACGGCGGCACCCGCACCGCGGCGATCACCGGCGCCTACGTGGCCCTCGCCGACGCGGTGACCTGGCTCGGCGCGAAAAAGAAACTCAAAGACCCGCAACCACTTTCGTGTGCGATCGCGGCCGTCAGCGTCGGCGTGGTGGATGGTCGGGTGCGCCTGGATCTGCCCTACACCGAGGATTCGCGCGCCGAGGTCGACATGAACGTGGTGGCCACCGATGCCGGCACGCTGGTGGAGGTACAGGGCACCGGCGAGGGCGCGACCTTCCCGCGCGCGACCCTCGAGAAACTGCTCGACATGGCCGAGATCGGCACGGAGAAGTTGTTCGAGGCGCAGCGTGCAGTGCTCGCCGACCCGTACCCCGGCAAGCTGCCCGGCTGATGACGCGGTTGCTCCTGGCGAGCCGTAACGCCAAGAAGCTCATCGAGTTACAGCGCGTCGTCGACGCCGCCGGGATCGTCGGTGTGCAGGTGATCGGGCTCGACGCCGTACCGGAGTTCCCGGAGGTGCCCGAGACCGGCGCCACCTTTGAGGAGAACGCACTCATCAAGGCGCGCTCAGGCGCCCAGGAGGCCGGACTGCCTTGTCTGGCAGACGATTCCGGGCTCGCGGTGGATGCCTTGAACGGAATGCCCGGCGTCCTCTCGGCGCGGTGGAGTGGGCGGCACGGCGATGATGCGGCCAACAACGCCCTGCTACTCGCGCAGGTCTCCGATGTTCCCGACGATCGTCGTGGCGCGGCGTTCGTCTCCGCCTGCGCGCTTGTACTGCCGGACGGCACCGAAACCGTGGTGCGCGGCGAATGGCGCGGCACCATCCTCACTGCGCCGCGCGGCGAGAACGGCTTCGGCTACGACCCGCTGTTCGTCCCCGACGATGCCGCCGCAGACGGCCGCACATCGGCGGAATTGACCGGTGCGGAGAAGGATTCGCTCAGTCACCGCGGAAAAGCGTTGGCGCAGTTGGTGCCGGCGATCTCGGAGCTCGCTAGCAGCTGAGCGCTGCGCCGTGGTGGACGTCGAGCATCCGCTCGACCGACCGCGGCCACGGAAATCCCATCGCGCGGCGTCGGGCGTCGGAGATCCGTTGCGGCGCAGGCATCGCCAGCACGGCGTCGAGACTCTGTGCAAATCCCTCGCCGGTGTCGTCGGCCAGGCCGCCGCACGTCTCGTCGATGATGGCGCTGACTGCCGACGATCTCGACGCCACCACCGGCGTACCCGACGCGAGTGATTCCAGCGCCGAGAGGCAGAACGTCTCGTGCGGGCCGGGTGCCAGGGTGACCTGAGCGGAGGCCAGCAGGGTCGCCACTTCGGTTCGGCTGCTGAGGAATCCGAGGAAGGTCACCGGCAGTCCGCGGGCCGAGCGTTCCAACGCCGCGCGTCGGGGACCGTCGCCGGCGATGAGCAGATGGACTGGCCGGCCGCTGCGGTGCAGGTGTGCGGTGGCCTCGATGCTGCGTTCGGGCCGCTTCTCCACCGAGAGGCGGCCGCAGTGCGCGATCAGCGTGGTGTCGGGGGAGCAGAAGCGCGCGGCCAATGAAGAATCGGCATGCCGCGGATCGAAGAGATCGAGGTCGACGCCGAGTGGTGCCGACACCACGTTGGATGCGCCGATGCGCTCGAATTCGGCTGCGGCGAACGGGGTGGTGCACACGATCGCGTCGTAGTCGGCTGCGGTGTTCCGATTGGCGCGGTCGGCCACCGCCCGCGCCGCGGAGACCGGCATCGCCATCGAGAGCAGACGATCGAGGCGCTCGTGGGAGACCATGGTGGCGTGCACATCCCGGCGTCGGGCCCACTGGCCGAAGCGTCGCATGGTGAGGCGATCGGAGACCTCGATGGCGTCGGGCCGCAGGGCACCGAGGACGTCGGCGACGCGGTGGGGCAGAGCTACGTGGTATCCGCCGGAGAACGGAATACGCGGCGCGGCCACCGAGATTCGGTGCACGCCGCTCGGAAGCAACTCTTCGCGATCGGTGTCGCCGGCCACCACCAGGGTGACCTCGTGGCCGGCGGCGGTGTAGCCCGCGCCCCACCGGTCGATGGCGGTGCGCAAGCCGCCGGAGCGGGCGCCATAGAAGTTGGCGAGCTGCACGATGCGCACCCCGCCAGTGAGCCCAACGCGAATGAACGCGGCGCTACGTGACCCTTAGGCCAGGTTGAACTGCGCCTTTACTTCCTTCGTGCGGATGTGCTCGACGTAGAACGAGAGGAACGGGATGGTACCGGCGATGGCGGTGAGGATGATCTTGCCGACCGGCCAGCGCACCTTGATGGCCAGATCGATGGTGAAGATCAGGTAGACGAAGTAGACCCAGCCGTGCACGATCGGCACGAAATCCAATGCGTCGACACTGAATCCGTACTTGAGGACCAGCTCGGCGACCAGCAGCAGCAACCACAGACCGGTGATCCACGCGAGTACGCGGTAACGCAGCAGTGCGCCATGGACTTTCGCGACGGGGGTGGTCGATGCGGTGGTGCCTGCCTCGGTCACTGATGGTCTTCCTTCTCTGTGGCGGTACTGGGCGCGGAGGTGCGGTTCAGCTCGGCGAGCGCGCGGTTGTACTCGGCGAGGGCGTCATCATTGCGGTCGTCGATGCTCAACGACGACGCGCTGGGTGTGGTGGGTCGCTCGGGCAGCAGGCCGGCCGGAATCTCGGTGGCGCCGCGAGCCGACGGCGAGGCCTTGCGGACTTCCTCGGGATCGCTTTCGAGGACGACGAACCGTCGGTAGGCGTAGATCGCCGCGACGGCGAAGGCCGGCCACTGCAGGGCGTAGCCCAGATTCTGCGCCGTTCCCGACGCCGACTCATAGCGGTCCCATTGCCACCACGCCATCAGCAGGCAGACCACTGCAGCCACCACGACCAGCAGAATCAGCGCAGGACGATGGCGCTTCTTCGGGGTCGGGGACTGCTCGGTCATACCCACGACGGTACCTGTCGCGGCCCTCAGCGCTCACCTCGCGGTACCCTTGTCGCGCACGCGCGAGTGGCGGAATTGGTAGACGCGCTGGATTTAGGTTCCAGTGTCTTAGGACGTGTGGGTTCGAGTCCCATCTTGCGCACCAACGGTCGTCTATCCGGCGGTTTGTGCTGTGCTGGTTCTGCCGCCCGGTTCTTGTGGCGTACTTGACACAAGTTCGCCATAACAGTGTTGATCGCGTTCGAAAGGTCTTCTGATGACGCAGGTCTCGACCACTGGCCGCCAACCGGTCAACCGACGCCATCAGCTTCTCCGAGGTCGTGGCACGCGCCCTCGGCAGTCGATTCTCGTCGGTGAGGTCGGTCCAGTCATAGGTGTGCGTCACGCGGGTGGTGGCGTCGTCGAGCGGTTCGAGTTCCCAGCGCCACAGGTGGCCGGGCGGCGGTGAGCCGGGCTCCGACGGCCGCCACGCGATCCGGCGCCCCTCGTCGAATTCGACGACGTGGTTCTCTCGGACCGCACCGATTGTCAGGGTCATCGTGAACACCTCGCCGACGCCGTGAACCCGTTGTCCAACAGGCGATTCCGCAAGGTTGTCGTTGCCGTCCCACGCGGGCTGGTTTGCTGGATCGGCAATCATCTCGAAGATCACCGCGGCCGGTGCGTCGATGACACGGCTCGCGGAGACGATGAGTTCACTCACATCTCCAGATGCAACCACGCACCTCAGGCCCGGTCAAACCTCAGGCCCGGTCAAACGCCGTTCGGGCCGCGCTGCGCCGTTCTTCGATGGCGTCACCGAGTTGCCGGGCCAGGGCGGGCCGGCGGCGCACCATGTCCTCGGTGGCGCTGCGCGGAATCGCGATCACCGTGGTCGGAGCGGCCGCGATAGCCGTGGACACCACTGGCTGGCGGGTCAGAGTGGTCAAGCCGAGGTAGTCACCCGCGCCCAGGGCGGTCAGGTCCGCCTCCTCGCCGTTGCGTGACCGCGCGATCAGCGACACCGAGCCGCCGACGATGACCAGCAGATCCGCAGGGACGGCACCGATGTGTTGGATCACCTCGCCCTCGGCGTACCGCAGGATCTGGGTCGTCGTCGCGAGCTCACCGGCGAGGTCTTCGGAGATCCCGAGCGTGGTCCCGGACCGTCGAAGCTGATCGACGGTCGGACGTTCCGGGAACTCGTACTCCGCGTCGTCGAGGTGCAGCCCGGCGCGACGTGCGGCGTACCAGGCATGACGGCTCAGCGTCGCTTTCACCCGGCCGGCGTCGGCGGGGGAGCTGATGGGGATTGATACGGAGTATTCACCCGCGCCGGACACGGTGACCGACGGCGTCGTCCCGGCCAGCGGTGCGATGTCACCTGCCACCCGGTACAGCATGCTCACCACCTCGTCGGGGGCGTCGTTGACCGAGAACGTCAAAGTGGTTCCCGCACTGTGCTTTCCGCCGGAGGTGCGGCTCATGTTCTTGAACGATCCGGTGGCCAGCAGGGCGTTCGGGATGATCTGCAGGCCACTCCCGGTCTCGATATGCACTGCGCGCCAATTGACTTCGACCACCCGGCCGGTCGCCGTCGCGGTCTCCAGCCAATCGCCGAGCCGAAACGGCTGCTCAAACAGCAGGAACAACCCGGCGATCACCGGGCCGACGGCACCCTGCAGCGCGAGGCCGATGACGATGGAGGTCACGCCGAGCGCGGCGAACAGGCCGCCGACGTTCATGCCCCACACCGTCGACATCAGTACGGCTGCGCCGATCACCACCAGCACCAGCCGGCCGATATCGATGAAGATGCCGGGCAACCGAGCCCGCCAGGTGCCCGGCTCTGGGCTCCCGAACAGGGCGGCATCGGCGCCGGACAGCAGCAGCAGGATCACCGCGAAGCCGAAGACCGTGGCCACGATCCGGGTGAACGTGACGTCGACGTCGCTGCCGTCGAGCTCGCGCAGCAGCAGCCACAGCGCGAGCACCGGGACGACGAACGTCCGCAGCAACCCGACCGGCTTTGCCCAAGCGCTCTCGCGGCGCACGAGGTATCCGCGGAGTTCGCCCAGCACGAGCAGGCACACCGGAAGCCCGATCACCACGATCAGCGCCGGCCAGAACCACGGCTGCGTGGTCACGTCACGCATGACTGCGCTCGGCGTCCAGCGACCACACCTGATCGGCGCCGTCCATCGTCGCCGCGGTGAACGCGTACGACTCGCTCAGCGCATCCCGAACACGTTGGCTGACAAAGATTCCCGGCTCACCGGTGGCCGCGTGTACCCGGTAGGCGAGGTCGAGCGCCTCGCCCCACAACTCGTAGACCATCGACTTGCTGCCCACCAGTCCCGCCGAGACCGATCCGCTGTCGATTCCGGCGCGCACCGTGAAATCGGTGCCGAACTGGGCGTTGAGGCTGCGTACGGTGCGTTGCACCTCCAACGCGAACTGCACACTGCGGTCGACGTGATCGATACGGGGAACGGTCAATCCGCAGCTGGCGAGGAATCCGCCGCGCAGTGCCTGCACGCGGTCAAGGCCGTGCGCCTGGGCGGCTGATTCGACACTGTCGGCGAATGCCGAGCGCACCCGGACGGCATCCTCGGCGGGCATGGTGGCGGTGTACTCATCGAGACCGGCGAGTTCGGTGAACACCACCGAGACGTTGCGGTGGTTCTCGATGATCGTCGTCTCGCCTTCCTGATACCGGTCGGCCAGCGCTTCGGGCATCAACGTCGTCAACAGCTCACGGTTCTCGTCGCGTTGCTTGTCGATCAGCGCCTGTTTCGTTTCCAGGCTGCGGCTCATGTCGTTGAAAGAACCTGCCAGATCGCCCAATTCGTCCCGGCTGCGTAGGCCGACCGTGACGCCGTAGTCGCCGGCGCTGACCTTGCGGGCGGCGTCATTGAGGACCCGCAGCGGTCGCGCGAATGCCCGCGCCAGCAACACCGACAGCAACGAGACCACCAGCACGATGCCCGCGGTCGTCAGCGCGAGGTTCCTGGCGAAGGTGTTCACCGGCGCGAAGGCCTCGTCGGAGTCGATCTTGGCGACCAGTACCCAGTTGAGCCCGGGGACATCGACAGGACCGTACGCGGCCAGCACCTTGTTGCCCAGATAGTCCTTGGTCTCGGTGACGCCTGACTTCCCGGTGAGCGCGGCGGTCGTCGCCGAATCGCCCACCGGCTGCAGCAGGATCGGGTTCTTGCGCGCCACCACCCGATCGGCGACCGAGGCCGGGGTACCGGCGTCGACCACATCGGAGCGATACCGGGCAGGATCGGTGATCAGCATCCGCGAGGTGGACCGCATCGTTTTGTCGGGCCCGGCCAGGAAGGTTTCGCCGGTGCTGCCGAGTCCCTGTTGCTGCCAGTGTTCGTCGCCGGTCATCACCGCGTTGATGCCGTCGACGGGCACCTGCAACGCCATCACCCCGTTGATCGAGCCACCGGAACCGACCGGAGTGAGCACCCAGGCGACCGGTTTACCCAAAGCAGGTGCGTATTGGCCGAAGTCGGTCACGATCACTTCGTCGGCCGACGACGCGGCCATCGCCTTGGCGAAGCCGTCGGCCAGTTGACTGCTCTGCAGCGGTCCGTTGATCAGGTTGGTGCCCAGGTCGACTCCCTTGTACGCCGAGTACACGACGTTGCCGCCGCGGTCGATGAGCAGCAGGTCGTCGAGCTTCGAGCGCTCGGTCAGGTCTCGGAAGTAGGGCTGCAGGCGAGCGTTGACCGCCGACCACGCACTCGGATCGCCCGCCGACCCGACCTGGATGGCCTTCGTCCAATCCCCGGCCGGTGGAACGGTGTAGCGGGCCTGCAGATACTGCTGGGCGCGGTCGGTTGGCAGGTAGATCGACGGGTCGACCTCCTTGCCGGTCTCCCGACTCATCTCCGGGGCGAAGACCGACGAGTAGTAGGACTTCAGAGCAGCCTGGTCGGCCGGTGAGATCTCCGGGTTGGAGGCGCGCAGATCGGCGAAGGCCTGCGAATAGTCGTTCATCGCTGAGATGACGGTCTGGCCGTGCGAGACCACCGCGACCGTGTTGGTCAGCGAGGTGAACATCGCTTCGATCTGCGATGTGCGGGATTCGCGCAACTGCACCATGTTGTCGTTGACCGACTTGCGGATCGCGTTGGTACCGGAGATGTAGCCGACGATCCCGGTCGCGACCACCGACGCGATGCTCACCGCGAGCAGCATCATCAAGATCTTCGACGCAATGCTCATATCCCGCAACGAGATACCGCGAAATCCGCGGCGCGCGGCAGAGTTGTGCTCGATCGGGGGGCTGGTCACATCCGGTCACTTTCTCGGCGTCGGCCCCCCGCGTGAGCCTTACTCTAGCGCCACGACCTCCAATTCACGCCCAGACATGACAAGTGCCCGACGGTGCGCCGGTCTCATCAAGGACGAGGATGTCACCGATGAATCCGCCCGTCGATGAAATGCTTGCGGCACAGTGCCTGATACATGACCGGTCCCGATGTGGTGTCCCCGACGGCCACCACATCGCCGTCGCGCACTACTCGTCCGTCGACGACTCGGGCGTTGAGAAAGGCCGGAGTTCCACACCAACACAACACGATCGACTGCATGCGATGAACCTCGTCGGCGAGCTCGACCAACCGCGCCGCGCCGGGGAACAGCGTCGACCGAAAGTCGGTGAGCAGGCCGAAGGTGAACACGTCGACGGCCTCGTCGTCGACGATCTGGGCGAGTTGCTCCACCTGGGGCGCGGTGAGGAACTGCGCTTCGTCGACGATCGCGTAGTCCAGCGGCGCCTGCTCATGCCGATCGGTGATGAGAGTGCCGACGTCGGTCGAGTCGTCGATCAGTTCAGCCGCCGACTCCAGTCCGATGCGGCTGGTCACCTTCGAGGCCCCGGACCGGTCCCGCATGGTGATCAGGATTCCCTGGCGGCCCCGTTGTCGCTGGTTGAACTGCGTTTGCAGGGCGAAGGTCGACTTTCCGGCGCCCATCGGGCCGTAGTAGAAGATCAGGCGTCCGCGCGCGTCCATCGCCCGATGATGCCGCACCGGCTCGATGTCCGCAGCGTCGTCGAAAACGGACCGTCGGAGTGGACCGTCGGAGTGGATGCTTCTCAGCGATGACCCGGGCGTGGGAGGATGCCCGCACAGTGATGAGAGCGAATGATGTGAGCACGGTGCCCAGACGAGTCGGGCACAGATGGTTGGTCGGGCCGGTGGCGGTGCTGCTGCTCGGTGCGGGCATCGCGGTGTCGCAGACCTACGACGCGCCCAGCCCGGCGGGTGCGGCCCCGACGCCGGCGGTCGCGTCGAGCGCCCAGCAGGCACTGGCGGCGTTGCCCGTCAAAGGGCGGGCGCCGAAGACCGGCTACGCACGTGCTCGATTTGGTAAGGGATGGGATGACGACGTCGACGTGGAATTCGGGCACAACCGGTGCAGTACGCGCGAGGATGTCCTGCGGCGCGACCTGGTCGGCGTGACGCTGAACCCGGATGGTTGCCGCGTGATGTCGGGGATTCTCGTCGACCGCTATACCGGTACCACCGTGCCATTCGTGCGGGGACAGCGAACCTCGTCGAAGGTCCAGATCGACCACGTGGTGGCATTGGCCGACGCGTGGCAGAAGGGCGCACAGCAGTGGAGCTCGACGCGTCGACGTGACTTCGCCAATGATCCGCGCAACCTGCAGGCCGTCGAGGGCGACGTCAACCAGCGCAAGGGTGCCGGCGACGCGGCGACCTGGCTGCCGCCGGACAAGTCTTACCGATGCACATACGTCGCCCGGCAGATCGACGTGAAGCGTGTGTATGGGCTCTGGGTGACCGCCGCCGAACGCGACGCCATGAGCAGGGTGCTGAGTGGTTGTGGGTCGCGGTGACCGAGCAACCGCTGCACGACACGGGTGTCATCGATTCGGTGCGAGCCGATCTGTCGGCCATCGACTACACCGCCGACGGAGTCGCCGACCTGCTCGGTGACGAGGCCAATGAGGCTCTGGGGCGCGGTATCTGGTGGCCGGCGCAGCGGCGGACCATGGCCGTCGAGAATGCGCGGGCGTCGCTGGCGACGGTGATCCGGCTGTTCCTCCTCGGGTCTGACGAGGCCGATGACGATGTGGCGGCAGCATTTCCGCGCACGGGTATCGTGGCCCTGTTCGACAACGGGGTACTGGGCCGAGGCGAGGACGGCCGAGTTCTTGCATTGCTCGATATCCGGCCGCACGCCGACGATGTCCGCGACTATCTGGTGATCTCTGATCAGGACGCCGCGATGCGGTCTGGGCCGGTCGCCCACGATCACGTGCTCGGCATCGGCGGCGCATCGATGTCGTTGGCACGCTCGATCATTCGGCAGCCCGTCGAGCGAGCGCTCGACATCGGTACCGGGTGCGGGATTCAGGCCCTGCATCTGGATGCGCACTGCGATTCGATCGTGGCCACCGACACCAACGAACGCGCCATCGCGCTGGCCGCCGCGACGGCACGGATCAACGGAATGAGTTGGGATCTGCGCCTGGGCAGTATGTTCGAACCGGTCGCCGGCGAACGGTTCGACCTCATCGTCTCCAACCCGCCCTTCGTCGTCGGCGTCGGCGGACAGGACTACATCTACCGGGACTCCGGTATGGCGGGAGATGCGTTGTGCGCAGACCTGATTCGTCAGATGCCCGACCATCTCACTCCCGGCGGAACCGCGCAGATGCTGGCCAACTGGATCGTCCGCGACGGACAGGATTGGCGCGACCGGGTCGGCGGCTGGCTGGCCGGCACCGGACTCGACGCCTGGGTGGTGCAGCGCGAACTCGCGGATCCGATCAGCTACATCTCGCTGTGGCTGTCTGACGCCGGTGAATCCGCGCAGGACTCCGCGCGTCGTGCTGCGCAGTGGCTCGACTGGTTCACCGCCGAAGGCGTCGTCGGTATCGGGATGGGACTGATCACCATGCGCTCCCGTCCGCGCGGCGACGCCGGACCGCCCGAGGTGATCCTCGAGGAGATCACCGCGGCCGGGGAGGAGGTCACCGGCGGTGAGGCCGATGCCTTCCTCGCACGGCGTCACTACTTGCGCAGTACCACCGATGAGGCGCTGCTCGACGCGCGACTGGCCACCGCACCGGTGTTCCTCGAGGAGCAGAGCCTGCCGAGTGATGAAGGCTGGCAGCAGATCTCATCGACGGTCACCCGCCCGGGCGGGCCTGCGGCGCATCTCGGTCTCGACGAGGTATCGCGAGCGCTGTTGGCCGGCTGTCGAGGTCAGGTGCAGTTGGGAGCGCTCATCGGTCTGCTCGCCGAGTTCCACGGCGTCGATGCCGACGCACTTGCCGCTGCCGCACTGCCGGTGGTTCGGGAAGCCATCGGCCGGGGCATCCTCTTCGAAATCCGCTGACCTACCCGGGCATACCGCGTAGGGGATTGTCGGGTTCCGACCGATTCGTCACCAGTTGTTCATCTGGGCGATGGGTGGGCGACCGGTGTTGATCGGTCGGGCATCGTTCGCTCTACTCATGAAACCGACGATGATCAAGGGACTCGCAGCGTTGGCGATCGGATGCGGACTGCTCGCGCCGACCATCGTCGCCGCACCGGCGGTGGCAGCCCCTTCGGCCACCTACACTGCGCCGGCACGCACCGACTACATCGGTGTGCTGGACGGCTTTTCGCAGACCTCTCCGCTGATCCGGCAGCAGAACCTGGCCGAGGCGGTGACGATCAACCAGACCGCCTCGCCGGCGGTCGCGCGGTACGCCGTCGACGATAATTACGCGATCCTGAAGCCGTCGATCGCCAACGCGCTGGGTTCCAAGCTGGCCCCGGCCTTCTCCGAAGCACTCGCAGCTGGTCAACTGCCGAAGACCGCTGCACTGCTCTTCGGTGAAGACTCGATCCTCGGTAAACGTGTCAGTACCTCCAAAGAGAAGAAGCACTTCCAGTATCCGCGGCCGTTTGAGGTTGCCCCGCAACTGATCCGACGCTACGGCGATAGCCGGCCGGATCTCTATGCGGCGGTGAAGGGCAGTGGCTCGTTCCCGTCGGGCCACACCGCCTGGGGCTATGCGCAGGCGTTCGTGATCGCCTCGCTGTTCCCGGAGGTCGGGCCGCAGGTCCTGGCGCGCGGAGCCGAATATGGTTACCACCGAGTGGTTCTCGGCGTGCACTACCCGCTCGATGTCATCGGTGGCCGCATGCAGGCCCAGGCCACGGTCGCCGGCATGTTCAGCGATCCCACGGTCATCGCGGCGCTCACCGCTGCCCGCGCCGAGGTCCGATCGGTGCTCGCCCAGCGGCTCGGAGCCCCGATCCCGGTGATCGTCGCCGGCCAGCGTCCCTACCTGCCGACACCGCAGGCTGTCTCGTCCTACCGGCAGCGGGCCACGTTCTCGTTCCTGCCGACCGGTCCCGCCACCGCGCTCACGGTGCCCGCCGGCGCCGAAAACCTCATCCGCGCAGCACATCCCGGACTCAGCGACGCCGCGCTGCGCGACATCCTGGTCCGGACCGCCCTGCCTGCGGGCTACCCGCTGGACAAGACCGGACCCGACGGTGGCTGGCAGCGTCTCGACATCGCGCGTGCCTGGGTGACGCGCTGAGAGTTCGCGAGTCAGGTGAAGGTGGCGTCGAGGGCGCCGGTGATGTCGGCGACGAGATCGTCGACGTCCTCCAAGCCCACCGAGAACCGCAGGTGTCCCCACCGACGGAAGTCGTCCGGATAAGCCGCCACCCGTGGGCCGCCGGTACCGACGTGCACGATCAGTGACTCGTCGTGGCCGAGGGAGACCGCCGAGGTGATGATGCCGAGGTTGGCCACGAACCGGTTCTGGGTGGCCGGATCGCCGTCGACGGCAAACGCCATCATCGCGCCGAATCCGCGTCCGTCGAACTGTCGTTGTGCCAGTTCGTGCTGCGGATGCCCCGGCAGCCCGGGGTAGGCGACGTAAGCGATGCGTGGGTCAGCCGACAACGCCTCGGCCAGCACCGCCGCCGATTCCTGGTGTCGCGCAAGGCGCATCGGCAGGGTGATCGATCCGCGTTGGATGAGCCATGCGTTGAAGGGGGAAATGACCCCGCCGACGTCGACCATGGCCTCACGTTTGAGTTGCCCGATGAGTTCGGCACTGCCGATCACTGCGCCACCCATCGCGTCGCCGTGGCCGTTGATGTATTTGGTCAGCGAATGCACGACGAGATCGGCGCCATCGGCCAGCGGTCGGTAGAGGGGCGGGGGAGTGAACGTCGAATCGACCACCAGCAGGGCCCCGGCATCGTGGGCGATCCCGGCCAGCGCGGCGATGTCGGCGACCTTGGTGGTGGGATTGGCGATCACCTCGGTGACCAGCATCCTGGTCTCCGGGCGAATGGCGGCGCGGACGGCGTCGACGTCGGAGATGTCGACGAAGGTCGCCTCGATGCCGTACTTGCGGGGCAGTAGGTCGGTCCAGAGTTTGAACGTCGCCTCGTAAGTGGTGTCGGAAACCACCACATGGTCGCCTGCCGACACGAACGTGAAGAACACCGCGTGCAGCGCCGCGACCCCCGACGCCAGCGCCAGCGCGTCCTCGCCTCGATCCAGCAATGCCAGCTTCTCTTGCAGCGCAACCTGATTGGCGCCAGAGTTGCGGGTGTAGAGCAGCTGATCGGCCCCCGACCAATCCAGCGACTCTGGTGCATCGGGCAGGTGGTAGGAGTTGGCCATCACGATCGGGGTCCGTACCGCCGGGCCGTGGGCGTGATTGCCGCCGTGCACGCTGATCGTCATGTCGCCCAGATCGGACAGGTCGCCGTGGCCGTCCGCGGCGCGCGTTCCGGTCATGCCGTTGACGCCGCGGACGGGCTCCGGCGCCGGGTCATGGCGTCGGCCACGAGGATCGGCAGGCGGTGAAGTTTGTCGATGCCGAACGCCTCCCGGAACTCCGCCCACACCCAGCAGGTACCGAACACCATCGCCACCGCGATGATCATGTCGGCCTCCGACCAGGGTCGGTGGACCAGGTGGATGGGCACGATGACCAGCGCGATCGCCTGGATGACATAGGAATCGATGCTACGGGCACCGGTCATCAACAACGGTCGCAACCAGGCGTCGTCGATTCTGGCGAGCACAAACCGCAATACGCCGTAGACGGCCGGGATGGCCACCCATGCGCCGATCGCGCGTGCCGGCCGGAAGTCCAGTTTGTCGGCGAACCACGGTTCGGATGCGGCGAGTGGCCCGGTATCGATCACCAGGTGAAAGCCGACTCCGACGCCGAGGGCGGCGAGCACCAGCCACGGCAGATACGCGTCGATGCGCTCGGCGATCCGCCACCGGTCCCAGTTCCATCCGACGACGAGCGCCGGGATGAACAGAATCTGCCATGCCGCCCAGTTCTGGATGCGCGGCGCGGTCATGTCGGCGGTCAGGTAGAACCAGTCCGGTGGGCAGACCTGCGAGACGAGGTACAGCCCTACCGATGCGCCTATGACCAGCCGCCAACGCCCGGCTCGCAGGATGGGGAACAGCGCATAGGCCGAGGCCATCAAGACCAGGTAGAGCAGCAGAATGTTGCCGCCGCTGGGCAGGTAGGACATGGTGATCGAGCGCCAGATGCCGTCCGGCCAATCACGTACCGGACGCAGCAGTGTCAACCATCGATGGCCGGCGAAGGCGGCTGCTACCGCCACCAGCGCGATGCTCAGCTGGCAGAGGTACAGCACGGCCAGCCGCTTGGTCAGGCGCCAATACGAGTAACCCAGCGAGTGACGCTCGATCCAACGGTGATGCACCAGACCCAGCACGACGCCGGAGAGCAACACAAATGCCGACATGCCGTCGACGTAGGGGAAGCTATGGGTCGGCTCGGCGATGCGGGAACCGAGCGCGAAGTGCGCGGTGACCATGCTCCAGATCGCCAGCCCCCGGGCCGCATCGATCGCGAGGTCACGTTTCACGACGCGTGACGCTACCGGCTCCCCGCAGCGATGGCGATACCGCGGGGAGCCGTGCGTCGATCAGCTGTAGAGGTCGACGATGGCGTTCTGGTACGACTCGTGAATCACGTTGCGCTTCAACTTCATTGTCGGTGTGAGCTCACCGCTCTCGATGGTGAAGTCGGTGTCCAGAATGGCGAACTTCTTGATCGCCTCTGCCTTGGACACCTTGTGGTTAGCGTCGTTGACGGCCTGGTCGATCTCGGCACGGATCTTTTCGTTGGTCGCCAGCTCGCTCAGCGGGGTGTCGGCCGGCAGCTCGTGGCGTTCGAGCCAACCGGGCAGCGCCTCGGGATCCAGCGTGACGAGCGCGGCGATGAACGGCTTGTTATCTCCGACCACCAGGCACTGGCTCACCAGCGGATGTGCGCGGATCGAGTCCTCGAGTGGCGCCGGGGAGACGTTCTTGCCGCCCGCGGTGACGATGAGTTCCTTCTTGCGGCCGGTGATGAACAGATAGCCGTCATCGAGGCGGCCGATATCGCCGGTGTGGAACCAGCCATCCCGGATGGCCTCGCCGCTGGCCTGATCGTTGTGCCAGTAGCCGTTGAAGACCACCGGACCCTTCAGAAGCACCTCGCCGTCCTCGGCGATGGCGACGGTCACGCCGGGCACCGGGCGACCAACGGACCCGACCTTCTGGTGGTCCTCGTTGTTCGCCGTTACCGCCGCGGTTGTCTCCGACAGGCCATAGCCCTCATAGACCGGGATGCCCGCGCCACGGAAGAAGTGCCCGAGGCGTTCCCCGAGCGGTGCACCGCCGGAGATCGCGCCCTCGCAGTTGCCGCCGAGCGCGTCACGCAACTTGCCGTAGACCAGCTTGTCGAAGACGGCGTGCTTGAGCTTGAGACTCAGGCCCGCCCCGCCGTTCTCCAGCGATCGGCTGTAGTCGATGGCGGTCTGCGCGGCCCGGTCGAAGATCGCGCCCTTGCCGCCGTCGTAGGCCTTCTGCTTGGCCGAGTTGAAGACCTTCTCGAAGACGCGCGGAACCGAGAGCACGTAGTCGGGTTTGAACACTCCGAGATCGGCCACGAGATTGGGGATGTCGTTGGTGTGCCCGAGGATCACCCCGTTCTCCATGCAGCCGACCGCGATCACGCGGGCGAAGACGTGCGCCAGCGGCAGGAACAGCAGCGTCGACTTCCCCTCGACCAGCCCGGCCCCGACGGCGTCGCGTGCCGCGGCGCATTCGGCGAGGAAGTTGGCGTGGGTCAGCACCACGCCCTTGGGGCGTCCGGTGGTACCCGAGGTGTAGATCAGTGTCGCGGCGTCGGAGGAGAGTGCGTTGGCGTGGCGTGAATCGAGTTCTTCGTCACCGACCGCGGCGCCCCGCTCGGTCAGGGTGGTCAGGGCGCCGTTGGCGATGACCAGGGTTTCGCGCAGCTCCGGAGCGTTGTCGATGACCTGCTGATGGTGGGACAACTGCGTCCCGTTCTCGACGATCAGCATCGTGGTGGCCGAGTCGTGGAGAATCCATTCGACCTGATCGGGTGCCGACGTCTCGTAGATCGCAACGGTGACCGCGCCCGCGCGCCAGATCGCGTAGTCCAGGACGGTCCACTCGTAACGGGTGGAACTCAGGATCGCGACTCGATCACCCGGGTTGATTCCGGAGGCGATGAGTCCCTTGGCGACGGCGTCTACCTCATCGGCGAAATGTTTGGCCGTGACGGTCACCCAGTGACCATCGGCCCGCTTCTTGAGCAACGGCATCGTCGGCCGTTCGGTGCGGTAACGCAGGATCGAGTCGACAGTGGTGGCCTTGTCTTCGATCGTTTGGTTGGGAGGAGTCGAATACTGTTGCATGCCTGGCTCCAGTGGGGAGAAGCGGAAATAACGGACATCACACGCTCAGCCCCCGAGTAGGTGATGAGCACTTGAGTGTGACCGACAGTACCAGGGGTTAGTTATCTACATCACACCGATGGGCGTCGATGGGATCGGCCACCCGACGTGGCTTCGTGGCCGATTCACCGGCCACGCCGTCGGCGAGAATTCAGCTCATCGGGGTCGCGCGGATTAGAGTTGTCCTTGATGAATGAGATGCGCACGACATGACCGAGAGCACCCCGAACTCCGACGCCGAGGTGAGCTTCGACGACCTCGACATCGCGCCGGAGGTCCGCGAAGCAATCAGCGATGTCGGCTATGAGACACCGTCGCCGATTCAGGCGGCGACGATTCCACCACTGATGGCCGGACGGGACGTGGTCGGCCTCGCGCAGACCGGCACCGGTAAGACTGCGGCTTTCGCGATCCCGATCCTGTCGCGGATCGACGCATCGGCCAAGAAGCCGCAAGCGTTGGTGCTCGCGCCCACCCGCGAGCTGGCCTTGCAGGTCTCGGAGGCCTTCGGCCGCTACTCCTCGCACCTGCCCGGCGTCCGCGTGCTGCCGATCTACGGTGGCCAGAGCTACGGCGTACAGCTGGCCGGGCTCAAGCGTGGCGCTCAGGTGATCGTCGGAACGCCCGGCCGCGTGATCGACCACCTCGACCGTGGCACCCTCGACATCTCCGAACTCTCGTTCCTGGTACTCGACGAGGCCGACGAGATGCTGACCATGGGGTTCGCCGAGGACGTCGAACGGATTCTGGCCGAGACACCGGACTCCAAGCAGGTCGCGCTGTTCTCGGCGACGATGCCCAGCGCCATCCGCCGCCTGGCGCAGCGTTATCTGAACGACGCCGAGGAAATCACGGTCAAATCCAAGACGGCGACCGCCCAGAACATCACCCAGCGTTATTTGCAGGTCTCTCACCAGCGCAAGCTCGACGCGTTGACCCGCTTCCTGGAGGTCGAAACCTTCGACGCGATGATCGTGTTCGTGCGGACCAAGTCCGGTACCGAGGAGCTCGCCGAGAAGTTGCGCGCCCGCGGATTCTCTGCGGTGGCGATCAATGGCGACATGGCGCAGGCGCAACGCGAGCGCACGATCAACCAGCTCAAGAACGGCCAGATCGACATCCTCGTCGCGACTGATGTCGCCGCCCGCGGACTCGACGTCGACCGGATCTCCCACGTCGTCAACTACGACATCCCGCACGACACCGAGTCCTACGTGCATCGCATCGGACGCACCGGCCGCGCCGGCCGGTCGGGTAACGCGCTGCTCTTCGTGTCGCCGCGTGAGCGCCACCTGCTGCGCGCGATCGAACGCGCGACGCGATCGACGTTGACCGAGATCGGTCTGCCCAGTGTCGACGACGTCAACGCGCAACGCGTCGCCAAGTTCGCCGACTCGATCACCGAGAACCTCGGCTCGGACAACCTCGACATGTTCCGCAAGCTCGTCGAGGACTACGCCCGCGACAACGACGTGACGATGGCCGACATCGCCGCGGCGCTGGCCCTGGAAACACGCGACGGCGGGTTCCTGATGTCACCGGATCCGCCCGCCTCGGAGCGCCCGGCCCGGGCCGAACGCGCACCTCGCGGCGGTGGTGGGAGCTTTGCCACGTATCGCATCGCGGTCGGTCGCAAGCACAAGGTGAACCCCGGTGCGATCGTCGGCGCGATAGCCAACGAAGGCGGTTTGACCCGCGGCGATTTCGGCAACATCAGCATCCGCGACGACTTCAGCCTCGTTGAGCTGCCCGCCGACCTCGACCGCGACACCCTCGAACGGCTTCGCCACACGAAGATCGGCAAGAACCCCATCGACATCGTCAAAGACCTGGGGCCGCCCGGAAGCCGGGGCGGTCGTCGTGGTGGCGGCAAGAGTTACGGCCGCGACGGTCACCACAAGAAGGGTGATAGCTGGGGCAAACGTCCCAGCCCCCGGGTGGCGGGCCGCGGTCGCGGCTAGCCGAATCGCCCTGGTTTTCGTTCCGGATGGGACGGGACTTGTCAGATCGAGATAATTCCGTAACCTTTTAACGGGGGTTCGCGATATCTGGTCAGGGGGACCGGCGTTAACGCGCCGTACGCGTCTGAACTTTTCAACCGGTCCCACCGCAGTAAGTGCGGGACGACTCAGCCTGTAGGGCTGGCGTCGGGCCGCAACCAGGTTCGATACAGGAATGGTGATCACCAGTGTCAGTGGTGAGTTCGATCTCGGCGGCAGATGTGTTGGCGCACACCGCGAGTGGAGAAGGAGTGGTCGTCGACGCGCGGCCGCAGGTAGTACGTCACCAGGGCAGCGTGCCCGGTGCGATCGTCGTCGAACCGAGTGAGGTGACCCAGTTGTTCGCACGTACCCGGCCCACGTGCGTACAGACCAGGGACACCGAGATCTCGGTGGTCTCGGTGCGGGCCGAGGCGGCCCGGATTGCCGAGCAGATCGCCGAGCTCGGGTACACCAACGTCCACTACGTCGACGGCGGTTTCCCTGCGTTGCGCAGCGTCGCCTCGTTCTGAGATCGGTGAGTCCGAACTGATCGGATCAGCACTGATCGGGCCGTCGCGCGGACCAGCGGGTCAGCGATTGGTAGCGTACTTCCCACATCCAGACCGGGGCCCGACGCGGCCTCGGCCACGGACAGGGGACAACTAACGATGGCTGATGCAAGCAATGCTGATCACGACGGCGCCGTGCCGTCAGATCGGCGTGGCCGCGATCAGGTCATCCGCCTCCTGACCTACTTGCGTGAACTCGTCCGCTCGCGGTCGCAGATCGTCACCGACATCGGCCAGCACTCGGCCGTGCTCTGGCTCGGCAAGGGCGCCGACGGATCAGCGCCGATCCCGATACGGGCGTCGGCCGCGCCCGGGCAGGTCCTCGTCGAGCTTGCCCACGACGCCCCCGCCCACCAGATGCTCTCCGATGTCGTCGACGAATGGCATGAGAACTCCGAGAACCTCGAGCTGGTGCTGGCCAATGCCCTGGTGACCGTGCAGGACGTCGAGGGTTCCGATGTGCCGGTGGCGCGTGAGTTCCTCCTGACCCAGAGCGTGGTCGCCGATCGAGAACCGGCGACCGGCATCATCCGGGTCAGCATCGGCGCCGGCGCCGCGCCGATGGTGCACGACACCGGATTCCTGGCACCCGTCGAGGGCATCGAACTCGGTGATGCCGTCAAGGTGCGGGCAAAGATGACCGAGCTGCCCAGCCTCATCGGGTCCAAGGTGGCCGACCTGGTCGACGACTGGGTACGGGTCGTCGAGGTCGACCCACGAGAGGTCACCATGTCGGTCGACATGCGACCGGCACTGGTATTGCGCAACCGCAGCGTCACCTCGTCCCTGGCGTTCTACGACGCGATGATCACCCAGTTGCGTGATCCCACGTTCCGGGTACCGATCGGCCTTGCGCAGCTCGTGGAGCCCATCGAGGCCGACGACCGGGTCGCCGCGCTGATCGACTCGGACGCTTCCTCGCCGGTCGATCTGGTGCGTGACGCGATTTATCCGCTGCCGTCGAATGTCGAGCAACGTGACGTCCTCACCCAACTCGGAGTCGACTCCGGCGTGGTGGTCGAGGGCCCGCCGGGTACCGGCAAGACGCACACGATCACCAATCTCACCGCAGCGCTGCTCGCCAAAGGGCAGCGCGTTCTCGTGGTCAGCGAGAAGGCACAGGCCCTGCGGGTGGTTCGGGACATGCTGCCCGAACCCATCCGTGAGCTCGCGGTCTCCATCGCCGATGTCACCCGTGACGACTTCGACGAGGTCGTTTCCGGCGTGGAGGCCATTGCGGTACGCAAGTCCGCCTTTCAGCCACGGATCGCCGACGCCGAGATCGCCGATCTGACGGCAAAACGGGAGCAGGCGCTCATCAAGCGTCAGCGCGTACTCCACGAACTGTGGACGCTGCGCGAATCGGAGACCGTCGTCCACGAGTGGGTGGCCGGTGAGTACAAGGGCACCGCTGCCGAGATCGTGCGGCAGGTCAACGCCCGCGAGGCGCAGTACAGCTGGCTGCCCGGCCCGCTGGACGGCGCGTTCCCGCCGTTGGACGTCCCGGAGTTCATCCGGCTGCTGGACCTGCTGCGCAGCACCGGCGGGTCCACCGCACGGCTGGGGCAACGGCTACCCGATCTCTTCCACCATCTGCCCGATTCGGTGGACCTCGAGCGCATCCTCGCCCGCATCGACGCACGTCCTCGCGAGAAGATGGCAGGCAGCGGATCACTGCTGTCGATCCTGCAGGGTGTCGACAGCCAACGACTCGTCCGCATCCGCGACATCTGTGAGCGCCTGGCGGTGGCGTCGTCGGAGGTGATGACCTTCCCGCCGCCGATCGTCGACATGGCCAACCGTCTGCTCGCCGGGCAGGCGGGCCATCTCTGGTCGCGGGTCACCATGCTCTCGCCGGCCATCGCCGAGGCCGCCGCACGCGATCGGGCGCTCGGAGCGCACTCGGTGGTCGTCGACGGGGTCACCCCGGGCGCCGGGGCGCTGTTCGACGCCGCCGCGGACTATCTGGAGTCCGGCGGCCGCTGGCGAGGCCGTGTGCGGCGTTCCGAGGAGCAACGCGCGGTCGAGGAATCCGGGGTGCGTGCCACCGTCGATGGGCGAGTGCCCACCGACGCCGTCTCGCTGCGTCTCGTCGCCGACCACCTGAGCGTCTTCGACGCCATTCACACCGTCCAGCGCGTGCTGGCCGACCTGCACGTGCCGGTGGACACCTCGGGCAGCCGGTCGACGCAACTCAATCAACTCGTTCGACTCGACGATCAACTCGCCTGGATGTCGGATCTGTTGGTGGGCCGTGACCATCTGATCCGGGAACTCGAGGCGATCAGCCCCGGCGGCCCACGTCCGCGCAGCGTCGCCGAGGTCGCCGACGTGGCGGTGCAGGCCGGTGCCATCGCCGCCACCAACGACGCCGTGCTCGCCGAGCAGGAACTCGCCGAGGGTGCATACGCGTTGTCGGCCGAGGTCGACAAGGGTCCGTCGCCGGAAGGCGATGCCTTGGTCTCGGCACTGGCCAACGCCGACGCCGATGCCATCCGCTCCGCCCGGCAGAACTGGGGGCTGGCGCGGACCGAGCTCGAGGAACAGACAGCGGCCGACTTGCTGACGCTTCGCCTGCGGGCCAAGGCCCCCGAGTTTGCGCGGGTACTCGCGCTGACCGCCGCCGACTCGGCATGGAATGAGCGTCTGCGCAACGTCCGCGAGGCGTGGGACTGGCGGCGCGCCCGCAGTTGGGCCGAGCAACGCAGCGACCCCACGTCGGAGGCCCGGCTGCAGAGCTCACTGGATGAGGTCGACGCCGATATCGCACAGCTCACCACATCGCTGGTGGCGGCCCTGGCGTGGCGCAACAGTCTGAGCCGGATGAGCATCGGGCAGGTCCAGGCGCTGCAGTCCTTCCGCGACCACATGATCAACCTGGGCAAGGGATCAGGCAAGCACGCCAACAGGTTCCGGGCTGCCGCGCGCGACGCGATGGAACAAGCTCAAACCGCGGTGCCGGTGTGGGTGATGTCGATCAGCCAGGTGGTGGAAACCCTGCCGCCGGTCCACAACTGCTTCGACGTGGTCATCGTCGACGAGGCGAGCCAGGCCGACATCACCAGTTCGCTGCTGCTGTGGCTGGCTCCTCGGGTGATCGTCGTCGGCGACGACAAGCAGTGTGCGCCAGTGGGTCTCGGTGGTATCACGCTCGACGACGCCTTCGCCCGTTTGGATTCGCATCTGCCGGATCTTCCGCATTACCTGCGCGACAGCCTCACTCCGCGCTCGAGTCTGTTCTCGTTGCTGCGCAGCAGGTTCGGCCATCTCATCCGACTACGCGAGCACTTCCGGTCGGTGCCGGAGATCATCGAGTTCTCGTCGCAGCAGTTCTATTCGGGCGCGCCGCTGATTCCGGTGCGGCAGTACGGTGCCGACCGGTTGCCGCCGCTGAGGGTGGTGAAGGTACCCGAGGGGGCCGCCGTTGGGAACGGCGCCGGGCTGGTGAATGAGACCGAGGCGCAGGCGATTACGAACGCGGTGGTGGATTGCATGCGCGATCCCGCCTACGACGGCCTGGACTTCGGTGTGATCGTCATGCAGGGCACCAAGCAGGTCGACGAGATCAGCGAGCGGCTACGCGCGGCGATGACCGATGAACAGTGGCGTGCCCGACGTGTCCGGGTGGGTACCCCGCCGGATTTCCAAGGTGACGAACGCAATGTGGTGTTCCTGTCCATGGTGGTCTCCGATCCGGAAGCGATCGCACCGCTGACTCGTGCCGAGTCCCAGCGGCGGGTCAACGTTGCCGCGTCACGGGCGATGGATCAGATGTGGCTGTTCCACTCGATCCCGTTGAACTCGTTGCGGGCCAACGATTTGCGGGCGTCGCTGCTGGGCTACATGCTGGCCAACCAGGGCGCGCTGACCGAACCGATGCCCACCGACGTGCCCGACAACGAGCGTCGTGAGCCGTTCGAGACGCTCTTCGAGCAGCGGGTGTTCAACCGGCTGGCGTCCCGCGGCTACCACGTCACACCGAAGGTGATGGTGAACAACCGCACCATCGATCTCGTGGTGACCGGAGATGATGCCCGGATGGCCGTCGAATGCGATGGCGACGAGTTCCACACCACCGGCGAGCAGGCCCGCTCGGTGATGGAGCGAGAGCAGGAGTTGCGACGGTGCGGCTGGGAGTTCTGGCGGGTTCGTGAATCCGAATACGAACTCGATCCTGAACGGGCTCTGGCGGGGCTGTGGGACGCTCTCGACCGTCGTGGCGTCAAACCGTCGTCGTCGACCGCGACGAACGCGAACAATGTCTCGCGCCGCACGGTCACCTGGGCGCCGATCGACCTGTCCGCCGGCGACTGACCTCGGGTCGTCATTGCCCGCGTCAGGCTAGGCCGTGTCGCGGATCGCAGCCACCAGGGCAGGTAGTCCCACCGCGGCCGATGTGCGCACGCTATGAGTGGCGATCGGGGTCAACGCGGATGGCTCGGGATTGAACTCGAACACCGGAATCCCTTCGCCCACAGCACGTTCCGGCAAAGACGCGGCCGGATAAACGACGCCGCTGGTGCCGACCACGATGACCACCTGCGCTCCGTGAATGGCCGCCTGCGCGCGCGACCACGCGTCGGCGGGCAGATTCTCACCGAACCACACCACGCCCGGGCGGACCAGGGACAGGCAGGCAGGGCAGGTCGGCGGCTCCATGGATTCGCCGGTGGCGTTCGACGGGTCGGCGCCGACTCCCTCGTAGGGCCTCGAGCAATGCGAGCAACGCGGAGCGAACAGGCTGCCGTGCAGGTGGTCGACGGACGCGCTGCCTGCGCGCTCGTGGAGATCGTCGACGTTCTGTGTCACCACCAGCACCGACTTGTCGGCACCGAGGTCGGCGACGGCGCGATGCCCGGCGTTGGGAGCCGCGTCGCGAACCTGCCGTGCCCGCCACTGATACCAGCCCCACACCAGCGCCGGATCGGCCGCCCATCCCTCGGGACTGGCGAGCTGGGTCGGATCGAATCGCTCCCACAGCCCGGTCTGGGCGTCCCGGAAGGTGCCGATCCCGCTCTCGGCGGACATACCCGCCCCGCTGAATACGGTGATCCATTCCGCCTCGCGGACGGCGTCGACGAGGTCTCCGGGCAGATCCGGGACCTGTGCCTGGCCGGCCACCTCAGGCGGCTTCCAGGGCGCTGCGAATCATCGCGGCCGTCTCGTCGGGATCGGGGTCGCGCCGCACCACGAGGCCCTTTGCGAGGCTCAGCTTGTCGCCATCGTGGCGCGGAACGACGTGCAGGTGGGTGTGGAACACGGTCTGGAACGCGGCGCGGCCGTCGTTGATCACCAGGTTCACGCCGTCGGCGGCGATCAGGCCGGCCTTCATCGCGGCGGTGATCCGCTGGCCCGCCGCGAACAGTCGGCCACCCAACTCGGGCGCGAGATCGGCCACCCCGGAGGAATGCGCGCGGGGGATGACGAGGGTGTGGCCCCTGGTGACCGGCCGGATGTCGAGGAAGGCGATCACGTCGTCGTCGGTGTAAACCGTTCGCGACGGCGCCGCCCCGGAGACGATGTCGCAGAACACGCAAGAACCCATGCAGAGCACCCTACGTATGGCGCGGCCGCTCGGCTGGCATGGGTTGATCGCCGCTCGATGTGGGGCTGGATGCCACTCGACATCTCCGGTGTGCAACAGATCACATAACGATTAGGTAACGGGTCTGCGGGTGGCCGTTCCCGCTTTGCCGACGTCGCCCGGCGCGGCGCTGAACAGTGGTGATGGCCGCGGCGGACCGGTGGCGTCGAGGGGGTCGATAAGTTACCCGCGAGGTTACCGGTGGGTATACCCGGGGGTCCGGGACAAACATGAGGAATCCCTCATTTTTCTGTGTCATGATGTTTCCACGTTCACGCGGACGGGTTCGACGCCGAATCTCGTCATTGCCAAAAGCTTTGTGCGACAAGCGTGTTCGCTCTGCTGTGTCCGTTGAGGCGGCCGGTGGGGCCAGAAGGTAAGTCCGACAACCACCTCCGATCAACCACGAGGCCGACGCCGTGGGTACCTCTTGCGTGCCCGACGGCCAGCCACCACACCCCGCACCCGAGGAGCGTCTGTGACCGTCGACCAATTCCGTACCGGCACCCGAGATTCCGCCCACCCGGGACGACCGTCCGAGACACTTCTCGATCGGTTGTCCCGCGGCGAGAAGTACGCGATCAGTTTCGGGGGACAGGGCGGCGCATGGTTGCCGACGTTGGCCGAACTCGTCATCGACGCCGATCTGGAGCATCGCGTGGCCAAGGCGCTCGACGCTGCTGCTCGGCTGTTGGAACCGGTGCGCGATCAACTCAGCGTCGCCGGCGCCGATGCCTTCGATCCGCTCTCCTGGGTGCACGCGCTCGACGCTGGTGAGGACGTGCCGTCCGAGGTGGACCTGGCCGAGGTCACCTCCTCGGTGCCCGGCATCCTGCTGACCCAACTCGCCGCCATCGACGCGCTGCGCAAGCAGGGCCTCGACACCGGCGTGCTCGAACCGATCGCCGTGGTGGGACATTCGCAAGGGTCGATGGCCGCCGACGCCGTGGGCGCCGACGGACTCGGTGACCGCGAAGAAGGCGTGATGCTGGCCGTCGCGCGTCTGCTCGGCGCAGCCGCAGTGCTGACGGCTCGACGCCGCGGACTCGGCATCACCTCCGACGGCACTCCGATGCTGTCGGTGTCCGGCGTCGATCCCCGACGAGTCGAAGACCTCCTTGAGCAGTACCGGTCCGGGCTCGATGCCGACGACGCGATCACCGCGCCGGTGATCGCGATTCGAAACAACCGGCGCTCGGTCGTGTTGTCCGGTGCGGCACGCCATCTCGTGGCCTTCACCGCCCTGTGTGAGCGCATCGCCGCGACCGAGGCCGACGAGCGCAAGCGCAAACTGACCGGTGGCGCACCGTTCGCCCCGGCCTTCGATCAGCTCACCGTGTCGGTCGCCTTCCACCATCCGGCCATGGCCGATGCCGTCGAGCTGGTGGGAGAGTGGGCCGAGCAGTGCGGAATCGGCCGGGAGCGCGCCACCCGCCACGCATCGCATGTCCTGGTCGACAGCGTCGACTGGGTTGCCATCATCGACGAGGTCGTCGCCGGCGAGGTGTCCTGGATTCTCGATCTCGGGCCCGCCGATATCGCCACCCGGCTCACCTCGTCGCTGGTGCGCGGCCAGGGCGTCGGGCTGGTGCCGGCCGCACTGCGGACCGGACAGCGAAACCTGTTCAGCCCCGGCGCGATTCCCGATGTCGCCGAACCCTGGACGAACTTCGCGCCGGAGCTGATCAGCCTGCCCGATGGACGGACCGTGGTGCAGACCGCGTTCACGCGGCTCACCGGACGCTCACCGATGCTGCTGGCGGGGATGACGCCGACCACCGTCGACCCGGCGATCGTCGCCGCCGCCGCCAACGCCGGACACTGGGCCGAACTCGCCGGCGGCGGACAGGTCACCGAGGAGATCTTCGCCGGCAACATCGCCTCGCTCACCGATCTGCTCGAGCCCGGTCGCCAAGCCCAGTTCAATGCGTTGTTCCTCGATCCCTACTTGTGGAAGCTCCAGCTGGGCGGCAAACGTCTGGTGCAGAAGGCTCGCGCGCAGGGCGCACCGCTCGACGGCGTGGTGGTCTCGGCCGGCATCCCCGAACTCGACGACGCGGTGGCCATGATCGACGAATTCATCGACGCCGGACTGCGTTTCGTCGCTTTCAAACCCGGCACCGTGGACCAGATCCGCGCGGTCATCACCATCGCCGCCGAGGTGCCGCAGCATCCGGTGATCGTGCAGATCGAAGGCGGTCGGGCCGGTGGCCACCACTCCTGGGAAGACCTCGACGACCTGCTGCTGGCCACCTACGGTGAGCTGCGCGCCCGGTCGAACGCCATCATCTGCGTCGGCGGCGGCATCGGTACACCTGAGCGTGCCAGCGAGTACCTGACCGGCACCTGGTCGAAGGCCTACGGATATCCGGCCATGCCGATGGACGGCATTCTGATCGGCACCGCCGCGATGGCCACCGCCGAGGCCACCACCGCTCCCGAGGTCAAGCAACTGCTGGTCGACACCGCCGGATGCGATGAGTGGATCGGCGCCGGACACGCGTCGAACGGAATGGCCTCGGGCCGAAGCCAACTCGGTGCCGACATCCACGAGATCGACAACGCGGCATCGCGCTGCGGACGTCTGCTCGACGAGGTCGCCGGCGATGCCGACGCGGTCGCCGAGCGCCGCGACGAGATCATCGCGGCATTGGCCGACACCGCCAAGCCCTACTTCGGCGATGTCGCCGAGATGACCTACCACCAGTGGCTCGACCGCTATGCGACGCTGGCCGTCGGAGACGGTCGCAGCGATCAGCTGCCGTGGGCCGACATCACCTGGCAGCAACGCTTTGTCGAGATGCTGCAGCGCACCGAGGCGCGGATGCATCCGGCCGATCGCGGCGAGATCGTCACGATGTTCGGCGACATCGCCACCGCCGACGACCCGCACTCGGCCATCGACGCCCTGAGCAGCGTGTACCCCGAGATCGAGACCGACGTGCTGCATCCCGCCGACGTCGCCTTCTTCCTCGGCCTGTGCCGGACCCCCGGCAAGCCGGTGAACTTCGTGCCGGTCATCGACAAGGATGTCCGACGTTGGTGGCGCAGTGATTCGCTCTGGCAGGCACACGATGCCCGCTACAGCGCCGACCAGGTGTGCATCATCCCCGGCACCGTCGCCGTCGCCGGCATCACCCGGGTCGACGAGCCGGTCGGCGAACTCCTCGATCGCTTCGAGGCTCAGGTCGCTGCCGACCTCGCACAAGCGGGAGTGGCTGCAGCCCAGTCGAACTCGCGTAAGAACTCCGGACTCGTGAGTGCGACGTCGATGATCGGCGCGGTCATCGACGCCGACGACGTCGAGTGGGTGGGCCGCGTGGTCCGCAACCCGATCGCGCTCCTCGGAGCCCGCGAGGCATGGCAGGTCGTCGACGAGAACCGTGCCGAGCATCAGCCCAGCGGCGCGGAGCTGCTCGGTGTCGGGGAGGATCGGTTCGACCTCGTCGTGCCGATCTCCGGGTCCAGCGTGCGTATTCCGATGCATGCCGGGACCAGTCTGCGTGACGGCGGTAGCCCGCGGATCGGACTCGACGATGCCGCCGGTGCGATGCGGGAGATCCTCACCGTCGCCGCGGGAGGTTCGCTCGCCGAGGTCTCCGCCGACGGCGTCGCGTCCACCGTGGTGACCTTCCACCCCGACTCCGTCGCCGATCACGCCTCGGTCACCGGGTCGAGCCTGCCGTCGACTCTGCACCCGACCACACCGGATCAGCCGAGCGGATTCGCCGTGCCCGATACGCTCGTCGGATCGTGCTGGCCGAGCGTGTTCAGCGTGATCGGTGAAGCGCGCACCGACGACGGGGCGCCGGTGGTGGAAGGCCTGCTCGATCTGGTTCACCTCGACCACGCCATCGAGATCATCGGCGAGATCCCGCAGCAGACAACCGAATTGGCGGTCACCGCCCGCCTCGGCGAGGTCACCGACACCGACGCGGGCCGCGTGGTCGAGGTGTTCGTCGACGTTGCACGTGCCGCCGGCGGCGCACCGGTCGCGACGCTCACCGAGCGGTTCGCCATCCGGGGCCGCCTCGGTTCGGGTGCGCTGACCGACCCGGTCCGCGCCGGCGGCGCATCCGACGACGAACGCTCGGCCACCCGCAAGCTGCTGCGACAGGCCACCATCACCGCACCGTCGAACATGACCGGCTTTGCCGCGGTCTCCGGTGACCGCAACCCGATCCACACCGATGACAGCGCTGCCCGGCTGGCCGGTCTCGGCGCTCCGATCGTGCACGGCATGTGGCTCTCGGCCGCCGCTCAGCAGGTCGTGACCGCCACCGACAGCCGCAACCCGCTGCCGGCCCCGCGGCCGCTGATCGGTTGGACCGCACGCTATCTCGGCATGGTTCGCACGTCCGACACCGTCAAGGTCCGGGTCGATCGCGTGGGGCTCGACGCCGGCCGCGAGATCATCGAGGTCACCTGCAAGGTCGACGACGACCTGGTGATGGCGGCCACCGGTCTGCTGTCCGCACCGCGCACCGTCTACGCCTTCCCCGGTCAGGGCATCCAGAGCAAGGGCATGGGTCTCGACGCCCGATCCCGCTCCGCTGCGGCCCGTGAGATCTGGGACCGCGCCGACAAGCACACCCGCGCTGCGCTGGGATTCTCGATCCTCGCGGTGGTGCGTGACAACCCGACCACCCTGGTCGCCAACGGAACCACCTACCACCACCCCGACGGTGTGCTCTACCTGACGCAGTTCACCCAGGTGGCCATGGCGACGCTGGGCGTCGCCCAGATCGCCGAGCTCAAGGAATCCGGTGGATTCGTCGAGGGTGCCATCACCTGCGGCCACTCGGTCGGCGAATACAACGCGCTGGCCGCATGCGCCGGTGTCCTGCCGCTGGAGGCCGTTCTCGAGGTGGTCTTCCAGCGGGGCGAGGCCATGCACCATCTCGTGCCCCGAGATGCCAACGGCCGCAGCGACTATCGGATGGCCGCCATCCGCCCGAGTCAGTTCGGACTCGCCGACGCGCAGGTGTCGGAGTTCGTCTCGTCGATGGGTGCCGAGCTCGGGGAATTCCTCGAGGTGGTCAACCTCAACCTGCTGGGCTCGCAGTACGCCATCGCCGGCACCGTCCGCGGACTCGAGCATCTCGAGGCCGAGATCGAACGTCGTCGACTGGAGTTCGGCGGTAAGAAGTCGTTCATCCTGGTGCCGGGCATCGATGTGCCCTTCCACTCGACGGTCCTGCGTGACGGCGTCGGAGAGTTCCGCAGCAAACTCGATGGACTGCTGCCGGCCGACATCGATCCTGACGTGCTGGTGGGTCGCTACATCCCCAACCTGGTGCCGCGACTGTTCACCCTGGACCGCTCGTTCGTCGCCGAGATCGCCGACCTCGTTCCCTCGGAGCCGCTCGATGCGGTTCTCGCCGAATGGGATTCGTGGTCCGCTCGACCGTCCGAACTGCTACGAGTGGTGCTCATTGAACTTCTGGCCTGGCAGTTCGCCAGCCCGGTTCGTTGGATCGAGACGCAAGACCTGCTGCTGCGCGGACCGCAGAGTGGAGGACTGGGAATCCAGCGATTCGTCGAGATCGGCGTGAAGGGCGCGCCCACCCTGGCCGGCCTGGCGTCGAACACCCTCAAGCTCGATGACTACGCATCGGCGCGCACCGAGGTGGTCAACCTCGAACGTGACTCCGACGTGATCCTCGCCCAGGACGCCGGACAAGAACCCGACGACGACGTCGAGGACGCCCCGACTGACGAGACCGCGCCTTCGGCCGCAGTCGAAACTCCTGCTCCCGCAGCGGCGTCGGCGCCTCCGGCGGCCGCCGCCGGACCTCGACCGGACGACATCGCGTTCAGCCCGGCCGACGCGGTCAAGGCCGTCATCGCACTGTGGACCAAGATGCGGGTCGATCAGATCGGCTCCGCCGACACCATCGAGGCACTGTGTGACGGCGTCTCGTCGCGACGCAACCAGCTGCTGCTCGATATCGGCGGCGAGCTCGGCCTCGGCGCCATCGACGGTGCCGCCGAAGCGGACATGGTCGCGCTCGCCTCCACCGTCGGAGCGCTGGCCCGCGGCTACCGCCCGCTCGGCGCAGTGCTGACCGATGCGGTCTCCGATCAGATCCGCAAGGTGCTCGGACCGGTCGGAAAACGACAGTCCTACATCACCGATCGCGTGTCGAACGTGTGGCAGCTCGGCGACGGCTGGGGACTGCACACCGTCGTCGCGCTCGCGCTGGGAACCCGCGAAGGTGCCAGCGTCCGCGGTGAGGAGCTCGGCAATCTGCTCGACGGCCCGCCGGCCAACGCCGATGCGCTCGACGCGTTGATCGACCGCGCGGTGGCGTCGGTAGGCGCAGCGCGGGGTATCTCGGTGGCCCGGCCGGCTGCCGATTCGGGGGCTGGCGCCACCGTCGATGCCGCGGCGCTCGGTGAGTTCACCGAGCAGCTCACCGGCCGCAGCGGTGTGTTGGCGTCGGCGGCCTACACGATCCTGGCCAAGCTGGGTCTCGACGATCAGTCCGGTGTCGCCGAGGTTCTCGACGATCCCGATTCCGAACTCGCCGAACTGGTCAGCGCCGAACTCGGCTCTGATTGGGCACGATCGGTCGCGCCGACCTTCGACGGTGCGAAAATTGTTCTCCTGGATGATGGTTGGGCCTCCGCACGCGACCAACTCGCTCGGCTGTGGCTCACCGAGGAAGCCGATCTCGACACCGACGTCGACGCCATCGCCGCCCGTTTCGACGGTGCCGGACGAACAGTCGCCGAGCACGCCACCTGGTGGCAGGCAAAGGCACAGGCGGCGGGGAATGCGGCGCACGCACGGACATTCGAGGCCATCGCGCACGCAGCCGAGGTGCCCGCCGACGGAGTCTGGGCCGACGAGGTCGTCGTCGTCACCGGCGCCAGCAAGGGATCGATCGCCTCGTCGGTGCTCGGCGGTCTGCTCGCCGGCGGTGCCACCGTCATCGCGACCACCTCGCGACTCGACAGCGATCGGCTGGCCTTCTACAAGAAGCTCTACCGTGACAACGCCCGCTATGACGCAGCCCTCTGGGTGGCGCCGGCGAACATGGCTTCCTATGCCGACGTCGATGCGCTGGTCGAGTGGATCGGCTCGGAACAGACCGAAAACCTCGGCAGCACAACAGCAGTCGTCAAGCCGGCGATGAAGCCGACGATGCTGTTCCCGTTCGCGGCTCCGCGGGTCGCCGGTGATCTCACCGACGCGGGCGCACGCGCCGAACTCGAGATGAAGGTCCTGCTGTGGTCGGTGGAACGTCTGATCGCCGGCTTGTCCGGTATCGGTGCCGACCACGACATCAGCGCACGGATGCACGTCGTGCTGCCGGGTTCACCCAACCGCGGCATGTTCGGTGGCGACGGTGCCTACGGCGAGAGCAAGGCGGCTCTCGACGCGCTGGTGACCCGATGGTCGGCGGAGGGATCGTGGAGCAACCGCACCACGCTCGCGCACGCGCTGATCGGCTGGGTGACCGGCACCGGACTGATGGGTCACAACGACGGCATGGTCGACGCGGTCGAGGCCGCCGGCGTGCGGACCTGGACCACTGACGAGATGGCGTCGAATCTGTTGGGACTGTGCACGATTGAGCAGCGCACCGCCGCCCAGGAACTGCCGATCCTCGCCGACTTCACGGGCGGACTCGATCCCAGCATCGATCTCAAGGCGCTGGCAGCCGAGGCGGCAACCGAGGCCGACAGCGCCGGCGACGAAGCCGTCGAAGAGGTCGCGACCGTAGCAGCACTGCCCGCACCGGCTCGCGCACCGAAGGCTCTGACCCCCGAGTGGCCGCAGCTCGATGCGCGGCCGGAGGATCTCGTCGTCATCGTCGGTGCCGGAGAACTCGGGCCGTACGGATCGTCGCGGACTCGATTCGAGATGGAGGTCGACGAGAAACTGTCGGCGGCCGGCGTCGCCGAACTCGCTTGGAACACCGGCCTGATCCACTGGGACGATGCGCCCAAACCCGGTTGGTATGACACCGAGACCGGAGATCCGGTCGATGAGGTCGACATCGCCGATCGCTATCACGACGAGGTGGTCGCCCGCTGCGGTATTCGCCGCTACGCCGATGAGGGTGCGATGGTGGACAATTCGTCGCCGCTGCTGACCTCGGTGTTCCTCGACGAGGATCTGACTTTCACCGTCTCGACCGAAGCCGAGGCCCGTGCCTTCGCGTCGGCCGCGCCGGAGAAGACCCGGGTGGTGGCCAATCCGGAGACCGGCGACTGGCAGGTCACCCGGCAGGCGGGCACCGAGATCCGGGTGCCGCGCAGGTTCTCGCTCAGCCGCACCGTCGGCGGGCAGATCCCGACCGGCTTTGATCCCACCCGATGGGGTGTGACACCGGACATGGCCGAGTCGATCGATCGGGTCGCCCTGTGGAACCTGGTCGCGACCGTCGACGCGTTCCTCTCGTCGGGATTCACCCCGTCGGAGCTGATGCGGTGGGTCCATCCCGGTCTGGTCGCCAACACCCAGGGCACCGGCATGGGCGGCATGACCTCGATGCGTGAGCTCTACATCAACACGCTGCTCGGCGAGTCCAAGGCCAACGACATCCTGCAGGAGGCGTTGCCGAATATCGTTGCCGCACATGTCGTCCAGTCGTATGTGGGTAGCTATGGCGCGATGATCCACCCGGTGGCGGCGTGTGCGACCGCGGCCGTCTCGGTGGAAGAGGGCGTCGACAAGATCCGGCTGGGCAAGGCGTTGTTCGCCGTCGCCGGCGGATTCGATGATCTCGGCATCGAGGGCATCGTCGGATTCGGTGACATGTCGGCGACCGCGGACTCGGAATCGATGAGCGCCCGCGGAATCGACGAGCGCCGGTTCTCCCGGGCCAACGATCGTCGTCGCGGTGGATTCGTCGAATCGGCCGGCGGCGGAACGATTCTGCTTGCCCGCGGTGACGTGGCCGCGCAGATGGGCCTGCCGGTGCTCGGTGTGGTGGCGTGGGCGCAGAGCTTCGGCGACGGCGTGCACACCTCGATCCCGGCTCCCGGGCTCGGTGCGCTGGGTGCGGCTCGCGGCGCGATGTACTCGCCGCTGGCCAGCGCTCTGAACGTGCTCGGCGTCAGCGCCGACGACGTTGCAGTGGTCTCCAAACACGACACCTCCACGCGCGCCAACGATCCCAACGAGGCCGAGTTGCACGAGCGGCTGGCGTCGGCGATCGGACGCACCGACGGTGCACCGCTGTTCGTGGTCTCGCAGAAGAGCCTGACCGGACACGCCAAGGGCGGTGCGGCTGCCTTCCAGCTGATCGGTCTGTGCCAGGTGCTGCGCGACGGGGTCATCCCGCCCAACCGCAGCCTGGACTGCGTCGACGAGAAGATGCGCGACTTTCCGCATCTGGTGTGGCCGCGCGAGACGCTCCGGCTCGGAGATCGCTTCCCCCTCAAGGCCGGTCTGCTCACCAGCCTGGGATTCGGTCACGTCTCCGGTCTGATCGCGGTGGTGCATCCGGAGGCGTTCATCGCCACCCTCGACAACGAGGAGCGGCGGGTGTACCGGGAGCGGTCCGCCGAGCGTGCCCGTCAGGGTAATCAGCGTCTGCTGCAGGCGATGTGCGGTGGTGAGGCCGCTTATCGTCGGCCTGCCGACCGTCGTTTCGACGAGTCGGTGGACGAGCATGACGCCGAGGCCTCGGTGTTGCTCGATCCTGATGTCCGGCTCGGTGCCGACGACGCCTATGCCGCCGCTGCGGCCGGTGCTGCCTCGGGTTCGGCGCAGTGAGCACGAAAACCGGAGGGGCGGGATCGATGTCAGTGCTCGGAGTGGGGATCGACGTGGTGTCCATCCGAGAGTTCACCGAACAGCTCAAGCAGCCCGGCACCACCTTCGCCGACCGGTTCACGGTCGGGGAGCGGCGGGATGCGGCGGCCGGAACCGGTACCGACGGAAGGCATCTCGCGGCTCGCTGGGCGGCCAAGGAGGCGGTGGTGAAGGCGTGGTCGGTGAGTCGGTTCTCCCGGTCGCCGCTACTGCCGCTGATCCGGCACAGCGACATCGAGGTCGTCACCGACAACTGGGGCCGGCCGGCGATCCGGCTGGGCGGCGAGATCGGCGAGCATCTGGCGCAGACCCGGGTCCACATCTCGCTCACCCATGACGGTGACACCGCTGCGGCGGTGGCCATCCTCGAAGGCGTCTGACAACGAGGTCGGACTCAATGCTCGGCGGTTGTCTCCTCGAGCAGGAGGTAGCCGCCGAGCATGCGTTTGAGCTCGGCGACGGTCTCGGCGTGATCGTGGCCGTCCTGCACCGAGAAGCTGAGCAGCGAATACGCGGTGTGCACCAGCACCTGCGACATCATCTCGCGACGTTGACGTTGATTCGGGGTCAGCGGCGCGATGATCCGCGCGACCTGCTCGGCGAGCACGCCCTCGTTGACGGTCGCGGTCGCGCGGGTGGCCGGGGTGGATTGCACCGCGAGCCAGACCGCCCGGCGCGACGGATCGTCGCGCCACAGTGCCGCGAGGTGATCGAGGAACTTCTCGAGCAGATGCGGCCACTCCAGCGACGGGATCTCCGACGCGAACGAGGTGAGCTCTTCGGACACCCCGACGGTGTCCTGCCGGTCGAGTTCACAGACCAGGACGTACTTGTTGGCGAAGTACTGATAGAGGGTGCCGATCGGAACCTCGGCGCGTGACGCGACCTCTTCGCAGGTCAGGGACTCGAATCCGACGTCGATGAGCAGTTCGCGCGCGGCGAAGAGCATGGCGTCGAACTTGCGTTTGCTGCGCTCCTGCGTGGGACGTTTACGTGGAACGAGTACCTCGGCGGATTGACTCATGTGCGCACCCGACGGCTCCGGCGTGCTCAGACCGACAGATCTCGCCGTAGCTTGGCGACATGGCCGGTGGCCCGGACGTTGTACTGGGCCAGGGCGATCCGGCCGTCCTCGTCGACGAGAAAGGTTGATCGGATCACACCGGTGACGGTCTTGCCGTACATCTTCTTCTCACCGAAGGCGCCCCACGCGGTGAGGACCTCTTTGTCGGGATCGCTCAGCAGTGGAAACGTCAAACCCTCCTTCTCCACGAAGGACGCCAGCTTGGCGGGTTTGTCGGGAGAGATACCCACGACGTCGATGCCGGCGTCACCGAGTTCGCTGAGGCTGTCGCGGAAATCGCACGCCTGCTTGGTGCAGCCCGGCGTGGCCGCGGCGGGATAGAAGTAGACGATCACCTTGCGTCCGGCGTAGTCGGCCAAGGAGACCGTGCTGCCGTCGGCAGCGGGGAGGGTGAATCCGGGGGCTTTGTCGCCGACCGACAACCGATGTGGGGCAGTCATGGTCGTCAGGCTAGTCCATGGGCCCTGACCAGTGGCCGCGCGACGAAAAGGGTCGTTGGAATGCCGTAGTCTTTCTGGGGGCTGGATACACCGGCCTGCGGACCGATGCCGTAGTGGCATCTGGCGAATTTCGACACCTTCCCGGGGAGGACCACGTGGCCGGCGACACCGAACGTATCGAGCAGGACATCGCGCAGGCGCGCGAGGACCTGGCCAAGACCCTCGATACGCTGGCCGAACGGGTCAGTCCGCAGCGTATCGCCGCTGACGCGAAGTCCACCTTGGTCAGCACCCTCAACACGCCCGCGGTCAAGTTCGCCCTGGCCGGTGTCGGCGTTGTGATCGTGGCTGTGGTGATCCGCAAGGTCGTGGCATGAGCCTGGCACGTTCGCGGTGGGTCCGTGTCGGAGCCGCCGCCATCACGATCGCAGTGATCCCGGCCGTCGTATCCGGGTGTTCGTCGGCGCCGACCTACTCCGACGCCGTGACCGACGCGCCGAGCCTGCGCACCATGGGGCAGCCGACGATCACCGTCACCGGCTTCAACGACCGTCCGATGCGCGACCAGGCGGTCGGGGTGATGCCCGGCGCGCCGATCGTCGTCACCGCGCATGACGGCAACCTCTCGTCGGTCGTCGTCAGCGGTCCGGGCGGACAGGTCTCCGGGAAGGTCACACCCGACGGATCCCGGTGGGTCTCTGATCAGCCACTCGACTTCGGCAGCGACTACACGTTGACCGCCGCAGCCCAGGGCGTGGAGGGAACCGGCGCCCGCAAGATCGGTTTCACCACCGCATCGGCTTCCTCGCTGGCCTCGGCGTCGACGGTGACCGAGGACAACGAGACCGTCGGGATCGGACAGCCTGTCGCGATCAACTTCGATTCGCCGGTCTCGAACAAGCGCAACGCGCAGAACGCGATCACGGTGACCACCAACCCGCCGGTCGAGGGTGCCTTCTACTGGATCAACGACAGCATGGTGCGGTGGCGTCCGGAACACTTCTGGAAGCCCGGTACCAAGGTTCGTGTCGCGGTCAAGACCAAGGGCATCGCACTCGGTGACGGCGTTTTCGGCGACAACAACCTGACGACCAACTTCACCGTCGGACGCAGCTTCATCGCCGCCGCCGACGACGCCACCAAGACAATCACGGTCTCGGTCAACGGCAAGGTCGTGAAGACCATGCCGACGTCGATGGGCAAGGATTCGACGCCCACCAACAACGGCATCTACATCGTCGCCGAGCGCCAGCCGAGTGTGATCATGGACTCCTCGACCTACGGGGTGCCGGTCAACTCGCCGGGTGGCTACAAGGAGACCGTCTACGACGCCACGCGCATCTCGTTCAGCGGCATCTACGTTCACTCCGCGCCGTGGTCACTCGGTGACCAGGGTGTCGACGACGTGAGCAACGGATGTCTCAACGTGAGCCCGGCCAACGCCGAATGGTTCCTCAACAACGCTCTGCGCGGCGACATCGTCACCGTGAAAAATGCTGTCGGACCGGTACTTCCGGGCAACGACGGGCTCGGTGACTGGAATGTGCCGTGGGTGGTCTGGCAGAAGGGCAACGCCTGAGTCACGCCGGGTGCGAGAGATCTGAAGCAGGCTGGCGACCAGGCGATTTCACTTCTGAGTCGCCCTCCGTGTAAGGTTCCATCTCGCATCGCCAAGCGCCATTAGCTCAATTGGCAGAGCAGCTGACTCTTAATCAGCGGGTTCGGGGTTCGAGTCCCTGATGGCGCACCACACTGACAAACGCCCCGCACAGCACGTGCGGGGCGTTTGTGTGTCGGCCGCTTGTGGCGGGTGCCGAAGGCTTGTGACATCGGGCCGGCGCCGATGCGCGCCGGTGAACAACGTGTGGCTTCTCGTACACTTGTGAGGGCTGAACCATGACCAGGTTGGAGTGAGATGGGAAACGACCGTACCCGCAGGCGCGTCAGCGCTCCCATAGTCCTTTTTGCCGTCCTCGTCGCAGTTGTCGCATCGGTGACATCGTGCTCGCAGGAGCCGTCGTATTCGGCGGACGTCAAGAGCTCCAGCCTCTTCGACGACATGCTCAAGCCGGGCGTGGAGGTCACCGAGTGGGGCAACCGGGCGCTGGCAGATCAGGCCGTGGGTATCCAGCCGGGTGCGCCCATCACCGTTCAGGCCAGTGAGGGCGCTCTGACCGGCGTCCGCATCGACAAGGCGGACGGATCAGCCCTCAAGGGCGACATCAGCCCCGACGGCACCAAATGGATCAGCTCGGAGCCGCTGGGCTACAACAAGACCTACACCCTGCAGGCCGACGCGGTAGGCGTCGGTGGTACGTCCACCAAGCGGGTCTCATTCACCACTCGCGCCCCCAACAACCTGACGCAGGCCTATCTGACTCCGAATCCGGGTGAAACCGTCGGCATCGGACAGCCGGTCGCGATCAAGTTCGATGAGCCGATCCCGAACCGTAAGGCCGCACAGCAGGCCATCAAGGTCGTCACCAACCCGCCGACCGAAGGCGCGTTCTACTGGATCAGCGACTCCGAGGTGCGCTGGCGCCCAAAGGAGTACTGGAAGACGGGCACCAAGGTGAACGTCTCGGTGAACACCTACGGCATCGACCTCGGCGATGGGCTCTTCGGGCAGGAGAACGTCCGTACCAACTTTGTCATCGGCCGCCCGGTGGTGATCAGCGCCGACGACCGCACCAAGCAGGTCACCTTCACTCAGAACGGCAAGGTCATCCGGACCATGCCCACCTCGATGGGCAAGCCCGGCGATGAGACCGACAACGGTGTCTACCTCGTGGCCGACAAGCACGACAAGATCATCATGGACTCGTCGACCTACGGTGTACCGATCAACTCGGCCAACGGATACCGCACCCCGGTCGACTATGCGACGCGAATGTCCTACAGCGGCATCTTCTTCCACTCGGCCCCGTGGTCGGTGTGGGCGCAGGGCAACACCAACACCAGCCACGGATGTCTCAATCTGAGCCCCGACGACGCGCTGTGGGTCATGCAGACCACCCTGCGTGGCGACCCCGTCGAGGTCCGGAACACCACCGGCGGCGTGCTGTCGGGCACCGACGGGCTCGGTGACTGGAACATCCCGTGGGAGCAGTGGTCCAAGGGCAACGCCTGACCGGGCGATCGGCACTACCGTGCCACTGGCCACTGTTACGATCGGAGATGACATTGATCGCCGATCCGAAGTGGAGGCCTCATGGCCGCACGATCCCCCTGGGACACCGATGACCTGACGCCCGTACGCGACCTCGCCCGCAGCTTCTGCGAGAAGGAGATCGCGCCGAACGTCGAGAAGTTCATCTCCCAGCATCACGTCGACCGTGACCTGTGGAACTCCGCCGGCGAGCTCGGCCTGCTGTGCATGTCGATTCCCGAGGAATACGGCGGCGGCGGAGGCACATTCGCACACGAGGCGATCCTCCTCGAAGAGCAGGCGCAGGTTCCAGATACGTCGTGGGGGCAGAGCGTGCACAGCGGGATCGTCGCGCACTACCTCCTCGCCTACGGCACCGAGGAACAGAAGAAGCAGTGGCTGCCGAAGATGGCCAGCGGCGAGGTGGTGGCCGCGATCGCGATGACCGAACCGGGTACCGGCTCAGACCTGCAGAGCATCACCACCAAGGCGGTGCGCAACGGGGACGACTACGTGATCGACGGCTCGAAGACCTTCATCACCAACGGTCAGCAGGCCGACCTGATCGTCGTCGTGGCCAAGACCGATGGCACCGAGGGGGCCAAGGGAATCTCGCTGATCCTCGTCGAGGCCGATCGGGACGGGTTCCGCCGCGGCCGCGTGCTGGACAAGATCGGTCAGCGCGGGCAGGACACCTCGGAGCTGTTCTTCGACGGCGTACGGGTGCCGACGTCGAATCTACTCGGCACCGAAGAGGGTCAGGGCTTCGTCCAGCTGATGATGCAACTGCCGCAGGAGCGGCTCATCATCGCAGTCGGTTCGGTGGCGGGTATGGAGTCGGCGGTGGAGCAGACGATCGCGTACACCAAGGAGCGAAAGGCGTTCGGGCGCCCCATTTTCGGCTTCCAGAACACCAAGTTCAAACTTGCCGAGGCCAGTACCGAGACGACCATCGCGCGGGTCTTCGTCGACCACTGCGTTTCTCTGCACCTGCGTGGCGAACTCGACATCCCGACGGTGGCGATGGCGAAGTGGTGGACCAGCGATCGGGCGATGGCGGTCGCCGACGAGTGTCTGCAGCTGTTCGGCGGATACGGCTACATGAACGAGTACCCGATCGCGCGGATGTGGGCCGACAACCGCGTCCAGAAGATCTATGCGGGCACCAACGAGATCATGAAGGAGATCATCGCCCGGTCGCTATGACACCGATCGAGGGCGTGACCTCTCGCGAAGGGGCACGACGCCACCGTCAGTGATAGGTTGCCTACGGTACTGACGGTGGAGGAGTTTCGGTTGTGACGGCTGGCAAGTGGCTTCGCCGCCTCGTCGTACCGTGTGGTGCGGTTGCGGTGGTTGGAGCGTCGTTGACGGTCCCGGCGGCACAGGCGGCGCCCACGCCGTGGTTGCCGAGTTCGGGTTGCGTGGCAGATCTGCCACCGAAGCCGACGCCGAAACCGTTTGACCCCCGCGACCTGATCCCGAAGTTCCCCGATCGGATCGGCATTCCATTGCCGTACCCGCGGATTCTCCCGGTTCCGACCCCGGACTCGCCGGAGAAGCCGCCGGTCCGCATTCCGTCGCAGCAGCCGCCGAAGAACCGGTGCTCCGACCCCTGCCCGGACATCACCGATCCGCCGAAACCCAAGCTCGGTCCGGCGCTGAGCATCGAGTTCCCCAAGATCACGCTCGATCCGGCGCCCAAGGACATTCCGATTCCGGTGCCGAACCCCAATGCGGCCCCGACACCTCCGCCGCCTCCCGCGGTGAATCCGGGCGTCGATCCGGCACCTGTATCGGCGCGACCCATGCTTCCGCGGGTGGGTGCGGTGGACTACGTGGCGCAGCTGACCGGTAAGGGATCGACCAGCCGTACCGACAAACGGTGGCAGATCAACGGCACCGACCTCGGAATCATGTGGCAGTCGAAACCGGGGCAGGTCGCGATCGCCTTCGGCGACACCTTCGGCAAGGGGTTCACCCCGCCCGGCGCCAATGGTGGTGACTGGCGGTCCAACGTGGTCGGGTTCAGCTCAGACAAGAACCTCGCCGACGGCATGGACATCGACACGATGGTGCAGGACAGCCGTTGCCACGCCGTTCAGGTGCTCAGTGCCCGCCACATCGACCGCTACGAGATCACCACGATCCCGACGTCGGGATTCGCCGTCGGCGATCGTCAGTACATGAGCTATATGTCGGTGCGTACCTGGGGTCCGATCCCCGGGGTCTGGCTCACCAACTACGGCGGCCTGGCCTACTCTGACGACGGCGGATCGACCTGGACCAAGGACCCACATGCGCGCTGGGACAACATCTTCGGGACCAGTCAGTTCCAGGTCTCATCAATGGTTCCGCAGGGCGACTACGTCTACATGTTCGGCACACCCAACTCCCGGATCGGGTCGGTGGGCTTGGCGCGGGTTCCCAAGGACAGTGCGCTCAACAAGACCGCGTACCAGTACTGGCGCAACGGTCAGTGGGTTCCGGCTCGCGACGGCAACGTTGCGTCGGTCATCTTCGGCGGACCTGCCGGCGAAATCTCGGCTCGCTACGACGAGGCCAGCCGTCGGTGGCAGTTGAGCTATCTGGATGCTTTCCGCGGCGCGATCGTGTTGCGCACCGCTAGGTCGCCGCAAGGATTGTGGACCGAACCCGCCGAACTTGTGCATTCATCGCGCTTTGCTCAGCTCTACGGCGGCTTCCTGCATCCGTGGTCGACCGGCAACGACCTCTACTTCACCATGTCGACCTGGACGCAATACAACGTCTCGCTGATGCGTGCCCGGGTGTACTGAATCTGTACTGCGCCGGGGTGACGCGTCAGCGAGACGTTGATCGCTTCAGATGTTCAGTTGTGGGTAACGCGGAGACTACGGGGTGTTGAGCCAGTTCAGAATCGACTGGGCTGCATAGGGATCGCCGTTGTTGATGCCGATCACGGCGCCGATGGCAGCACCAGCGGCAGCGGCCCACAGGCATCCCAGGATCACCAGGCAGCCGACGACGAGTCCGATCAGCGCACCCACGGCGGCCGCGATGGCGCCACCGCGGTTCCAGCCGTTGGTGATGTGCCAGACCATCGAATTCCAGGCCTGATCCTTCTTCGCCGACGCGGGATGCACACCGGCGGCGATCGCGGCGCGTGCCGACGCGGTGAGATCCGGGGTAAGGGTCACGCGGGTGCGGTCGGCGCTGACCTGCTGGCGCAGCGGGACATTCACACCGTTGAGGGTCGTCGACAGCGGAATGGTGCTGATGGCGTCACCGTGACGGTTGACCACCACCAGGTTGTTGCCGGAGACCTGGTGGGCGATGGTGGCATTGGTCAGGGTGGTGATGATCGACTGCTTATCGGCCGAGGTGCTCGCCACGTACGACGGCGTCAGGCCTGACACCGGTGCCGCGTGCGCGGTCCCGGTGGCCAGCACGAGCAGTGTGATAGCGGTCGACGAGATGATGAGAGCGAGCGATCTGATCAGTCGCATGAACGTTTTCCCCTCCAGTGAAGTAACCCCGATGTGACGGATAGAGCGTATGTCATCGGTGAACGACCCGGTACGCATCTGTCGACCCGGTGAATGACCGTGTGCGACCTGACGAGCTGCGGCTGTCACCGTGGTAGACGATGCGGAACCTGCCGGTGGTGCCGTCGGGGATCGTCCACCGGATGGTGATCACCGAGGCGTCCGGGCCGCCAGACGGACGTCGCCAGCGCAGCTCGGTGGACCAGTCGTTGTCGGTGGCGACCGTTGACCACTGGGTTCCGGAGAGTTTCTGTACCTCGAGATATGTTCTGCCGGTGCGGAAGTCATTGTTGGGATGCGCTCCGACGAACTCGGCGACCACCGTCTCGCCCGGGTGGTAGGAGTCCTTCGGCGCCACCAGTACATCGCCATAGGCGTGTCCGGCGACGGGTCGGTCGGGCGGTACCGGTGGGAGAAGATCGGGCTGGAACGACGACTTGTCCAGCGGGGCCGGGCCACGCGTCACCGTGCGGCCGGCGGCCATCGCGCCGGCCAGCGTGTCGAACTCCTGCAGGTACGCCGACAACGTCCACCGCCCGAACTGTGTCTCGCCACCCTCGTACTGCTGGGTGTCGTATTCCTCCGGTGTGGTCACGTACTGGGTGTAGGCATTCGAATAACCCTGCACGAGAACGTTGTCCATGCCGACCCGCATGGCGTCGGCGACGGTGGACCGAAGCCGCAGCCCGGCCACGATCGTGACCTCGGCCGGGACCGCCACCAACACCAGCTCGCCGATGCGCAGGATCTGCAGCGGCACCACCTGCGGAATCCATGGGGCCGGCGGCATCAGGCCGAGCGGGAAGACGATCAATTTCGGCGCCTGCATGTCGTGAATCCATGGCGACACCGGCGGACGTCGGTCGCCGCCGAACGCCGACACAAGGGGATTGGTCATTCCTTCGGTGAGGAATGACAGCTGGGACTTGTTGTTGTCCTCCATGCTCGTGGCCGCGGCCGCCGCACCCATCATCGCTGGCGTCGTGCGCGCGGGCCTGCACTCGGGGGTGTAGACGCCGTCGATGCGGACCGATGACATGTCCACGTAGCGCACGATCGCGTCGACGCCGCCGCGGGTCATCGGCCGTGCCGAGTCGAACGCCGCACGGCCGGCGCGGTATTGGCGTTCGCCGATGATCGAACAGTTGAGCCGATGATCGTCGGTGGGCCCACTCGGATGCATCTTGATCAGATTCAGGTTGGGGGTCATGTCGCCGGAATTGGTCTGCGGGAAGGCTGCGACGATGCCCGGTTCATCGGTTTCCCACCGGTTACTGGCGTAGCCCTTGTTGTCACCGGCGATGAGGGTGTTGGCGTCGGTCAGTGAGGTTCCGTGAGTGGAGAACCAGCAGATGGCGCCGACGTCACGGGATCCCTGCCGCAGACGCAGAACGGTCACGGCCGGATCGATGGCGTTGGGGAAGTGCCGTCGATCCGATGCGGGATTGCGGTCGAAGGCGACCCGCGACCGGTTCGCGCTGGCGTTGTGGAGTTCGTCGCGCCCGATGCTGATGGTGCCCGGCGCGAGGTTGTCGTGCGCGCGGACGATGGCGGTGTAGATGCCATGCAACTCGGCGTCGAACGAGTTCTTCTTGAATCCGTAGGCGGCCAGCGAGTACGCGAAATCCCACGCCGTGCCACCGCATGAGGCATGGGTGTGGGTGGCGTTGAGATTCACGTTGCGTTCGGTGTAGAGCGACCCGAATCGCTTGCCCAGCAACCGCATCAGTTCCATGTGATGGGATTGGAACAGGCAGGCGATGTCGCTGGTGACGAATACGACCCGCGCTCCGGTGGCGCGGTCGACGACGATGTAGGCCCGCGCCCAGCATCGTTGCAGCAACCCGTCGGCAACCTGGTCGGCGTCGGAGTAGCCCATCATGCCCTGCCCAGCGATGGCGCCGGTCATGTCGGCGATACCGCAGCCGACGAGATAAGACGGGCTTTGTGCCGAGGCCGGTGCGGCGTGCGCCGGTGAACTGCCGACGACGTGCGCGGCAACACCACCGCCGATGGTCGCGGCTGCTCCGGCGAGGAGGGATCTACGCGTCAGGTCCGTGGCAGGCGTGCGGCGCGTGTTCACGGGGCCTCGCTGATATGCAGACTCAGCAGGGTGACGGTTGCCTCCACGATCGTCTCGCAGATCCGACGATCGCGAGTATTCAAGTACGCCAACGTCATTCCATCGGTGGCGGCGACGACCAGCGGTGCGAGGTCGGCGGTGGGGCGATTGAATCGGACCCCGGCCTGGGCGGCCGCCGCGGCCAGACCCAGCTCGACCACCTGGTAGTACTGCAGGTACATCTCGCGGCCGAAGGCGGCGAGCCCCTCGGTCTGGCGGGCGTACTGGTTCAGCGAGATCATCGCCTGCTCGCGTTCGGGATCATCGATGACTCCGTCGAGGTAGCCGGTCAGTGCATCGGTGAGGATGGTGAGCAAGCCGTCCCGGCCGCGGCTGTCGCAGGTGGCCGCGGATTCCAGCGCGGCGGAGATCACGGTCAGCTCCGCGGCGATGCCGCGCTGTACGAGCGCGGCGAGCAGGTCGTCGCGGGAGGCGAACACATAGTGGAACGTGGACAGTGTGACGCCGGCCTCGGCGCAGATCGCGCGGGTGGTGGCGCCGTCGACGCCGTGTCGGGCGATGACGTGAAAAGCTGAATCCAGCAACAGTTCTCGACGCTGTGCGGTGGGCATTCTGGCCATGGGTGACTCTTGGTGATCAGCGCAGCGCGCGAAGGACTTCGCGGGCGGCCCGCTGTCCGGAACGCACCGCGCCGTCCATATAGCCGGTCCAGTAAGCCGCGGTCTCGGTGCCGGCCCAGTGGATGGGGCCGACCGGTGCGCGCAGCGCCGGGCCATGGGTGGTGAGTGTGCCGGGGGAGCTGACCGCGACCGGGCCACCTCTCGACCAGGGCTCCAGATCCCATTTGAAGATGCCGTAGTCGAGCACGTCGCGCGCTTCCGGACCGAAGTAGTCGACGAAGTTCTTGATGCACTCGGCGACAAGTTGACTCTCCGGTGCGTGGTCGAGGCGCCGCATCGCGTCGGCGGAGATGAAGCCCATCAGTATGTGCTTGCCCTCGGCGTAACTCTCGAAGGTCACATCGATGGGTCGGCCGTTGCCGTAGACCTGGCCCGAGAGTCCCTTGTCACGCCAGAACGGGCGGGCGTAGACGGCGGAGAACTTGCTGATCGCCCCCATCCGATAGCCGCGGGTGATGCCCAGGCGGGAGGCGGGAAGCCCTGGGAGGTAAGAGATCTGGTCGCTTATCGCCGGTGACATGGCGACGATGACCTTGCGTGCGGTGACCGTGCCCGCGTCGGTGGTCACGCTGGCCCGCCGGGCGTCCCATCCGATGGAACGGACCGGTGCGCGGTAGACCACTCTGGAGCCGAGGGACGCGGCCATCCGGAGCGGGATCTGTGCCGCTCCGCCTGAGAACAGGCGTTCCTGGGCTCCGCCGTCGGTGCTGAGCAGTCTGATCAGTGTGCCGGGGTTCTGCTCGTCGCCGGCCGCGGCGATGTAGTTGAGGTAGTACAGCGCGGAGAGTTCGTCGGGCCGTACCGAGAGTGCCGCCGACATGGCGACCGCCATCAGTGCTCGGGCTTTCGGTGAGGACACCAGCTGGTTGGTGTACTGCTGCCACGTGATCGAGTCCAGGTAGCGCGCGTTGGGATGTTTCCACGGCTCGCCGACCGGGAAGCCGGCCAGCGCCTCTGCCTGGACGCGGGCCAGCGCCGGTCCGGCCTCGGCTGTCGCGGCGTCGATGGGCAGCGGTAGTGCGGCCGACATCCGTTGTGCCTGACCGGAGTACCAGAAGATGCTGTCGCCGTTGTTGTAGGTGCGCAGGGTCTGAACGCCGTATTCGCGGGCGAGCGCCGCGATGTGGGTCTGCGTCGGCCCGATGAACTCGGCGCCGGCATCGAGGGTTGCGTGTAGCCGCGGTGTGGAGATGTTGTGTACCCGGCCGCCGGCTCGTTCGCGGGCCTCGAGCACGACCACCGAGGCGCCGGCGGCGGCGAGGTCTTTGGCGGCGGCCAGTCCGGATAGTCCACCGCCGACGACGGCGACGTCAACGCTGCGGTTCGGCACCGCGCCGGCATGTCCGGAGCCCAGGGACGACGCGGCTGCTGCCAGACCCAACGTCGCCGCTCCACCGAGCACTGTTCGACGACCGACTGCCTTGTCCAGAACGACCCGATTGTCCGGCACCACTTGAGTGTCCGGCGCCGGCCGGTTGTCCGCCCCTAGTCGGTTCCCCACACCTACCCGCCCTCCGTCGAACAGGTCATTTGACCTGAAGTAACGGCAGACTAGCAGTCGGTTACCCGATCGTCAGGGTAATGGCGTGAAACTACTTGCGGTCCTTGATGATCTTCTCGACCTCGTCGGAATCGAGGTTCTTCGCGACGAGCTTGCCGCTCTTTGCCTTGCGGACCGAGTACTGGTCCTTCTTCTTCCCCGGCGCAACATGCAGTCCGACCTTCTTGGCCGCCTTGTTCAAGTCCTCGAGCATGCGCGGGATGTTACGACATGAAGGTGAACAATCGACTACCCGTCATCAAGGCCGCGAGGTGGTCACAGGGATCCGGTGATGTCCCCGGCCGCGAGAAGTGCGACCAGTGTCGGCACCACATGGGTTGGCGTGATCGCGTACTCATTGCGACCTACCTTGGTGACCACCGACGCGGTGGTCAGGATCTTCAGATGGTGATAGAGCTGACCCGACGTGCCGAACTCGCCGGTCTCCTGGAGTTCGGTCACCGAGGCATTCGCTGCGAGCAGTCTGCGAACGATGGTGATTCGCACCGGATGTCCAAGTGCGGCAAAGACATCCGCAAGAGCGTCGGTAGGTAGATTCAGAATCGCCGGAGCGTGGTAGCGGATCTCCCACGACACCGGGCCGGCGAGATCAACCGCTCCCTGATAGCCGACGACGTCGTCGGCCGGGCGGTCGATTGGTTCGCCGGCGCTCTCGGGCAACTCAGAGCCCGCGGGTGAGAGATGCTCGACGAGCTGCTCGAGGCGGGCGAGCCTGCGCTCGAGGGCGTCGATTCGCGCGCCGTCCTCTGCGGCGCTGCTCCCTGCTGCGGCGTCGGTCACACGATGCACCGTAACGCTCGGGCGACCCGGTCGTCGGTGAGCGCGCCGAGCAGCAACTGCTGATGGCTGTACTGGTCGTGCTCGAGGTCGGATGCCGGCAGGTTGTGGAGCATCAGCGTGCCGACCGCGGTGCGGCCTTGCGCGCTCCGGTATTCGAAGACCTCGGTCAGGATGCCGGGGAGGCTGCCACCCTTGAAGCCGACCGTCGAGCCGTCCGGTCGGGTGCCCTGGTATTCGAGGATGCGTCTGGTCTCGCCGGCTCCCGGGCCGAGGCTGCCGTCGGCGATGTCGGTCATCAGTGAGGTCAACGACGACGGGGTGGCTCGGATGGTCGACTCGCTCGACACCGTGGCGACGTTGATGCCGGTGGCACGCACCAGCATCTGTGTCGCGTATGCCGGGTCGTCGTGGTAGCGGCGTGCCGCATGATCGCGTTGTGCCGCGGTTTTCAGGCCGGGATCGACGAAGGCGAGATACAACCCGAGCAGACTGGGCACATCGTGCCCGAGGTGGTAGCGAATCATGATGTCGCGCAACGCATCGTCGCCGAGTCGTTCGCGGAACAGGTCCGGGGCGGCGGAGTCGGAGAACCGGATCATCACGTCGGCGAGTTGGCCGAAGGTAACCCGACGCGCGGGATCAGAAGCGACACCATTGGCCGACGGGATGCCCAGGTACTTCAACGACGCGATGTGCGCACCTCCGTCGAGCGGGAAATACCACCGCTCCCATTCGCCCGCGGAAACGGTGTCGTCGGACCGGATTCGGCCGGCGGCCACGGCTTGGGTGTAGGCGGCGAGGTGGACCAGCTTGATCGACGAAGCGGTGGGAAGCGGCGCGGTGGCATTGTGCCGGATCGGTTCGCCGCGCAGGGGAGTGACGTCGAGGCCGTAGCGATCCGGGTGGGCGTGCAGATAGCCGATCCATCCGTCGACGGTGCCGACGTCGGTGGTCGCGGGGGTGGCGCATCCGGCCGCGACCAACGCTGATGGCTGCGACATCGGTCCGGCGATGACCGCGGTGATGGCGATGAACAAGACGAGTGCCGAGCGCATGGGTTCGCTCCTTGGTGGTGGACGTTCAGCGTCATATTATTACGTAATTACGAAATTATAAAGTGCCGCGTGGGGCATGCGGCGAGGCGACGAACATGTCGGCAAACAAAAAATGGGTGCACTCTAGCTCCACCCCGGCGCCACTCATGCCCCTACCGTATTGTGATACGGTAGGGGCATGAGCAAGTCAGGTTCGGGCCGCACGAGGCGTGCTGGCGGTGCGCGGCGCACAGTGGTTCTCAGTCAGGTCGTAGAGGTGCTGGCGGATCGTGGATTCGCGGGCACTCGGTTCATCGATGTGTCGGAAGCGTCGGGCGTCGCCGTTAGCACGCTTCAGGGCTACTTCGGTTCGCGGGAGGACATGCTGATCGAGGCGCTGACAGGCGCCACCTCCGGCGAAGTGGCGGCGCTGCACGAGCTTGCCGCGGGGTTCGATGACCCGTGGCAGCAGTTGGTCGCGCTGGTCGATCGAGGGCTGTCCACGAGTCTTGCGACGTGGCGGATGCTAATGGAGTTCTGGACCGCCGCCGCGCATGACTCCGAGTTGCGCGAACATGCCGCCGCTCTTGCCGAGCAGTATCGGGAGCCCTTCACCAATGCGGTGCGTCGAGGCGTCGACGGGGGCTCGTTCACGCCGCGGTTCGCGACATCGGCGATTGTCGATGTGGCCGTAGCGACGATGGACGGCCTGCTCTACCCGGTCGTCCTCGGACACCGCGGATCAGACGACATGGACTACCGCGATGTCGTGCTCGCGCAACTCGCTTTCGTCCTGGGGGCCGACGCATGACGCCCCCGATGTCGAGTCGGCCGCGCCGAGTGAGCACATGATCCTCACCGAGCGCATCGCCCAGGCGGTTGCGACGGGCGAGGTCACAGTTGCCTACCGGCGCTGGAAGCAGCCGCGGGTGAAGCCCGGCATGGAGTTCCGCACCGTTGCTGGACTCGTGCGGGTCGAGACGATCGAGCCCGTTGCGCCCGCGGAGCTCAGTGACGCCGACGCGCGCCAAGCCGGCTACGCCACGCTAGACGATCTGAGCGCTACCTTCCACGGCCGTGACCATGAACCGGTCTTCCGCATTGGGCTGTCCTGGGTCGCGCCGGACGCACGGGATGCGCTCGCTGCCGATGCGAACCTCACGCGTGAGGACATCGCGAGCATCGACGCACTCCTTGACCGTCTCGATGCTCGCACCCCGTGGGCACGCACCACGCTTGCTCGTATCCACCGTGAGCCCGGTATCACCGCGGGCGCGCTCACCGATGGCCTGATGGTCGGGAAGGAATCGCTCAAACGACGTATCCGCACTCTCAAAGAACACGGCCTGACCCGCAGCCTGCGGGCCGGCTACGAACTATCCGAACGCGGCCACGCCTACCTGGGCACCACCGACCAACAGTAGAAAGAAGCAACACATGACCAAGATCGGACCCGGCGTTCCCGCGCTCATCGACCTCCAAACGCCTGACGAGGACACCTCCGTCCAGTTCTACAGCGCACTGTTCGGCTGGAAGATCGACGACGCACAGAACCCCAGCGGCTACCGCTACGCCCGCACCGAGGATGGGGCGATCATGGCTGGCATCCGCTCGGCCTACGGTGAGGCACCGCCGGCGTGGACGCTCTACCTCGCCGCCGACGACATCGCTAGCACTGCACAGGGCGCGACGGAGCGGGGCGGAAGTGTGCTGCATGGCCCGGTCAACGTGCCGGGACAGGGCGGCGTCCTCATCATCGCCGACCTCACCGGAGCCGTCACCGGCTTCTGGCAGCCCGAGCCCGGCTACGAGTTCGCATCCCATGTGCCTGGCTCGTTCGCCTGGGCCGAGCTGCTGACCGCGAACGGCAAGGGCGCGGATGACTTCTACGCGAGCCTCACTGGGGCCGGCGCGACGCAGATTGGCGATGGCGAACACTACGACTACACCGTCTGGACCCCGGCTGGGCAGCAGGCTCCCGTCGTCGGGCGACTCCGCACCGATGCGCCCGCAGGCTGGCGCGTCTACTTCGCCGTCGATCCCGAGGTCGGCACAGACCAGGCCGTCGAGACCGCCGCCGCTCTCGGCGCCACGATGATCACCGAGCCGAATGACATCCCGGCCGGCCGGATCGCCGTACTCGCCGACCCCACCGGGGCCGAGTTCGCGCTTCTCACGCCTGGCCCGCGGGACTAACGGCCAGAGGGTGGCCTAGTAGCTCGCCCGTTCGAAAACGACACGGTGAGCTGCGATCAAGCATCCAGCATGACCGGCCAGCACGGGATTGGTGAACGAGAAGTCTCCCATCGCCTATCTGAAGATGCTGCGCACTGAATGGATGGCGGGTCTGCTGCGCACCACGGAGGACCCCATCGCTCGGATCGCCCATGAGGTGGGCTGGCAGGACTCGGACTTCGCCGCCCAGCAGTTCCGCCGAAGTGTCGGTGTCACTCCGAGCCGCTACCGAGAGATGAGCCGTGCACGCTCTGCACAGCTCGCCGGATGAGCATGTTGGCGAACCGGTATGGGCGTCCTCTCGCGGTCAGAGGCTCCGCACGGATCGGGTCGTGGGCGTCGGCCGCATCTGCTCACTCGTCGGGTCGTCGTTGGCGATCGACCGCGCGCGGTTCAGCGCCGCGCGCGCTCCCGAACTGTCAAGGAGCTGGCCGGCCTCGCCGCTGACCGTGATCGTCTCGACAACGAACGGGTCAAGCTGCTGCAAGCGCACGATGCCGTGCCGCTGGACCTGCTCAAGCAGGAACGAGCCCGCATCGGCGCTGAGCTGGAGACGATCAACGATCGGATGGCTGCACACCACGACCAGTACGCCGAGGCTCGCGCGAACTTGGAGGACTCGATCGGGCTGCTCGCACATGCGGCGGACATCTACCGGCGGTGCGACGACGCGAACCGTCGTCTGTGCAACCAGGTGTCCTCACCGCCATCTTCATTGACGACGACGGCGAACCCCGCGTCGAGTGCCAGCGGCCCTACGACACGCTCCGCGATCCCGAGGTTCAGGCCAACGCCTTGAACTAGGCTGCCGAAGCAAAGGAAAAGGGCGAGGTTCAAACCCAAACCAGAGCGGTGACTCTGGTCGAGGGTTTGACCTCGCCCGTTCGGGGTGAGTGACGGGACTCGAACCCGCGACAGCCAGGATCACAACCTGGTGCTCTACCAACTGAACTACACTCACCATCGGCATCTGAAACCCAGGGCGTACACCGGGTGTCGGAGCCAAGGCCATACTCTAGCCGGTCGCGCGGGCGGAATTCCAATCCGTTCCCACCGGCCGTGTCTCTAGGGTTCTCGTCACGCAGGTCCGAGGTCGGTGACGATGGTCTGCAACTCGTCGGTGTCCGGTCCGGGCTGCGGCACGAAGACCGCTGAACGGTAGTACTTCAGTTCCCGAATCGACTCCCGGATGTCGGCGAGCGCTCGGTGGGCGAGGCCTTTTTCGGGTTGACCGAAATAGATCTTCGGGTACCACCGTCGGCACAGTTCTTTGATCGAACTCACGTCGACCATGCGGTAGTGCAGGTACGTGTCGAGTTCGGGCATGTCACGGGCGATGAATCCGCGGTCGGTGGCGATGGAATTGCCTGCCAGCGGGACGGTGCCGGGACTGGTGATGTGCTTGCGGATGTAGGCCAGGACCTGCTCCTCGGCTTCACGCAGGGTCACCGCCGACTCCCGGACCTCCTCGGTGAGGCCGGAGGCGGCGTGCATCTTGGTCACCACATCGGGCATCGCGGCCAGCGCCGCGTCGTCGGCGTGGATGACGATGTCCACGCCGTCGCCGAGGATGTTGAGGTCGCTATCGGTGACCAGGGCCGCAATCTCGATCAATTTGTCCGATTCGAGGCTGAGCCCGGTCATCTCACAGTCGATCCACACGAGTTTGTCCTGCACGCTTAGCACCCTATAGGTCGACGAACCCGGCTAGGAGCAGCTCACCTTTCGTGCACGGAGATGTCGTGGAACCCGGACCCGAAGATCACCGCAACGACGCTGAGGAATAACGGTTCAAACACGGCGGCTTCTCTGCTTTGCCGACCCTCGCATTAGGGTGGTAAATCAATGCCTTGGTATCTCAAGTGCCATTGGTCGGGGAAAGATTCTGTGATGAGAAAATCGAAGTCGAGACGCGTTCGTGCTGTTCTTGTGATCGCGCTCGTACTGTCTGCGGTGCTTGTCTTGGGTGGTGCGTTCACGTTCTCTGGCTCATCCCACCGCCGCGTTCCGTCGAACCTCCCCGGCGTTGCGTTGACGGCAGCCGAACAGGTCTCGTGGCCACGGTCGAGAACCACCGTGTTGACCTGTGAGCCATTGACTTTCGGCGCCGGCTCGATGGTGGGGGTGATGAGGTTCACGCTCCGCGGGTTCGCGGTGACCCACGGCCGGCCGGTCACCGTACCGACCAATACCAACCTCACGTACGCCGGATTGCTTGCCGGCCGCGACGTCTTGAATGACTACATCCGTAAAACTCCGGGCAAGAAAATAGTCTTTGCATATTCACGTGGCGCGCAATTCGCCTCGGAATGGCTGCGTACATATGCGTCGGCGGTAGATGCGCCGCCCGCGTCGGAATTGAGTTTCGTCCTGATCGGCAACCCGCAGCGCAGGCTTGGTGGCGTCGTCGGAAAAACCCTCGACGGCGTCGAATTGCAGTCGACGCCCGATGACACGCAGTACTCCGTGGTCGATCTGACCCGGCAGAAGGATGGGTGGGCCAACTCCGACAACTGGCCTTCGCCGGCGACTCTGGCCGCTCGGACGAATCTGGCCAGTCGTGGCAAGTTCGTCGTCCATGCGAACTACGCGTTCAACTCGATCGACGACCCCCGCAATCAGGTGCGCGAGGTCGTGGGCAACACGACCTATCTCGTCGGACCGTAACGGTCGGTTGGGGCGCTACTGTTACAGCGAATTGTTGCGTGGACCCGCGCATACCTGAAACGTGGGTTCCGCCGTGCTTCGATGAGACAGCGCAGTTCGATGAAGCATCGTGCTTCGCTGAGACAGTGCCGCGATGAGAGGATCGCCCGTGACCGACCCGACTGCCGCCCAGAAGATCGCCGAGGGCTACAACTTTGCGTCAACCGCGATCGAACTCGGTTCGGTTTCGGTCGACGGGCAGGTCGATCCGACTGCCAAGGTTCGGATTCCGCTGCCGATGATGAATCGACACGGACTCGTCGCCGGCGCCACCGGTACCGGTAAGACCAAAACGCTGCAGCAGATCGCCGAGCAGCTCTCCGCCAAAGGCGTGCCGGTCGTGATGGCCGACATCAAGGGTGACCTCTCCGGGCTCTCGAACCCCGGCGTGTCCAACGATCGCATCGTGGCTCGCTCACAGGAGACCGGAGATCAGTGGCAGCCCACCGCTTTTCCCGTTGAGTTCATGTCGTTGGGTTCCGAGGGCATCGGTGTTCCGGTACGCGCCACCATCACCCAGTTCGGCCCAATTCTGCTGAGTAAGGTGTTGGGGCTCAACGCAACCCAAGAGTCGACGCTCGGCTTGGTGTTCCATTGGGCCGACACCAAAGGCCTGCCGCTGCTCGACCTGAAGGACCTGCGTGAGGTCTTCGTCTACCTGACCAGTGACGAGGGCAAGCCAGAACTCAAGGGCATCGGTGGTGTCTCGACGCAGACCGCCGGAGTGATCCTGCGCGCGGTGACCAATCTCGAGGCCGACGGTGGAGACACCTTCTTCGGTGAACCGCAGATCGACACGAAGGATCTGCTGCGCCTCGCACCGGACGGCCGCGGGATCATCACGCTGTTCGAACTCGGCGCACAGGCGGCCCGCCCCGCGCTGTTCTCGACCTTCCTGATGTGGGTGCTGGCCGATCTTTTCCAGACGCTGCCCGAACTCGGTGACATCGAGAAGCCCAAGCTGGTCTTCATCTTCGACGAATCGCATCTGCTGTTCAACGACGCGTCGAAGGCGTTCCAGGACCAGGTGGTTCAGACGGTCAAGCTGATCCGTTCCAAGGGCGTCGGTGTGTTCTTCTGCTCGCAGCTGCCCACCGACATTCCCGATGAGGTGCTCTCGCAGCTCGGTGCCCGCATCCAGCATGCCCTGCGCGCCTTCACGCCCAACGACCAGAAGGCGCTCACCAAAACGGTGAAGACCTACCCGGTTTCCGACGTCTACAAGCTCGACGAGGCGCTGACCTCCCTCGGCATCGGCGAGGCGATCGTCACCGTGCTGTCGGAGAAGGGTGCACCGACGCCGGTGGCGTGGACGATGATTCGGTCGCCGCGATCGTCGATGGACGCGATGGCCCCCGACGCCATCACTGCCGCAGCCAAAGCCAGTCAGCTCTATTCCAAATACGGACAGACCATCGATTCGCAATCCGCCTACGAGATGCTGACGTCGAAGATGGCATCGCCGGAGGAGCCGGCCCAAGCGCCGCCGGTGCCAATTCCGACGTCGGAGCCGGCACCGAAGCCGGCCCCCGAGGAGCCGGGCATACTCACCGAGGTACTGACCAGCAAGCCGATGCAGAGCTTCCTGCGCTCGGCGGCCAGTGCCGCGGGCCGCGAGTTCTCGCGCTCGATCTTCGGTACCGGTCGACGCCGCTGAGGCGGTAAGGGCCGCTGCGGTGGTAGGGGCCGGCTCGGCTCTCAGCCCAGTTTGCGGTAGAACGTACCGACGATCGGTGCGACCACGGCGCGCGGGCTGTAGCCGCCGGCCACCGACATCGCCTTCGACAAGGTGCCCGGCACCACGCGCATCTTGTTGTGCGCCAAGGCATCCAGGCTCATCGCGGCAACCTTGTCGCTGGCGTGCCACAGGAAGTCGGGCACCATCTTGTCGACGATGGAGGCATCCTCGGGTGACGGTGTGGACGTTCGCACGGGACCCGGTGCGAGCAGCGTGACGTGCACGCCGAGACCCGAGACCTCCCCGCGTAGCGACTCACTGAACGTGTTGACGAATGCCTTGGTCGCCGCGTAGGTGGCGTTGTTGGGGATCGGCATGTTCCCGGCGGCCGAGCCGACCATCAGGATGCCGCCGGAACGACGCTGCACCATCTGCGGCAGCACCGCGAGCGTGAGGTCGTGGACGGCGTTCACGTTGAGCCGCACCTGGGCGCGTTCGTAGTCGGCGTCGAGCTCGTGCACCGGACCGAACGTGGCGATGCCGGCGTTGTTGCACAGGATCGAGATCTCCCGGCCCGCGAGTTCGGCGGCGAGCACCTCGACCGCGGCAGCATCTGACAGGTCGCCGGCGCGCACCTCGGCAACCACGCCGGATGTCTCCCGCAGTTCGGTGGCCAGTTCCTCGAGGATCTCCCCGCGACGGGCGACAAGGATCACCGAGTGCCCGCGGCGGGCCAGCTCTTTGGCCAGTGCCATTCCGATTCCGGAGGATGCTCCGGTGACGACGGCTCGGGCGGTGTCGGACGGCGACGGGATCGGCATGTGCCTGATCGTAGCGTCGGCGCCGAACCGCTCTGGCGGGTCATACCGGGGAGAGGCGGAACACCCGGATCGTGCGGTCGGTACGGCCGCGATATGTGCGATAGGTGTCGACGTTGTCGGCGAACGTGGCGTAGATGCGGTCGGCTTCCGGGCCATCGAGCAGGGTGGCCCTCGCCTCGGTATCCACTCCGCCGATGGTGACCACACACCGCGGGTCGGCAAGCAGGTTCGCTGTCCACCCTGGATGGTGTTCCTGTCCGAAGTTGGAACCGACGACGAAGATGTCGGGCTCCTCACGCTGGTAATACAGCGGGACGGTGCGAGGCTCGCCCGATGTGCGGCCGGTGGTGGTGACCAAGGCCATCGTCGCACCAATGGGCCCGAGGGCGGTGTAGCGACCTTTGGTGCGTCGCAGGATCGCTCGGTCCAACGGCGTCATGGTCCGGACCGTCCACGATCCGGCAGGTGTCTTGGCGAAGGCGACCATCGCGGCACGGAGCCGGCCGGTCGTCGGCCCCCACCTCCTATCGTCGGGGAACGAACGAGCTTGGGCTGTCATGGTATTCGTTTCCCCCGGTGAGTCGGTTGCGTCGGAAACATTATGCATCTGACGCAGCCGGATTACCCGATTCCGGCGGCGACCTCGGTGCCCTGACGGATGGCGCGTTTGGCGTCGAGTTCACCGGCCCGATCCGCGCCACCGATCACGTGCGTGGCGATTCCCGCCAGCGTCAGCGGGTCGACGAGTTCGCGGACCGATTCCTGGCCGGCGCACACCACGACGTTGTCGACCTCGAGCAGTCGTGTTCCGGTGACCTTGCCCTCTTTGTCGAGGAGCGTGAGATGCAGGCCGGCGTCGTCGATGAGGTCGTAGTGGGCACCCGAAATCTGTTCCACGCCCTTCATCTTGACGGTCGCGCGATGGACCCAGCCGGTGGTCTTGCCCAGCGACTTGCCCTGACGGCCGGGCTTGCGCTGCACCAGGAACACCTCGCGAACAGCTGGTGAGGGATTCGGCTTGGTGATGAAACCGGGCGTATCGAGGTCGTCGGTGACACCCCATTCCTGTTCCCACTCTTTGAGGTTCAGGGTGGGGGAGTCTTCGACGGTCAGGAACTCCGTCACGTCGAATCCGATGCCGCCGGCCCCGATGACCGCGACGCGCTTACCGATCTCGCGATGTCCGAGAACGGCTTCGGCGTAGGACATCACCATCGGGTGGTCGATACCGGGGATCTCCGGCACGCGTGGTGTGACGCCGGTGGCGACGATGACGTCGTCGAACTTGGCGTCGATGAGTTCGGGTGCGCTCACGCGTGTGCCGAGATGGGTGGTGACACCGGTGATCTCGAGTTGGCGGGTGAAGTAGCGGATGGTCTCGGAGAACTCTTCTTTGCCGGGAATCCTTGCGGCGATGGAGAATTGACCACCGATGGAATCGTCGGACTCGAACAGGTCGACGTGGTGTCCGCGTCGGGCCGCGGCCACTGCCGCCGACAGTCCGGCCGGGCCGGCGCCGACCACCGCGACCCGCTTGGCGCGTCGGGTGGCACCCAGGGTCAGTGTGGTTTCCCGCCCGGCCTGTGGATTGAGCAGGCACGACACCTTTTTCCCGACGAAGGCGTGGTCGAGGCAGGCCTGGTTGCAACCGATGCAGGTGTTGATCTCGTCGGCGCGGCCCTCACGCGCCTTGGTGGCGAAGTACGGGTCGGAGAGCATCGGACGTGCCATCGAGATGGCATCCACCCGGCCGTTCTCTAAGATCTCCTCGGCCACCTCGGGGGTGTTGATTCGGTTGCTGGCGATCAGTGGAATCGACACCTCGGTGCGCAGACGTTCGGTGAACTTGACGAACGCCGCGCGCGGCACCGACGTCACGATGGTGGGCACCTGCGCCTCATGCCATCCGATGTCGGTGTTGATCGCGTCGACGCCGAGTTGTTCTGCGGTGCCGGCCAATTGGGCGATCTCGTCCCAGGTCTGGCCGTTCTTGACGAAGTCGGCGACCGACTGGCGCAGGATGATCGGGAAGTCGCGGGGCACCTGCTTGCGGATTTCGGTGATGATCTCGACGAGGAAGCGTTGGCGGTTCTCGGTGGAGCCGCCCCATTTGTCGGTGCGGTCGTTGGTGTGCGGACACAGGAACTGGTTGATCAGGTAGCCCTCGCCGCCCATGATCTCCACGGCGTCGTATCCGGCCTGACGGGCCAGCTTCGCCCCGCGCCCAAAGGAGTTGATGACGTGCCGGATCACCGGCTCGGGCATGGGCAGGTTCTTGAACGGATGGATCGGTGACGGCTCGGAGCCGGGGGCGACCTTCAACGGTGTGTATCCGTAGCGTCCGGCGTGGATGAGCTGGATCGCGATCTTGCCGCCGGCCTCGTGTACCGCGGAGGTGAGCCGTTGGTGACGTTTGACGTCGGCGATGTTGGTGATCTTGCCCGCGAACGGCAGGAGCAGGCCGGTGCGGGTGGGTGCGAAACCACCGGTGATGATCAAACCCACACCGCCGCGGGCACGTTCGGCGTAGTACGCGGCGAGCTTGTCGGTATCCCAGATCCGGTCTTCGAGGCCGGTGTGCATCGACCCCATGATCAGGCGATTGCGCAGCGTGGTGCCACCGATCTGGATCGGCTCGAAGAGCTTGGGGTAGAAGGGGTTCGGCTCGTGCTGGTCGGGAGTTGCCGATGGGGCTGGCATGGCAGTTCCTCTCGTGTGGTGGATAGGTCGGGGTTTAGGTGATGGCGTCGAGTTCGTGTTGCAGCGCGGTGATCACTTCGTCGCACCAGTCGACGAAGCCCTCCTCGATGCGGACCCCGCCACGCAGGACCAGATACTGGTGCAGGCGCCGGCCGGACAGGCTCGACGGATCGGGGTAGTCCTCTTTCTCGAAACCCTGGAAGAGGTGCAGGCGTGCGAGGTGCAGCTCGCGATGCCGCCGCAGCTCGTCGACGACGGATGCGAGGTCGCCGTGTTCGGCGGCACGCAGTTTCACGCCGAGATCGTCACGGAGTTGCTGAATGGGTGTGGGTGTTGCGACCCAGTCGCGCAGTGCCTGACGGCCGGCGTCGGATAGCCGGTAGACCTTCTTGTCGGGTCGGCCGTCCTGAGCGATGGGCTCGAAGTTCACGAGTCCATCTGTATGGAGCTTTTTGAGCGTGCGATAGATCTGCTGATGGGTCGCCGACCAGAAGAATCCGATCGACCGGTCGAACTGTTGACCAATCTCATACCCGGTACCCGGCCGCTCGGCGAGCGAGACCATGATCGCGTGTTCGAGGGCCATGAGTCGACCGTAGTAGTGCACCTGCGTGTTATGCAACACCACGCTATGCACAAAGGTGCATAGCGTGGTGTTTGACTACCGATCTCCCTCCGGCGAGCTCACCCGGTCAGAAGCGCGACGCCCATCCAGGCCAGCGCAGCCACTTTGAGTACCTCGAATCCGACGTAGACAAAGTGGGCGTTGCTTCGGCGGCCTTCGTAGCCGGCGAGCACCGCATCCGACCGTCGGGTCAGTGCAGGTCGGACAGCAACAAGTTGGCATGTCAGGCTTGCCACTGCGACGCCCAATGCGATGTATGACGCGGTCGAGGGCCACGAACCCAAGACGGCGGCCGCGACGAGGAGTGCGGCCCACACGGTCTCGACCCCGTTGAGCGCACGGAAAACCAACCGTCCGATACCGAGCCCGAGGGGGATCGTGATGCCGGGGGCTTGGAACTTCAACGGTGCTTCGATGAACGAGATCGCGATGACCATGCCGAGCCAGATGAAGGTGACCGCGATACCGATCGAGGTGGCGGTGGTCATCGTGCGCCGGTCCGCAGCAGTTCGGGACCGAAGGTCTCGTAGTGAATGCGCGATTCCGGAACGTTGCGGTCCAGGAGTTCACTGCGGATGCCGGACAGGAATCCGGTTGGCCCGCAGAGCATGACGTGGGCGGAGTCGTCAATGTCGATGTCGGTCAACGACATATGGCCGGACCGGATCGCGTCGGACAGCACCGGGGCGGGTGCGTTCTCATACCACTGGATGAGTCGGGCGTCGGGCAGGGCGTCGACGAGGGCCGCGAGCTGCCCGCGGTGCGGCTGCCGGTCACGCGACCGGTCGGCATGCAGCACCGTCACGGGTCGACGATCGCCGGCGTCGATCATGGCGGTCAGCAACCCGATCACCGGGGTGCAGCCGATTCCGGCGGACGCCAACACCAGTGGAGCGTCGTCGTCGGGCAGTGTGAGATCGCCGAAAGGTGTACTCACGGTGAGCAGGTCACCTTCGAAGGCCTGTTCATGCAGGTAAGCCGAGACTTCGCCGGCCAGCTTGACGCTGAAGCGCCAGTCCGAGCTCGACGGCGAGCCGATCAGGCTGTACTGACGGATCTGTCGTGCGCCGTCGGCCAGTGGCACCTGCACCGAAATGTATTGGCCCGGTCGGAAAGCGGGGAGCGGATGGGTGTCGTCCGGTGCCGCGAGGGTCAGGGAGATGGTGTCGGGGGAGACCTGGGTGCGTTCGACGACGCGGGCGTCGCGCCACACGTCACCGGGGATCACACCGGCCTGTGCATAGAGGTCGGCCTCCGCTGTGATCAGCAGATCGGCCATGTCCCAATACAATTGGTCCCACGCATCGGCTACTGCCGGGGTGACGGCGTCGCCGAGAACCGCCACGATCGACGCGAACAAGTGCTCGTGGACGATGGAGTACTGATCCCGCGTGACGCCCAGCGAGGCGTGTTTGTGCGCGATGCGATCTAGGATGAACAGCTGCCGGCGGATATCGGGTTCGAGCTGTAGCTGCGCGAATGCCGCGATCGATCCCGCGAGTGCCTGCGGCTGTTCGCCGGACTTCTGGTGGGTGCGGTTGAACATGTTGTCGAGCAGTTCGGGATGCGCGTCGAACATCCGGCGGTAGAAACCGGTGGTGATGTCGCCGAGTGCGCCCTGGACTGCGGGCAGGGTGGCGGCGATGGTCTCGCGTTGGGTTCCGGATAACACGGTTGCTCCGATCGATGGGCTGACTGGCTGTATTACTGTGATGCCGAGTCGTTTTCGGCAAGCGTGGGGCCCTCGCCCGAGGGCTGTTCGCCACTGCGGCGCAGTGTCAACAGCACCGAAGCGGTTGGCTCGGCGGCGACATCGGCGACCGTGTAGTCGTCGAGCGAGGCGAAGAAGGCCTGCTGTGCGCGTGCAAGGGCGCCGCGCAGGCGACATGCCCGACGCAGCGGACATGGTTGTGGCCCATTGCAATCGACAACTTCGCCGTCTCCCTCCAGAGCCGACGCCAGCCATCCGATGCGTGCGTCGAGTCCGAGTTCGGTGATCGCCAGCCCGCCGGACCGACCGCGTCGCGCGTGGACGACACCCAGTTCGGACAGGCGGCCGACGACCTTGGCCACGTGCGTGTACGGGACGGCGAGCTCGTCGGCGAGCTGCCGGGTGGTCAATGGTGTTGCGCTGGGATCGGTTTCATCGTCGCTGGGACGGTCGGTGACAGCCAGGCGCATCACGACCCGGAGGCCGATGTCGGTGAACCTGGTCAGTTGCATGCACCGAGTAGATCATAATTGGCATCTGGGATGCATATTAAAAAGGTGGTGACGCTGGTCACCGGGTGGTGGTGGTGTGGGCGTGCGCGATGCCGCCGCGCAGTTCCACGATCTCGTCGGCGATCGCCATCACCTGCGGATCGTGGGTGATGAGCAGCGTGGATCTGCCCGAGGCCAGTCGTCGGAGAGGTTCGAGAATGCGCTGAGCGGTGGCCTCGTCGAGTGCCGCCGTTGGCTCGTCGAGCACCAGCACCGGACTGTCTCGGAGGAAGGCGCGGGCCATCGCGAGGCGTTGACGCTGCCCGCCGGAGAGTGTCACCCCGTCCTCGTCGAGTGCGGTGTCGTACCCGTCCCTCAGGCCGATGATGAAGGAGTGGGCATCGGCGGCCACTGCCGCGTTGACGATGCTTTCGAGGTCGGCATCGGGCCTGCCGTAGGCGATGTTCTCGGCCACGGTCATCGGTTTGATCGTCGGTTGTTGGGGGAGCACGGTGATCCGTTCTCGTACCGACGCTGCTGTGACGTCGGCGATATCGACACCGTCGAGCAATACGCGCCCGTCGTCGGGCCGTTCGATCCGGGTCAGCAGCGACGCCAATGTGGTCTTCCCCGAACCACTTTCGCCGACGAGCGCCACAATCCGGCCCGGCCGCAACCGAAGGGAGGTGTCGTCGAGGATGGTGGTGGTGTCGCGTCGGAACGTGACGTGTTCGACGTCGACGTCGGTGCCCGCGCCGACGAAGTCGATGGCGCCGGCGGCATCGTGATCGTGCGCGGGGGTATCGAGGATTTCGGCGATTCGGTCAGCGCTGACGATGGCGGCCGCCACCGAGAGTCGGACCTCGGCGATCTCCTGCATCTTCGGGTACAGCATGCCGAGATAGCCGGTGAGAGCGATCAATTCGCCGATCGACAGAGCGCCCGTGCGCACCTGCCACACGCCGGTGACGGTGATCGCGAGGGTGACCACGATCTGTGCCATGCCCAGGACGGAACCGAAGCCGACCTCGACACGCGTCTGCGCCAGCCGCGCCCGCATCCACGCCTCGCCGTCACGATGCAGTGCATCATGTTCGCGCTCTTGCTGATTGAATGCGACGGCCGTCTCGTGACCGCTGAGCGCGCGGTGCACTCCGGCGGCGATGTCGGAGCTCGCGGTCCGCTCATCCCACGTCGCATCCGATTGGCGTCGGCCGTAGAACGCCGAGACCACCCAGAGCGCGGGTACCGCCAGGACCGCCACCAAGGCGACCTGCCAGCTCATCACGAAGGCGACCGTCACCAACGCGGTGGTGCTCAAGAGCGCGATGCTGAGCTGCATGACGCCGGAACCGATGAGGTGCTCGACGGCGTCGAGATCGCCGGTCGCGCGGGTGACAAGGTCGCCGATACCGAAGCGGCGATGCGTCTGCGGGCTCAGTCGCTGCAGGTGAGCGAAGACGCGGTCGCGCAGTCGCAGGACGACGCGCTCGGAGATGCCGACCGAGATCACCTGGCCGAGATAGTCGGCACCGGTCGCCAACGCGGTGATCGCGAGCCACAGGCCGGCCAGCCGCACAAAGTCCAGCACGCTGTGCGCGTTCAGTGCGCTGTCGATGACGTCGGAAAGGACAAAGATGCCGACGACCTCGGCGATCGCAGCCCCGATCAACAGCAGTGCGGCGACAGCGAAATGCCCTGCCTCGCCACGCAACTGAGGGGAGAAACGACGGAAGGCGGCACGAATGGTCACGGGAGAACGGTAGGTGTGCATCCTGCCCGCTTACTGCGCCGAACCTGGGAGTCGGCTGGCAGACTGATCTCCCATGACACAGCAGCAACCGCGCACGCAGGGATTCTTCGGTTGGCAGCAGGTGCCGACCGGTGGAGTGATCGGCCCGGACCAGAGGCTGTCCTGGCCGAGAACCGTCGGAATCGGTCTCCAGCATGTGGTCGCGATGTTCGGCGCGACGTTCCTGGTGCCGGTGCTGACCGGGTTCCCACCGTCGACGACGCTGTTCTTCTCCGGCATCGGCACACTGCTGTTCCTGATCATCACCCGCAACAGCCTGCCGAGCTACCTCGGCTCCAGCTTCGCGATCATCGCGCCGGTCCTCGCGGCGACCGCATCGCACGGTCAATCGTCGGCGCTCGGCGGCATCGTGGTGGTGGGCGCCCTGCTGGCGATCATCGGCGTGATCGTCCACTTCGCCGGCGTCGGGTGGATCGAGGCGGTGATGCCGCCGGTGGTGACCGGCACCATCGTGGCATTGATCGGCCTCAACCTGGCACCCACCGCGTGGACCAACTTCCAGAAGGACGCCGTCACCGCCGTGCTCGTCCTGGTCTTGCTGATCCTGTGTATTGCGTTGTTCCGCGGCATGATCGGTCGCCTGGCGATCGTGCTGAGCGTGATCATCGGCTATCTGTTCGCACTCGCGCGTGGGGAGGTCGACACCTCGGCCATCAGTAGCGCGGCCTGGGTTGGACTGCCGGACTTCCAGGCGCCGTCGTTTCATCTGTCGGTGATCCCGATGTTCCTGCCGGTGGTGCTGGTGCTGGTGGTGGAGAACATCGGGCACGTGAAGTCGGTCGCGTCGATGACGGGTATCGATTACGACGGCCGGATGGGACGGGCGTTGTTCGCCGACGGATTGGCCACGATGCTCGCCGGTGGTGGAGGCGGATCGGCGACCACCACTTACGCCGAGAACATTGGTGTGATGGCCGCGACCAAGGTGTACTCGACGGCCGCGTACTGGATCGCCGGCGTTGCGGCGATCCTGCTCGGGCTCTCACCCAAGGTCGGTGCGGTGATCGCGTCGGTGCCGCCCGGCGTGCTCGGCGGCGTGACGACCGCCCTCTACGGCCTGGTCGGCATTCTGGGCGTGCACATCTGGGTGACCAACCACGTCGACTTCTCCCAGCCGATCAACCAATTCACCGCGGCCATCCCGCTGGTGATAGGCATCGCCAACTTCACCTGGGTGATCGGCGACCTGAACTTCAGCGGCATCTCGCTGGGAGCGCTTGCCGCACTGGTGATCTATCACGTGATGAGGGTGATCGGCGGGTGGCGGGGGACTACCGCGTAGGCCAGAGGGCGACGATGCTGATGGGGCAGCCTGCTCTAGAGATCACCAGGCTTCCGGTTCGGCGCCGAGACTCTCGTCCTTGATTCTGTTGGCGTCGGCGTGGAACTGCTCAAGCCACCGGCGGTGGTCCAGCAACCGCAGAGCACGTCGCAGGGTGTCCGAGGTGCTTTCCCCGGGACGAGCTGCTTCACGCAGGATTCGTTCCTCGTCGGCCGTGGGGAGGAATCCGATCGGGGTGCGCATGGCGTCGAGCCTAGGTTGTGTCGGTGCCCCCGGCAGGACTCGAACCTGCGACCTAGGGATTAGAAGGCCCTTGCTCTATCCACCTGAGCTACGGAGGCGAGGCCGACGGACAAGCGTCCGGTTGGCCCTGTCGGACCGGGTTAGCGAACCGACATCGGGAGTCTACCCACGTGAGTGGGGACACAGGATCGAACCCCCGGCGTGCATGTCTTTCTATCCGGTAGATCAGTGGCGCTACAGCGGCAGCCATGGCGGCCACCAGTCGGGCAGTCCGGTGGCGCACCACAGATGTGGCGTCTGTGGTGGTTCGTAGTCCAGGACGAGTGCCCCGTAGCCAACCAGGAAACCGATGATCAGGGCGACAACCGGCAGCGACGAGTGCGATGCGATTCCCGCGCCTCAGCGTGAGGGCGTATCCGAGGTATGCCGCGACCGCCGCGGCGATAGAGGTCGCCGGCAGTAAGAAGAACATGACGTAAGTGGCATTTCCGGGACCAGGACCGCCTTTGTCGCACTGGCTCCACAAGATCTGCCGCAGCCACATCGTCAAGAGCCCGGTACTGATGCCGACACCGAAGCACCACACGGGTCCGAGCCAGCGTAAAACGCGCATGAGCTACTTCGGCCCGTACGAGCGCGGCGCTCCGGACGCGTCGCTTGGGCACGCCCCGCGCGCTAGAGCGGCAGCCATCTCGGCCACCAATCGGGTTGCCCACCGCGACACCAGAGTTCGGTCAACTCGTGCGGGTCGTAGTCGATGATCACAGCCAAGAACCCGACGGCGAGCGCAACCACGAGCGCCACGGCCGCTGACGCGTAGGCCATCGGAGTGCTCCTGCGAACGGTCAGCGAGTAAGCGACACCAGTGAGGATCAACGTCGCGATCGCTGTTGTGGGAAGAAAGAAGAAGGTCACATAAATGCTGTCTGCCGGGCCGCTGTTTCCGGGAGGTTCGCACGCGACCCAGAGTCGGTGACGAACTACAGCTGCGCCGTAAGCCGTTGCGCAGCTCAAGGTCAGGCACCAGATGACCCCGAACCATCGGAGCCACCTCATAACAGGTCGCACACGATCCGGATCGTCGCTTCGGTCAGTAGGCGAAGACTCTTCGGTGTCCTCAGCTCTGGCCGTCACGAATCCCCCTGAAGTCATCGGCTGCGGGTCAACCTACCGGGTCGGTCGGACGTTGGTCGATCCCCTCAGAACTCGTCGACGGCGAAAGTTATCCACAGATGGTCGTCGCCTCGGTTTTCGACGCCGAATCTGAGCAATGCTGTGAGCAGCCACATTTCACCGTTGGCACGTAACCCGAGGGGAGTCGAGCATGTACGAGACCTATACGACCGTGATCGGCAATGTCGTATCCGACCCGCGCAAGCGGAAGACCGCGAGCGGCGAGGATGTCATCTCGTTCCGAGTGGCCTGCAATACGCGGCGGGTCGATCGCCGGACCCAGGAGTGGGTCGACGGACCGACGCTGTATCTGACCGTGAGCTGCTGGCGTCGGTTGCTCAACGGCGTGGGTCAGGCCGTCGCCAAGGGCCGCCCGATCATCGCCCACGGACAGATCAAGACCAACGAGTACGTGACCAACGACGGCGAGCGCCGATCCGACCTCGAGATGACGGCCACCGCGGTCGGCCTCGACCTCAGCCGGTGCCTCGCGACCTACGAGGGACCGAGCACTCACGACCGGATGGATTCGATGGTGGCCGTCGAGGGGTCGGGCACCACGGATCGTCCGGACTCGCACGACGCGGAACCGACGGCCGCCTGAGGCGGGGTCGGGCGTCACGGCAGTTGCCGAACGCGACGGGCGCGGATGCCGGATGGTCGGGCGTCGCCGATAGAGTGGTGTGCGGAAAAGTACGGGCGGCGCCTGCCGGCCCGCCGCGCATCGGTTCGCGGCGAGCCGGAACGTGTGAGGCACCCGTACACGTGACGACGAATATGCAGGTGAGGATCACTTAATGGCTGAGTTCATTTACACGATGAAGAAGGTGCGCAAGGCGCACGGCGACAAGGTCATCCTCGACGACGTCACGATGTCGTTCTTTCCGGGCGCCAAGATCGGTGTCGTCGGCCCCAACGGTGCAGGTAAGTCGTCGATCCTGAAGATCATGGCCGGCCTCGACCAGCCGTCGAACGGTGAGGCCTTCCTCGATCCCGGCGCGACCGTCGGCATCCTGCAGCAGGAACCGCCGCTGTCGGAGGACAAGACGGTCAAGCAGAACGTCGAAGAGGGCATGGGCGAGATCATGGTCAAGCTCCAGCGCTACAACGAGGTCGCCGAGCTGATGGCCACCGACTACTCCGATGAGCTCATGGAAGAGATGGGCAAGCTGCAGGAGGACCTCGACAACGCCGACGCCTGGGACCTCGACTCGCAGCTCGATCAGGCCATGGATGCCCTGCGCTGCCCGCCGCCGGATTCGCCGGTCACCCACCTTTCCGGTGGTGAACGACGCCGCGTCGCACTCTGCAAGCTGCTGCTGTCCAAACCCGACCTGCTACTGCTCGACGAGCCGACCAACCACCTCGACGCCGAGAGCGTGCTCTGGCTCGAGCAGTTCCTGGCCAGCTACCCCGGTGCCGTGCTGGCCGTCACCCACGACCGGTACTTCCTCGACCACGTCGCGGAATGGATCTGCGAGGTCGACCGCGGCAAGCTGATTCCCTACGAGGGCAACTACTCCACCTACCTGGAGAAGAAGGCCGAACGCCTCGAGGTGCAGGGCAAGAAGGACCAGAAGCTGCAGAAGCGGCTCAAGGAAGAACTCGCCTGGGTGCGCTCGGGTGCCAAGGCCCGCCAGACCAAGAACAAGGCCCGCCTGGCCCGCTACGAGGAGATGGCGTCGGAGGCGGAGAAGACCCGCAAGCTCGATTTCGAGGAGATCCAGATCCCGACCCCGCCGCGGCTGGGTGATGTGGTGGTCGAGGTCTCGAATCTCGACAAGGGCTTCGACGGCCGGGTACTGATCAAGGATCTCTCATTCACGTTGCCGCGCAACGGCATCGTGGGTGTCATCGGTCCGAACGGTGTCGGTAAGACCACGCTGTTCAAGACCATCGTCGGGCTCGAAGAACCGGATTCCGGCAACGTCAAGGTCGGCGAGACCGTCAAGCTCAGCTACGTCGACCAGGGCCGCGCGAACATCGACCCCAAGAAGAATGTCTGGGAGGTTGTCTCCGACGGCCTGGACTACATCGAGGTCGGCCAGAACGAGATGCCCTCGCGCGCCTATGTCAGCGCGTTCGGCTTCAAGGGCCCCGACCAGCAGAAGAAGGCCGAAGTTCTCTCTGGCGGTGAGCGCAACCGACTCAACCTGGCGCTCACGCTCAAAGAGGGCGGCAACCTGATCCTGCTCGACGAGCCGACCAACGACCTCGACGTCGAAACCCTCGGTTCGCTGGAGAACGCACTCGAGCAGTTCCCCGGCTGCGCCGTTGTCATCTCCCACGACCGCTGGTTCCTCGACCGCACCTGTACCCACATCCTGGCGTGGGAGGGCAACGTCGAAGAAGGTCAGTGGTTCTGGTTCGAGGGCAACTTCGAGGCATACGAGGCCAACAAGATCGACCGTCTCGGCGCTGACGCCGCCCGTCCGCATCGGGTCACCCACCGCAAACTGACCCGCGACTGAGACATCGGCGTCGTTCACGCCGGAAGTCCGATTGCGGTCACTACCATTGTCGTCGGGACGCACAACCTGGAGATCCCGGGTCCCTGCGTCCCGCCGATAAGGGTGATTCCTGTTGTCCACTGTGACATCCCTGCTCCCGCAAGTTATCTCGCGCTACTACGGGGGTCGCGCCCAACCGTTCGGCGGTGCCCTCGGTGGTGGTGACCTGGGCCTGGAGATGTCCGGAATGGACGCCGCGGATGTCGCGCGGGTGCAACGGCACGTCGAGATCGGTGCCCGACGCAGCGCTGGCCAACCGCTGGTCGATGTCGCGGTCACCCACAGCGGTGACGTAGAGGTCATCGTCGTCAACGACGACATGCCGCTGCTGGTCGAGGCTGTGCTGGCCACCGTCGAAGCCCACGACCTGGCCGTCACCCGGATCGACCATCCGATCCTGCCCGTCATCCGCGACGACGCCGGGACCATCGACGAGATCGCCGAAACACCACGCGCCGGTCGCGCGGCCATCGCCGAATCGTGGATCTTCGTCGTCGCCATCTCCCGACGACCCGACGTCGACATCGTCGCGCTGCAGACCGACCTCGACGGCGTCATCGCCCGGGTCGGCGACGTCGACCGCGACGTGGACGCAATGCGCGAGGCCATGACCACACTGTCGGCGGCGTGCATCCAGACGCGATCAGGCATCGACGGCATCGACGAAAAGCAGAGCGTCGAATACTCACGACTGATGACCTGGTTCGCCGGCAATCACTTTCTGCCGCTGGCCTACGCCCGGTTCGACGCCGCTACCGGCACCCTCGACGACCGGCTCGGCGTGTGGCGAACCGACGCCGTCCGCGCGGACTTTCCCGCACAGGGCACCACCGGCCTGCTGCCGACGGTGACGCGGGTACACCTGGCGACTGGTATCCAACGATCGAACTATCCGATTCTCATCCGCGTGCCCGAGTTCTCCGCCGATGGAACCCGCACCGGCGAGCATCGCTTCCTCGGCACCTTCACCTCGTCGGGTCTGCACCAGACGGTGCTGGAAATCCCGGTACTGCAGGCGAAAGTTGCGCGAGTGCTCGAGCGGGTGGGCGTCGAGCCGGAGTCGTACGTCGGCCAGTCCATCACCGAACTGCTGCAGAACTATCCACTCGTCGAGATGTTCGCCTCCGACGACGACGAACTCGCCCGTCGGGTGGTCGAAATGCTCGACGCCGTCGCCACCCGTTCGCTACGGCTGTTTCTACGCATCAACCGTGACGGTGAGACCGGTTGTGCGCTGATCTACCTGCCACGCGACCGCTACAACACGGCGTCGCGGCTGGCGCTGCAGAATGCGCTGGCCCGACGCCTCGAGGGCACCGACCTGGAATACACCGCACGCGTGAGCGAGATGCCGCTGGCGCTCCTACAGGTGCTGGTGCGCATCGATCCGGATGTCGCACGACGCCTCGGCTCGGTCGAGACCGGCAGCGCCACGCACGCCGAACTGCAGGCATCACTGGCCGACCTCATCCGCAGCTGGGACGAACGGGTGCGCGAACTCGTACTGCGCGCGCAGACGTCGGGCATGGGGCTCGGCGACGACACCATCGACGGGTTGCTGCGCACCCTGCCGTCGCTGTCCGAGGACTACAAGGAACAGCGAAGCCCGTCGTCGGCGCTGACCGACCTGGTGCACGTGTCGCGTCTGACGCCGGGAGCGGTCACCGTCACCCTCAGCCGGATCGTCGACGACACCGAAACACCTGTGGCACAGCAACGCTGGGTGTTCACCCTGTATCTGTGCGGCGACTCGGCCACCCTCACCGACGTCTTGCCGGTCCTGCACAGCCTGGGACTCGAGGTCCACGACGAACATCCGTACGCGATCGACAGGGGTGATGGAATTCCCTGTTGGGCATACGAATTCGGGGTCTCGCTGGCGCCGGGAATGACGCTGGATGCCGACCACGCCGATGATGTGGAAGAGCGTTTCACCGCGGCGTTCATGCAGATCTGGCGCCAGAACGCCGAGGTCGACGCCTTTAATGAACTGGTGCTGCGTTGCGGAATCGATTGGCGTGCCACCGCGATGCTGCGCGCGTATGCGCGCTACCTGCGCCAATGCGGATTCGCCTACGGCACCACACACGTGGCCTCGGTGCTCGGATCGCACGTCGACGTCACGCGTGCCCTGGTGGATCTATTCGCCGCACAATTCGATCCCACGCAAGTTGCGACCGCCGACACCGAGGGGGTGCTCGCCCGGGTGACCGAGGCGGTGGCACGGGTCATCAGCCTCGACGCCGACCGCATCCTCTCGGCGTTCGTCTCGACGATCACCGCCACGTCGCGCACGAACTTCTACGTCCCCGATGACGCCGCATCAGCGCATCCGACCGGACGGGTGATGTCATTCAAGCTGCGGCCCAGAGAGATTCCGCAAACGCCCGAGCCACGGCCCCTGCATGAGATCTTCGTCTACTCACCGCGGGTGGAGGGCGTCCACCTCCGGTTCGGCATGGTCGCCCGCGGTGGGCTGCGCTGGTCGGATCGTCGAGATGACTATCGCACCGAGGTTCTGGGCCTGGTCAAGGCGCAAGCGGTGAAGAACGCGGTCATCGTGCCGCTGGGCGCGAAGGGCGGTTTCGTCGTGAAGCGGCCACCGGCACCGACCGGCGACCCGTCAGCCGATCGTGATGCTCAACGCTCCGAAGGGATTTCGTGCTATCGGGCGTTCATCTCCGGGCTGCTCGACGTGACCGACAACATCGATCGACGCACCGGCGAGGTCTTGCCCGCCCGTGCGGTGACTCGCCGCGACGGCGACGATCCCTATCTCGTCGTGGCGGCCGACAAGGGCACTGCGTCGTTCTCCGACATCGCCAATGATGTTGCTGCGCAGTACAACTTCTGGCTCGGCGACGGCTTCGCGTCGGGTGGTTCGGCGGGCTATGACCACAAGGCCATGGGCATCACCGCGCGCGGTGCATGGGAGGCGGTGAAACGTCACTTCCGCGAGTTCGGCGTTGACACCCAGTCCGAGGACTTCACCGTCGTCGGCATCGGCGATATGAGCGGCGACGTCTTCGGTAACGGGATGCTTCTCAGCGAGCACATTCGTCTGGTCGCCGCATTCGACCACCGCCATATCTTCGTCGATCCCGAATCGCACGCGGCGCCGTCGTATGCCGAACGCAAACGCCTTTTCGAGCTACCCCGGTCATCCTGGGCCGACTACGACACCGCACTGATCAGTGCCGGCGGCGGGGTGTGGTCGCGGGAACGCAAGTCGATTCCGGTGAGTCCGCAGATGCGTGACGCACTCGGCCTCGACTCCGACGTTACCGAGCTCTCACCGCCCGACCTGATCCGATCAATCCTGCTCGCGCCGGTGGATCTGCTGTGGAACGGTGGCATCGGCACCTACGTGAAGGCTTCATCGGAGTCCGACGGCGATGTCGGTGACAAGGCCAACGACGCCATCCGGGTCAACGGAGATCAGTTGCGCGTCAAGGTGATCGGCGAGGGCGGCAACCTCGGTGTGACCGAACGTGGACGTATCGAGTTCGACCTGAACGGTGGTCGGGTCAACACCGACGCGATGGATAACTCGGCGGGCGTGGACTGCTCGGATCACGAGGTCAACATCAAGATCCTGCTCGACTCGGCCGTGTCGTCGGGCGCACTGCCCGAACAACAACGCAATCCGCTGCTCGAGTCGATGACCGACGAGGTCGCCGATCTCGTTCTGGCCGACAACATCTCGCAGAACTCCGAACTCGGATTCAGCCGCACCTATGCGACGGAGCGGGCCGAAGTACACGCGCGGCAACTCCACGACCTTGCCAAGCATCGGGGCGTCAACCTGAAGCTGGAGGCACTTCCCGAGCCGGACGCACTGCGCAAACGTCTTCGTGGCGATCTGCATCGCGGTCTCACTTCACCTGAACTGGCCACACTGATGGCGCACGTCAAACTCGGTGCCAAGGCCGATCTGCTGGCCACCGATCTGCCCGACAGTGATGTGTTCGAAAGCGTTCTGGCGCAGTACTTTCCGACGCCGCTGCAGGAGCGCTTCGCCGACGAGATCCGAGCGCACCGGCTGCGCAGGGAGATCGTGACGACCGCGTTGGTCAACGAGATCGTCGGCAAGGCCGGGATCACCCACCTGTTCCGGCTGGGCGAGGGGAGCGGTTCATCGACCGACGAGAGTGTCCGCGCGTACGTGGTCGCGACCGAGGTCTTCGGCATGAACGACATCTTCGAGCGCATCCTCCACGCCCCGGCGTCGGTTCCGATGATCGACGAAATGGCCTTGTACGCACGCCGATTGACGTTCCGGGCGTCTCGCTGGCTGCTCGCCTTCCGTCCCCAACCGTTGGCCATTCGCGCCGAGATCACCCGCTACCGCGAGCGGGTCACCGAACTGTCGGCGCTGCTGGACAGTTGGATGGGCAGCGGGTCGGCCCGTGACGTCGACGACCGCGTCGAGCATTACCGGAGTGCCGGTGTGCCTGCCGACCTCGCCTTCGACGTGGCGGTGAGCCTGCACCGGTTCTGCCTGCTCGACATCATCGACGCCGCCGAGATCGCCGACCGTGATCCGGTGGAGGTCGGCGAAGTTTACTTCGCGGTGATGGAGCACTTCGGTCTCGAAGAATTGCTCACCGCGGTCTCCGACCTCGCCCACGGCGATCGGTGGCATGCGTTGGCGCGGTTGGCACTTCGAGACGACATGCACGGTGCGCTGCGGGCACTGACGCTCAAGATCCTCGAGGGCAGTGAGCCTGCGGAAACAGCAATGGAGAAGATCGAGGAGTGGGAGTTGTCGCACTCGTCAAGGCTCTCTCGGGTGCGGGCGACACTGGACGACATCAACTCGTCCGGCACGCTCGACCTCGCCACCCTCTCGGTCGCGGCACGCCAACTGCGTAGTGTGATCCGCTGAGATCGCCCGAGAAGGGAATCGGCGAGGAAGGGAGAGCGGTGCTGTACGAGGACGAGGGAACAACAACCGACGCCGGCTACGTCGTGCGTGTCCCGGTGCGCTGGTCGGACATGGACGTGTTCGCCCACATCAACCACGCGCGCATGGTCACGCTGATCGAGGAGGCCCGCATCCCGTGGCTGTTCTACGACGGCCGGCCCACCGCTTCACTCCGCGACGGTTGCGTGGTCGCCGATCTGCACGTGAAGTACCGCGAGCAGATCCGCCACCAGGAAGGCCCGATCGAGGTGACCATGTTCACCGAGCAGATCCGCGCCGTGGACTTCACCGTCGGCTACGAGGTGCGGCCGAAGGGCGCCGACCCGGCGTCGAAACCGGCAGTGGTGGCCAGTACTCAACTCGTCGCCTTCGACGTCGACGCCCAGCGGTTGCGGCGGTTGACGTCGAGCGAGAAGGACTATCTGGGCGAGTTCTTCCGGGAGAAGCCGGGTGAGTGATCCTGAGCGATTCATCAGCGTCGCGTCCGCGGCCGACCGGGCCGACGCATCGGCTTTCCTCTCGCGGGCACTGCGCACCGATGACAGCGCGGTCGTGCGGCTGCACACCCGCTCCGACGGCCTGATCGGGCTGTGGGCCAATTCCGGTTTCGACGTCTTGGTCACCCGGTCGGTGTTCGGCCGCCTTCGCCCAGGCGACATCGTTTGTGACGCAACAACATTACGAACCGGTCTGGCGTCACTGGAACCCAATACCCCGCTCGATCCCGGATTCTCGCTCGACAGTGCCTGGCGAGGTGCATTGCCGCCGGACACCGGATATGTCCATCTCGACGACGTGCCCGCGCGTACCGTCGTCGAGTTGTCGCGCAACGGCGCGCATCTCGCGCGCACCCAGGGCAGCGCCCACGGACCGGCAACCGGGTTGCTCGACCAGGACGTGCTCGAGTTGAGCGGTATCGATGGTGATCCGATCGGGGTGTCACTGCGCTCGCTGTTCGCGCTCACCGCCATGGGCTTCATCCGTGATCAGCACGGTCGCGAGATCACCGAGAACTCCGCCGTCGACGACATCGCGGAGACCGAACCGGTGCGAATCCGCTTGTCCGGACCATGGATTCGCATCGACGCCCGATATGGATCGGTCTATCGTCGCCGTGGACGTTCGCTCGATCTGACCGCGCTGTAAGCGCTCAGACCAGCCAGGCCGACGCATTCGGGGGCAGCAAACCCTTGTCCAACTGCGCGCTGGTCAACAGAACCTCGCCCGGCGGTAGCGGTACCGGCTTGTCGCCGGCGTTGAGTGCGCAGACCAGATGACCGTCGGCACGTCGGAACGCGAGGCATCCCTCCGGGGCGCCGTACCACTCGACGGTGTCGCCGGAGAACTCCGGGCGTTCGGCGCGGAGGTCGATTGCCTGTCGATACAGCGACAGCGTCGATCCGACGTCTTCGAGCTGGGCCTCCACGGTGAATCCGACCCACGACTCGGGCATCGGCAGCCACGTCTGGGACGAGGTACTGAATCCGAACGGCGGCTCGGTTCCCTGCCACGGCAACGGAACCCGGCATCCGTCCCGTCCGCGTTCGGTATGACCGGACCGCTCCCACACCGGGTCCTGCAGCGCTTCGTCGGGAAGGTCGACGTTGGGTAGCCCGAGTTCGGCGCCGTTGTAGATGAAAACCGTTCCGGGAAGCGCCAATTCGACGAGAAGCATCGCGCGGGCACGCGCGATGCCGGTTTCCAGATCGTCGGAATACCGGGTGACCTCGCGATCCACATCGTGATTGGACAGGGTCCACGTCGGCGTACCGTCCACCGAGAGCACCGCCGCCAGTGAGTTCTCGATGGCGCTGCGAATGGCTTTCGCCTCGAACGGCGCCTTCGCGAGGCGGAAGTTGAACCCGAGATGCAGTTCGTCGGGCCGCAGGTATTCGGCGAATCGTTCGTTGTCGTCGACCCAGATCTCGCCGACGTTCGCCACGCCGGGGTACTCGTCGATCACCGCGCGGATCTTGCGGTGAATCTCGTGTACGCCGTAGTTGTTGAAGCGTGGGTCGTCGTCGCTGTTCTCCAGCAGGCCGGCCGTTTCCAGATTCATGTCGGGCAGATCCGACGGCTTGGCCATGCCGTGTGCGACGTCGATCCGGAAGCCGTCGACCCCGCGGTCGAGCCAGAACCGCAGAGTCTTCTCCATGTCTTCGAAGACTTCGTCGTTGTCCCAGTTCAGATCTGGCTGCTCGGGGGCGAAAATGTGCAGGTACCACTGCCCGGGTGTGCCGTCGGCTTCGGTGACCCGATGCCACGCCGGGCCGCCGAAGATGCTGACCCAGTTGTTCGGTGGCTCATCGCCGTTCTCGCCACGTCCGTCGCGGAAGATGTAGCGGGCCCGTTCGGGACTGCCCGGCCCTGCGGCGATCGCCTCAGCGAACCAGGGGTGCTGATCGCTGGTGTGATTGGGAACGAGGTCCATGGTGACGCGAATGCCGCGATCGTGGGCGTCGGCGACCATCGCGTCGAAGGTCGCGAGGTCACCGAACAACGGATCGATGTCGCGGGGATCGGAGACGTCGTAACCGTGATCGGCCATGGGAGAGCGCATGATCGGGCTCAGCCAGATCGCGTTGACCCCGAGCAGTTCGAGGTAACCGAGTTTGTCGATGACACCGGCCAGGTCGCCGACGCCGTCACCGTTGCCGTCGGAGAACGACCGCGGATAGATCTGATAAAAGATCGCCGACCGCCACCACGTGTTGTCTTCGGGGTCGAGTTGGGTTGCCGGCAGCAAATCCGATGCGGCGGCGTCGGTCTCGTCTACCTCGCGGGTCCCGGTCTCGGCGGCATCTGTCTCGGCCGCCTCGGCCTCGGGAACGTCTGTGTCGTCGACGTCGGCGTCGGCGTCGGCTGCAGCGCTGTCATCGTCGGCCTGCTCGGTGACCTCGCCATCGGCTGCTTCCTCGGGGGAAGTGTCAGCAGGGGAAGAGTCGGCGGGGGAAGGCTCGTCCGGTGATGGTTCCTGAGCTACCGGATCCACCGGGGCGTCGCCGGCAGATTCTGTCTCGGCCGCCCCGTTTTCAGCGGGCGCGGTAGCGGAATCGGGAGCGGCAGGAGAGTCAGGAACAGAATCGCCGTCCGGTGCGGGGGTGCCGTCGGGGTGGATGCCGGAATCCGTGGACTCCGGCGCGACCTCGACATCGGGGTCGCCGGGGACGACATCGGGGGTCTCGTCGTTCACCGTGCACATTGTGCCCTACCTGAGTTTTGGGTGAGGACTCCCTCTCGGGTCGGCGAGTCGAAACCATCACTGCTCCCTCTCGTGATGCGCGGGGAGTGCAATGTGGGCCTCAGAGAGGCGAATTGACCATCGATTGGGCGGCCATCTCCATGTAGTCGACCAATGCGCGTCGATGTGCGGCGTCGAGGGTGTCTTCATCGATGGACGCGATGGCGGTGTGCATGCACCGCAGCCACGCATCGCGTTCGATGGGGCCGATGCGGAACGGATGATGGCGCATCCGCAGCCGAGGGTGGCCGCGTTCATCCGAGTAGGTGCGCGGGCCGCCCCAATACTGTTCGAGAAACATCCGCAGCCGTCGTTCGGCCGCCTCGAGATCCTCCTCGGGATACATCGGGCGCAGGATCTCGTCGGCGGCGACCTCGCGGTAGAAACGGGCGGTCAGTCGGCGGAATGTCTCGGCCCCACCGACCTCGTCGTAGAACTGGTTGCTCACAGCCTCCATTGTCCTGACGTAGTCGATGGCGCTCAAACGGCATAGGTCCCACAAACGCCGTCGGTACCCGCCGTCGCCGTGGCCGACCTGCGTGGACACCCAGGATTGTCGTGCGAACATCGGTGTTCCGTGCTGAACTTGACGCGGTATGGCGCCTCGCGGAGGCGTGCGGATCGAGCGCCCCGGTCGAGTGGGAGGCAGGATGACGCGAACAGCAGCGAGTGCGGGTGAACATCGCGCTTCGGGCGAGGTGACCGCTCTGGCTGACGTGCGTCACGCCGCCGAGGTCGACTCGGCCAATCACCGCGGTTCGACCCATTCCGGTGCCACCATCTGGGGTCGTCGACGAGTGTTGCTGCTCAATGCCACCTACGAACCGTTGACGGCGGTATCCATCCGTCGAGCGATCATCCTGGTGCTGCGCGAGCGCGCCGACGTGGTGCATCCGGACGGCTCCGGGGTGGTGGTCCATTCGGCAGACGTGTCGGTGCCGTCGGTGATCCGCCTGCGCAGCTTCGTCAAGGTGCCCTATCGCGCGGTGGTACCGATGACTCGTGCGGCGTTGATGCATCGCGACCGGTTCCGCTGTGGCTACTGCGGCTCCAAGGCCACCACGATCGATCACATCCTGCCGCGCAGTCGCGGTGGTCCGCATTCGTGGGAGAACTGCGTCGCGTGCTGCGCGAGCTGTAATCACCGCAAGGCCGACCGCTTGTTGACCGAGCTCGGATGGCGTCTTCGGGTCAAACCGTCGATGCCTAAGGGGCGCTACTGGCGACTGTTGGCAACCGTCAAAGAACTCGATCCGGCGTGGGCTCAGTACATCGACGTCGGTGCCGCCTGACCTGCAGATCCACCGGTCGCGCACAGGGGTGACGGAGATCTACGACGCGTTGTAGGGGCTGCTGCACTTTCGCTGCGCGAGTGGGCTAGATTGATTGCCATGGACAACCTGATCGTCTATCTAGGCATACCGGTCACGATCCTCGTCGTACTCGCCGCCGGTGCGTGTGTGGTCTCGATGATCTTCTCGTCCGGTCTGAAATATCCCAAGGTCCCCGAGTACACCCTGGATCAGGAATGGGACCACTCGCCTCTGCTGTTCAGCGCTACCGACATCTCGCCGATGGCGCTTCCGCGACATGCCGAGGCGGGCGACGTCGATGGAGGGCTGGCCAGTGGCAAGTGGTGATGTGACCCCGAGCAGTACTGCGGTCGGTGTGGCAGGCAGTGCTCTGCCGGTCGGAACCGTAGTGACCAACAGTGGCCGCATCTCGGCGACGCGGTTTCCCGGTCATGCGCCGAGTACGCCGCCGTTTTCGCGGCACGAGCTCATCGCACTCGACGACGCGCTCAAGGCAGCCAGCGAGAAGGCCCTTGTGCGGTTCTCGGTCTACATCGGTGATCTGACCGCCGATGCCGCCCATGACGCCCGCAGCATTCTGGCCAAGGCGCCGGAACCCGCCAACGGCGCTCTGATCGCGGTTTCGCCGAACACCCGCGAGGTGGTCATCGTGTCCGGCAGCGCCGTTGCCGGCCGCGTCAACGACCGCGTGGCCCAGCTCGGCGTGACCGCCGCGATCACCAGCTTCCGTCAGGGCCATCTCATCGACGGCATCATCGCTGCTCTGCACGTTGTCGCGACCGCTGCAGCGCCCAGCTGATCAGTCACCACTGATAGTGCGCAACAGCTGAGTCTGCATCAACTGATACAGCCAACACTGTGGCCGCCCCGGATTCCGGGGCGGCCACAGTTGTTTCCGGGTGTCGACCGTGTCAGTGGGTGACGAGGTCCTTGGGATTGCCGACCTGACCACTCTGCAGTTCGCGGTCCTCGACCCGGTCGATCGGATCATCGTCGACCATGTCGGCTTCGTTGAACGGGTTGCGTCCGGACAGGACATCCTCGACGCGCTCCTTGTCGACGGTGTTCGTCCACGATCCGACGAGTAGCGTGGCCACCGCGTTGCCGGAGAAGTTGGTCACCGCGCGGGCCTCCGACATGAATCGGTCGATACCGACGATCACGCCGACGCCGTCGAGCATCTCGGGACGATGGGCCTGCAATCCGCCGGCCAGGGTCGCCAGACCCGCGCCACTGACACCGGCCGCGCCCTTGGAGGCGATGATCATGAAGACCAGCAAACCGATCTGCTCAGAGATCGACAGTGGATCGCCCATCGCGTCGGCGATGAACAGCGATGCCATCGTCAGGTAGATGGCGGTGCCGTCGAGGTTGAACGAGTAGCCGGTGGGAACCACCACGCCGACGGTGGTCTTCTCCACTCCGATGTGTTCCATCTTCGCGATCAGACGCGGCAGGGCCGACTCCGACGACGAAGTGGCGAAGATGAGCAGGTACTCGCGGGCCAAGTAGCGGACCAGGCGGAAGATGGACACGCCGGCCACCCAGCGCAGCAGCACGCCGAGGACACCGAACACGAACACCACACAGGTCAGATAGAACGCGAGCATCAGGATCGCCAGCTGTTGTACTGCGGCCCAACCTGTTTGGCCGACGACGTTGGCGATCGCACCGAAGGCGCCGATCGGGGCGACCCACAGAACCATGGTCAGGATCTTGAACACGAGCTTCTGGAAGTAGGAGACCGCGACGAGGATCGGTTCGCCGGTGCGGCCCATCGCCTGGATCGCGAATCCCACCAGCAGTGCGACGAACAATGCCTGCAGCACATTGCCTTCGGTCAGCGAAGACAGCAGCGAGGTCGGGATGATGCCCTCGATGAACGCCATTGTGCCGCCGGACTCGTGTGCCTTCTCGGCCAGCGCCGCGCCCTTGGAAGCGGTGGCGGTGATATTGAGACCTTCGCCCGGCTGGATCAGGTTGCCGACGAGCAACCCGATGGCAAGTGCGACGGTCGACATCGCCAGGAAGTAGACGAAGGCCAGTCCGCCGACCTTGCCGACAGTCGCAGCCTTACGTACCGAACCGATGCCCAACACGATGGTGCAGAAGATGACCGGAGCGATCATCATCTTGATCAGGCTGACGAACATGGTCCCGAGAACGCCGACGTCCTTGCCGACTTCGGGTGCCACCAGTCCGACGATCACACCGGCCACCACGGCGATGATCACCGCGATGTAGAGCCAGTGAGTGCGGTCCCGCTTGACTTTCGCGGTCCCAGCGGTGGTGTCCGCTGGAGAATTCGATCTGATGGACATGGGTGTTCCCTTTCTCGGTCAGCCACACGGCAATGTGTTGTCTGGAAGTGTGGCGGACAACGGTGACGTGGGTCACGGTTGCGTTCATTTCGTTCACCCGGTGGACACTGAACCGAGAAGTGTTGGGGCGGTATAAGGAGGGCAGCATGCGGTGGTTCCCGCGCACGTTGGCCGGGCAGGCCGTCGCGCTGGTGCTCGCACTGGTAGTGGTCATCGTGGTGGCCGGCGGGGTGCTGGCCGCATTGGACGCTCGGTCCGACGCCGACGACGCCGCGCGTGCTCAGGTGACCGCGGTGGCGGTGAGCATCGCCGACTCGCCGTCGACTGCTGCTGCGCTGGGCGGCGCTGATCCGGCCGCCGTCCTGCAGCCGATCACCGAACGCATCCGCGCCGACACCGGCATCGCGTTCATCACGGTGATGACGCCCGACGGCACCCGCGTCACCCACACCAACCCGCAACTCATCGGCCAGCGCTACCTGGGTTCGCGAGAGCAGGCGTTGGCGGGTCAGGTCTTCACCGAGACCTACACGGGGACTCTGGGTCCCTCGATCCGGACCATCGCACCGGTGCGCGCCGACGATGGGACCATCGTCGGGCTGGTTGCGGCCGGCATCACCCAGAATCGACTGTCGGATGCGTGGCGCGCACAGCTGCCGCTGATCGCAGCCATCGCGGCAGCCGTACTCGTGGTCGCGTTGGGTGGACTGTGGATGATCCGACGACGACTGCTGCGCCAGACGGGCGGGCTCGCGCCGGCGGAACTACGCGTGATGTACGAACACCACGACGCCGTGCTTCGGGCCGTCCGCGAGGGGCTGGTGGTCCTCGAACACGGACGGGTTGCGGTGATCAACGATGAGGCGCGACGTCTCCTCGGACTCGCCGAGCACGATTCGGCAACAGTCGATGACCTGCCGGACTTCCTGACCCACGACTACCCGCAGGTCACCGACGAGCTCTTCGTCACCGGTGGCCGCGTGCTGGTCGTCAACCGCACAAATGTTGTCGGGCAGAAGGACTCGGTTGTCGTGACGATTCGCGACCGGACCGAGCTGTCGGAGGCGGTCGGTGAACTGGACTCCATGACCCGGTTCGCCGAGGCATTGAGGTCGCAGGCGCATGAGACCGCCAATCGATTGCACACCATCGTCGCGTTGGTGGAGATGGGGCGCGCTGAGGATGCCGTCCGGTTCGCGACCACCGAACTGGAACTGTCCCAGCAACTCGTCGACCGCATGTCGACGACGGTCGGTGAACCGGCGTTGGCGGCACTGCTGCTGGGCAAGTCCGCTCAGGCAGCCGAACTCGGCATCTCGTTGTCGCTCACCGAAGACAGCCAAGTCGCCGATTCGGCCATCGAGATCCTCACCACGGGTGAGATGATCACCGTTGTGGGGAACCTGATCGACAATGCCCTCGACGCCTGCGACAGCGCCGATCCGTGGGTCGAGGTGACCGTTGTCGGTGATGCCGCGGGACTGCGAATCATCGTCGCCGACAGTGGTCCCGGGATGGAACCCGAGCTGTTCGCGCGAGCGCGTCAGCGTGGCTACTCCACCAAAGCCGGTGGTGACGCGGCCGGACGAGGACTCGGACTCGCGCTGGTCACCCAGGTGGTCGAGCGCCACCACGGAACGATTACCGCGGAGAACACCTACGGGTCGGTGGTGACGGTAACCCTTGCGGGACAACCGGATGCCTCTGTGGCCGCCGGCGCCACCGAGACGCGGGAAATACTGTGATCAGGGTACTGATCGTCGAAGACGAACCGATGATCGCCGAAGCGCATCGGGCCTACCTGGAGCGCATCGGCGGGTTCGAGATCATCGGGTCGTGTCGCACGGCCCAGCACGCACTGCGGACCGCGCATGAGGCCGCCGACTCCGGTGCGCCGGTCGAACTGGTGCTGCTCGACCTCGGTCTGCCCGATGCTCGTGGCGTGGACCTCGCCTCGGCCCTGTCCGGGCTACGTCCCGACCCCGACATCATCGCGATCACCGCGCAGCGCGACCTGGCCACCGTGCGCACCGCGATGAGCCACGGCGTACTGCTCTACCTGTTGAAGCCGTTCACCTTCGCGGCATTCCGGGACAAGATCGACCAGTACCTGCGGTACCGGGACGCGCTCAGCGACGGCGATCAGGCGGTCAGCCAGCGTGACGTCGACCGTGCCCTGGCCGAACTACGCACCAGTGACGCCCGCCGCACCGCCAAGAAAGGCGCGGCGCCGGACACCGAAGACGCTGTGGCACGGTCGATTCGGGACTCGGCCGACGGCCTCACCGCATCCCAGGTGGCCGCCACCCTCGGCAGTTCGCGGGTCACCGCATGGCGGTACCTGGAACGGCTGGCAGACGACCGCGTCGTCGAACGGGTCACCGAGTACGGCAACGCCGGGCGTCCGCAGATCCGCTACCGGTGGCGGAGCCGGTGAGACCGGCCCCGCCCCGGCGCACGCAGTGCCGGTCAGTCCTCGGCGTCGAACTTCTGCGCCCGCAATGAGCGGGCCACCCCGTCGCGTCCCTCGGAGATGAGTCGCTTGAGCGCGGACGGATGCTCGCCGGAGAGGAACTCGTCGGCTGCGGCGAGCGCATCGGAGTTGATCGCCCAGGTGGGGTAGAGGCCCACCACGACGGTCTGCGCGACCTCGCTGGAACGTCGGGCCCACACCTCGGGCACCGCCGCGAAATACTTGGCCACATACGGTGTCAGCAGCTCGTCCTGTCCTGGTCGGGCGAATCCGCCGATCATGGTGCGGGCGAAGGTATTCGAGTGCTTGTCCTGCTCCACGGTCTCCGCCCAGGCTGTCGCCTTGGCCTGCGCCAGCGGACGTGCGGTGCGCGCGGCCGCTGCCTGACGCGCACCGGCCGCGGTGTTGTCGCGTTGCGCCTCGGCGTCGATGACCGGGGTCGAATCCGGATCGGTATCGATGGCACCGGCAGTTGCCAAGGCGGTCACCAGCTTCCACCGCAGATCGGCGTCCACGGTGAGACCGGGCAGGTTGTAGTCGGCCGGGTCGTCGCCATCGAGGATGGACTGCAGCATCTGGACCTGATCCTCGTTCACCGCACCCGCGAGCAGGGTGGAGAAGAAGGCGAGTTGATGGTCGGAGCCCGCTTCGGAGCCCTGTGCCAGCTCCAGCAAGCGGGCACTGAATGCCGGCCGGCCGGTGGTGGCCGCCCACACCGGGTCGGCGTAGGCGCCGATGGCGGTGGTCGCCTGTAGCAGAACTCGTTGCACCACACCGATTTCGGTTTCTGCGGCGATGCCGCGCGAGACCAGCTCGACGAAGTCGCGGGCGCGCATCTCGGCCTGGCGGGTCATCTCCCACGCGGCCGACCAGATGAGCGTGCGCGGCAACGAATCGCTGATGTCACCGATGCGGGCGGTGGCCGTCGCCAGCGACTCCGGGTCCAGCCGTACCGAGGCGTAGGTCAGGTCGTCGTCGTTGAGGATGATCAGCTTGCCGCGCGACTTGCCGATCAGCTCGTCGACGTCGGTTCGTTCACCCTCGACGTCGAGTTCGACGCTGCTGACCCGCTCGAGCTTGCCCGAGTCGTTGTCGTCGTAGACGCCCACTCGCAACCGGTGGGTGCGTGTTTCGCCCTTTCCGGGTGCGGCTCCGTCCTGCAGGATCGAGAACCGGGTGAACGCGCCGGAATCGTCGAGCTCGAAGTCGGGCCGGATGACATTGATGCCGGTGGTCTTGAGCCACTGGTTGCCCCAGTCCGACAGATCGCGTCCCGACGACTTCTCCAGTGCGGCAAGGAGATCGGAGAAGGTCGCGTTGCCGAACTTGTGACTGACGAAATAGTCACGCAGGCCGGCGAGGAAGTCTTCGAGACCCACATAGGCGACGAGCTGCTTGAGCACCGAGGCGCCCTTGGCGTAGGTGATGCCGTCGAAGTTGACCTCGACTGCCGCGATGTCGGGAATGTCGGCGGCGACCGGATGAGTCGACGGCAACTGATCCTGACGGTACGCCCAGGACTTCTCGACGTTGGCGAAAGTTGTCCAGGCGCTGGTGTATTCGGTGGCCTCGGACTGGCACAACACCGACGCGAAAGTCGCGAAGGATTCGTTGAGCCACAGGTCATCCCACCACTTCATGGTGACCAGGTCGCCGAACCACATGTGCGCCATCTCGTGCAGTACGGTCTCGGCGCGACGCTCGTAGTTGTAGTTGGTGACCCGCGACCGGAAGACGTAGTCCTCCAGGAAGGTCACCGCCCCGGCGTTCTCCATGGCGCCCGCGTTGAACTCGGGGACGAAGAGCTGGTCGTACTTTCCGAAGGCGTACGGGGTGCCGAAGTTCTTGTGGTAGAAGCCGAATCCCTGCTTGGTCTCGGTGAACAGGCGTTCGGCGTCCATGAATTCGGCCAGCGACGCGCGGCAGTAGATGCCCAGCGGGATATCTCCGTGCTCGTCGGAGTAGACGTCGGTCCACTCCGCGTACGGGCCGGCGATCAGGGCAACCAGATATGTGCTCATCTTCTCGGTCTCACGGAACCGGTGGATGCCGGGCTCGGCTTTGGCCGTGTTCACGTGCGCGGCGTTGGAGATGACCTTCCAGTCCTCAGCGGCGGTGACGGTGATGGTGAACGTGGCCTTCAGATCCGGCTGATCGAAGCAGGCGAACATCCGCTTGGCGTCGGCGGTTTCGAACTGCGAGTACAGGTAGACGGTGCCATCGGATGGGTCGACGAATCGGTGCAGGCCCTCGCCGGTGTTGGAGTAGGCGCAGTCGGCGACGACGGTCAGCGTGTTCTCGGCGGCCAGGTTCGGCAAGGTGATCCCGACCGACTCGTCGAAGTCCGAAATGTCGAGATCGGTGCCATTGAGGTTGGCGGAGATCAGCTTTGGTGCGACGAGGTCGATGAAGGTCTCGGCGCCCGGGGTGGCGGTGAAGGTCACCGTCGACGTCGAGCGGAACGTCGACTCGCCGGGTTTGCCGTTGCCGTCGGTCAGATCGAGATCGATCACGTAACCCGACACGTCGATGGTGTTGGCGCGTTGCTGCGCCTGGTCGCGGGTGAGGTTGGGAGAGGTCACGCAACTCAGCCTACGGGTTGTGTGGTGCGGGGAATGTGCTCGTGTACGAACGGTTGTACGTCACGTGATAAGCCGGAGAGGCCGGCGAGGAACGTGCGAAGGAGAATTCGATGGCGAACGACCGTGTGGATTTCTGGTTCGACCCGCTCTGCCCCTGGTGCTGGATCACCTCCCGCTGGATTCTCGAGGCCGAGAAGGTCCGCGACATCGACGTGAACTTCCACCTGATGAGCCTGGCGGTGCTCAACGAGGGCAAGGACATCCCGGACTCCTATCGCGAGGCGCTCTCGCAGGCATGGAAGCCGGTCCGGGTGATCGCCGCCGCGCACGCGGTGAAGGGCGACGAGATCCTGGCGCCGCTTTACACAGCCATGGGAACGCGCATCCACAACGAGGGCAACAAGGACTTCGATTCGGTGATCGCCGGTTCGCTGGAAGAGCTCGGCCTCGATGCCTCGCTCGCCGACGCGGCCGACTCCACCGACTACGACGAGTGGATTCGCACCAGCCATCACGAGGGCATGGACAAGGTCGGCGACGACGTCGGAACGCCCACCATTCACGTCAACGGTGTGGCGTTCTTCGGGCCGGTGCTCTCGCGTATCCCACGTGGTGAGACCGCCGGCACGGTATGGGACGGCGCGGTGGCGCTGGCGTCGTATCCGCACTTCTTTGAACTCAAGCGCAGCCGCAACGAGGACCCCCAGTTCGACTGATGGGGGAGTCGATCACCACGGGTGAACCGTCGACCTCGCCGACGACGGTTGCCCGATCACTTCCGGCTGTTCGATCGTTGCCGGTTGTCGCCGTCGGCGTCATGTTGGTGGCGGCCAACCTGCGTCCGGCGGTGGTATCGGTCGGGCCCATCGTCGGTGAGATCTCCGACGATCTGGGCCTGAGCGGTTTCGCCGCCGGACTGCTCACCACCTTGCCGGTGCTGTTCTTCGGCGTGGTCGCTCCGGCCGCGCCCAAAGTGGCCGCGCGTTTCGGGATCGAACGCACCATCTTCGCCGCGCTCCTGGTGCTCCTGGTCGGTGTGTTCATCAGGCTGGTGCCCAGCGTCGCGGCCCTGTTCGTCGGGTCGGCGGTGATCGGTGCGGCGATCGGTGTCTGCAATGTGGTGCTGCCGGCGCTGATCAAACGCGATTTCGCGCATCGATCCGGGCTGATGACCGGCTTGTATTCGATGACCTTGTCCGGAGGAGCAGCCGTCGCCGCGGCGATCACCGTGCCCATTGACGATGCCGTCGGCGGCAATTGGCGCCTGACGCTGGCCAGTTGGGGAATCCTGACGGTGATCACGCTGGTGATCTGGCTGCCGCAGCTCACCCGCGTTCACACGATGTCGGCGTCGGCGCGGACTCCCTCGCTGCGGCGCAACAGGATTGCGTGGGCCATCACCATTTTCATGGGCTGCCAGTCGTTGATCTTCTACACCTTCGCCGCGTGGCTGCCGCAATACCTCGTCGACGGCGGCATGTCCCGTTCGTCGGCCGGCTTGGTGCTGGCCATCGCCCAGGTGGCCGCCCTCCTGGCGTCGTTGGTGACGCCGATGATCGCCGGGCGGTTCGCCGACCAGCGTCTGGTCACCTTTCTCGTCCTGGCGATCTGTGCGGTCGGCTTCATCGGGCTGGTGACCACCGACACCGCACCGGTGTTCTGGGCGGTATGCGTGATGATCGGGCCGGGGGCGTCGATCAGCCTTGCATTGCTGTTCATGGTGCTGCGCAGCAATTCCACCGCCCAGACCGGTCGCGTGTCGGGCATGGCGCAGGCGGTGGGATACGGGCTCGCGGCGCTGGGCCCCATCGCGATCGGTGGCCTGCATGACCTCACCGGCTCGTGGACCATCGCGATGTCGGTCCTCGGCGTAGCGGTGATTCCGCAGGCGGTCTCGGCGGCGTGGGCGGCGCGCGACGTCCGGATGACTCCGCACCGGGACGCTGAGACCGTGCTGAGCTGATCGTCAGAAGTCGGCGATCACGAACTTCTTCTGCGACATCATCGTCTGGTAGCTGTCGGGTTTGCTCATCAGTTCGCCGAGGTTGGCCGGGACGACCTGCCAGCTGAGCCCGAATTCGTCCTTGCACCAACCGCATTGCTCGGACTCGGGTACCGCTGACAGCGCCGCCCAATAGCGGTCGATCTCGTCCTGGCCGTCGGCGGAGACCATCAGGGAGAATGCCTCGTTGAAGGTGAACGGTTGGTCGCCGCCGGAGTCCATCGCGACGAACCACTGCCCGGCGAGTTGGAGGTCGCTGAACATCACCGAGCCCGCGACGACGGGCCCCTGCGGGTGGTCGTAGCGGACGTCGGTACCGATCCGCGAATCGTCGAACAGGGATGTGTAGAGCGTGAGTGCTTCGGCACATCGGTTCTGGGCCGGCCCGCAGAACATCAACGCGGGCATCACCTTTGGTCGCGGGTCACCGTCGGGGTCGGTCAGGATGAGTTGCCAACTCAGGCCATAGCGGTCGGTGATCCAGCCGTAGTGCGGGCTGAACGGGTACTCGCCGAGAGGCATCAGCGCGGAACCGCCGTCGGACAACGCCGCCCACAGCTCGTCGAGGTGTGCGCGCGCGTCGTCGTCGCTCGACGGGTCGAAGTTGACCATGAACGACGCCGCCGGCGTGAAGGAGAATTCGGGTCCGGCGTTGATCGCGATGACCTCGAGCCCGCCGATGGTGAACGAGACGGTGAGCTCTTTACCGGCCATCTGGGCCTGGAATTCGGGAAGGCCGTCGGTGGGGTAATACTCGGTGGAGGTGACCTTGCCGTCGTCGAAGAGACCGGTGTAGAACTCGGCGGCCTCGGCGGCGACACCGTCGAACCAGAGACTGGGCGTGATCGTGGGCATGGTGGACCTCTCGCTGCTGATGGTGATCTCACGAATGATGACTCATGGCGATCGGAAAAATCATCGGCGCCCGCTGCGCGAATCAGCCACGCCGGTGTCGAGGAACCGGCCCGGGCTCGTACCCAGCTCCGCCCGAAAAGCTGCGATGTAGGCCGACGTTGTGGCGTAACCGGCGCCGGTGGCGGCCGCGGTGACCGATCGGTGCTCGGCAAGGTTGTCGAGTGAGGACAGAATCCGGGCTCGCCGCCGCCACGCGCCCAATCCCATCGCGGTCTGCTCGGCGAAGACTCGCTCGACAGTGCGTCGGGAGATGCCGATGGAGCGGGCCAACGCATCGGTGCTGCCCTCGGGGTGGGCGAGTGCGGCGTCGGCGAATGATCGGCCCAGCGCCGACCGCGGCAGCGGGAGGCGCATCGGTTCGGTTGGCCAACGAGCCAATTGGTCGATCAGCAGTGTGACGAGAGCACGGTCGACGGCGTCCCGGTCGGGCGTCAGCGGGGCGCGGGAGACGATCTCGCTGAGCAGCGTGCTGCCGAAGGCGGTGACATTCATTGTCTGGGAGTCGCGCGTGAGTGCAGCGGTCAGTGCGGGAAAGTCGTTCGCTCGCAGGTAAATGCTGCGGACGGCAACGCTGCGGGCGGCGTGGAACGTCGCACTCAGCGTGGCCGGAACCCACACGGCCCGGTCGGCGGGCACCGTCCACACCGCGTCGCTGGATCGGACGGTCAGCACACCGGTCGCGGTGAAGAGGATCTGGTGCCAGCCGGGTTCGATCGCGATCTGCGCATGCCCCGGCGGATGCGTCACCGCGTAGGCGCGCACCGAAGCTGCGTCAGATGCGTGTCGGGAATTCGACATAATCTGTCAGAGTATCGACAGCGCGTCAGCTGTGCCGACGCAATGATGGATGCATGCCATCACCCCTCGCGCACTTCGCCATCAACGCCGACGACGTCTCCGTCAGCCGGTCGTTCTACGAATCCGTTTTCGGATGGACCTTCCAGGCCTGGGGTCCGCCCGGTTTCTACACCGTCGACACCGGAGGTGGCGTCGAAGGCGCACTGCAACAACGACGTCCGATCGGCGGGCGTCAGATCAACGCGGTCGAGGCGACGTTCGCCGTCGACGATGTCGATGAGGTTGCCGTCGCCGTTGTCGCGGCCGGCGGGAGCGTCGTCATGCCGAGGCACACCATCGCAGGCGTCGGGCATCTTATCTTCCTCACCGATCCGGCCGGAAACACCGTCGGTGCAATGCAGTACGACGAATGTGCGACGTGAGCTCGCCGACCTCGGCGAAAACCTCGATGTAGGTCGGAACTTGCGTGGCCTCTCGGCCTACGTGACCGACCTGCGGTGGCGGTTCCGAGGCGTTCTATAGTGAGCCTCATGCGCGTCTACCTCGGTGCCGACCATGCCGGATTCGAACTCAAGAACCAGATCGCCGAACACCTCACCGCTGGTGGCCACGAGGTGATCGACTGCGGCGCTCTTGTCTACGACGCCGCCGACGACTACCCGGCCTTCTGTATCGCCGCGGCCGAGCGGACCGTCGCCGACCCGGGCAGCCTCGGGATCGTGTTGGGCGGCAGCGGAAACGGCGAACAGATCGCCGCCAACAAGGTCAAGGGTGCCCGCTGCGCACTGGCATGGAGCGTGGAGACCGCGCAACTGGCCCGTCAGCACAACAATGCTCAGCTGATCGGTATCGGCGGACGCATGCACAGCAAGGACGAGGCGCTGGCCATCGTCGACGCCTTCGTGTCCACGCCGTGGTCGGAGGAGCCACGCCACCAGCGACGTATCGACATCCTGGCCGAGTACGAGGACACCGGCGTCGCGCCTGCGTTGCCCGACGAGGCCTGACCTCACCGAGTGCCCGAAGGACACACTCTTCACCGGATCGCCCGACGCCAGCAGAAACTGTTCGGCGGCGAGGTCGTCCGGGTGTCCAGCCCGCAGGGTCGATTCACCGACGGTGCCGCCTTGGTCGACGGGCAGGTCTTTCGCAAGGCCGAGGCCTGGGGCAAACACCTGGTGCAGTTCTACCGGCCGCCGTCCGCGGGCCGGAAACGATCAGCAGACCAGCTGATCCACGTCCATCTCGGGCTCTACGGTTCGTTCACCGAGCAACAGATGCCGATGGCCGCGCCGGTCGGTGCGGCCCGGATGCGCATCGAAGGTGACGAGGTGGGCGTCGACCTGCGCGGGCCGACGGCGTGCGAGATCTACACGCCCGAGGATCTGGAGGCACTGGTAGCTCGTCTCGGTCCCGACCCGCTTCGACGCGATGCCGATCCCGAACGTGCCTGGCGCGCGCTGTCGGGTTCCCGACGACCGATCGGCGCGCTGCTGATGGATCAGAAGGTGATCGCCGGAGTCGGCAACGTCTACCGGGCCGAGGTGTTGTTCCGGGCGCGAATCGATCCGATGCGCGCGGGGACCGCCATCACGCGGCCCGAGTTCGACGAACTGTGGGACGACCTCGTGGTCCTGATGCGTATCGGTGTGCGCCGCGGTCGAATTCACGTCGTACGACCGGAAGATGATCACGGTGCGCCGTCGTACGGGCCCAACCGCCCGCGGACCTACGTCTATCGCCGGGCGGGCGAGCCGTGCCGGATCTGCGGCACCACGGTGCTCACCTCCGAGTTGGAGGGACGCAACCTCTTCTGGTGCCCGAACTGCCAGCGCTGAAGGGGCGTGGGGGAGGGTTCGACGAGCGGCGAACTATCGCAGGTTGATCCAGCGGCCGGATTCGGCTCGCTGGGCCATCACAAGAAGATCGTCGCGCTGCGGCTGACTGCCGAGGGACTGGATCTGGCTGTACAACTTACGGTTTGCGGTCTGTGCACGACGGCGTGCGAAGAACGACACTTTTAACTCCTGCATTGACAATCTGACTCTTTCCATCGTCCGCGTTACATTCATGTAAATCAACCTGAGCTGGGGTGATCTGGCTTACCCGGACATCACAGCCGATGTTCAGCTCTTGGCTGCGCCGCTCTCATCAACCGCGGGGATTATGGAGCCATGACGACGGCATCGGAAGTGCGCTCGACGCCGATCACCGTGCTGGTGGTCGGTGGCACGGGTGAGTCGTTTCCCGGCGACCCACGCATCGAGGTGAGTGGCCTGCTGCAGTCGGTGACCGACGAACTCGATGAGCGGTTCGTGTGCCGCTGGATCGGCTACCCGGCGAGCTATGGTCCGACCCCGCAGCGCCGCGGTATGAGCTATGAGGACAGTGTCGCCGACGGCGTGGCCGCGTTGCGCCGCGCCTTGTGCGCGACGTCGACGCCGATCATGGTGATCGGCTATTCCCAAGGCGCCGTGGTGATTCGGGAGGCACTGCATGGGTGGTCCGCGCGCGGTGACGTGGATCGCATCATCGGGGTGGGCCTGGTGGCTGATCCGCATCAACCGCCCGGCGTTGTCGACGGCTGCCACGGATGGGGTGTGGCCGGTCCGGGAAGTCCGCTGCCACAGGGAATTCCAGCGTTCTGGGTGGGCAACCCCGACGATGTCATCTGCAATGCCAGCCCGGATTCGCTCATTCGTGACATCGCCGACCTCACCGCCGCGATGACTCTCGGCGACACCATGCGCTGGAGTCGTTCCGTGGTGGAAACCGTATGCCACAATGCCTTTCAGAACGCCCACCGCACCGCGCTCGGGCCACGGCAGTGGCGGCGCGACATCGACCGACTACGCACTGCCGGCCGTGAAGTCCTCGGCTACCTCCCGCGTCGCGTCGGATGGGGCTCGCGAACGTTGCTCAACCAGATCGGTGGGCGGCACACCTCGTACAGCGTCGAGTCGTATCGGCACACCTCGATCACCAACGCCGACAGCACCGGATGTCAGGCGCTGAGCCGGTGGATGCAGGTTCAGGCGACCTTCACCGACGCGGCTGCGCCGACCTCCACCGACGCGGTTGCGCCGACCAATGCCGACACCATGATGGCCGACGCGCAAACCGACGGTGACCGGCGGCAGTCGGCCGCCTGACGATCCAGCGGACTCCTCGCCGCTCGAGTCGTGCATCGGCCCTGGGTGGGGGAGAATCACACAGTTATCTCTGACCTCACGACCATCCGAGTGGAGGATCCACGGTGGATCATTACGACATCGTCGTCATCGGTTCCGGACCGGCCGGGCAGAAGGCGGCGATCGCCGCGGCCAAGCTGGGCAAGCGGGCCGCCATCGTCGAACGGCGAAACATGGTGGGCGGTGTCTGCATCAACACCGGCACCATCCCGTCGAAAACCCTGCGCGAGGCGGTTCTGTACCTGAGCGGCCTCAACCAGCGCGAGCTCTATGGCGAGTCATATCGACTCAAGACCGATATCACCGTCACCGATCTGTCGGCCCGGACGATGCATGTGGTCGGCAAAGAGATCGACGTCATCCAGAACCAGTTGGCGCGCAACGGCGTTGCGATGCTCATCGGCAGCGCGTACTTCACCAGCCCGAACGAGGTCGCAATTGAGGACGCCACCGGCGATCTCAAGCACGTCTCGGCCGACAAGTTCGTGATCGCGGTCGGTACCCGACCCGCTCGTCCGTCGACAGTGGCCTTCGACGGGGAGACGATCGTCGACTCAGATCAGATTCTCAACCTCGACCGGGTGCCCACCTCGATGGTGGTGGTCGGTGCCGGTGTCATCGGCATCGAGTACGCATCGATGTTCGCCGCACTCGGCAGCAAGGTGACGGTGATCGAGCAACGCCCGGCCATGCTCGACTTCTGCGACCGGGAGATCGTGGAAGCGCTGCAGTATCAATTGCGCGAACGCGGCGTGACCTTCCGCTTCGGCGAGCAGGTGGAGACCGTGGAATCGCATCCCTCGGGCACCCTCACCATCCTTGCCTCCGGTAAGAAGATCCCCGCCGACACGGTGTTGTATTCCGCCGGGCGCCAAGGTGTTTCCGACGAACTCAAGGTCGACGCGGCGGGCTTGACGGCCGACAAGCGCGGCCGTCTGTCGGTGGACGAGAACTTCCGCACCGAGGTCGACCACATCTACGCGGTGGGCGATGTCATCGGTTTCCCGGCGTTGGCCGCCACCTCGATGGAGCAGGGACGACGCGCGTCGTATCACGCATTCGGCGAGCCGGTCGGCGAAGCCGATCCGGACATGCAGCCGATCGGGATCTACGCGATCCCCGAGATCAGCTACGTGGGACGCACCGAGGATCAATTGACCGCCGACAACATTCCGTTCGAGGTGGGGGTGGCCCGCTACCGCGAGTTGGCGCGCGGCGCCATCATGGGTGACTCGTTCGGGATGCTCAAACTGCTGGTGCACGCCGACAAGCGAACCCTGCTTGGCGTGCACGCTTTCGGCACCAACGCCTCTGAACTCGTCCACATCGGGCAGACGGTGATGGGGCTGGGCGGAACCATCGACTATCTGGTCGACGCGGTGTTCAACTATCCGACCCTGGCCGAGGGCTACAAGGTCGCCGCGCTCGACGCGTCGAACAAGATGCGGGCCATCGCGCGGGTCCGGGCCGAGGGCAATGTCCTCGACCTCGACGCCGGCTCTGTGGCGAGCTGATCGGACCCGTCACCAACCGCACACCTGTTCCAACACTGCAGGCCCCGTCGAATCGACGGGGCCTGCAGTGTTGGATTGCGTTGAGCGAGAACCGGATCAGTTACCGGTGTACTTCCCGCCGACGGTGCCCCGGACGACGATCGGAGTGTCCTTGGGGATGGTGTTGAACACCCACTTGCCGTTCTCGGTGCTGACGTTGATGCAGCCGTGGCTGACATTCGAGTTGCCCTGCTGGGCCACCGACCACGGCGCGGCGTGGATGAAGATGCCGTCCCACGACATGCGGGTCGCGTACTCGACGTAGGTGCGGTAACCCTCAGCGGAGTCGACCGGGACGCCGTACGTGGACGAGTCCATGTACATGTCGCGGTAGCGCTCCTTGAGGTGGTAGACGCCGTTGGGAGTCGGATGCGCGTTGGAGCCCATCGAGATCGGCATCGACTTGAGGAACTTGCCGTCTTTCCACCAGCTGATCTTGTGGCTGGCGTCGTCGGCCAATGCGATCCAGCCGGTGGACGTCTTCACGTTCGGGGCGACCGGATCGGCCGGCTTCTCCGGAGTCGTGGTCGTCGGTTCGGACGGCTTCGGGGTCGGAACCGGCGGCGCGGGCTTGGGCGCCGGTTGTGGCGCGGGCAGCCCGGGAATCTGCGGAACCTCGACCGGGGGAAGCCCGGGGATCACCGTGACAGGCGTGGCGGAGGCAAGAACGGGGGTCGCGACGAAGAGTGCGGTCGCCCCGATGGCGGCTGCCGCCAAACGGCGTGTGCGGCCGCGTCGGAATGGCTTGGTGATCAACACTGAGTTCGAACCTTTGCAGTTTGGGATCGTCGTACTGGCGCGTCCCCCCGGTCGCGAATCCATCGTTACACAACCGTTGCCTTTGGGCCAAAGGCAAAGCCGGTATGCGTGGGATCGCATGCGTCACAGCGCAGCTCGGTTCGGTAAAGGCTCAGGTAGCGGGTGCCAAGAGGAGCATGTGTGATTGGCATCACACTTCACCGTTGGATCTCAGGCGGGTTGGACGTGCTCGGTGTGCAGGTGGCGAACCGGTTCGCCGCAGCTCTCGGTTCGGCAGACGAGCATGACGTCAATGCGGCCGGGTCCGCTGTCGCTATAGGCCACGTCCTTGCGAACGTGAAGGTTGGCGCCACAGCTCGGGCACTTGCGCTGGCTTTTGGTGTGACTCGACGACATGACCCCAGCCTACGCCGACTGTGGCGCAGATCACAGGCCTGTCGATCGCGGTGCCGCAGGGGGTCGGCGCCGCATCGATCGTGGAGCGGGTGACGGGAATCGAACCCGCGTAGCTAGTTTGGAAGACTAGGGCTCTACCATTGAGCTACACCCGCGTGCTTGCAGGTTGAGACTGTACATGCTGTGTGCGGGGTTTTCGAAATCGCCCGTCGGTGGGTCGGATAGTCCGACGTCGACGGTGTGGCCGCTCGGTGCCGGCGCCCGACTTGGCTGTCGGTACCCGGGTGTTTGTCTGTCGGTACCCATTGTCCGGGCCGGTGAATCGCCCACGTACTATGTGCTGTTGGTCCTGCTCGGCAGCGATATCGGCCGATGCGGGCGGACCGGGATGTGGCGCAGCTTGGTAGCGCATCCGCTTTGGGAGCGGAGGGTCGCAGGTTCAAATCCTGTCATCCCGACTCAGATGTTGAACAGGGCGAGAGCCCGGTGTCGTGAAAGCCGGTGTCGTGAGAGCGACACACCCCCGACGTGAGAGATATAGAGGAGCGCGCGTGAAGAGCACCGTCGAGCAGCTGAGCCCCACCCGGGTGAAGCTCAATGTCGAGGTCCCGTTCGAGGAACTCTCGGCAGAATTCGACCGGACCTACCGCACCCTGGCACAGCAGGTACGCATCCCGGGCTTCCGTCCGGGTAAGGCCCCGGCCAAGTTGATCGAGGCGCGCGTGGGTCGTGATTCGATCCTCGCCCAGGTCGTCAACGACGCACTGCCGGGCAAGTACTCCGAGGCGGTGGCCGAGACCGAGACCAAGGCGATCGGCCAGCCCGACATCGACGTCGCCGAGCTCAAGTACGGCGAGACCATCACCTTCACCGCCGAGGTCGACGTGCGGCCCGAGATCGAGCTGCCCGACTACTCGACGTTGGCCGTGCAGGTCGACCCGGCCGTCATCGACGACGAGGCCGTCGAGGAGCAGCTCGAAGGGCTGCGGGCGCGCTTCGGCACGCTCAAGGGTGTCGAGCGCGGTGCCCAGGACGGCGATCACGTCTCGATCGATCTCGCGGCCAGCGTCGACGGCGAGGCCGTCGACGAGGCGTCGACCGAGGGACTGTCTCACGAGGTGGGCTCGGGTCAGCTGATCGACGGACTCGACGAAGCGCTCGTCGGCCTGAAGGCCGGCGAATCCAAGGTCTTCACCACCAAGCTGGTCGCCGGTGAGCATGCCGGTGCCGATGCCGACGTGACCGTCACGGTGAACTCGGTCAAGGAGCGTGAACTGCCCGAGGTCGACGACGAATTCGCGCAGATGGCCAGCGAGTTCGACACCGTCGATGAGCTCAAGGAAAGCCTCCGCGAGCGGGTTGCCCAGTCCAAGAAGGCCGAGCAGGCCAACGCGATCGGCGCCGCGGTACTCGACAAGCTCCTCGAGACCGTCGAGGTCCCGTTGCCCGAGAACGTCGTCGACGGCGAGATCGAAGGCCAGCAGCACCAGATCATCCACGCCCTCAACCACGACGACGATCAGCTCGCGAAGTTCCTCGAAGCGCAGGGCACCACCCGTGAGGAGTGGGACGCCGAGGCCCGCGAGTCGGCCGAGAAGTCGGTGAAGACCCAGCTGCTGCTCGACGCCATCGCCGACGCCGAGGAGACCGAGGTCGGCCAGGACGAGCTGACCCAGCAGATCATCTTCCAGGCGCAGCGGTACGGAATGGCACCGCAGGAATTCATCCAGCAGCTGCAGAGCGCGGGACAGGTCGGCGCGGTGTACGCCGATGTCCGCCGCAACAAGGCGCTGGCGTCGGTCATCGGTCGATTCACCGTCACCGACACCGACGGCAACGCCGTGGACACCTCCGAACTCTTCGGTCCGACCGACGAGTCCGAGGGAACCGACGACGCCGACTCGGCGTCGGAGAAGTAGTCACCACAATCGAATTCGTGAGCATGGCAGCCGGAGCCGGGGATCTCCCCGGTCCGGCTGTTCTGCTCTCCGCGAATCTGCTCTCCGCGAAGCTGTTCTGCTCTCAGCGAAGCGGAGTGTCATCGGGACTGCCGGTCGGTCCCGATTGGTTAGGGTCGGTGAGAGCACGCATCGCGACATCACCCGATGGCCCCGCATTCCGACAGGTACACAACCCAGACAGGCAAAGGTAGGAACCGTGAGTAAGCCGACGATCCACACACCCACCATGAGTTCGGGTGTGGCCGGGCTGAACCTGACCGACTCGGTGTTCGAGCGTCTTCTGCGCGAGCGCATCATCTTCCTGGGCACCCAGGTCGACGACGACATCGCCAACCGTCTGTGCGCTCAGATCCTGCTGCTGACGGCCGAGGATCCGACCAAGGACATCAACCTCTACATCAACTCGCCCGGCGGGTCGGTCACCGCGGGCATGGCCATCTTCGACACCATGCAGCTCGCCGAATGCGACGTCGCAACCTACGCGATGGGTATGGCGGCCTCGATGGGCCAGTTCCTGCTCGCCGCGGGCACCAAGGGCAAGCGGCACGCGCTGCCGCACGCGCGGATCATGATGCACCAGCCGTCGGCCGGCATCGGTGGTACCGCCGCCGACATCGCCATCCAGGCCGAGCAGTTCGCCGCGACCAAGCGCGAGATGAACCGTCTCAACGCCGAGTTCAGTGGGCAGCCGCTGGAGAAGATCGAGGCCGACGCGGACCGCGACAAGTGGTTCACCGCGGCAGAAGCCAAGGAGTACGGGCTGGTCGATCACGTGATCACCCGTCCCGTGTCGCTGTCGTCGTGACCGACGCCGAGATCCCGTCCCTCGCCATCCCAACCGCAACGGAGCAGACCATGACCCACTCCCTGGATTCGCTGCCGGCCGACGTGGCCGCGGGCATCCCCGCCTCGGCCCTGGCCATCAAGGCCATCGAGGCCCGCTACATCCTTCCCCAGTTCATCGAGCACACGCCGAACGGTCAGCGTCAGTACGACCCGTACGCCAAGTTGTTCGAAGAGCGCATCGTCTTCGTCGGCACGCCGATCGATCAGACCGTCGCCAACGACGTCATGGCGCAGCTGCTGGTGCTGGAGTCGCAGGATCCCGACCGCGACATCACCATGTACATCAACTCGCCCGGTGGCAGCGTGCCGGACATGCTGGCCATCTACGACACGATGCAGTACGTCCACTGCGACATCGTCACCGTCTGCCTTGGCGAGGCGGCGTCGGCGGCGGCGATCCTGCTGGCCGGCGGTACGCCGGGTAAGCGTGCGGCGCTGCCGAACGCGACGATCCTGATTCACCAGCCGCGCACCGGCGGTGCATACCAGGGTCAGGTGTCGGATCTGGAGATCCAGGCCGCCGAGATCGAGCGGATTCGTCATCGCCTCGACGAAATCCTTTCCCAGCACACCGGACAGGACCCGGAGAAGATCCGCAAGGACACCGACCGGGACAACATCCTCACCGCCGAGGCGGCCAAGGAGTACGGCATCGTCGACGAGGTCTTCGAATATCGCAAGAAGTCGATGAAGAAGTCGTAACCGCTCGATTGCTTACCGATCTCGGGTAGAACGGGATGGGAAAGACGCGAGTGTCGTTGCGTCGTCGGGAGGTTTGCAGGGTCCATGCTGGATACCCAGGTTCCCCTCGGAACAGCGTGTGAACGACATTTACGCTTATCGGTCGAAGTTCAGGCGGGGCACGAGTACCGTCAGGTAAAGGGCAATTGCTGGTCGGTCAGTGGCCTGTGCCCGGCATAAGGAAGTAGGTACAGGACGAGATGGCGCGAATCGGAGACGGTGGCGATCTGCTCAAATGCTCTTTCTGCGGAAAGAGTCAGAAGCAGGTCAAGAAGCTGATCGCCGGACCAGGCGTGTACATCTGCGATGAGTGCATCGACCTGTGCAACGAGATCATCGAAGAGGAACTCGCCGAGAACGGCGACGTGAAACTCGATGAGCTCCCCAAGCCGGCCGAGATCCGCGATTTCCTCGAGAACTATGTGATCGGGCAGGACACCGCGAAGCGGACGCTGGCGGTGGCGGTCTACAACCATTACAAGCGAATTCAGGCGGGCGAGAAGAAGGATTCGCGCGGCGAGACCGTCGAACTCGCCAAGTCCAACATCCTGATGCTCGGTCCGACCGGCTGCGGTAAGACCTACCTGGCCCAGACCCTGGCGAAGATGCTGAACGTTCCGTTCGCCATCGCCGACGCCACCGCACTGACCGAGGCCGGCTACGTCGGCGAGGATGTCGAGAACATCCTCCTCAAACTGATCCAGGCCGCCGACTACGACGTCAAACGCGCCGAGCAGGGCATCATCTACATCGACGAGGTCGACAAGATCGCCCGCAAGAGCGAGAACCCGTCGATCACCCGCGACGTCTCCGGCGAGGGCGTGCAGCAGGCGTTGCTGAAGATTCTCGAAGGGACGCAGGCGTCGGTGCCCCCGCAGGGCGGCCGCAAGCATCCCCATCAGGAATTCATCCAGATCGACACCACCAATGTGCTGTTCATCGTCGCCGGCGCCTTCGCCGGTCTGGAGAAGATCGTCTCCGACCGAATCGGCAAGCGCGGCATCGGTTTCGGTAACGAGGTGTCCAGCAAGGACGAGGTCGACACCTCCGATCACTTCGCCGAGGTGATGCCCGAGGATCTGATCAAGTTCGGCCTGATTCCCGAGTTCATCGGCCGTCTGCCGGTGATCGCCTCGGTGACCAACCTGGACAAGGAATCGCTGGTCAGCATCTTGTCCGAGCCGAAGAACGCGCTGGTGAAGCAGTACACCAAGCTGTTCGAGATGGACAACGTCGAACTGGAGTTCAGCAAGGACGCGCTCGAGGCCGTCGCCGATCAGGCCATCCACCGGGGAACCGGCGCCCGTGGCCTGCGCGCGATCATGGAGGAAGTGCTGCTTCCGGTCATGTACGACATCCCCAGCCGAGACGACGTCGAAAAGGTTGTGGTCACCGGAGAAACGGTGCGCGACAACGTACTTCCGACCATCGTGCCGCGTAAGGCCGCGCGCGACGAGCGGCGCGACAAGAGCGCCTGACGCCGTCGGCGTGCCCGGCGCTGTCCACGCTCCACCGCACGCCTCGGGTTCAGAGATCGATCAGGGCCCGTGCCACGGCCGACTCCCAACCGGCGGCCTCCCGTCGGCGGCGCTGCGGGTCTATCGACGGCGTCCACGAGGCCGCCACATGCCGATTCTCGCGGAGTGAATCCAGATCGTCCCAATACCCGACGGCGAGTCCGGCGGCATAGGCTGCACCGAGCGAGACCGTCTCTGAGACAAAGGGTCTGACCACCGGTACATCAAGGACGTCGGCAAGATACTGCATGAGCAGGTTGTTCGATGTCATTCCGCCGTCGACGGCCAGACGTTGGAGCGGTACCGAAGAATCGTCTCGCATCGCGTTGACCACATCCCAGGTTTGCCACGCAGTCGATTCGAGGACGGCGCGGGCAAGGTGTCCACGATTGATGTACGAGGTGAGGCCCACGATGATGCCTCGTGCCTGCGAATTCCAGTGGGGCGCATACAGTCCTGAGAACGCCGGAACAATGTAGCAGCCTCCGTTGGAATCGACGGTGCGGGCCAGTGTCTCGATCTCGGGCGCCGAGGAGATCATGTTCAGCGAGTCGCGGAACCATTGAACGAGCGATCCGGTCACCGCTACCGGTCCCTCGAGGGCGTAGACGGGAGCGGCTCCGGGCAGGCTGTAGGCGACGGTGGGCACCAGGCCGTGCGTGGACTCGACGATGCTCTCACCGACATTCATCAGCAGAAATGCGCCGGTTCCGTAGGTGCACTTCATGTCACCCGGATCAAAGCATGTCTGACCGAACAGCGCCGACTGCTGGTCGCCGAGGGCTCCGGCGATGGGTACGCCGGGCAGCACCGTGGTGCAGCGTGCATAGACCTCGCTGTTGGACACCACGCGGGGGATCATGGCTTCCGGGATGTCGAGAACCCTCAGCATCCGCGGGCTCCACTCACATCGATTCAGATCGAGCAGCAACGTCCGGCTGGCATTGGTGACATCGGTGACGTGGATGCCGCCCTTGGGGCCTCCGCTGAGATTCCAGATCAACCAGCTCTCCAACGTGCCGAAGAGGACGTCTCCGGCCTGGGCGCGTGCCTCGAGTCCACTGACGTTGTCGAGTAGCCAACGCAATCGCGGCGCCGCGAAGTACGTCGCCAGCCGAAGACCGGTCACCTGATGGATCTCGTTGCCATACGGTGCGAGTTGATCGATCAGCGGCGCGGTTCGGGTGTCCTGCCAGGTGATCGCCGGCGCGACTGGTCGGCCGGTGCGTCGATCCCACACCACGGTGGTCTCGCGTTGGTTGGCGACACCGAGCGCGACGACATCGGAGACGTGGCGCTCGGCCAGCTTGAGCGCCTTCGGGACAACTCGCTGCACGTTGGCCCAGAGTTCCTGCGCGTTCTGTTCCACCCATCCCGGTCGGGGAAAAGACTGTCGCTGCTCGAGCTGGGCGATCGACACCATGCGGCCGTGATGATCGACGAGCATGCATCGGGCCGACGTGGTGCCCACGTCGATGGTGGCGATCACCCGGCGGTCGACGTCGGTCACCGCTGGTGGGCCAACGCTTGAGTGACCGCACCGGCAGTACGGCGCAGTTCGATGAGTATCTGGTCGCGGGGATTGGTGCCGGATCGGAACAGATGTGCGGGGGAGCCGAGGACCGACACCGCGGCCACGGATCCGCGGCTGCGCCCGTGGATGGGCACCGCGATACTTCCGACACCGACCTCGTACTCCGCGTTGTCCACGGCCAGCCCGCGCCGACGGATCTCGATGATCTCCGCGGCCAGCACGGAACGGGTGACAATGGTGTTGGCGGTGAATCGTTCAAGGGTCAGGTTGCGCATGATCCGGTCGCGGGTTGCGGCGTATGCCAGCAGGACCTTGCCGCTGGCGCTGGCGTGGAGCGGGAGTTCCTCCTCGATGCGTAGTCGCTGAGGCGAGTCATCGGGGCGGAAGACATGATGGACCACGAGTGCGCCGTGCTCGGCCAGCACAGCGAGCCGAACCTCTGCGCCGGTCAGTGAGGCGAGAGTATCTGCCCAGCTCATCGCCACCGACCGAAGCACGTTTCCGTCGATCGGAGTCGCCGCCGCCCCGTCTTGCCGTGCTCCGGGGGAGTACGCGCCGCCGGCGTCATCCTGTTCCACGAACTCCAACTCGACGAGCGTGCGAACGATGCCGTGGACGGTGGCCTTGGGCAACTGCATTTCCATGGCGATCTCGCGCAGGCTCATGGGTTTTGAGCTCTGCGAGAGCAGGTCAAGCACCGCTGCAGCGCGTTCGATGGACTGAATCGACCCGGCCATCACCCTCCCTGGGTCGTACAAAGACTCTCCATGATGCCTGGTTTCCTAGGCGTTCAAACGAACCTTACGGGGCGGCAACCTTGCAGATGCCACGTTCGGACCGGACTCGTTCGGCATTGTCGAACGCCGTTCATTGATGCAGATCACAGTTCCGTCCTACTGTGCCTTCACTGCAAGCCGGTCACTCCCGCAGTGGCTCAACGACGAGCAGGTTCGACGACAAGCAGGTTCGGCCGGTTCGGCCCGTCACAAAGGAGTGATCGACCAGATGAAGAAAATGCCGTTGATCGGCGAACTGTCCGCCGAGTGCGTCGGCACGATGATCCTGATCCTGTTCGGATGTGGGGTGGTGGCACAGGTCGTCGGTGGGGGCTTTCCGAAGTCGCTGAGTGCCGGTGACCACAACTCGATCGCATTCGCATGGGGATTCGGCGTGACGATGGCGGTCTATGTGGCCGGTCGTCTGAGCGGTGCCCATCTCAACCCCGCGGTCACTATCGCGCTCGCCGCATTCAAGGGCTTCGAGCGCCGAAAAGTGTTGCCCTACATCGGCGCTCAGTTTGTTGGTGCATTCATCGGCGCGCTGATCGTGCGGTTCGCCTATGCCGACCAGATCAACGCGATCGATCCCGACCACACCAAGGCCACGCAAGGCATCTTTGCAACGTCGCCCGGCGCCGGGGTTTCGATGACCACCGCGTTCTTCGATCAGGTCATCGGTACCGCGATTCTGGTTATGGTCATCTTCGCGCTGACCACCGCGGTCAACAACCCTCCGCTGGCCAACCTCGGTCCGCTGCTCGTCGGGATTCTGGTCGTCGCAATCGGTATGGCCTGGGGCACCAACGCAGGCTATGCGATCAATCCGGCCCGAGATCTCGGCCCGCGGGTTGCCTCGTGGATCACCGGCTACGGCGACGCGATGTTCTCCGCCAATGGCCCGGAACTCTACTTCTGGTTGCCCATCGTCGCACCGATCCTCGGGGGACTCCTCGGCGGTGGATTGTTCGTATATGCCATCGAGCGATTCCTGCCGCCGGGAGACGCGCCCATGCAGGGCCCCGCGGAGGGGCAGGAAGTCGGCGTCGGCGAGCCGAACGTGCCGGTTGCGCACTGATCTGTCCCGAACGTCCCCTTCTTCAAGCATTCTCCATATCGAAACGTTCTCCACAACGAACAATTTCAGTGACCGTCAAGGTCACGAGTATCACCAAGAAACGAGGAAACACCTATGGCCGAATTCGTCGGTGCAGTCGACCAGGGAACCACCAGTACCCGCTTCATGATCTTCGATCACGGAGGCAACGAGGTGGCCCGTCATCAGCTCGAACACGAGCAGATCCTCCCGCGTGCAGGCTGGGTTGAACACAACCCCGTCGAGATCTGGGAGCGGACCTCGGCGGTGATCCAGACCGCGCTGGGAAAGGCGGGGTTGCAAGCCGACGATCTTGCCGCACTGGGCATCACCAATCAGCGAGAGACAACTGTCGTCTGGGATCGACGCACCGGACGTCCCTTTCACAACGCCATCGTGTGGCAGGACACCCGCACCGATCGGATCGCGAGTGCCTTGGAGCGCGATGGTCACGGAGACACCATCCGGCACAAGGCGGGTCTGCCACCGGCAACGTACTTCTCCGGCGGCAAGATCAAGTGGCTGCTGGACAATGTCGACGGTGTGCGTGAGGCGGCGGAGCGGGGTGATGCGCTGTTCGGCACCACCGACACGTGGGTGACCTGGCATCTGACCGGCGGCGTTCGCGGCGGTCGGCACGTCACCGATGTCACCAATGCCAGCCGCACCATGTTGATGAATCTGGAGACACTCGACTGGGACGACGAGCTCCTGCAGATCTTCGGCATTCCCCGAGCAATGCTGCCGGCAATCCGGCCGTCGTCGTCGGCGGATGCGTACGGCCAGACCGACCCGACCGGCCCGTTCGCGGGGGTGGTGCCGATCTCAGGTGTCCTCGGCGATCAGCAGGCGGCCACTGTCGGACAGGTCTGTTTCGAGCCCGGTGAGGCCAAGAATACTTATGGCACAGGCAATTTCATGCTCCTCAATACCGGTCACGACATTGTGCGGTCCAAGCACGGTCTGCTCACCACGCTCGCCTATCAGTTCGGCGACGATAAACCGGTCTACGCGCTCGAGGGATCGATCGCGGTGACCGGCTCGGCTGTGCAGTGGCTGCGTGATCAGCTCGGAATCATCAGTGGCGCATCGCAATCGGAGACGTTGGCCGGCGAGGTCGAGGACAACGGCGGTGTCTACTTCGTGCCGGCGTTCTCCGGCCTGTTCGCGCCGTACTGGCGTTCGGACGCCCGTGGCGCGATCGTCGGACTGTCCCGCTTCAACACCAATGCACACATCGCCCGCGCCACCCTCGAATCGATCTGCTATCAGACACGCGATGTCACCGAGGCGATGACCGCGGATTCCGGTGTGGCACTGGATGTCTTGAAGGTCGACGGGGGAGTCACCGCCAACGAGCTGTGCATGCAGATCCAGGCCGACGTTCTCGGCGTGCCGGTGAGTCGGCCGGTTGTCGCAGAGACCACTGCTCTCGGCGCGGCATACGCCGCAGGCCTGGCGGTCGGCTTCTGGAACAACACCGAAGAGCTGAGGGAGAACTGGAACGAGGCACGCCGGTGGACCCCGAACTGGACCGACGATCAACGTGCCACCGGCTACAAGCAGTGGCGCAAGGCCGTCGACCGCACGCTGGACTGGGTGGACGTCGACTGATGCCCGGGCGTCAGCTCCGGGCTGCCCGGTGCAGTCCGGAGCGACGCATGAGCAATCGGGCGAGGTTCTCATCGATCACGAGGTCGGTGATCAGTTCGGCGGCCAGCGCCCCTTCCACGGCCCCGGCTTTCGACTCACCGGACGCGACGCAGATCCGCCTCGGCACCCGACGCATCGTCTCGACGTCGGGTCCCGACGAGCGGCGATTCAGGTCGATCCCGCTTGTGCTGCCGTCGTGACGGTAGAACACGGTGGCGACGTCGCCCACCACACGCTCGGAGCTCAGCGAACCGAAGTCATCGGGGTCGAGGTAGCCGCCTGAATAGACGTGGCTGGCCACGTCGGCGAACGGGGACCCCAGGCCGAACAGTGCTACGTCCATCTGTTGCTGCACGTCGAGAACGCGGCGGGTGCTGCGTTCGCGCCACAGTGCGAGCTTGGTGTCCGGGTCGTCGAAGAATGCCGGCACCGGGAATTGCTCAACCCGAGCCGAGTAGGTCGTCGCAAAGCGTTGCAGGATCTCGCTGGCGTAGTCGATGCCGGTGGTCGTCGGATTGCCGGCGCCGTTGAGTTGAACGATCCGCAGGTTCCACACTTCCGACGGCACGAGGTGCCGGCTGACCGCGCTGATCGTGGCACCCCAGGCCACTCCGAGGACCATGTCGGAGCCGATGACCCCGCTGACCATGCGGCCGGCTGTTTGACCGACCCGTTCCAGCCTGTCCGAGTCCGACATCTGGGCGGTGGTGGGCACCACGGTCACGTTGATCCCGAAACGGTGACCGAGTGTGTCGGCGACCTCGTCGGAACGGTCGGTGGGTCCCTGGATGCGAATGTCGACGATGCCGGTTGCCCGGGCGTGGGCGAGCAATCGCGATACCGATGACCGCGACATACCGAGTTCCCGGCCGATCGCGGACATATCGAGGTCCTGCAGGTAATAGAGGTGCGCCGCGCGGACTGCCATGGATTCCCGCTTGTTGTCGGCATGTATCGAACCGCTCACACCACACGTTTTATCACCGATATCGAACCTCTGCACATATGTGCAGATTAGTTGCGCATACGTGCACAGAGCCAGGAGGATGGTCGTATGAATGAGATCGCACAGAACGAGCAGACCGCCCCGCGTCCGGAAGTCGCGGCATTGATCGATCGACCGCAGGCCGACGTCCTGATCATCGGTGGCGGGATCAACGGCATCTCTACGTTCCGCGATCTGGCGTTGCAAGGCGTCGACGTCGCACTGGTGGAGCGTGGCGACTGGGTCAGCGGAGCGTCGTCGGCATCGAGTCACATGATTCACGGCGGCATCCGCTACCTCGAGAACGGCGAGTTCCGCCTGGTCAAGGAATCTGTGCTGGAACGTAACGGGCTGCTGCAGATCGCACCCCACTATGTGAAGCCGTTGGAAACCACCATCCCGATCTTCTCGACGTTCAGCGGCATCTTCAATGCGCCGCGCCGCTTTCTCACCCACGAGACGGGCAAGCCGAATGAGCGTGGTGCGGCGCTGATCAAGGCCGGACTGGTCATGTACGACGCCTTCGCCGGCGCCGGTCGCCAAACACCACGGCACAAGTTCCGCATCGGTAAGCGTGCCCGTGCCGATATGCCGGCGATGAACCCGGACATGAAGTACACCGCAACCTATTTCGACGCATCGGTGCACGATCCGGAACGCCTCGCACTGGACACGTTGAAGGACGGATTGGCCAATGCGGGTGCCCGCGCGGTCAATTACGTGGAGGCCGTGGGCGTGGCCGGCGGCGGCATCACACTCGCCGACCGCGTCAGCGGCCGCGAGTTCACCATGACCGCCCGTGTCGTGGTGAACGCGTGTGGCCCCTGGACCGATCTCACCAATGGGGCTCTCGGCGGTGCCACCTCGTTCATGGGCGGGACCAAGGGTTCTCACATCGTCCTGGATCATCCCGAGTTGCTCGATGCCACCCGCGGGCGTGAGATCTTCTTCGAGCATTCCGACGGCCGAATCGTGCTCATCTACCCGCTCAAGGGCAGAGTGCTGGTGGGTACCACTGACATCGACGCCGATCCGGCTCAGCCGACTCACTGCACCGACGATGAGATCGACTATTTCATCGACCTCATCGCGCACGTCTTCCCGCAGATCACGGTTGACCGCGACGACATCGTGTACAGCTTCTCCGGGATTCGGCCGCTCCCGCGGCACGACGACACGTCACCCGGATTCGTCTCACGTGACTACAACATCGAGCGCACCGAGATTCCCGGCGTATCGGCTCAGGTGATCAGTCTCGTCGGTGGCAAATGGACGACCTTCCGTGCTCTCGGAGAACAGCTGTCCGACGAGATCTTGGCCATGCTGGGCACGACCCGAAAGGTGTCGACCGACGGTGTGGCCATCGGCGGCGGACGGGGATACCCGATGAATCCGGCGGCCCGGCGCGCGTGGATCGAGCGTAACCGGCAGGCGGTGTCGGCCGCCCGAACCGAGGAACTGCTCGAGCGATACGGAACCCGCGCCACCGAGGTCATCAAGGCCATCGCCGACGGCGACTCCGATCTCCCGCTCTCGGGACTGTCGACCGCGGAGCTGACATACATGATGACCCGCGAGCAGGCCGTGCATCTGGTCGATGTACTCCTGCGGCGCACCGACCTCGCCTTCGTCGGCCTGGTCACCGACGAGGTGCTCACCGAACTCGCGGACGCGATGGCGGAGATCAGCGGGTGGACACCGACCCGTCGCGCAGACGAAATCGACCTTGCCACAAGGATTCTCCGTGACGCACACCGGGTGACGGTCGGGTCCGACGAGCAACGGGCCGGCACGCAGGTAGCAACGGTATAGCCGAATCCCTTCCGCGCGGGACACAGACAGGCAACACTGGTCTCATGACGGATATGGCGGACGGACGGGTAGCCGGGATCGTCCTTGCGGGCGGGCGCTCTCGACGGATGGGTAGCGACAAGGCGACGCTGGACTGGGAGGGTGAGCCCCTGCTCGCCCGCGTGGTTCGGATCGTCGGCAGTCGGTGCGATCCGGTTCTGGTGGTTGCACCGGAGACGTCGGCGGCGTTCGTGAACCTGCACGGCACCGGTGGGCCACCCGCGTGGTGGGTGACCGACGAGGAGCCCGGTGTGGGTCCGCTCGGCGGTCTTGCCGTCGGTCTGCGCGAGGCCGCCGAGGACGGTGCCGAATGGGCGTTCGTGTGCGCCACCGACATGCCACTGATCACCACGGAACTGATCGACGAATTGTTGCGCGGCGTCACCGAATCGACGCAGGCTGTCATCGCTCATGACGCGCAGCGTGATCACCCGATGGCCGGGTTATACCGGACGTCGGCGGCCGCCACGATCGCCGAGCTGACCGCGGCCGGGGAGCGGCGCATGCTCGCCGCACTCGACGCGCTGACCACCCATCGGATCGCTGTCAGTGATCCGCAGTGGTTGGTCAACGTCAACGCACCCGAGGACCTGCACCGGCTACGGGTGTCCTGATCGGACCGATCTGGGGCGTTCCCTAAGATTGTGGGGTGACTTCACCCGACGCTGCTCGCGAACTGCCGAAATCCTGGGACCCCGCCGAACACGAGGGTCGGATCTACCAGGGCTGGGTGGACGCCGGGTACTTCACCGCCGACGCGGCGAGTGACAAGCCAGCATTCTCGATCGTCATTCCGCCGCCCAACGTCAACGGTTCGCTGCACATGGGCCACGCCTATGAGCACGTGCTGATGGACGCGCTGTCGCGTCGTCGGCGCATGCAGGGCTACGAGGTGCTGTGGCTGCCGGGCATGGATCACGCGGCGATCGCGATGCAGACCATGGTCGAGCGCAAGCTGGCCACCGAGGGCTTGACCCGCGACGACCTCGGCCGGGAGAAGTTCATCGAGCGTGTCTGGGCCGAGAAGGCCGAGATCGGCGGCAACATCGGTGAGCAGATGCGCCGCCTCGGAGACAGCGTCGACTGGTCCCGGGAACGATTCACCATGGACGACGGACTGTCCCGCGCGGTGCAGACCGTGTTCAAGCAGATGTACGACGACGGTCTGATCTATCAGGCCGAGCGGTTGGTCAACTGGTCACCGGTGCTGCAGACCGCGGTCAGCGATATCGAGGTCAGCTACGCCGACGTCGAAGGAGAACTCGTCAGTTTCCGCTACGGGTCCCTCGACGACGCGCAGCCGCACATCGTCGTCGCCACCACCCGGTTGGAGACGATGCTCGGCGACACGGCGATCGCGGTGCATCCCGACGATGTGCGCTACGCGGCACTGGTGGGTACCGAACTCGAGCATCCGTTCCTGGACCGTAGGATTCCGGTCATCGCCGACGACTACGTCGACCCCGAGTTCGGGAGCGGCGCGGTCAAGATCACGCCCGCCCACGATCCGAACGACTTCGCGATCGGGCAGCGACACAACCTGCCGATGCCGACGATCATGGATTCCCAGGCCCGGATCGCCGACACCGGAACGCAATTCGACGGCATGGACCGATTCGAGGCGCGGGTCAAGGTACGAGAGGCCCTTGCCGAGCAGGGCCGCATCGTCAAGGAGGTCCGGCCGTATCTGCATAGCGTCGGACATTCCGAACGCACCGGCGAACCGATCGAGCCGCGGCTGTCCATGCAGTGGTGGGTGAAGGTCGACACCCTCGCCAAGGCCGCGGGTGACGCGGTTCGCGACGGATCGACCACAGTGCATCCGGCGTCGATGGAGCCGCGCTGGTTCGCCTGGGTCGACAACATGCACGACTGGTGCATCTCGCGTCAGCTGTGGTGGGGCCACCGGATCCCGATCTGGTACGGACCCGACGGCGACGTGCTGTGCCTGGGACCCGATGAGGAGGCGCCCGCGGGGTACGAGCAGGAAACCGATGTCTTGGACACGTGGTTCTCCTCCGGCCTGTGGCCCTTCTCCACTCTGGGGTGGCCCGACGACACCGCGGACCTCGAAAAGTTCTATCCCACTTCGGTTCTCGTCACCGGCTACGACATCCTGTTCTTCTGGGTGGCCAGGATGATGATGTTCGGCACCTACGTCGGGCAGCGGCTCGGCGAGGACAAGAAGGTGCCGTTCCACGATCTGTTCCTGCATGGTCTGGTCCGCGACGAGCATGGCCGCAAGATGTCGAAGTCCAAGGGCAACGGCATCGACCCGCTGGACTGGGTGGACCGTTTCGGTGCCGACGCGCTGCGCTTCACCTTGGCCCGCGGCGCGAATCCGGGGTCGGACATCTCGGTTGGCGAGGATCACGCGCAGTCATCGCGCAACTTCGCAACCAAGCTGTTCAACGCCACCAAGTTCGCGCTGATGAACGGAGCTCAGACGGGCGAGGTGCCCGCGGCCGACGAACTCACGGTCGCCGACCGCTGGATCCTCTCGCGCCTCGACGAGGTCCTCACCGACGTCGACGCCGGGTTCGAGTCGTTCGAGTTCTCCAAGGCCTGCGAGGCGCTGTATCACTTCGCGTGGGACGAGGTCTGTGACTGGTACCTCGAGCTGGCCAAGGTTCAGTTCGCCGCCGGCGACGAAAAGCGTTCCCGTGCAACGGGGCTGGTCCTCGGCGCGGTGCTCGATCCGCTGCTGCGCGCGCTCTCGCCGGTGATGCCGTTCGTCACCGAGGTGCTGTGGAAGTCGCTCACAGGTGGGCAAACCCTGGTGACTGCGGCGTGGCCCACGCCGTCGGACCGCGGCCACGACGCCGACTCGTCGGTCATCGTGGAGGATCTGCAGCGCCTCATCACCGAGGTGCGGCGTTTCCGTAGTGACCAGGGTCTCAAACCGGGACAACGGGTTCCGGCGCGATTCACCGACCTCGAGGGTGCCGGTTTGTCGTCCCAGGTCGACTACATCACGTCGCTGGCACGTCTCGAGGAGCCGGGCGAGGGCTTCACGCCGACGGCCACCGTCGAGGTGCGACTCAGCGCCGGCACGGTCGAGGTGGCCATCGACACCTCGGGCACCGTCGACGTGGCTGCCGAGCGCAAACGCATCGAGAAAGACCTCGCCGCGGCCGAGAAGGAACTCGCGCAGACCGCGGGTAAACTCGGCAACCAACAGTTCCTCGCCAAGGCGCCGGATGACGTCGTGGCCAAGATTCGCGAGCGCAATACCGTTGCCGCAGAGGAAGTTCAGCGGCTCACCGCCAAGCGCGATTCGCTGGGTGGATCGTGACCCCTCGCGACGACGGCGACGACGACGACCAGGTTGACGACAACGACGACGAGCCCATCTTCACCGATGCGGACTTCGCCGGGTGGGAAGCCTCCGGCGACATCGAGCCCGATCGGATGGACCTCGGGTCGATGCTGCGTGACGACGACGAGTTCGCCGAATCTCGGGACCACGACGACGCGAACATCGACGACGATCAGCTCGGGCCTGGTGAAAGTGTCGACAGTGCAACCGATCTCGCCGAGCTTGCCGAGGTAGAAGCCGAGCTCGACACGCGATGGCCGGAGACCAGGATCGAGCCGTCGCTGACTCGCATCTCGGCGTTGATGGACCTGTTGGGTTCGCCGCAACACGCGTATCCGGCCATCCACGTGGCCGGCACCAACGGGAAAACGTCGGTCACCCGCATGATCGATGCGCTGCTGACCGCACTACATCGGCGCACCGGGCGGATCACCAGCCCGCACCTGCAACGGGTCACCGAACGCATCGCCGTTGACGGCCGGCCGATTTCGGCGCGGACCTACATCGACACCTATCGTGACCTGGAGCCCTACATCACGATGGTCGACGACTCGTCGACCGCGGCCGGTGGTCCGCGGATGAGCAAGTTCGAGGTCCTCACCGCGATGGCGTACGCGGTGTTCGCCGAGGCGCCGGTCGACATAGCGGTCGTCGAAACCGGCATGGGCGGACGGTGGGATGCCACCAACGTGATCGACTCGGCGGTCGCGGTGATCACCCCGATCGCGATGGACCATGCCGACTACCTCGGGGATTCGCTCGCGGCGATCGCGGGGGAGAAGGCCGGCATCATCAAGGCGGCCAAGCCCGACGAACTGGTACCGGTGGACCCCGTGACGGTGATCGGAATCCAGCCACCCGAAGCCATGGACGTACTGCTGCGACAGGCTGTGGAGTCTGAATCTGTTGTGGCACGCCAGAACTCGGAGTTCGCGGTTCTCGAGTCGGTCACCGCGGTCGGCGGTCAGCTGTTGACGTTGCAGGGCCTGGGTGGGGTTTACGACGAGATCTTCCTTCCGCTGCATGGCGAGCATCAGGCTTCGAACGCGGTGGTGGCACTGGCCGCGGTCGAGGCATTCTTCGGCGCCGGCGCCGACCGTCAGCTCGAAATCGACGCGGTGCGTTCCGGTTTCGCAGCCGTGACCAGTCCCGGCAGATTGGAGCGGCTGCGCAGCGCACCGACGGTGTTCATCGATGCCGCGCACAATCCGCATGGGGCGCAAGCACTTGCGCAAGCGTTGACATCGGAGTTCGAGTTCCGGCGGCTGATCGGCGTCGTCGGCGTCCTCGGTGACAAGGATCCCGAAGGGGTTCTCGAGGCGCTCGAACCCGTGCTGGACGCGGTGGTCGTCACCAACAACGGATCGCCGCGGGCGCTGGACACGGAGATCCTCGCCGACATCGCCCACCAGGTGTTCGGGGAGGATCGGGTGGAGGTCGCGCCGTTCCTGCCCGACGCCGTCGAAACCGCGATTGCCTTGGCCGAGGAGACCGACGGCGAGCCGGTCGCCGGTGGCGGCGTCGTCATCACCGGTTCGGTGGTCACCGCGGGCGCGGCGCGAACCCTTTTCGGTAAGGAGCCGTCATGACCGAACCGCAGCCGCCCGGACCCTCCGACCAATCGTCGACGAACCGGCCGACCAGGTTCACCCCACCGACCAACGACCCCTGGAAGGGCCTGCGCGGCGTCATGGCCGGCACCCTGATCCTCGAGGTCATCGTCGTCGCGCTGGCCTACCCGATCGTGGCCAAGGTCGGCCCCGGCGTCACCTGGCTGTCCGGTGGCTACCTGGGGCTGCTGTTGGTCGCGATGATCGTCGCGTCGGGGATGCAAGGCCGGCCGTGGGCGCTCAAACTCGACCTCGCACTACAGGTGCTGGTCATCGTCGGCGGTGTCTTCCACTGGTCGATCGCGGTGATCGGCGTGATCTTCGGCTCGGTATGGCTCTACATCCTCTACATCAAACGGGACGTCGAACAGCGCATCGAGCGGGGAATGCTGCCAGGTCAGGAGCCGATCGACGGGTGAGCGGCGCGCGCGGCCAACCATCGCAGCGGTTCGGGATCGGTGCAGCACTTTCGCCCGGACGTCACACCTGCCACACTGCTCCCGTGGGGGATATCACTCGGGGGCTCAAATCTTCGGTCCTGCCTGCCCGATATGCCCCCGCGCCCGATGCGTCTCCGCCGGAATAATCGGCCATCGGAATCACCGACCATCACTCAATCACCGACGTGAGGAATCAGTTGTCTGTCGCCATCAGCGCCCGTGAAACCGTCAGCGTGAGCACCGCCGGTCGTCGCCGAGTGAAACTCGGCGTGATCGTCTCCGGTCTCGCCCTGCTTGTTACCGCGCTCGGCTCGCTGCTCGCGTCGCCGGCGTCGGCCGACGAGGTGTTGATTCCCATACCGGGCCCGCCGGTTGCGGTGTCGGGTGGCGAGTACAGCTACATCGCCACTCCCGGGGTGACCAGACAGATCGACGGGATGAACATGCCGCGGGCGATTGCCTCGTTGCCGTTGCCCAAGCAGTATCAGCCGGCCAACCTCGCATTCGCGGCGCGCTTCGACGTGGCGCTCGCCGGCGCTCGGGCCACCCGCGGTGCGTGCCTGCAGGTGGTGGTCGATCCCAAGCCTGCTGACGGTGGCTTCTTCAACTACGGGTTCTTCCCGGTCGCGCCTGCCTACTGCCCGTGACGCCCGACCCGATGTCGGTCATATCGCGGTGAACGCGAATGCCGACAATCGGGTGGATAGAGTGTGCTCGTGACTGAACGGACTCTGGTACTCATCAAGCCCGACGGCGTGGCTCGATCGCTCGTCGGCGACATCATCAGCCGAGTGGAACGCAAGGGGTTGACCCTGGTGGCGCTCGAGCTCAAGACCGTGACCGACGAGGTGGCACGCGGACACTACGCCGAGCACGAGGGCAAGCCGTTCTACCCGTCGTTGCTGGAATTCATCACCTCGGGCCCGTTGGTGGCGGCCGTGCTGGAAGGTCCGCGCGCGGTGGCGGCGTTCCGGCAGATCGCCGGCGGTACCGATCCGGTCGAGAAGGCGGTGCCGGGCACCATTCGCGGCGACTTCGCGCTGAGCACCCAGAACAATCTCGTGCACGGGTCGGACTCGCCGGAGTCCGCGCAGCGTGAGATCGCGCTCTGGTTCCCCGCCCTCGTCGACTGACGTCGGTCTTCTTGGCCTTTGGTCTCTGTCCTACTGTCCGTATCCCGGTTCCGACGCCTCGTCGGAACCGGGATTTTCGCTCTCCCGGCGCGGCAAAACCGAGATGCGTGCGGACCCGGCGTCGGGATGTGGGATACTTGGGAAGTTATCGGTGACACACTTTGTCATCGGTGGCCGAGGATGACGGGTTCCCCGTCGGTGTCCACGAGCGTCGACATGCAACGTGATCACCGGCGATGTGCCTTCCCCATCGCGGTCGAGGTTCCGGTTGAAGTTCGCTGTGCCAGCCAAAGCAGTGGACCGGAATGTCGCGCGGTAGGAGTGGAAGTCACGCCGACCACGGTCATCACCAGCAAGGCGCCACCTCGCGACCGGGTCCACCTGGCACGAGAGGCGCGCAGACCATACAACACCGGTCCACACACCGACCGGAACACAACGCAAACCCTCGCGTGGCCGCGTCGATCCAGACGCGCCCGGGGGTTCGAGGAGACACTGAGTGACCGACAACGGGTCGCCGGCTGACGCGAACGCAACGTCAGATGCGGCAGATGAATTTCCCACCAAGTTGCGCGTGCACGCGCTCGCCCGCCTTCTTGGCCTGACCAGCAGGCAGATCCTGACGCATCTGGCCGAACTCGGTCATGAGCTTCGCAGCCCGCAATCGAGCATCGACCGCGATGTCGCGCGGTCGGTGGCCGAGCGCGTCCGTAACGGCGTCGAGGCCGACGAGAACGATGCGCCCGCCGTCGACGACGCAGAGCAGTCGGCCGCGGATCAGGTAACCGCGGATCAGACTGCCGCAGAGCAGGTGACCGCGGATCAAACGGCGGTGGATGAAACCCCGGCGGATCAGACCCCGACGGATCAGGCTCGTGCCGACCAGGCGGAGCCGGTGCAGGAGCCCAGCGCATCGGAGACGATGACGCTGTTCTCCTCGGCAGGCGTGCAGCAGCACCAGCCCATTGCCCCGGTCGAGGCCGCGCCGGCAGCCGAGGCCGCACCACTGTTCCTCCAGCCGCAGCTCGTCGAGAAGCGGCGCCGTTCGGTGACAAAGGCGACCGCTTCGACCGATGCCGAGAACACTCCTGTCCGGACCGAGGACACCGCATCCGATGCCGACGAGTCCATCGTCGCGAACTCGGACACGGGGGAGTCGGATACCGGCGAGGATTCCGATGCGTCGTCGGACGCCGGCGACAACCGGAACTCGCGCCGCCGCCGTCGCGGGCGTCGCGGCCGTGGTCGTGGGCGTGGCGATCAGAACGGTGACGCAACCGGCGCCGATGACGAGTCAGATGACTCGGCCGACGCCGAGGAATCGGAAGCGAGCTCCGATGCCGATTCCGACTCCGGCGACGGGGATTCCGGTAGCGACCAGCCCTCGGGTAAGCGTGGCAAGCGCAATCGGCGCGCCCGCAAGCCCCGTGACGACGAGTCCGGTGACGATGCGGGTGAGGACACCGCCGACGCCACCGACGCCGATTCCGAGGACGACTCGGAATCGGACTCCGACGATTCGGGCGACCAATCGTCGACGAAGCGACGTCGGCGTCGTCGTCGCCGTAAGGGCGGCGAGTCCGATGACATCTCGCCCGACGATCCGCCGAACACCGTCGTCCACGAACGTGAACCGCGCACCAAACGGGCCCGCGACGAGGTGCAGGGAATCTCCGGGTCCACCCGGCTCGAGGCCAAACGGCAGCGTCGTCGGGACGGCCGTGACGCCGGTCGGCGCAGGCCGCCGATCCTGAGCGAGTCGGAGTTTCTGGCCCGCCGCGAGGCCGTGGACCGCGTGATGGTGGTCCGGGAACGCAGTGCCAACAGCAAGATCGCCGTGGAGAACGCCGAGAAGGCCCACGACGGCGGTCACGTCCCGGTCGAGGACTACACGCAGGTCGCCGTCCTCGAGGACGGGGTGCTCGTGGAGCACTTCGTGACCACCGAGACGTCGTCGTCGATGGTCGGCAACATCTACCTCGGTCGCGTGCAGAACGTACTTCCGGGTATGGAAGCTGCCTTCGTCGATATCGGTCGGGGCCGCAACGGTGTGCTCTACGCCGGTGAGGTCAACTGGGACGCCGCCGGACTCGACGGTGGCTCGCGCAAGATCGAGCAGGCCCTCAAGCCGGGCGACAACGTGCTGGTCCAGGTCAGCAAGGATCCGGTCGGACACAAGGGTGCCCGCCTGACCACGCAGGTCTCGTTGGCCGGTCGCTACCTGGTCTACGTGCCCGGCGGTTCGTCGACCGGAATCAGCCGCAAGCTGCCCGACGTGGAACGCAAACGTCTCAAGAACATCCTCGGCAAGATCGTGCCCGCCGACGCCGGTGTCATCATCCGCACCGCATCAGAAGGTGTGAGCGCCGAGGATCTCGGCGCCGACGTCGAACGCCTCGAAGCGCAGTGGAAGACGATCGACGCCGCGGTCACTGAAGCCCAGAAGGGATCGGGATCGGCGTCGCCTCGGGCACTCTACGAGGAGCCCGATCTGCTGGTCCGGGTGGTGCGTGACCTGTTCAACGAAGATTTCAAGAAGCTCGTCGTCGAGGGTCCCAAGGCGTGGAGTCTCGTGGAGACCTACGTCAAGGACGTTGCGCCGGATCTCCTGGAGCGCGTCGAGCAGTTCGAGAAGCGCAGCGCCGACGCACCCGACTCGTTCGTCGTGCACCGCATCGACGAGCAACTGGCCAAGGCGCTCGATCGCAAGGTGTGGCTGCCGTCGGGTGGCACGCTGATCATCGAGCACACCGAGGCGATGACCGTCGTCGACGTCAACACCGGCAAGTTCACCGGCTCGGGGGGCAACCTCGAGGAAACGGTGACACGCAACAACCTCGAGGCCGCCGAAGAGATCGTGCGCCAGATGCGGTTGCGCGACATCGGCGGCATGATCATCGTCGACTTCATCGACATGGTGCTCGAATCCAACCGTGACCTGGTGCTGCGTCGGCTCACCGAGGCGCTCTCGCGTGACCGCACCCGCCACCAGGTCTCCGAGGTCACATCCCTCGGCCTGGTGCAGATGACACGCAAGCGACTCGGTACCGGTCTGCTCGAGGCGTTCTCGACGACCTGTACGACCTGTGGTGGCCGCGGAATCATCGTGCATTCGAGCCCGGTCGAGGTGACCTCCGACGACGGCGCGAAGTCGGAGAACTCCGGGACCAAGCGGTCGCGGCGTAACAAGAAGAAGACCGAACCGGTCGAGCAGAAGCCCGCGCACAACCCGGCAGAACACCCGATGTTCCGCGCCATGGCAGCACACGCCCACGACGAAGACGGCGAGGTCATCGACGTCGAGACGGTCGTCGACGAGGCCGTGACGTCCCCGACCGATGCGACGGCCGCACGGTCGGCGGACAAGAGCGCCCAGTCGGCGGACGGGAGCGCACAATCGACGGACAAGAGCGCACAGTCGGCGGACGGGAACGCACAGTCAGCGGACGGGAGCGCCCAGTCGGCGGACGGGAGCGCACAGTCGACGGACGAGAGCGCACAGTCGGCGGACGGGAGCGCCCAGTCGGCGAAACGTCGACGCCGCGCGGTTCGCCGGGCAGCGTCGCCGACCGGGACTGCCGAGCCGGTGGTTCTCACCGACGAGGCGCCCGCGAGCGAACCGCTGACCACCTTCGGTCCGGTGTCGTCGGCCCCGACGACCGTCGCGGTGCGCCGCAGGCCGCGGCGGCGGAAGGCTGGACGGCCTGCAGGTCCGCCGGTCGAGGACTGACCTGATCGGCGGCTGTGCTGACGTGGTATGGCGAGTTTGACCCAGCGGCGAGGCGTCCCGTAATCTTGATTGGTCGCCTTCCGCGGCGGGTTCGAGCTGTGCCGGTTATGCCATGGACACCGCTGACGAGACCCGCGGACAGGCCCTCTGGTGTGATCCGTGAGCATCCCGGGCAGTAATGCCCGATGCCGTGCGGCCCGCACCGGGACGCACACACCCACAACGCTCGTGCGCGACGGACGCGCAACGAGCCCGATGATGAGTAAGAGGACAGCTTCGATGGCAACGTACGCGATCGTCAAGACCGGCGGTAAGCAGTACAAGGTCGCTGAGGGCGACATTGTGAAGGTCGAGAAGATCGACAGCGAGCCAGGCAGCAGCGTGAGCCTGCCCGTGGCGCTGGTCGTCGACGGCTCGACCCTGACCACCGACGCGGACAAGCTCGCGAAGATCTCGGTCACCGGCGAGGTGGTCGAGCACGTCAAGGGCCCGAAGATCCGCATCCACAAGTTCAAGAACAAGACCGGCTACCACAAGCGCCAGGGCCACCGTCAGAAGCTGACGGTCCTCAAGGTCACCGGTATCAAGTAATTTCCGGGGCCACGGCCCTGATCCCCACCCAGACATCCAGGTAGCCAGGAGGACGAGAAAATGGCACACAAGAAGGGCGCGTCCAGCTCGCGCAACGGTCGCGATTCCAACGCCCAGCGCCTAGGTGTGAAGCGCTTCGGCGGCCAGCAGGTCAGCGCCGGTGAGATCCTGGTCCGCCAGCGCGGCACCAAGTTCCACCCGGGCGTCAACGTCGGCCGCGGCGGCGACGACACCCTGTTCGCTCTCGAGTCGGGCGCCGTGCAGTTCGGCACCAAGCGCGGCCGCAAGACCGTGAACATCGTTCCGGAGACCGCGCAGGCCTGACCGAGCGGTTTTCGAGCACAGCTCTCATCACAGGGCGGGCCAGGGGCATATGCACCCGGCCCGCCCTGTTGTTTGTTTCAGAAGTACACGGTTCGTCAAGTAGAGATCAGGTTCGACGAGGCGTCCGCGGTATGTGCGGAGATCATCGAACGAGAAAGGACGTCATGTCGCGGTTCGTCGACCGGGTGACGATTCACGTCGCCGCGGGCAATGGTGGCCACGGCTGTTCGTCGGTGCATCGGGAGAAGTTCAAGCCCCTCGGCGGCCCGGACGGCGGCAACGGAGGTAACGGCGGCTCCGTGCGGCTCGTCGTCGACCCGCAGGTGCACACGCTGCTCGACTTCCACTTCCGTCCGCACGCGAAGGCCGGCAACGGGACGCCGGGTATGGGAGACCACCGCAACGGCGCCACCGGCGACGACCTGATTCTCCACGTACCCGACGGCACCGTCGTGCTCGATGAGAAGGGCACCATTCTCGCCGATCTGGTCGGGGAGGGGACGACGTTCGACGCCGCGTCGGGTGGACGTGGCGGACTCGGCAACGCCGCGCTGGCGTCGAAGGCGCGCAAGGCTCCCGGCTTCGCACTTCTCGGCGAGGAGGGGCAGCATCGCGATCTCGTCCTGGAACTGAAGTCGGTCGCCGACGTCGGTCTCGTGGGGTTCCCATCCGCGGGCAAGTCGTCGTTGGTGTCGGTGCTGTCGGCGGCCAAGCCGAAGATCGCCGACTATCCGTTCACCACGCTGCAGCCCAACCTCGGCGTGGTGCAGACCTCAGGCGGCGTATTCACCATCGCCGACGTGCCCGGGCTGATTCCCGGTGCGTCGACAGGCCGCGGTCTCGGACTCGAGTTCCTGCGGCACCTGGAGCGGTGTGCGGTGCTCGCCCACGTCGTCGACCTGGCGACGCTGGAACCCGGCCGTGATCCCGTGTCCGACATCGACGCGCTCGAAGCAGAACTCGCCGCGTACGAGCCCGCACTTCACTCCGATCACGGGCTCGGCGACCTCGCCGAACGCCCGCGGGTGGTGATCCTGAACAAGACGGACGTGCCTGAGGCCAACGAGCTCGCGGATCTCGTCGAACCCGAACTCGCAGAACGGGGTTGGCCCGTGTTCCGCATCTCTGCAGTTGCACACCAGGGTCTCAAGGAGCTGACCGACGCGCTCGCCACGATGGTCGAGGAGTATCGCCGAGCACATCCCAAGCCTGCGGCCCGTCGTCCCGTCATCCGCCCGAAGGCCGTGGACGACAGTGGATTCACGGTGGTCGCCGACCCCGCGACGCCCGGCGGTTTCATCGTGCGGGGTACCAGGCCCGAGCGCTGGATCGCGCAGACCCAGTTCGACAACGACGAAGCCGTCGGCTACCTCGCCGACCGTCTCAACCGGCTCGGTGTCGAGGACGAACTCGTCCGGCTGGGCGCAGAACCGGGCGCTCCGGTCACGATCGGCGACGTCAGCTTCGACTGGGAGCCGACGACACCGATGGGCGACGACGTCCCGATCACCGGCCGCGGCACCGACATCCGGCTCGATCGTTCCGAGCGCGTGGGCGCGGCGGAGCGCAAGGAGGCACGTCGTCTGCGCCGCGGACTGCAGGATGAGACCGACGGTGAGTGACGTACGCGAATCCATCGCCGCAGCGCGCAGCGTCGTCGTCAAGATCGGGTCATCGGCGATCACCGACCTCGACAGCGGCCTCGATCGTGAACGGCTCGGTCGACTGACCGATGCCCTCGAAGCGCGGATGCGAGCTGGTTCGGACGTCATCGTCGTCTCGTCGGGGGCGATCGGTGCGGGAATCGCACCGCTGGGACTGAAGAAGCGTCCGACCGATCTCGCCACCAAGCAGGCTGCCGCGAGCGTCGGGCAGTTGGCTCTCGCGCATGCCTGGGGGACGTCGTTTCACCGGTACGGGCGCACCGTCGGGCAGGTGCTGCTGACCGCAGACGACATCTCGAACCGCGCGCACCACGCGAATGCCCAGCGCACGCTCAACCGACTCGTGGCATTGCACGCCGTCCCGGTGGTCAACGAGAACGACACCGTGGCCACCAACGAGATCCGCTTCGGTGACAACGACCGTCTCGCTGCCTTGGTGGCGCATCTCGCAGGTGCCGACGCGCTCATGCTGCTCTCCGACGTCGACGGCCTGTATGACGGTGATCCCCGCAAGGTCGGTCCCGACGGTCAACGTGCGCGCTTCATCGACGAGGTGAACGGCCCCGAGGATCTCGACGGTGTGATCGCCGGTTCCGGCGGAACCCTGGGGACCGGCGGCATGGCGTCGAAGCTCGCAGCGGCACGGTTGTCGGCGGATGCGGGGGTTCCCGTGCTGCTGGCCGCGGCGTCCGATGCCGACCGTGCGCTCTCGGACGCGTCGGTCGGCACCGTGTTCGCCGCGCGACCGGAACGTCTGTCCGCTAAACGTTTCTGGGTCAGGCACGCAGCCGACGCGCGGGGGCAGATCGTGCTCGACGACGGCGCTGTCGCGGCTGTCGCCCGCAGGCGGCGGTCGCTGCTCGCGGCCGGCGTGGTGGGGGTGAGGGGTCGCTTCTACGACGGCGACGTGGTGGAACTCGTCGACATCGCGGGCAATCTACGTGCGCGCGGGGTGAGCAGTTACGACTCCGACGAGGTCGCCCGCATGGTGGGCCGGTCGACGTCGGAGCTGCCGAATGAGTTGCACCGACCCGTCATTCACGCCGACGATCTGGTTGCCGTCTGAATCTGTTGGCGCAGACTGACGGGAGTGCGCTCGCCGAGGAGTGGGGACGTATCGGTACAGGTCGAGTCCTGCTCGGACGCTGTCTTCTACGACGTCGCGCGGTCAGGCCGCTGCGTCGCGAGTGAGGGCGGGGAGCACCTGGCCGCAGAAGTGGTCGATCTTGAGGTCCGCGATGTCGTCGGCCCGCGTCGTGCCGCGGTTGATCACCACGAGCGGTTTTCCCGTGCGATGTGCGTGACGCGCGAATCTCAGGCCGGACATCACCGTCAATGACGAGCCGACGACGATCATTGCATCGGCGTCGTCAACCGCTGAAAATGCCTGCTGCACCGTCGTTTTCGACGCGTTCTCACCGAAGTAGACGATGTCGGGCTTGAGGGTTCCCCCGCACGCCGCGCAGTCGGCGACGACGAAGTCGCTCGTGTCATCGAGTGTCGCGTCCGCGTCGGGTGCCACCTCGATCGCGCCGCGACTCGCCACGCGTTCGGCGAAGCCGGGATTCAACGCGTCGAGCGCGTCGGCGAGGCGTCGTCGTGAGATGGTTTCTCCGCAGTCGAGACACCGGACGCGGCCGTAACAGCCGTGCAGTTCGATCACCCCGCGCGTGCCCGCCTTCGTGTGCAGCATGTCGACGTTCTGGGTGATCACGGTGGTGAGGCGCCCGTCGCGCTGCAGGTCGGTGAGCGCGTGATGGGAGGCATTGGGCCGAGCGGCATCCATGTGTCGCCAGCCGAGATGATTACGCGCCCAGTAGTGGCGTCGGAACTCGGCTGAGGACAGGAACATCTCGAGAGTCATCGGGGTACGGACGGGTGCACCGGGACTGCGATAGTCGGGGATACCGGAGTCGGTGGAGACACCTGCCCCGGTGAGTACGACGACACGTCGACCGTCGAGGAGGCCGTACAGCTGCTCGAGGCGGGAATCGAGATCGTCGTCGATCTGGGTCGGTTCGGCCGGCGTCCAGCCGATCTGTAGCCGCGTGCGCACCCTGTCCAGGATAGACCTCTGAAACGACTCTGCCGCGGCCTCGAGAGGTCGAGGCCGCGGCAGAGTCGTTGTCGATGAACCGCCCGAGAAGGGTCAGGCGTTGGCGTGTTTGCCGCTCGCCTGCTCGGGGACGGTCACGAGTGGGTAGATCCCGTTCTCGTCGTGCACCTCGGTGCCGACGACCGGGGGGTTGAAGACGCACAGCATGCGCATCTCGGTCTCGGCCGTCACCGTGTGACGATCGTGATCGTTGAGCAGATACATCGAGCCTGCCGCCAGGGGATAGGTCTCACCGGTGTCGCGGTTGAGCAGAGTGCCCTCGCCCTCGACGAGCCACACGGCCTCGATGTGGTTGGCGTAGTGGAAGTCGTTGACGCTGCCGGCCTTGATGGTGGTCTCGTGGAACGAGAAGCCGACGCCGTCGCCGCCGAGCACGATCCGCTTGGACACCCAATTGCCCTTGGGGTCGGCGACCTCGCGGTCGGTTCCGGTGATTTCCTGGGTGGTACGGACGATCATGCGATCACCTCCTCCACGGAGTCGACGAGGATGCCGAGTCCGCGGTCAAGTTCTTCGGTGGAAATGTTCAGCGGCGGAAGAAGTTTCACAACCTCATCCGACGGGCCGGACGTTTCTGCGAGCAGTCCGGCCCCGAATGCACGTGCGCACGCCTTGGCGGCGAGCGTCGGCTCGTCGAAGACGAGTCCGCGGACCATGCCACGTCCGCGCGTCGACAGACCTTCGTGGCGATCCGACAGCGCAGAGAACACCTCGTCGATCTGCCGGCCCTTGCGGTGGACGTCGCGGGTGAGCTGGTCGTCGGACCAGAATTCCTCGATCGCCTTCGTCGCGGTGATGAACGCGGGGTTGTTGCCGCGGAAGGTGCCGTTGTGTTCACCTGGCGCCCAGACATCGAGATCACGACGGATCAGCGTCAGGGCCATGGGCAGGCCGTAACCGCTGATCGACTTCGACATGGTGACGATGTCGGGCTTGATGCCTGCCTCCTCGAACGAGAAGAACTCGCCCGTGCGTCCGCAGCCCATCTGGACGTCGTCGACGATCAGCAGGATGTCGCGACGCTTGCACAGGTCGGCAAGTCCGCGCAGCCACTCGGCGCGTGCGACGTTGACGCCGCCTTCGCCCTGCACCGTCTCGACGATGACCGCGGCAGGGGTGTTGAGGCCGCTGCCGGAATCCTCGAGCACGCGCTCGAACCAGCTGAAGTCCTCGACCGTGCCGTCGAGGTAGTTGTCGAAGGGCATCGGGGTGGCATGCACCAGCGGGATTCCTGCCCCCGCACGCTTCATGGAATTGCCTGTCACAGACAGCGATCCGAGCGTCATGCCGTGGAACGCGTTGGTGAAGCTCACGATCGACTCGCGGCCGGTGACCTTACGGGCCAGCTTGAGTGCCGACTCGACGGCGTTGGTGCCGGTGGGGCCGGGGAACTGGACCTTGTAGTCGAGTCCACGCGGCGAGAGGATCTTGTTCTGGAAGGTCTCGAGGAACTGGCCCTTCGCCACGGTCGCCATGTCGAGGCCGTGGGTGATGCCGTCCGCCGAGATGTACTCGAGAAGAGCCTCTTTGAGGATCGGGTGATTGTGCCCGTAGTTCAGGGCACCCGCGCCCGCGAAGAAGTCGAGGTATTCGCGGCCTTCGGTATCGGTGATCCACGAGCCACGCGCACGGCCGAACACGGTGGGCCAGTTGCGGCAGTAGCTGCGGACCTCGGACTCGTTCTGAGTGAACACCGAGTCGTCGATGGTGGTTTCGAGAAGTTGCATCGTGCATCCTCCATAGTGGGAAATCTGTGTGCCACAGCGCTGTCCGGACGCGAAGCGTCCACAAGCACTGTGGGGACGCGCATCTGCGCATCTGCGCGTCAGCGCGCCTGGTGCGCCGTTGTCGGACGCGTGACGTTGTCCGCATCGGGAACGCGCAGAGCGGCGAGCCGCGAGGTGAGAGCCGGAGCGACGACGGCGCGTCCGACGGTCGGGTTAGGGTTCGCCGACCTTCGGCTCGAGCATGTAGAGATCCTCGGGCTCGTGTGCGTCGGGGAAGTCGCCGACGGCGAAGAGGTCTCGCCGGACGAAGTCGAGGCCACGATCGCGTGCCACTGACGCGAACAGGCGTTGCGACGCAACATTGTCGGGACTGATTGTGGTGTGCATGGCCACCACCGAACTGCGTCGAACACGATCGAACAGGTGGTGCAGCATCTTTGCTGCGATCCCATGTCCGCGGAAGTCGTCGTCTACGGCGACCTGCCAGACCATGATCGTCGACGGATCCGACGGACGTCGGTACCCGGTGACGAAACCTACTGCGCGGCCGTCGACTTCGGCGACAATTGATGTGTCGGCGTAGTCGTGGCACCACAGCACATAGGCGTAACTCGAGTTGACGTCGAGAACCTGTGAATCCGAGGCGATTTCCCAGAGTCTGGTTCCGTCGGACACCGTCGGCGTCCGATATTCGATCGTCAGGACAGTTGATGGGGCCGTTCTCGTTGAGGAAGGGCTCATAACGTTTTAAAGGTTAACAACGTGTGTCGGTGAAGTCATGCTGCTGCGGAAATCGGACATTGAAAGCGGGGCGTCGGCGCTGTTCAACCCCCCAATGTGATAGGGGTCACAACGGTGTTGTTCGCGATCCTGCCGTGCCGAGGAGTCGGGTGCCAGGCCGGGGGATCATCGAGCAGAATACGACCAATGACGAGAATCATCGCCGGTGAGTTCGGCGGGCGTCGACTGAAGGTCCCGGACGACGGGACTCGGCCCACTTCCGACAGGGTACGTGAGGCGGTGTTCAACGTGCTCGACGCGCGGATCGATTTCGACGACGCTCGCGTCCTCGATCTGTACGCGGGTTCGGGGGCGCTCGCCATCGAGTCGATGTCGCGGGGCGCGGAACGGGCGACGATGGTGGACAGCCGTAAACGAGCCACGTCGATCATCGCTGCGAATGCGCAGTCGCTGGGTCTCTCGGCCCGGTCGCAGGTGGTGACCGCAGGTGTGGCGTCGTACCTCGACGGCGCGCAGCCGGAACAGTTCGATCTCGTCTTCTCCGATCCGCCCTACGCGCTCGAGACCGCCGAGGTCGAGGTCGACCTACGACGACTGGCGTCCGGGTGGCTGGCCGATGACGCTCTCGTCGTCGTCGAGCGTGATGTGCGGTCGCCGTCGCCGACGTGGCCGGAGAAGTTCGAGGTGATCGTCGAGAAGGTCTACGGGGAGACCCGGGTGCAGGTCGGTAGGTTTACGCCATGAGCAGCGCAGTGATTCCAGGCTCCTTCGATCCGTTCACCAAGGGGCATCGGTACATCGTCGAACGTGCAGCACTTGCCTTCGACGAGATCGTGGTCCTCGTGGTGGTCAATCCCAACAAGCACGGACTGTTCAGCATCGACGAACGCATCGCGCTCATCGAGCAGGACTGTACCGACCTCCCCAACGTGCGGGTCGACCGCTGGACCGGTCTGCTCGTCGACTATTTGAACGAACAACACATCCGGGTCCTCGTGAAGGGGCTCCGCTCGGGCGTCGACTTCGACTACGAACTGCCGATGGCACAGATGAACCGGGAGCTCGCCGACGTCGAGACCGTCTTCATGCTCACCGATCCGCGGTTCGCGCATGTCTCGAGTTCGCTGGTCAAAGAGGTGGCGAAGCTCGGCGGCGATGCGTCGCCGTACCTGGCACCGCACATTCACCAACGCCTCGAGGCTGTGCTGGCGGGGGAGCGCACCGCCTGATCTCTGGTGCCACAAATGCCACTGGCGACACGCCCATATCATTCAGCTCCTCAATCACAGCGACCCCATTCGGCACAATAGTCACATCAGTTTCAGGCGGGGCTGCGTCACAGGACACAGGTCTCACTGACACAAGCAATGGCATGAGCCGGATTGGGGTAGCTGTGTACCGGGTATTTGAAGCTCTCGACGAACTCGTAGCCATCGTCGAGGAGGCACGAAGCGTTCCCATGACCGCGGGCTGCGTCGTGCCGCGCGGCGATGTCCTCGAACTCCTCGACGACATCAAGGACTCGATCCCAGGCGAACTCGACGACGCGCAGGACGTGCTCGACCAGCGCGAGAACATGCTCGGTGACGCTGCCGACCACGCCGACAAGGTGGTCACCACCGCCGAGTCGGAATCCGACGCGATGCTCGCGCATGCCCGTGCCGAGGCCGACCGCCTCCTGGCCGATGCCAAAGCGCAGGCGGATCGGATGGTCGACGAGGCAAGCGCGCACGGCAAGAACCTCGTCGACGAGGCGACCGCCGAGGCCCATCGACTCTCGTCGAGTGCCGCACGCGAGTTCGACGCGGTCACCGGTCGTGCCCGCGCCGAGGCTCAGCGGACCATCGATTCGGCGAACAACACCTACGACAAGTCCGTGGCGGACGGTATCGCCGAGCAGCAGCGGCTTGTGTCGGAGACCGAGGTCGTCGCTGCAGCGAAGTCGGAGGCCGAGCGGATCATCGACGCCGCACACGCCGAGGCCGACCGTCTGCGCGGTGACTGCGACATCTATGTCGACGAGAAGCTCGCCGAGTTCGAGGAGATCCTCACCGGGACACTGCGTTCGGTGAACCGTGGTCGTCACCAGCTGCGCACCGGCGCAGGCATGCACGACTACGTCGAGTACCCGCGCAGCGTCGACGATGCGTCGGCGCGTCGGAACAGCTCTGAGCAGGCCCGATCGGCTTCTGCGGACGTACACGACCACAGCTCGCCGCTGGCCGTCTGACGGCCGTGTCGGGTGGTTCGATGAAAGCGCCACCCCAGCGTATGGTGCAGATGTGGCCGAGAATGCAGTGAATCAAAGCGCACCGTCACAGCAGGATCCGTTCGTGCTCGACATCCGCTCGATGGGCAGGCGTCCGGGAACGATGGAAGAGGTACATCGCACGGTCGTCACGCCCGAGCGCATCGGCGTCGAGATGATCGCGATTCCCGCGGGTTCCGACGTCGCCCTCGACCTCCGGTTGGAATCGGTGTCCGAGGGGGTCTTGGTGACGGGCACCGTCTCGGGTGAGACCGAGGGGCAGTGTGCGCGCTGTCTGGAACCTGTCGACGGCACGGTCACGGTGTTCCTCACGGAGCTCTACGCCTACCCCGACAGCGAGACGGAGCAGACCACCGACTCCGAGGACATCCACCGCATCGTCGACGATCGGATCGACCTCGAGCAGGCCGTCATCGACGCCGTCGCACTGGAGTTGCCGATGTCTCCGCTGTGTAGCGACGACTGCGCGGGACTCTGTAGTGAATGTGGAGTGCGGTTGGCGGTTGCGGAACCGGGGCACTCCCACGAGATCATCGATCCGCGGTGGGCGGGGCTGGCCGACAAGTTCGGATCCCTGCCGCAGGATGGGGCGTCGGATTCGGCTCCGACGAGTCCCGAGGATGTCGGTGACGCGGACTCGACTGCCGGGGACGCCGGTGAGCGGGGCTCGGCGTGAGTGGTCTCGACGACGCGTCGTCTGCCACGGAGGGTCACGCGCATGAGATAGGGGCGTCGTCGGAAGGCGTCGGCTCGTTGTTGGCCGCGCTCGGTACGCCGATCTCCGACGAGCTGCTCACGCTGGCCCTGACCCACCGCTCCTACGCCTACGAGAACGGTGGCCTGCCGACCAACGAACGGTTGGAGTTCCTCGGCGATTCGGTGCTCGGCGTCGTCATCACCGAGCGGCTCTACCTGCGTTACCCGGATCGACCCGAGGGCGAGCTCGCGAAGATCCGGGCCAGCGTCGTCAACATGCACGCCCTGGCCGACGTCGCGCGCGGACTGGGGGAGGGCGGCCTCGGGCGACACCTCTACCTCGGGCGTGGCGAAGAGATGACGGGTGGACGGGACAAGGATTCGATCCTCGCCGACGGGCTCGAATCATTGTTCGGCGCAATGTATCTCGACCATGGCCTGGAGACGTCGCAACAAATCATCCTCAATCTCTTCGACGAGATCCTCGATCGCGCGGGTCAACTCGGTGCCGGCCTCGATTGGAAGACCTCGCTGCAGGAGTTGGCTGCCGAGCGCGGTTACGGGCCGCCGCAGTACCAGATCAGTTCTACGGGACCGGATCACAGCAAGGAGTTCACCGCGCGCGCGGTGATCGCAGGCGAAGAACTCGGTGAGGGCGTGGGGCGCACCAAGAAGGAAGCCGAACAGAAGGCCGCCTCATTGGCGTGGCAGGCGCTCGCAGAGCGTGGCCCCTCGAGCGATGCCTGAGCTTCCCGAAGTCGAAACAGTCCGTTCCGGTCTCGAGAAGCATGTCGTCGGCCGAACCATCACCGATGTCGAGGTGCTGCACCCC